>CAZOOK010000009.1:0-146805 GCA_964581385.1 uncultured Salinisphaerales bacterium
AATACGTGTGCCGAGCGAATAGAATCGGCAATGCGGGTTTTTCTACAGCTTCGTTAGGCATTGCTTGCATGGGTGAGTCATTTGACAGTGTCGTACGGGAGTACATTGATTTAATCAATCAGTATGTTGGCGTCTATATGGATGCAATGGCTGGCTTCGCTGGGCACCACACTCGAGTTGAACGCCAAGTGCATCGAGTTATGCGCCAAACGGCGACAAGGCAAGGGGCAGATGGGGTTCCGATTGTCGTGTGGTCAAGCTATGAGGATCCATCGCACCCAGACATAGTGCATTCGCGGACGGTAAGGGCTGAGGACTATATAAGTGCGAATGAGAGTGGAGGGTTTAATGAGCAACAGCATGCGAGGGCTGTTTTGATATTTCTATTCACCTATTGGGAAGATGAAATCAGGCCGCGCTTGGCCGCCTCTGTGCAGAAGCCCACCAAAGAAATAAAGTCGGACATCATGGGGGACCTGAGAATACTCAGAAATGTAATTCTGCACGCCAAAGGCGTTCTTTCTTCGGAGAAGCATGGCGAGCTCAGATTGTTAAAGGACATGTTCACCATCGGGCAGCCAGTTCGGCCTTCATACGAGGACATGCATAAGATATTCGTCGCCGCTAAACAAGATTGTGCACGCATGCTGTTTGAATGGGTTGGTGTGAAAGCCGGCCCTATAAGCGCAGAGCAAGTCGTGGGAATTGCAATCGAGCGAAGGGGCGGCAAGAACTAAAGGGCCAGGTTGAATAATTTTTGATACGATCTTTCCATGCCCCGCCGAACCCGAGTGCATTTGGATGGAGTGCCACTGCACATCGTGCAGCGCGGGCATAACCGCGAGCCCTGCTTCTTCAACGAAGACGACTACGCCACTTACCTGTACTGGCTCGGCGAAGCGCTCGATGAAACAGGCTGCGCCCTGCATGCGTATGTACTGATGACCAACCATGTGCATTTGCTGCTGACGCCCCGCAAGGCGATTTCGGTCCCTAAGCTGATCATGACGCTGGGGCGCCGCTACGTGCAGTACATCAATCGCAGCTACCGACGGACCGGCACGCTTTGGGACAGCCGCTACAAATCTTCCGCTGTTCAGGCGGAACCCTATCTGATGACTTGCCAACGCTACATCGAACTCAGCCCTGTCCGTGCGGCAATGGTGGACGATCCCGCGCATTACCGCTGGAGTAGTTATCGGCGCAACGCCTTGGGGCAGGTCAATCCCTTGCTCACGCCGCATGTACTGTATCAATCGCTGGGACGCGGCGATGCGGAACGGCAATCCGCCTACCGGAAATTATTCCGGACCGAGCTGGACCGGGAAGCCATAGACGATATCCGGCTAGCGCTCAACCAGAATCAGCCACTGGGCAATGGACGCTTTCACGCAAAGATCGAGAAAATGACCGGCGTCCGACGGCAAGCCAGACCGCGTGGCAGGCCACGCCTGGAGCCGGGTACTTACTTAGCTGCAGCAGAGGGACAGGGAGATCTGGTGTTGTGAAAATATTCAACCTGGCCCCTTTGGGCCTTCCCCGAGCGAATAGAATCGGGAATGCGGGTTTTTCTACAGCTTCGTTAGATGCGCAGCATGCTTTGGAATAGGATTCGCCTACAAGTAGTGGCAATCTCAGCCGTCGTAAGCTGGCTTGGTGGAAGCTTTCTACTCGACTCGTGGCTGAGTGGAGCGCCTTTCGATCAGCCCATATCACTGGCCTCCCCCAGCTACCTTCAATCGGAAATCTTCATTCCATTACGAGAGAACTATGAGCTGCAGTTGGAATTCAACCGAACCGGTCATTCCTTTGAAGAACTTCAAACGCTAATTGGTCGATGGTTCCCGAAGGAAACTGCCGGAGTTCCCGTGCAAATCATGTGGTCACTGCTTAAAGGAAAGGGGCACATGCTTGTGGCGGGCGCGACAGTAGTCGCGAAGGGTTCGTCGGGATGGGGAAGTGGTGTTGTGTACAGAGCGGTGGCTCATCTCCAAGTCGCCCCAGGCCGGTATACACTTATTGCCCAGGTAATATCCCCAGCCCCAGAGCTGGCAGAATTGTCACCCCACCTCACGCTCAGTTTCGACTGGAAGTCGTCAACCACATGGCAAATGGCAGCTATGTTCTGGGTCGGGATCGCAAATACGTTCGTTGTACTGCCGGTCTTTGTGTTGCAAGTTCTATGGTTAATTGGGTCCGTCGTCTTAACAACGCGGTCAAGCCGACCGACCACGCCTCGGGCGCGGTCGGCAGCTGATCTTGATCGTTAGACGTCACCAAAAGCGCTCGTTTTGCCGTAAGAACCCCACTCGGGACAATATGAGATCTTCATCCGGCGCACACTTCGTTGCTCTTGACCACGTCAGAGCCTTGGCAGCCTTTATCGTTTTTACGTGGCATTTCACTCATGGGGCAAGTGGCCACCCAATTCCATTCAGCTACGTTCCATCTCTATTCCCATTCGCTGTTCTTGATGAGGGACACACTGGCGTCGCTCTGTTCATGACTCTCAGCGGCTATCTATTTGCGAAGCTGCTCGATGGAAAGTTGATTGACTACGGGGCGTTTATTTGGAACCGTGCTCTGCGCCTGCTCCCGCTGCTTGCGGTGGTAATACTGATTGTCGGAATCAAGAAAGCCGTCAGCGGTCAAAGCGTTTCCGACTATGCCTACTCAGTTGCGAGGGGCGCTCTATTCCCGACCCTTCCCAACGGCGGGTGGTCGATTACGGTGGAGTTCCACTACTACTTGGTTCTTCCTTTGCTTCTATGGATGCTAAGGAAGTCAAAGCTGTGGCCTTTGTCCATCATTGTCGCGGCTATTGCACTGCGTTCGGTTCTCTATCACGAGAGACGCGAAATCCAGTCATTAGCCTACTGGACGATTATCGGCCGAATCGATCAGTTCGCACTGGGCATGCTCGTCTATCAGTACCGTTCTTATCTTGCCCACCGCCACGTTATTGCTCTACTGACAACCTCGGCGTTCATGGTGATGTATTGGTATTTCGATTTTAAAGGAGGCTTCTTTTTTTATCCTTCGTACCCATCTCCCAGCCCCTTGTGGATATTTCTTCCGACATTTGAAGGAATCGCCTACGCGGTGGGTATCGCGTGGTATGACAGCTCGTTTTCCCACTCTGCTTCCGGGTTGTCGAGATTCATTGGGCGCATCGGAGAATATTCGTATTCCATCTATCTCCTACACTTCTTTGTGGTGTTTGACGCAGCTCAGTTCGTGAATGAGCGAATCATGAACATTTCCAATTTCTATCTGGCGTGTTGCTGGTCTTTAGCCTTCTTCGTCTTGATGATGATTCCGGGGTATGTCAGCTTCCGCTTTATTGAAGAACCTTTCCTTAAGCTGAGAAAGCCCTACGTCAAGGTGCTTTGAAGTATTCAACTGATCCAGGCCGTGAGAAACCCGACAGGACGCTCTACGGGAGGTTGGAAGCAAGAGAGGGCAAGAATTCCGGGACGTGCTCGGAAGAAAAAGAAATGTTCCGCTCGTACCACTTGCCCTTCAAAGATCTGCGAGGGAACTTCGCGCAGCCTCAATCGCAGCCCACCCAGCGACTCTGCCGACACCTCGCGTCGTCAGGGTCGCGGGTGAGCCTAGGGTTTATTTCTTCTTCGCACTCGCGAACAACCCATCCAGCTTTTGTTCGTATGCGTGATAGCTGATCACGTCGTATAGCTCCATGCGGGTTTGCATGGTATCGACGACGTTCTTCTGTGTGCCGTCGCGGCGGAGCGCTTTGTAGACGTTGTCAGCGGCCTTGTTCATCGCTCGGAACGCGGACAGCGGATACAGCACGAGGCCGACGTCGGCGCCGCGCAGTTCCTCGGTCGTGAACAGCGGTGTGCTGCCGAATTCGGTGATGTTGGCAAGTACCGGCACCTTCACTGCTGCGGCGAATTTCTTGTACATCGCCAGTTCGGTCATCGCTTCCGGGAAAATCATGTCGGCGCCCGCTTCGACGCAGGCGACGGCGCGTTCGATCGCCTTGTCCAGCCCTTCGACGGCGAGTGCGTCGGTGCGCGCCATGATCACGAAGTTTTCGTCGGTGCGCGCATCGACGGCGGCTTTGATGCGATCGACCATTTCTTCCTTCGAAACGATCTCTTTGTTCGGACGATGGCCGCAGCGCTTGGCGCCGACCTGGTCTTCGATGTGCAGCGCCCCGGCGCCAAACTTGATCAGCGACTTCACTGTGCGGCCGACGTTGAATGCGGACGGCCCGAAACCGGTATCGACATCGACGAGCAGCGGCAGATCGCAGACGTCGGTGATGCGGCGCACGTCGGTGAGCACGTCATCGAGCGTGGAGATGCCAAGGTCCGGCAGACCCAGCGAGCCCGCGGCAACGCCGCCACCCGACAGATAGATCGCCTTGAAGCCGGCGCGTTTGGCGAGCAGCGCGTGATTGGCATTGATGGCGCCGACGACCTGCAGCGGCTTTTCTTCGGCAAATGCGCGACGAAAGCGTGCGCCGGGAGAGGGGTTCGGAGTGTTGGTGGACATGAATCGATTCCCATTTAATCAATGTTGAGCGGTGCGGATGCCGACGCATCCACTGCCGCACGGAAAACGGAATGAAGGTGAATCTAATGATAGTGGCGGTTGCCACTTGGTGCCTGGCCGGCTCGGATCAGGACGCAGATTCTTCGACACAGGGTCTATTGTAATTCTTATGTATTCCGCGCCGCGCCGGATTGACCATGCGCCGTCTCGTTGGATCGTCGGGCGAGCCACTGATCGGCGTGATTGAGTCCAATATTAATAAATAAATTCATGTGGTTAATTCTTCATGAGTGAATAATATCCAACGCCGCCCGCTTGTGACGCGGACTGAATGTGATAATGTGTTCACATTATTGCATTCCGTTGGGTTTCGTTTGATCCTCCAAATTCATTGCAGCGCAAGTGAAAGTCGCGCGGGCGTATATGTCCGCGCGGGACGCAGCTGTCGGATCATCGAAAATTCTGCGAGAAAAAAAATCATGAGTGCGAGAGCCAGGACGAGAAGGGACCGGGTGAGGTTCACAGATTTGCTGCGTGGAATCGTGTCGGCCCTGCCGGATGCCCGTAGCGCTGTACGAGGTTTCGGTACGCTGGTGCGCGCCAAGCGCGAGGAATATCTATCGATCGGAACCATTCTTGAAGCCCGCGCCGTGGAAAACCCCGATGATCCGGCATTGCTGTTCGAGGATCGGTCCTGGACCTACGCGGAATTCAACGGTTGGGTGAATCGTTACGCCGCGATATTCAGCCGCGATGGCATCGGTCAGGGCAGCGTGGTTGCACTGCTGATGGAAAACCATGCGGCGGTGATCGCGGCGGTGGCGGCACTGGCCAAGCTGGGTGCGATTGCCGGAATGCTCAATCCATATTTGAGCGGCGATCCCCTGCGCCACAGCGTACGCACGATGAAACCGGTGCGCCTGGTGGTGGCCGCCGAGTGTCTGGAGCTGTTCGAGGATCTGCGCGCCGGATGGGAAGGTCCCGCTCCTTACTGGGTGCGCGGAAATGGCGATAGCACCTGCCCGCAGGGCTGGCTCGACCTGGATGCCGCGGCGGCTACCGCCAGCGAACACAACCCGCCGACGACCGCGCGGGTGGCACTCAAGCAGCCGTGTTATTACATCCTGACGTCCGGGACCACTGGCCTGCCGAAGGCGTCGGTGATGACGCACCGGCGCTGGGTGCTGGGCATGGCCGCATTCGGACAACTAGCGCTGCGGCTCGGTCGCGGCGACGTGCTCTATTGCGCATTGCCGCTCTATCACAACAACGCGCTGACCGTCGCCTGGGGTTCGGTGCTCGGCGGCGGCGCCGCGCTGGCAGTGGATCGCAAATTTTCCGCGTCGCGCTTCTGGGAGCGCGCTCGGCATTATCGTGCGACCGCGTTTATTTATATCGGCGAGCTGTGTCGTTACCTGCTGACGCAGCCGCCCGCGCCGGGCGATCGTGAACACAGCGTGCGCGCCTGCATCGGCAACGGTCTGCGACCGGAGATTTGGGACGCATTCAAGTCGCGCTTTGCGATCAAACGTGTTCATGAATTCTATGGTGCCAGTGAGAGCAATCTCGCTTTCATCAATTTCTTCAACTTGGATGCCACCGCGGGTTACTGCCCGTTTCCGTTTGCGATCGTTGCCTGCGATGTCGCCAATGCGGCGCCGGAGCGCGATGCGCGCGGCCACCTGCGGCGCGTACGGGTCGGCGAGACCGGTCTGCTGCTGCTGGAAGTCAGCGAAGCCGTGCCGTTCGATGGCTACACCGACTCGAAGGCCGGTGAATCCAAGCTGATCCGCGACGGGTTCAAGCCGGGCGATTGCTGGTTCAACAGCGGCGATCTGGTGCTCAACCAGGGTTATCGCCACATCCAATTCGTCGACCGCCTCGGCGATACCTTTCGCTGGAAGGGCGAGAACGTCGCCACCACCGAAGTCGAGGCGGTGCTGCGTATGCAATCGATGGTCGAGGACTGCACGGTCTACGGCGTTACCGTTCCAAACACGGACGGCCGCGCCGGCATGGCGGCGATCCGGCTGGCGGACGGTGTGCAATTCGACGGTATCGCACTGGCCGCGCATGCGTCGTCGCGTCTGCCTGCTTACGCGGTTCCGCAGTTCGTGCGGCTGGTCAACTCGCTGGCGACCACCACCACGTTCAAGACTCAGAAACAACAATTGCGGGAAGACAGTTGCGATCCGCAGCGCGTGTCCGATCCGTTGTTCATTTTCAACGGCGCCAAGACGGCCTACGAGCCGTTGACTGCGGAATGCTGGCGGCAGCTTGCCGATGGCCGCTTGCGGCTTTGACGAGCTAGAGCGGTTTCTCGTTTCGATAGAAACGAGAAACCGCTCTAGCTAATTATCAATAGAGCATTTTTATTGATTCAGGTGTATGCACCTGAATCAATAATGCTCTAAACCAAGGGGAATTTATTTGAGTACCAATATTCAGCGCAACGTTATCGGCCTCAGCCTGCGTGCGCTTAGTCACTTCGCGGCTTCGCCGATCATGGATCGTTTCGGCTTGCGCAAGCCGGTGCAGAAGGCGTTGTACCATGCCACCAAGGCCGGTCTCCGTAGTGCCGGCGCCGCCAGCCGTGCTTTCAAATCGACGCAAAAGCTGTTGCAGCCGGCGCGCCCGACGGCGCGGTCCACCGCGTCGCTGTTCGATGTCACGCCGAGCGAAGAACAGGAGATGCTGCGTGACGCGGTCGCGTCGTTTGCCGGCGAGCAGTTGCGCCCGGCGGCCAGCGCAGCCGACAGCGCCTGCGCCGCTTCCGCCGATTTGCTCAAGCAGAGCTCGGAACTCGGCATCGCGCTGATGAGCGTGCCGGAAGCGCTCGGCGGTGCCGGCAGCGAACGCTCCGCGGTGACCAACGTGCTGGTCGCTGAAGCGATGGCGCAGGGCGACCTGGGATTGGCGTTCGCCTGTCTCGCACCGGCGGCGGTCAGCAACGCGCTGGTGCTGTGGGGCGATGAGAACCAGCAGGCGACGTATCTGCCCGCATTCGTCGGCGAGAATCCCCCGGCCGCAGCGCTGGCGGTACTCGAACCGAGTCCCTTGTTCGACCCGTTTAATCTGCAGACGCAAGCAGTACCCACTGCCGGCGGCTATCTGCTCAGCGGCGTCAAGGCACTAGTGCCGCGCGCGGGATCTGCCGAACTGTTCATCGTTGCCGCGAAGCTTGGCGATCGCGGTAATGCGTTGTTCCTGGTCGAGTCATCGTCGCAGGGTGTCAGTATCGAAGCGGAGCCGGCGATGGGCTTGCGCGCCGCCTCCACCGCACGCCTGCATATGGATAACGTCAAGGTTTCGTCCAGCGCACTGCTCGGAGCCGGCGACGCGAAGGTGTATGCGGAATGCATCGCATTGGCGCGACTCGGCTGGTGCGCACTGGCGGTCGGTACCTCGCAGGCGGTGCTCGACTATCTGATTCCATACGTCAACGAGCGTGTCGCGTTCGGCGAGCCGATCAGCCATCGCCAGGCGGTTGCATTCGCGGTCGCCAACGTCGGCATCGAGCTGAACGGTATGCGGTTGATGACGTATCACGCTGCCAGCCGCGCGGAACAGGGCAAATCGTTTGTGCGCGAGGTCGCGCTGGCACGGCGGTTATGCGCGGACAAGGGCATGTTGATTGGCAGCGACGGCGTGCAATTGCTCGGCGGCCACGGCTTCATCAAGGAACATCCGGTCGAACGCTGGTACCGCGATCTGCGCGCCTGCGGGCTGATGGAAGGCGCGCTGTTGGTGTAACCGACAGATGCCAATACCACACGATTACCGAATGAGTTCCAGTCACCATGATTAATCTCGAAGTTCCGAAGAAATTCCGACCCCTCGTCGATCAGGCACATCAAGTGGGCGAGCAGGTCTTTCGCCCGATTTCACGCAAGTACGATCTGGCCGAGCATGCGCATCCGAAAGAGTTGAGTCTGCTGTCGTCACTGATCGACGGCATGAACGACGCCGGCGGTCACGGCGCTGGTGCCGCGGGCGTGCGGCGCGATAGTCCGGGAGGTGACGAGAGCAATCGCAACGGCACCAATCTTTCGACCTGCCTCGGCGTGATGGAGCTGTGCTGGGGCGATGTCGGTCTGTTGTTGTCGATGCCCGGACAGGGGCTTGGCAATGCGGCGATTGCCTCGGTCGCCAACGAGGAGCAGCTCAAGCGTTTCGGCAAGCGCTGGGCGGCGATGGCGATCACCGAGCCTGGCTGTGGTTCCGATTCGGCCGCGATCCGTACGACCGCGATCCTCGACGGTGACCACTATGTGCTCAATGGCGAGAAGATCTATGTGACCGCCGGCGATCGCGCCGAGCTGGTCGTGGTGTGGGCGACGCTGGATAAGCAAAAAGGCCGCGCCGCGATCAAGTCGTTTGTCGTCGAGAAAGGCACGCCTGGGTTTGAACTGGTGCGGCTCGAACACAAGCTCGGTATCCGCGCTTCCGATACGGCGGCCTTCGTGCTGAAGGATTGCCGGGTGCCGAAGGAAAATCTGCTCGGCGATCCGGAAATCAACGTCGAAAAAGGTTTTGCAGGCGTCATGCAGACCTTCGACAACACCCGGCCACTGGTCGCTTCGATGGCAGTCGGTTTGACGCGCGCCTGCATCGACGAGACGCGCCGGATTCTGGAAGCGGCCGGCGTGACGATTGACTACGATCGTCCGCCGAATGTGCAGCACGCCGCTGTCGCGCAGTTCATCACAATGGAAGCCGATTACGAAGCTGCGCGTCTGCTGACATTGCAGGCGGCGTGGATGGCCGACAACCGCAAGCCGAACTCGCTGCAGGCATCGATGGCGAAGGCAAAGGCCGGCCGCACCTGCGTGGATGTCTCGCTCAAGTGTGTGGAACTATGCGGAGCGCTCGGCTACGGCGAGCAGACGCTGCTCGAGAAGTGGTCGCGCGACGCCAAGATTCTCGATATTTTCGAGGGCACGCAACAGATCCAGCTGCTGATTGTGGCGCGGCGGCTGTTGGGAAAGAGTTCTGCCGAGCTGAAGTAGCGCGGCGGCATCCATGTCTACGCCGGACGCCGCCGTGATTTGCGGTGTGCGCCCGGCTTCTTTTTCGCGGGAATGCGGGAGTCACCTTCTGCCTCGTCCGCCGTATCCGCCAGCGTTACCGTTTGCTGCGCCCACAACTGCGCGATCAGTTGCCGAAGCCAGCGGCTTCCCGAGTCGTCTTCCGCGCTCTGATGCCAATACATGACGATTTCCAGCATTGGCAGCTCCAGCGGCGCATCGACAATGTGAACCCGTGTATGACGGTTGAACCATTCCGCGTAGTGACGCGGGGCGGTGAGCAGTAGATCCGAGGCTGCGGCGACGTGGCAGGCGGAGTAGTAGTGCTGGCAGCGTGCGCTGACGTCGCGATCGAGTCCCTGCCGGCGCAATGCCAGATCCTCGAAAACAGGGCCGCTGATCCGTGCCGATACGGTGACGTGGCGCGCTGCGAGCCAGACACTCGCGGTCAACGGCGCCGATGCCAGCGGATGACCGTGGCGCATCACGACACAAAGCGGATCTTTGAACAACGTCCGCTGGTGAACGTCGCTACCCACGGTTTGCGGCACATCGAGCGCGAGAGAGAGATCACCGGCGGCGAGCTGGCGGGTGAGCTGTTCGCGCTCGACGCGCACGCTATGCACGGCCAGCTGCGGCGCGTAGTTCTGGAGCTTGCGCAGCAGGGGTGGCATCACCACGAATTCCAGTGAGTCACGCATGCCGATCGCGAAGCGCCGCGTTGAACGGTCCGGGCGGAACTGGTTGCCGCGCAGCACGCTGCCTTGCAGCGTTTGCAGCGCCGCGTAGATGTCGCCGACGATTTCGTGTGCCAGTGGTGTCGGGGCGACGCTGCGTCCGCTGCGGACGAATAAAGGATCATCAAAATGGGCGCGCAGCCGCGCGAGCGCGTTGCTGACCGCGGGCTGCGTCAGGTGTAGATCCACCGCGGCCCGCGTGAGACTACCGGCGCGGTAGATCGCATCGAAGACACGGAACAGGTTGAGATCGACTCTGGAGCCGCGTTTCAAATCATTCATGAATCGATGTATTTGGGATCAAAAAAATAAATTTGAATGATACGTCGTGTCATCCTATCGTGGCGCGCATTTTGTTGATACTTGCGCAAGCGCTGTGCTGCGAATGATCTCCGGACCCACTGTCCTTGGGTCAACGGACCCTGGATCCGGTCCGGGAACCCGCAGCGCCATCGCTGACGCGCCCCTTGGTTATTTGCACGGACTGCAGCCATGCGGGAATGCTTGTGCGGGTTTGTCGGAACTGAGCTACCGAAGACGGCAGGGGAGCAAAAAAATGAGCCTGAGAACGTCAGTGGCAAACGCGGGAAGCGAGCTTTGGGCGATGCACGGGATCGAAGGCATGCCTGGGGAGCGCCGTGACAGCGTCTGAAGCGTCTGTTGCGATCGATGTTGCGGGCGCGGTCCACGCCGGCGAGGAGCTGGATGTGGCGGCGGTCGATGGCTGGCTCAAGCCGCGCGTCGCCGGCCTCAACGGAGCGCCGGAGGTCACGCAGTTTTCCGGCGGCGCCTCAAACTGGACGTATCGTCTCAAATACCCGTCGCACGATTTGATTCTGCGTCGCCCGCCGGTGGGAACCAAGGCGAAATCCGCGCACGATATGGGGCGCGAATTCCGCGTGCAGGCCGCGCTGAAACCGGTATATCCGTATGTGACCGACATGATCGCTTATTGCGACGATCCGGCGATCATCGGTTGCGAGTTCTATGTGATGCGTCGCATCGAAGGACTGATCCCGAGGAAGCATCTGCCGCGCGGAGTGCGGCTGACGCCCGATGCCACGCGACAGCTTTGCATGAACGTGATCGATGCATTGATCGCGCTGCATCAGGTTGATCACCGCATTGAGGGTCTCGAATTGCTCGGTAAAGGTTCGGGATATGTGCATCGCCAGGTCGACGGCTGGTGCGAACGCTATGAGAGGGCGCGGACCTGGAACGTTCCGCGCGCGCGGCGCGTGATGGCATGGCTCAAGGCCAACCGGCCCGACGATGCGCGCATCTGCGTGATTCACAATGATTTCCGTTTCGACAACGTGGTGCTCGATCCGGTCGATCCGACACGCGTCATCGGCGTGCTCGACTGGGAAATGGCCACGCTCGGCGATCCGCTGATGGATCTCGGCAGCACGCTCGCCTACTGGGTGCAGGCCGACGACGACATGGTGCTGCAACGGCTACGGCGGCAACCCACGCATCTGCCGGGCATGCTCGCTCGCCGCGAGGTCCTCGATTACTATTGTTCCCGCACCGGATTGAATGCCGACAACTGGGATTTCTACGAAGTGTTCGGCCTGTTTCGCCTCATCGTGATCATGCAGCAGATCTATTACCGCTACTATCATCGGCAGACGCGTAACCCGGCGTTCAGAGATTTCTGGCTGCTCGTTCATTACTTCGATTGGCGTTGCCGGCGCATCATCCGGCGCAGCGGACTCTGAATCGGATACGATCAAAGAGTAGACCCTAGTTGTGTCCTGCGGGATTCCGTCGCGCGGCGGCCCCGTACTCATTGACCGAGGAAATGACAGCATGCGCAACAATATTCTGATCACCGGTGCCAGTTCCGGTCTCGGCCGCGGCATGGCGCGCGAATTCGCGGCGCTTGGCCGCAACCTCGCGCTATGCGCGCGCCGTCTGGATCGCCTGCAGGAGCTGAAGAAGGAGCTGGAGACCGCGCATCCAGGCATTCACATCTCGGTCCGCGAACTCGACGTTAATAACCATGAGCAGGTCTTCGAAGTGTTCCGCGCGTTCCGCGAGGAACTCGGCACGCTGGATCGCGTCATCGTCAACGCCGGTATGGGGAAAGGTGCATCCATCGGCACCGGGCACTTTTCCGCCAACCTGGAAACCGCGCAGACCAATTTTGTCGCCGCGCTGGCGCAATGCGAGGCCGCCGTCGAAATTTTCCGCGAACAGAACGCCGGCCATCTGGTGATGATTTCGTCGATGAGCGCGTTCCGCGGTATGCCGCGCGCGTTGACGGTTTATGCCGCGACCAAGGCCGGCGTCGCCACATTGTCGGAAGGCATCCGCGCCGATCTGATGCGCACGCCGATCCGCGTCAGCACGCTTTTCCCCGGCTTCATACGTTCCGAAATCAATGAGCGGCTCAAGAGCACGCCGTTCATCGTCGATACCGAAATCGGTTGCCGTGCGATGGTGGCGGCGATCGAGGCGGAGAAGGAATCCGCCTGCGTGCCGGCGTGGCCGTGGAGGGAGATCAGCCTGTTCATGAAGGTGGCGCCGTTGAAGTGGGTCTCAAAGATGGCGTAACGCGGCTTGCCGATGCCGCCATGACTTTGCTTCCCGTTTACCGGCTCTCGTAAAAATACCCGAGCCGCTCGCCGATGCCGAGATACTCGTAGAGCTGCGGTGGGCATTCGCCCGGCTTCATCACTTCCTGGATTTCGAGATCGACCTGTTCTCGCAGGTCGACCATCATCGCATTCCAGCGCGGGATTTCCGGGTTGTAGAGGATGACGCGCGGACGCAGCAGGTGGTTGGGATCGACGGATACGACCATGCCGACGTTGCCGTTGGAAAGGCGCACGATGGTGCCGGGCGGATATACCCCCATCGCTTTGATGAAGGCACGGACGAGGTCGCCGTCGAGCTTACCCTGGTAGTTCTTGTAGAGGACGGCCATGGCGTCGCGCGGCGAGACCGCATTCGCCGGATCGGGTGGATTGCAGAGATTGTCATAGGTATTCGCGATCGCGACGATGCGCACGCCCAGCCATAGCTGCTTGCCTTTGAGGCCCTGCGGGTAGCCGGAACCATCGAGGTATTCATGATGGCGTTCAATGACCGCGGCGACGTCAGCCGCGAGGATCTGGATTTTTTCGGCAAGCCGTATGCCTTTGGTTGGGTGCGTGCGTAGCAGAGCATCCTCCGCCGGCGTCAGCTTTGCGGTTTTGGCAATGAGCTGCGGGGGCAGATCCATCTTGCCGATGTCATGGACCAGCGCGCCCAGACCGATTGAGCGGACCTCGTCACCCTCCAGGTCCATATAGCGCGCGAGCAGAACCGACAGCACAGTCACGTTCAACGCGTGTGTGTAAACCGTGTAATTGCCGTCGCTGATATTTACGAGGTTGACCAGCACCTCGGACGTTTTCTCGAATGCGGCCACCATATCATCGACGATCCCCTCGGCGGCTTGCACCGCATTGGCGGGACCAGAGCGCAGATCTTTCGCGAACGTCGAGACTTTTTTGACCGTGTCCTGGAAACGCGTCGCAATCTGCATGCGTTCCTTGCGGAACTGGTTATCGCGCGCGATCAGTGCTTGTTTGTCTTCCCACTGTGCTTTCTGCGCGAGCTCATCCGCTTCCGCCGTCGCTTCCTCGGCTGACGGTTCAACCGCAGACGCGGCGGACATTGACCCGGTCTCTCCCATGACCTTGGGATCGCAGCGCTCCGGAATGATCGCGATCTGTTTCAGGCCGAGCGCGCGCAGCGTCGCGATATCTTTCCGCGAGGTGATGATAAAACGCGAAAACAGGAAGGGATGATTCTTCCAGGGGATATCGAGAGCGATGTAATGACCGGGACGCAGATCGTCAATGCCGATCGTAACTTTCTGGTTGTTGCTCATCGATGCCGATACTGTCTCGATCCCGAAGGTTGAACCGCGCGGCGGCGTGGAGCCAAGTTTAACCCGGCAGGAGGCGGCCCGGTATAATCGCCGCCATGTCTTCACTTACCGTGGTCCAGCAACTCGCGGTCTGGGCCCTCCCGATCCTGTTCGCGATCACCCTGCACGAAGTCGCCCACGGCTGGGTGGCGCGCGCCATGGGTGATTCGACCGCTGCGGCCATGGGGCGCCTGAGCCTGAACCCGCTCAAACACGTCGATCCGGTCGGTACGGTGCTGTTGCCGGGACTAATGATCGCGCTGTCGGCGATGGGCCTCGGCGGCATGTTCCTGTTCGGCTGGGCCAAGCCCGTGCCGGTGGACCCGCGCAACTTCAAGAATCCGCGCCGTGACATGGCCGTCGTCGCCGTTGCCGGTCCATTATCGAATTTCGCCATGGCCTTCGCTTGGGGCTTGGTTTACAAGTTCGCCAATCCACAAGCCCTCGAAGAGGGCGTGCGCTACGGCGTGCAGCTGATGGGATTGGCCGGGATCAGCATCAATCTGTCGCTGATGGTGCTGAACCTGCTGCCGTTGCCACCGCTCGATGGCGGCCGCGTCGCTGTCGGCCTACTGCCGGTGAAAGCCGCCTACCGTTTCGCACAGGTCGAGCCCTACGGCATCATGATCCTGCTACTGCTGGCCATGACCAATGTGCTTGGCATGCTGCTCGCGGTTCCCTATGCCCTGTCCAAGTCGTTGCTGGTGCAATTGCTCGGCCTGATCTGAATCATGACCCCCGCAAAATCGTCCGCCCAGCGTCCCGTCGTACTTTCCGGCATCCAGCCTTCCGGGCGGCTGACCATTGGCAACTATCTCGGCGCGATCAAGAACTGGCTGCCGCTGAGCGCCACCTACGATTGCTACTACATGCTCGTGGACCTGCACGCGATCACCGTGCGCCAGGACCCGAAGCTGCTGCGCGAGCGCTGCTACGAATTCCTCGCGCTCTACATCGCCTGCGGGCTCGATCCGGCGAAAAACGTGCTGTTCGTGCAGTCGCATGTGCCGGCGCACGCGCGGCTCGGCTGGATTCTCAACTGCTATACGCAGATGGGCGAACTGAACCGCATGACGCAGTTCAAAGACAAGAGCCAGAAGTTTGCCGACAATCTCAACGCCGGATTATTCGACTATCCGGTGCTGATGGCAGCGGATATTTTGCTGTACCAGGCGCGGCAAGTGCCCGTTGGCGATGACCAGAAACAGCATCTGGAACTGACGCGTGACATTGCGATCCGTTTCAATAATCTTTATGCGGCGCCCGAGCAACCCGTCTTCACCGTGCCGGAGCCGATGATCCCGCCGGTCGGTGCACGCATCATGGGCTTGCAGGATCCGACGACCAAGATGAGTAAGTCCGACGATGCCGAAACCAATGCTGTGTATCTGCTCGATCCGCCGGATACGATCACGCGCAAGATCAAGCGCGCGGTGACGGATATGGACCCCGGCATGGGCGTGCGCTACGACATCGAGAACAAGCCGGGCGTCTCGAATCTGATGTCGATTCTGTCGGCGACGACCGGCGAGGGTTTTGACGCCATCGTCGCGCGCTATGACGGGCAAGGCTACGGCAAGCTCAAGCAAGCGGTCGCCGACGCCGTCGTCGCCTGTCTGCGGCCGATGCAGGACAAGTACCGCGACGTGCGCGAAGACACCGACGGCCTGCGCCGCATTTTGCGGGCAAGTGCCGAAGCCGCGTCCGTCAAGGCCGAACAGACGCTGCAGCGCGTCCACGACGTGCTCGGATTCATTCCGGAATGAACGAGATCGTGGAAGTGGAGACGTTGGAAGTGGCGCCGGAGACCGCCGCCGCGCGCATGCCGAAAGTGCGCGGCGAGATGCTGACCAAGCTGCCCGACGATCTCTATATCCCGCCGGACGCGCTGGAAATTTTTCTCGAAACCTTTGAAGGTCCGCTTGACCTGCTCTTGTACCTGATCCGCAAGCAGAACCTGGATATCCTCGACATCCCGGTGCTGAAGATCACCGAGCAGTACATGCAGTACATCGCTTTGATGCGCGAGTTGAAACTGGAGCTGGCGGCGGAATATCTGGTGATGGCGGCATGGCTTGCCGAGATCAAGTCGCGCATCCTGCTGCCGCGGCCGCCCGCCGTTGAGGAGGAGCAGGGCGATCCGCGCATGGAGTTGGTGCGGCGTCTGCAAGAATACGAGCGCTTCAAAACCGCCGGCGAAAACCTCGATGCGCTGCCTCGGGTCGGCCGCGAGATTTTCGTCGCCCGTTCGAGTCCGGAGCATGTCGATCTCGAACAACCCTTGCCCGTTCCCGGCGTGCGTGAATTGGTCGAAGCGTTCCGCGAGGTGATGCAACGCGCCGCGCTGTTCACCCACCACACGGTCAGTCGCGAGCCGCTGTCGGTGCGCGAGCGCATGAGCAAGGTGCTGGCGCGCCTCAGTGGCGGACCGATGGAGTTCGTCGCGCTGATCGATCTTGAAGAGGGGCCAGCCGGCGTCATCGTCTGTTTGCTGGCGATTCTGGAACTGACGCGCTCGTCGCTGATCGTCGTGCGCCAGGAACAACCTTTTGCGCCACTGACGCTGGCGCGCGCTGCCGGTGCCGAGCCGGCGGCGGCTTTGGAGAGTGAGTATGACTAATGAGACTGAAGATGAAACCGTCGTTGCGGATGAAACCACGGCGGAGATGAGCGAGGCGCCGAAGCCGGAGCCCGAGAAACAACCTGAGCCCTTCGAAACCTCCGGTGAGCGCACGCTCGACAATATTCTCGAAGCGCTGCTACTGGCGTCCGAGTCGCCGCTGTCCGTCGATGCGCTGCAAAGGCTGGTGGGCGTCGAGCTGAACATCAGTAAGGTGGAATTGCGCGCTGCGCTGCTCCGCCTCGTGGAGCGCTTCGCCGGCAGTGCCGCGGAGCTGCGGGAAGTGGCCAGCGGCTGGCGCGTCCAGGTACGCCAGGAATACGCGCAATGGGTCGCGCGGCTGTGGCACGACAAGCCGCCGAAGTTTTCGCGCGCGACGCTGGAGACGCTGGCGCTGATCGTCTATAGCCAGCCCATCACGCGCGGCGAGATCGAGGAAGTGCGTGGCGTCGCGGTGTCGCCGAACATTCTGCGCACGCTGCTCGAACGCGGCTGGATTCGCGAACTGGGCCACAAGGAGGTGCCGGGCCGTCCGACACTGTTCGGCACCACGCAACAGTTTCTCGATGATTTCCAGTTGAAATCCCTAGACCAGCTGCCGTCGCTGCCGGAGGTCAAGGACATTGCCCAGCTTGAAGCCGCGCTGGCGCGGCTGGCGCCGGGCGGTGGTTTCAATCCTGGGCCCGCCGTTGCGGACAGCACGGTCACCGCCGTGGGCAGCGACGCCGAAGCCGGTGGTGACGACGACATGATTCCGCCACTCGCCGAGGAAGCCTCCGCATCCGATGTCACGATCCACTGACGGCCGCCGACGCGGTGAGAAGGCGCCGGCGTCTGCACAGGACGGCGAGCGCATTCAGAAAGCGCTGGCGTCGGCTGGTGTCGCTTCGCGCCGTGCGATCGAGGACTTGATTCGCGAAGAGCGCATCAAGGTCAACGGTGAACTGGCGACGCTCGGCCACCGCGTAAGCGTCCGCGATCGCATCACCGTTGATGGCCGTGGGGTGAAGCTATCGCGCACAGCGGAGCCGCCGCGCGTGCTGCTGTACAAGAAGCGTGTCGGCGAACTGGTGACGCGCTCTGATCCGGACGGTCGCCGAACCATTTTCCGCAAGCTGCCGGAACTGGAAAACGGGCGCTGGATCGCGATCGGCCGTCTCGACATCAACACCTCCGGCCTGTTGCTGCTGACCAACGATGGCGAACTCGCGCGCCGCATGACGCATCCGAGTTTCGAGATCAAACGCGAATACGCGGTGCGCGTGCTCGGCGAGGTCAACGCCGATCTGGTCAAGCGGCTCAAATGCGGCGTCGAGCTCGACGACGGTCCCGCGCATTTCGACACCATCGAGATTGCCGACGGCCGCGAGCACGAAGAAGAGGGCGGCGGTTCCGCCAACCGCTGGTTCCATGTCTCGCTGCATGAAGGCCGCAACCGGCTCGTGCGGCGCTTGTTCGAATCGCAGGATCTGCAAGTCAGCCGGCTGATCCGCATTGCTTACGGGCCGATCGCACTCGGCGGTGGCATCAAGTCGGGAAGCTATCGCGAGCTGGATCGCGACGAGTTGAAGACGCTGCTGCAAGCGGTTGATATGCAGAGAGCGGGCAAGCCGGCGGCGAAACGGCGGCGGGCCAGCGATGATGAAGATCGGGATGACCAGCCGACGCCGAAGCGGGGCGGGCGGCAACCCGCTGGTAAAGAGAGAAACCGCAGGCCGTCGGCGAAGCGGGACGACGGGCCGGCAGCCGCGAAGCACCGCTCGCGCAGAGACTCATAAAAACATATTTCGCATCGCCCGCAGGGGACAGCACCATGAAGGTCGTCGATCTCTCCAAACCCATCAAGTACAACGCGCAGGACCCGTTCTTCATGCGCGTGAAGATCAAGCACAAGCCCTATTGGCACGGACGCTGGCTGGTGCGTTTTCTGGGCCTGCCGTTCAAGCTGATGCCGAAGGATTTCGTCGGCTGGGCCGACGACACCATCACGCAGATGGGCGTGCACAGCACCACGCACATCGACGCGCCTTCGCACTACGGCCCGCTGGCGGCCGGCAAGCGCGCCGCAACCGTGGATGAGATTCCACTCGACAAATGCATCGGTGCAGGTGTGGTCATCGACATGTCGCACAAGCAGGACGGCGAAGCCATCAGTGCGGCCGACATGGACGCGGCGATCGCGAAGTCCGGAGCATCGATCGAGCCGGATACCATCGTACTGATCCGCACCGATCGCGACCGCTATCTCGGCACCAGCGAATACTGGAAGCGCGGCACCGGCATGACCGCCGAAGCGACGGAGTGGCTCATCGATCGCGGCGTCACTGTGATGGGCATCGACCAGTGGGGCTGGGATACGCCATTCCACTACCAGATCGCGAAATCCAAACGCGAAAACCGCAGCGATCTATTCTGGGAAGGCCATCGCGTCGGCCAGCGCAAGCCGTACTGGCAGATGGAGCAGCTTGCCAACCTTGCCGCACTGCCTTCGCACGGATTCAAGGTTTGCGTGTTTCCGTTACGACTGGTGGGCGCGTCGGCGGCACCGGCGCGGGTAGTGGCGCTGCTGGATTAGTGGTTGCCGAGAGTAGAGCTTTCTTTCTGTTGAAGTGTCGAGAAAGAAAAGCTTTAAGTCGAGAGGCAAGGGAATGAAAATTATTAAAAACACCCTAAAAATATTAGGGATACTTCTTCTGTTATTTATCGTGTTTGATGGTTTCTTAATATGGAAACAAACCAGTGATGCAAGAGAAGCTTGCAGCTCATACAAAGTCGGTTCAGAAATGCCAAACATTGAGGAATTGAAGTCTAAGTACTCCTCTTTGCACATTGTTGGTCCTTTTGAACCCCAAGGAAAGCCAGGAACAAAAATGGTGATCATGTGTGCTAGCGCTACGATGTGTGATGACTCTTGTGAAATAAGCTACTCAGAGGGCCATATCGTCAAGTCTCGTTACAGTGCTTACTAAGACACATAACAAGTCGCTCAAGTTGACGGCCCTACCGCGCTGACGACCCCCCGCGAATAGGAAAAACAGCACGATCTTGAGCAGCACCGCCGGCGGATAAGAACTCGCCCTGCAGGTATCATTGGCAAACCGTGCGTCGAAGCGCGACAGATCGATCTCATAATCCAGCAGATGATTCAAGGCATGCTCAAACGTCCCCGGCAGCAATTGCGCCGTCAGGTCCACGGCGATAAGGCGTGGATTGGTATCGATGGTTTTGTAGCGTGCCATGCTCCATTCCTTTTCTACTCGATGCTCCTGCACCGCAATACGTGTGCCGATGCCATGGAGTTGGGAAATGGGGTTTTTCTACAGCTTCGTTATGTAGCAATGTGGGGGCAACGTGTTCAGCGAGCTTTTTAAAGTCTTCTCTCGGCGTGACTTTGTTCCATCTGGGAAACAATCGAGACCGCTGACCAAAGAATTTCGCACTCGCGTGATTATGCTGCTCCGAGACCAGATGCAGGAGTCATTTTCACATTCTTTGGAGCAGCTTCATCGGCGTGTTTCATACCTGCACGGCAGGCTTCAGCTTTCGCCGACTGCTGCCACGCCCAGTAAGGCGGATGATCTTCTCCAATTCTTATTCTCGTGCAAGGACGAACATTTTTTGGATGTAATTGAGCTGATCTTCAAGTCGAGTCTTCCTGGAATTACTTGGCCAGATAGCCCTCTGATTTCGTCAATCAACGCGTTCTTGAGCATTGATAATTTACCGTACCATCTGACCGGTTACTCCATTGAAACTTTTGAGATGTCGTTTCACGGAACTCCAACTACAGGAAGTAGGATCGCTGAGTTTCCTCGGATTATCCGGAAGGAAAGTGAGGTGCTGCATCAAGAGGCGGTTGAGCCGGCGCTGCACCTCCTTAGCGCAACAATGTTCAAACACGCAAATGCAGAATTTCTGAGGGCCTTAGAAGATCATCGGAAAGAAGATTTTCGTGATTGCTTGACAAAATGTGGAAGCGCGTTTGAAAGCACGATGAAGGTGCTTTGCGATAGGAAGTCAATTTCCTACAAGCAAACGGACACGGCTTCCGTTCTGCTTCGAGCGCTGCTCGCGAACAGCAATCTTGATGCATATTGGGAACAATCGCTCATTCTGATCGCCACTTTGCGGAATCGACTGAGCTCCTCGCACGGCGCTGGTTCACAGCAAAAGGTCGTTCCGAAACACGTAGCTACATATGCGATTAACGCAACTGCTTCAGCGATAGTGCTCTTAGTTGATGAATTCTCTTGGCGGGCAGCCACATAACAAGTGGTTCCAGTGCGACGTCCTCGCCTTTGGCTCAGCCGCGCCTGAACCACGGCGTTAGGCCATAAGAAAATAATATGAAGATCCCCCGAGAAATTCGCATTGCAATTGGCTCTCCAACTGACAAGCGCTCAACAATTTGGAAGTTTTTCGTAACCAAGAATGATATTTACATCGCCAGTCGCATGTTTGGTGCTGACTCAAAAGTCAGTCTGCATGAGTCGGGCCAGTGCCAGTGGTCAGCAACTGGCATATGGGTACAAAAAGTTCAAGGACGCAGAAACGCCGATCGTCATTTCCAGAAATGGGCCATGCCAAGACCTAGCGGATCAAGCGCTCTGCATGCTTTCCAAGTTCGCATTCCTGAAACAGAGCTCCGCATCATTGATATAGCCGAGGACCTAGACGCTGTTAAGTGGCTTGAGACGCCACCAACTGCTCACACGGTCTCCCTAGAGTGCTATATCACACCACCATCCGAAGCTTCACCAGAACTATCAAGCGCCTTACCGCTGCCTCACATCGCATCTCTGCCATTAACAGACGGTCGATGGTTCACAATACTCCATCACACAGCGTCACTTGATGGCCGCGACCTAGAGCCTATTCGCCTTGAAATGAATGCTCGTGCTCGCGCAGCCGGCATAGAACCAAATCCGAGGCATCGTGGCAGCGCGTTCACAAATAGTGAGAGCGGTCCTCCTGGCCTTATAGAGTTGTGTACTACGTAAATGCAATGAGCAGTTCAACTGCCAGCGCTCCTGTCGCCAGCCTAACCGTCTGAATGGCGGAGTCGGACTCGACTTATTTGCCGGCCTCTGAGCAAGCGCAGGGTGGCAAAGACCGAACGCCTTACCCGCACGGTGTCATTGACTCTTGGCGGATTCTTCCCGGAAGCCTTTAAGGCGCGGCATCTTCTAGAGCAAAGCCTTGGGGGTGCCCAGAAAAGCGTGCTAGCGGGCGGCACACATACTGCGACACAGCTTGTGCGTCGCCGCTAATCTCAGCGTTGGCATGACTTTCGCTGTCAGGAGTCGACGATGAAGTGCTGTCACGCTCGATTCAAGTAGACGTGCGATATTTAATCGGGAAGGGGGTCAAGGCCCCGAAGCTTGCTCAAGGAGGAACCGGTGATGAAGAGCAAACGCATTTGGACGATCGCTATCGTGACGGCACTCGTCAGTGCTTTCGGCAGCACCGCCATGTCCGCTCAGGACAAGTACACGGTGAAGGTGCCGGGTGGGCTCGCGTTCTCTGAGTTCAAGGGATATGAAAACTGGCAAGTTGTCTCTATCAGTGAGGATGGCGGCTTGCTTGCTGCGATCCTCGCGAATCCCGTGATGATTGATGCCTACAAGGCTGGCGTTCCTGGCAACGGCAAGCCGTTCCCCGACGGCTCCAAGATGGCGAAGATCCACTGGAACCCGAAAAAATTGGAAACGTTCGCCGCAGCGACGGTGCCGGGTACGCAGCATGACGTCGACTTCATGGTGAAGGACAGCAAGAGGTTCGCGGACAGCGGCGGGTGGGGATGGGCTGTGTTCGAGTATGAGTCCGCGTCCGACACATTCAGGCCCGGCACCTCTGCCGACAAGCCGCCGCAGGCGAATGACGCCAAGTGTGGATTCGCGTGCCATACGATTGTGAAGACGAGAGACTACGTTTTCACCGACTACGGAAAGCGCTGAACGGGGAAGAGATTACATGCCCACGTTGGCGGTGCGCTCGGCAGCGCCATCTTCCAGGTAGAGGTGCTCTCCAGCGGGTGTTTCATATGCAGCGAAGAATGAAGAGTTCTCGAAGAAGTTCATCACTCTTCACACGGGAAGAACAATCAGCGCAACTCGCAGCCTTGCATCAGGACTGATCGACAATCGCTTGCACCGTTTGGGCGAACCATGCGGCCATTTTCTTGTCCGCGCCTTTCGTTGCGGACATCAGCGGAATCTGCCGCGTATAAAGCACGAAACCCATCGCAAGAAGAACGATTTCCAAGGCGCGCACGCGAGCATCGGGCGGTCCCAGCCATTTGGCCAGCGGCACGAGGACGTGCTTTTCCGTTACCCGGGTGGTCATCGCCACCGCTTCCGCGTCGCCGATCGAGAGCGCGACGATGGACGGCGGCTTGATGTCCTGATTGACGTCCAAGAACAGCTTGGTCAGGAGTTCGCCGAATCCATCCTTTCCCTCTTGCAGCAGTACCTCCACGTGCATTGCATCGACGAGCGCAGCTTCAAACAAGCCCATCTTTGAACCGAAATAGCGAAGCAGCAACGTGGAGCTGACTCCGGCAACGGCCGCGATGTCGCGGATACCGACCTGCGAATAGCCACGCTCCGAGAACACCTTCTGTGCCGCGGCAAGAATCTTGGCCTTGGTCTTTGGCGCGTCGCGCCGCTTTGGTTTTGTCAGTGATTTCATAGCTGTTGAGTATAGACCGGTTGACAACCACTCAAGGTAGCGGTAAAAGTTATCAAGTGGTAATTATCAAGTGATAACAAAGTTCGGGCAGTCCGGCGCAATTGCCGGATTGATTGAGCGAGACTTCATGGGGCCAACGTCGATTTCATTAATCGTCACAGACGATTCACAACTTTCCGGAGAGCGAACAAGATGGCGACATATGTTTTAGTACATGGCGGGGGACACGGCGGCTGGTGCTATCAGCACGTCGCGCGGATCATGCGATCGCAAGGGCAGGAGGTGTATACGCCGACCATGACGGGCTTGGGCGAGCGGGAGCATCTGCTGAGCGCCGCGGTGGATCTCAATCTCCACATCATGGACATCGTCAAGGTGTTGAAGTTTGAAGATCTTCGCAACGTCATCTTGGTAGGTCACAGCTATGGCGGCATGGTCATAACAGGCGTTGCAGATCGCGTACCCGAGCGGATCGGCAATCTGGTTTATCTGGACGCAGCGTATCCGCAGAACGGCCAGTCGCTTGTCGACCATGCGGGACCCGCGATCCTGGCCGCTCGCACGAACAGCCACCTAGTGGACGGCATGGAGATGGTGCTCTATCCGGGGCAGGATCCCATGAGCTTCTACGGAGTTAAAGACCCAAAGCAGATCGAGTGGATGAAGCCGAAGCTGACTCCGCATCCGTGGAAATGCTTCGAGCAGAAGCTGGTGCTCAACAATGAAGCGGTGATGCGCAAGATTCCTCAGTCGTTCATCGTCTGCAGCTCCCATATGAACGACCCATCGCGTGCGGCGCTCAAGGCGCTTTCCAACGGCAGGTTCTGGGAAATCGACACAGGCCATGATCTGATGATTTCAGAACCGGAAGCGGTCGCCGAGAAGCTGCTGAAGTTGGCGTCGTTCTGAGTGCTCGGTCCGAGCTGCGGTGAATTGGGTAGTCGAACGCTTGGGCGGCAAGCTTTCGGCGCAGATTCAGTAGTAACGTCTTTCCTTGTCTTTGATGGTCGTTTAGTCTTGGAAGGTGCTACTCATGTGTTAGAGTAGGCTCTGCCTTGGGTGGCTCGTCAGGAGATAAGTAGGGGGACCTATGGCCCGTACCATTCAGCTTGCGGCTTCATTGCCGGCAGCGCCGGATCGGCTCTTTGATATGTACCTCGATCCCGTGCAGCATTCAGCGTTCACAGGATTGCCGGTCGAGATCTCAGCAGCGCCAGGCGCTCGGTTTCGGGCGTTCAACAATGTGCTGTCGGGCCAGATCTTGCAGGTCGTGCCCAAGCGATTGATCGTGCAGTCCTGGCGTTCGCCCCATTGGGGTGAGTCAGATCTCGATTCCACGTTGATTCTGACCTTCCTCCCCGAGAAGAATGGTGGACGCATTGAGCTGGTCCAGGTCAACGTCGTGGACACCGATTTTTCGGGGGTGTGCCACGGCTGGGAGAAATTCTACTGGACGCCGTGGCGAGCCCATCTAATGCAAGAAGAGGCGCGTGGCGCATAGTTTGTCGCCACCGACCAGACGTCCGGCTCTCGGCCAAGGATGCTGCTTTGGGAGCTAAAGAGACCAAGTTGGAATTTGTTGGTGCCGAAAAAACACCTACCGGGCCGTATCGATCCGCGGCGGCTCGTGCATCGGTACTTGAATCATACGATCAGATCGTTTTGCGGTGGCCCGTTTCGTATGAAAGTCGCTACATAGACACAAGCTTGGGCAAAGGCCATGTGCTGATTTCCGGCGTTCCTTCAGCTAAACCCGTGGTGCTGCTGCATGGCGGTGGAGGCAACGCCACGATGTGGGTCCACAATGTTGCGATCTTGGCCACTGCGTTAAGAGTCTATGCAGTCGATATTGCCGGAGATGTTGGCAAGAGCGAAGGCAGAAGGCCGTCGACAGAGAGGGAGTACGTCAGTTGGCTTTCCGAGATGTTGGATGGCCTGGGCTTGGAGCGCGTAGGGTTGTGCGGCGCATCCTTCGGCGCCTGGCTTGCTTCCGCATATGCGCGTCACTTCCCGCGTCGGATATCCGAAATCGCACTCCTTGCGCCCCCCAATCTCGGCCCATTGCGCTCGGCGTTCATTTTTCGCGCTGCGCTAGCGACCGTGCTTCCGGGGGAAGGGCGAGTGCGAAAGTTCTACAGATACATCTCCTCTCCCCAGGCGCCGGTGCCACCAGAATGGGCGCTGCGTGATTTTGTTATTCGGTGGCAATGTCAACGCCACAGTCCGCCGCCGCCACCGTTAATGACGGAAGAGGAACTGCGTCAGCTGCCTAAGGACACGCTGATGCTGCTTGGCAACGATGAGGTGCTGTACGGCGTGAGCAATGTTCTTCCCAGGATTCGGGCATGCGCTCCGCATATCGTTGTTGAATTTCTTGCGCGGGCGGGGCACACGATTTCTGTTGACCGGGCAGACGAAGTAAGCGCGCGACTGCTAAAGTTCTTTGGCAGCTCGCGGCCTGATATTGCGGTGGAGCCGTGAATATATTCGACAATCCCACTCGTGCCAATGGCCCCACTGCGGTAATGGGTATTGGCGCAATTGCGGTTTTGCTCGGGGCGATTTTTCTCGTACTAGAGGGTCGTCTTAGTTATGAAGGGACGGAGACTATGGCGAGCGTCGTTCAAGTCAGGAAAATTCGTGGCCGACACTCTAACTATCACTACTATTCCACGCTACGAATCGAGCAGTCAGTTGACTCAACTACTTGTGTGGCCACGTCGAACGAGTTCGAGACTGTTCCGCGGGTTGGCGACGTGCTCCCGATCGTCTATGTTTCATCGATATCATTCTTACAAGCCATGCACGTTATCTTTTATCAGTCGATGAATGGCCCATACTGTGAAATAGATACCTTTAAGGATCGTTGGTTTTTTCCACTCGCAGCAATTTTGTTTGGAATACCTCTGTTTATTTGGGGTTGGCAAAGTACGTGATTCTGGCCAACGGCTAATGAGCCTTTTATGAAAAAGCCCGCGACTTCGCGGGCTTTATCCAGCGATTAAATTCGATCAAGGTGCTTTCGTGCATAGCAGCGCACTGCCACTGCCCGTCGTCGAAGACACGATCCAGCGATAGTAGTAGCCCGTCGCCGCACTGAAGTCGATCGATTCGGTCGATGTCGGTCCGTTCGAGTTCGCGACATTCGCCCAGGGTGAGCTCGCGCTGGAGCTGCTGCGCCGCTGTAGCGCGAGTCCGAAGTTGCTTGTGCTCGGGCCGGTCAGGCGGCCGCTGAAAGTGCCGGCTTTCGCGATCTGTGCGCCCGAGCTATTCGGTGCGTAAACGATGACCCCATTGCCGCTCAGCGTCGTCGAGAACGATGTATAGCCGGCCGCGCAGCTCGGGGGCGCCGGTGCAGGTGCGGGGGTCTGTACGTACTTGAGCGCGGCGGCGGCGTCGACGATTCCGCTGCCGCAGCCGCTGCAACTCGCCGGGAAGGCGTGCGCCGAGGCGGTGAGCGCGGTGCGTACCTGATCGGGCGTCAGCGACGGCTTTGCCGCGTAAAGCAGCGCGGCAACGCCGGCCACGTGCGGAGCGGCCATGCTGGTGCCCTGGTAGTAGGCATAGGTGTCACTGCCAGGCGTGGTCGTGCCGGTATTGAATGTCGAAAGAATGCCGTTGCTGCCGCTGCCGCGCATGTCGCCGCCCGGCGCGGCCAGTGCGACGGCGCTGCCATAGTTCGAGTAGTAGGCGCGTGCACCGTTGCGATCGGTTGCGGCAACCGCGATCACGCCGGAGCAGCTTGCTGGCGTGAAGCCCTTGGCGTCGGTGTTGCTGTTGCCAGCGGCGACGACGACGGTGGCGCCACGGCTGCGCGCGCTGTTGATCGCGTTCTGTGTAGTGGTATCACAGGCGCCATTGCCGCCGAGGCTGAGGTTGAGCACTTTCGCCGGTGTGGTGTTGATTGGTATGCCGGATACGGCGCCGCCCGAAGCCCAGACGATCGCGTCCGCGATGTCCGAGGTATAACCGCCGCAACTGCCGAGGACGCGCACTGGCAGGATCTTCGCGCCGAACGCGATACCAGCCACACCCTTGGCATTGCTGGTCAGTGCGGCGATCGTGCCGGCGGTATGCGTCCCATGCCAGCTGCTGTTGGTGGCTGCGGAACCGCTGGAACACTGACCGGCTTTGGTCCAGTCACCGGGATCGCTCGCGTCGCTGTCGCGGCCGTTGCCGTCGTTAGCGACACTGGCAACGCTGATCATGTCGTAGCCACGGAGAATGTTGGCGACCAGATCCGCGTGCGGCCGGTAACCAGTGTCGATCACTGCGACCACAACGCCGTTGCCGTTGACCTTGTCCCAAGCGGTCGCGACATCGATGCCGGTGGCCGGAGTGGATAAATCCCATTGCTGCGGGTAGTAGCTGTCGTTTGGTGTCATGGTCGCCGTGAGCAGGCGATCTTCTTCGGCGTACTCGATGCGAGAATCGGCTTTCAGCGTGTCCAGCAGCAGTCGTAGCTGCAGGCCATTGAGCCGCTGATCCATGCGCACGACATCGCCGCCAGTGGCGATCGTGCGTTCACGCATCAGATTCACACCCGCGCGCTGACGCATTTCGCTGAAAAATCCGGCGATGAAACCTTCACGGTTATTTCTCGCCGCGGGCGTCGCCAGCACGTCCGTCCGGAATTTGACGATGAGCCGTTGCGGAGGCATTTCGTCGTCCGCATGCGCCAGCGGGGCGCAGGACAAAGCGAAAAGGAGCGACAACGCATATGCGGTACGCAGATATAAAGGCCTACCCGCGGCCATGAAATACGTCTTCATTTTTATTTTCCCCAACCGGCGATCCGCAATGCGCGGATCACGGAAATAGTGTCGCAGCCTTCAGCGCGGCACGGTTATCCGCCAATCCGGCACCAACTACCGCATGGCGTCCCGGTCGATAAAAGCTGCTGGGGAGATAGCGGCAGAGTGGGGCTATGGGTGAAGTTCTGCCTCGATGATGCTAATGGGCAGTGCAGTCGGCACAATCCGCGTCAGGCGAAACCCGGCTTTTCCGAGTAGATCGGCGAACTCCGCTTGGGTGCGCTCGCAGCCACCGTTGGTCACCAGCATGTCGAGATCGAGCAGTTTTCCGAACATCGGCGAATTGCCGTGCGGGATAACCATTTCGACCAGCAGGAGCTTGCCGTTCGATGGCATCGCCGCATGGCAATTCTGGAGGATGCGAAGTGCGGGTTCGTCGCCCCAATCGTGGATGATGTTCTTGAGAATATAGGTGTCGCCGCCATCCGGGACGGAATCGAAGAAGCTGCCGCCGGCGGTGTCGCAACGATCCACCACGCCTTGCCCTTGGAGCAGATCCGGCGCGCGGGCGACGACAGACGGCATGTCGAACAGCGTGCCGCGCATTGCCGGATACGCTTGCAGGATGCCTGAGATCAGCCGCCCATTGCCGCCACCCACGTCCACGAGGTGACGAGTCGTTGCGAAGTTGTAAGCCGATACGACCGCGGCAGCGACGAGCGTGGAGAAATTCGTCATCGCATCGTCGAAAACCTTGCCGTACTCATTGTTTTTCGACAGAAAATCGAACACCGGCATCTGGTAAAGATGCTCAAACGAGGCGCGACCGGTCTGGATGCTGAACATGAGATCGCCCCAGCAACGCCAGTGCGGCGGCGAGCCGTTCATCAGAACCATGCTCCGCATCGAATTCGGATGATCCATGCATAGCGTCGCTGCGAGAGGGTTCAGCTTGAAGGTCCCGCTACGTGTTTCGACGAACACACCCGCACTGGCGAGCATGCGCAGCAGACGATACAGCGAACGCTCATCGACGTTGGTTGCACTGGCGAGCTGGGCTGCGTCGCGCGCTCCGTCTTTCAGCAGCTCCGCAATGCCCAGCGTGGTCACAACGTAAAGTGCCTGCGGCACAAAGTAGTTGGTGGCCAGTTCGACCATGGTGACTGGCGGTGGCATCAGTGTCCGTCGCAATCGTTCCAGTGCGTTTCTGAGCAGGTCCACCAAGCGGACGATTGCGGCCGGAGGAAGTTTCGAAATCGGTTTGATCGCTGCCGTGGACGTATTTATGGCGGTACTCCGTACATAATGAATCACTGTCTAATTCTGACCCACATGCCACTAGCGATGCGCAACCGGCGCCGGCTGCATTTACATCGCTTCGTTGCGATGACAGCACATGGCGAAGGTCGGCGCAATTCTGACTGACTGGTTAATAATAGAAAGGCTGCCGGCATTTGATCTGCGGGCATAACAGGCCCAGCAGCCGGCGCTTTCCCCCACAGTATGTGCCGTATCCGTGAATTTGGTTGTATGGGCGCAACGTGTGACACGCTTGAGGCTGTCGGAAAGCAGACTGCCATTCGGGACTTTTCAGCACGGTTGGATGCGTGTGGAACTTTCGGAGTCCGAAGCGCAAAAGGACGTCATTGCGCGGTCGCCGATCCGACGATTCGGACTCATCTGTCGCCTGTTTCTAAACCTTTTTCTGCCCGTGCCGCTAATGGGGAGCGGGACGCGTGAGAAGGCGTTCCGTTGCCAATGGCGGCCGGTCGCGGGCAAGTGCCGATGGAATATGGCATGCGCTGCCGTTCCGGAATAAACCGTCGGCATCCATTTCGCATGTTTTCAAGGAGACAGATCATGTCGGTTTCAGGGATTTCGTCGTTCACGGCGGGAGCAGTACCGCATCGCGCGACGGATGCTTCGCGCAAGCTCGATGTCAGCACTAACGCGGATGGCAGCAAGTCACTGGAAGTTTCGGCCTCGGGCGCCGGCGGAAGCACGGTCAGTGCGACTGCAACAAAGGACGCGGACGGCAACGAATCGCTGCAGATCACGCGCACGCTCGCCAACGGTGCGACCACCACGCGCCAGCTCAGCATTAATGCGGACGGCACGTTCAGCGGCCAGGCTTCGGCGACCGGCAAGGATGGCGGTACGCTTGAATCCACATCGAGTGGCACTTACGGCGACCACGCGCTGACGTACAGCCGCAACTCGAAGTACTCGACCGCTGCGGGCGCCAGCGGCGAGCGCACTATTTCCGGCGATCTGGCGAAGGGATCGGTGCATCGCTCGGTCGATGGCAGTGGTACGAACACGTCCGGCACACCGTTCACGCGGAGCAGCTCGGTGACAATTGACAGCCACTCGATCACCGCCGCATTGAAGCTTACGCTTGGAGCGATTGGTGGTGACGGCAGCAGCACGCAGTCCGGCGGCGATCAGCCGGTCGACGGAAGCACTGCTTCTTGATTGACACGTCTGACGATATAAACGCTAGGCATTAAACGCCGCGACGAACTCGACGAGTTCCGCATCGCGTCGCAATTTGTATGAAAGCCGCGCGCCGAAAGGCGGGCGGCTTTTCTTTTGTGCCGCAAAAAAATAACGCAGCGATGGCGTAATCCTTCACGGAAATCCGATTCCATGAGTACGGAGGTTCGGAACAAACGCACCGCCGACGCTGGGCCAGCTGCCATCGACAACAGCCGCCGGCACTGCGCTATCCGCTATCGCTCTAACCCACTATCTGGAGAAAACATGAACAACACGACCACCACCGGTACCCGCTTCCGCGGCACAGCACTCGCGTGCGCGGCCCTACTTACCGTCGCAGGCGTGCATAACGCACACGCGCAAAAGCCGCCGGTCGTTAGCGACGTCGTCGGTACATGGACCAACGTCAATCCGGCGACACCGAGCATCATCAAGATCGTTGTGTCCGGAACGTCCGCCGGTGCACTGACCATTCACGGTTACGGCGCCTGCTCGCCCACGCCATGCGACTGGGGTTCGGTCGGCGGCAACGGCTTCTCGCTGAATGTGTCGTCGAACAAGGCTGAAAGCTGGAACGCGTTCTACAACTTCGGCTTCAAAACCGATCAGCTGACCGCCGTGCGCCTGACCAGCTACAACGGCAAGGCGGGGGATTATCTGCAAGTCATCAGCCAGAGCATGTTCGCCGCCGGCGACACGCGCTACGACTATGAGTCTACCGACGTGCTGGTGCGCGCACCGTCCACCATTGGCGTGCTCGTGCCGTTTGAAACGCCGATGAAGGTGCAGTCTGTCGGCTCAAGTGCGGCAAACAGCGACGCCGCCCGCTAAGGCACGCGGCTGGCGCGATTCCGCACCCCTGGTATCACAGGACGGGTCGCGCCAGCCCGCGATGTTTCGGCACTCACAAAACGTGAGTGCGTTTCTATCGCGTGGCAGCGAAGAGGATGATATAATCGTGTAGAGTTAGATACGTATTTGTAATAACATCTACACAATGAAATGGCTGCTCCTCGTATTATCCCTACCCACCGAAAATGCCACCGCGCGCATGCGCGCCTGGCGTGCGCTCAAAGCGAGTGGGGCTGCTGTGCTTCGGGATGGCGTCTATCTGTTGCCCGCACAGGATGGCTGCCACGAATGGCTGAAGGACATCGCCGATGATGTGCGCGCGAATGGCGGTACCGCCTATTTGCTGAACGCCGACAGCGAAGGCACCGACGGCTATCCGGCGCTGTTCGATCGCACCCCTGATTTCTCGGAGCTGCTCGCAGATATCGCAAAGGCGCGTGCAGCGCTGACCGACGATCGAGCATCTGACGCGCTCAAGCAGGCACGTAAGCTGCGCAAGGCCTTCGCACAACTGGCCGTTATCGATTTCTTTCCCGGCGAGGCGCGGAACCAGGTGGACGCCGCGCTGCGCGAACTGGAGTCGGCCGCGAACCGCGCGCTCGCTCCGGACGAACCACAACCCTCGACAGGCATGATTCCATGCCTTGCTGCTGCCGACTATCGCGGCCGTATCTGGGCTACGCGCCGGCGCCCTTGGGTGGACCGGCTGGCGAGTGCGTGGCTGATCCGCCGCTTCATCGATCGCAAGGCCCGTTTCCTCTGGCTGGCTTCGCCCGATCGGTGCCCGCGCAAAGCGCTGGGTTTCGATTTTGATGGCGCGCGCTTCACGCACGTCGGGGCGAAAGTGACTTTCGAAACCTTGCTGGCGAGCTTCGGCCTCGATGCACCTGCGCTGCAACGCATCGGCGCGCTTGTGCACTACCTCGATGTGGGCGGTGTGCCGCCTGCCGAGGCCGGCGGGGTCGAGCGCGTGTTGGCGGGACTGCGCGAAGCCATCGACGACGACGATCGGTTGCTGAAAGTGGCATCGAGCGTTTTTGACGGCCTGCTGGCCGCATTTGAAAAGGAAACTGTATCCCCATGAGCGACCATCAAGCGCTGACGACGAACACAGCGTCAGAACCGCCCGGACCCGTCAGCTTTTGGGAGGCTTTCCGTTTCTGGTTGAAGCTTGGCTTTATCAGTTTCGGCGGTCCTGCGGGACAGATCGCGATCATGCACGCGGAGCTGGTCGAACGACGGCGCTGGATCAGCGAAAAACGCTTCCTGCACGCACTGAACTATTGCATGGTGCTGCCCGGTCCGGAAGCCCAGCAGCTCGCGACCTACATCGGCTGGCTGATGCATCGCACCTGGGGCGGTGTAGTCGCAGGCGCAATGTTCGTGCTGCCATCGCTGTTCATCCTGATCGCGCTGTCGTGGGTCTATATCGCGTTCGGGGATGTGCCCTTCGTGTCAGGATTGTTCTATGGCGTCAAACCCGCGGTGGCCGCCATTGTCGTGCAGGCAGCGCATCGTATCGGCTCCCGTGCATTGAAGAACAATGTGCTGTGGGCAATCACCGCTGCATCGTTTGTCGCGATTTTCGCACTCGGGTTGCCGTTTCCGCTGATCGTCGCCAGTGCTGCACTGATTGGTTACCTCGGCGGTCGCATTGCGCCGGATAAATTCAAAGCGGGCGGCGGCCACGGCGCGGAAAGCAAATCTTACGGCGCAGCGCTGATCGACGACGATACGCCGACACCCGACCACGCACGCTTTCACTGGATGCAGCTGATGCGCGTGGTCGTGGTGGGCGCGCTGCTGTGGGCCTTACCGATGGCGACACTGATCGCGACCCGAGGCTGGAACGATACGCTGACGCAGATGGGGTGGTTCTTTACTAAAGCAGCACTGCTGACCTTCGGCGGCGCCTACGCCGTCCTGCCCTATGTTTATCAGGGTGCCACCGGCTACTACGGCTGGGTTACGCCCACGCAGATGATCGACGGTCTCGGCCTCGGCGAGACCACACCGGGACCGCTGATCATGGTGGTGGCTTTCGTCGGTTTCGTCGGCGGCTACGTGAAAGCGTTATTCGGTCCGGATCTGCTGTTCGCCGCGGGCGCGGCGGCGGCGGCGCTGGTGACATGGTTCACTTTCCTGCCGTCGTTCCTGTTCATCCTGGCCGGCGGCCCGCTCGTGGAATCGACGCACGACGACCTCAAGTTCACGGCGCCGCTGACTGCCATCACCGCGGCGGTGGTCGGCGTCATCCTCAATCTGGCGCTGTTCTTCGGCTATCACGTGCTGTGGCCGAAGGGCTTCTACGGCAGCTTCGATTGGATCTCCGCATTGATCGCGATCGCGGCGGCGGTGGCGCTATTCCGGTTCAAGCGCAACGTGATTCACGTCATCGCGGCGTGCGCGGTGATCGGACTGGTCGTGAAAATCTCCATCCATTGATACGCGTGTGGATACGCGCGCATACGGCACTGACCGTCAGGCCGCCGTGCGTCCGCGTCCGCGTCCGCCGCCCCAATGCGAGCCGCGCAGCCAAGTGCGCAATTGATCTTCCGGCAGCGGCGGGCTCATGAAATAGCCCTGCGCCTGATCGCAGCCGAGAAAGCGCAAGCGTTCGAAACAATGTTGATCCTCGACGCCTTCGGCGATGACTCTGAGCCCGAGGTTGTGGGCCAGATCGATAGTGGAACGCACGATCGCCAGATCATGCGCGTCGTTGACCATATTGCGCACGAAGGTTTGATCAATCTTCATCTCGTCCACCGGCAGCTTCTTCAGATAGGAGAGTGACGAATAACCGGTGCCGAAGTCATCGATGGACAGTTGCACTCCGACTGCGTCCAGCTCTTTGAGGGTGTTCAGAGCCAGCGTCGGATCCTGCATGAAGCTGCTTTCGGTGATTTCCAGCGCGATGCGGTCGGCCGGCACGCGATGCCGGTCGAGCAGGCGGTGGAGCAGCTGCGGCAATTCGGGATCAAGCAGATCGCGCGTTGAAATATTGATCGACATTTTCAGATCGATACCGTCGACGATCCAGCGACCGCAATCGCGCAAGGCGGCATCGAGCACCCATTGCGTGATTACGCGGATGTAACCGGTGCGCTCAGCGAACGGCAGAAAATCGTAAGGGGCAAGCATGCCGCGTTGCGGATGATTCCAGCGCACCAGCGCTTCGACGCCGCAGACGGTTGCGCTGCGCAGATCGATCTTCGGCTGATACCAGATGCGCAGTTCATTGCGCTCGACGGCCCGCCGCAGCTCGCTGAGCAGCGACAGTTGATCCTGCCGTTCGGTCTCGGTCAGCGGATCGAATAAGACGAAGCCTAAATTGCCCTGCTTGGCGGCGTACATCGCCGCGTCGGCATGCCGGATCAGCGTCGATGGATCGTCACCATCGGTGGGAAAGGTGGCGATGCCGAGGCTCGCGCCGACGTCGATGGACTGACCTTCGATCGACACCGGCGTTTCGAGTTCGCGCAGGATGCGTTGAGCAACATCACACACATCGTCGGCGGTGTTGACCGGCAGCACGATGCCGAATTCGTCACCGCCGAGACGGGCAACGATGCCGCTATGGCCGAGCAGATCGCGCAGGCGCCCCGCGACATTCTTCAGCACTGCGTCACCGACCTCGTGGCCAAGAGAGCTGTTGATGATCTTGAAACGATCGAGATCCATCATGATCACCGCGAACCGTCCGCCACCGTTTTGCCGCCGTTGGATGTGTTCGAGGACGCCGGCATTGAACTTCAGCCGGTTCGGCAGGCCGGTGAGCGGATCTTCATACGCGAGACGCAGGATTTTCTCTTCACGCTCGGCGATGCCGTATCGCATGTGGTTGAGGCTGTCGGCGAGTACTGCGATTTCGCCGGTGTGACCGGTTTCGATCGGCACGCTGTAGTCACCTTCGCGGATGCGCGCGGCGCTGTTCGTGATCGTTGCCAGCGGGCGCGTGATGCTGCGTGCCACGAAATAGCTGGCGACGGCCGACACCAGCAGGCTATAGACCGACAGCAGGAACAGCGCCGTGCGCAATCGCGAGAATGGCGCCATTGCCTCGTCCAGCGAACGCTGCAGCACCGCGATGACGTGATCCGTGTCGGTGGTTCCGAGCGGAACCAGCCGGCTTTCATAGGTCTGGTCGGCGAGCGTCAGCGTCACGGCTGCGTTGGTCTCGATTGCTCCATTTCGCAGCTGCTCGGCCAGCGGCGCCCGCAGCGCGGCCGGCAGAGTCGAAACCAGTTGATGCCAGCCGCCGCCGTTGCGGCTAAGGAACGATATGTGCAGGCCAGTGACGTTATTGAGCTCAGTGGCGACACGGTCATCGATTGCGAAGCCGGCCGCGATCCATGCAATCAGCAGTGGCGCTCTCACCGGCACGATGACCAGCTGATAGGCCACACCATCCACCACCCGGATTGCGGACGCCTGCCCTTGTTCGCGCGCCAGCCGCATCAGATCCGGGAACGGGAAGCTGTGGCGGCCGGTGCCGATATCCGACAGCGTGTCCGCGAGCAGCGTGCCGTCGCTCGACGACAGCATCATCAGGCTGGCGTGAATGCGCTCGCTGTGGTTTTTAAGGACCGAATCCATCGTCGGCAAATCGTTCGTCGCAATCGCTTCGCGGAAGCGGAAATCGGTGGCCAGCAGCATTGACGATTGCGCCAGCTGCTGGCGGCGCAGTTCGAGCTGCTGGCGAAATACCCGCTCACCGGTCTGGAGTTCGTCGTCGATGGTGTAGCGGGCCTGGCGTGTGTTGACCGCGTTGACCAGTACAAATGAAGTGGCCTCGACCAGCGTCAGCAGGATCGCAAAGAACAGGATGATTCTGCTGCTGAGACGTTCGACCTTGAACATGGTGTCCTTACCGGTCCTGCATCGACATCGGCGGTGGGCCGAGCACGAGAGCGTACTCTTCCTCCGCGTTGCTATCGGCGGTCAGTGTTAGCGGCCGCGGCGGCGACTCCACGTCGAGTCGCGGATGCCATAGTCGCAGTTGGTATGCGCCGGCCGGCAGCTGCTCAATGCGTGCCTTGCCCTCGGAGCCGGTCTTTGCGAAATACGGCGTATCGACGACGTAGACGAACGCCAGCATGCGCTCGTGAATGTTGCAGCCGAGCACGACCAGTCCCGGCTTGTCGAACACAACTGGCTCGACGGATGTCCCGGAATAAAGTTCGAGCTTGAAAATCTTCGATGGCGAAAACGAATAAATTTCGTGACGGATGTTGTCGTGGTTTGGAAACGCAATCGCGCCGCCGCTGCGCAGCACGGTTACGTATGGCACGAACTGCTTGTTGACTTCATCGATCGTGGCACCCGCCGCTTTGCCAGTCATCGGTGCTTCGCTGGCCGGCACTGCATAGACCACAGCATTTGCGACGGGTATTCCGGATTCGTCGCCGACGCGCACGGTGATCGAGGCCGCCACGGCGAGCGCTGGCGACAGTCCCCACAGGGCGATCAGTAGCAATTCCGGCGCAGTGGGCGAAAATTTCACTGGGACCTCGCCGTGGCGGAGGCATGACAATGCCGCGCTATATCAGCGCTGCAGCGCAAAGCGCCTCGCATCCAAAACCCCATGAGCCACGTCATGCTTCGTCGCTCCACACTTCATGTTTACCCCGAGGCACATAGCACAGCAGCGCTTGGGCCTTCGAAACCATGGTTTTCTAATGAATAGTTCGGCAGAACCTAGCCAGACTTAAGCTTAAACTCAGCGGGGACACCAGTTTTGATGTCGCCCGGCAGACGGTTGCAGATCACTATCCATAACCTAGTGTATACGACGTAGATATTGGATATAAATGACTTTTTTTAAGGTTTTTTGAACCCGGCATCTCCTGCGACCGATGTTACTTTGCTTGTAATTGTTCCATCACCTCGGTCGCGGCAATCCCGCGCAGACAATTCAAATGCCCCAGCGGGCACTCGCGCTCGAAACAGGGGCTGCATGACAGCTCCCGATAGACGATGCGCGCATTCGCAGACAATGGCGGCGTCATCTTCGGCGAGGAACTGCCATAGATCGCCACCAGCCGCGTACCCACCGCCGCGGCCACATGCATCAGACCGGAGTCATTGCTCACTGCCGCTTCGCTGACGCTGAGCAGATCGACGACATCGACCAGTTGCGTGCGGCCGGTCAGATCGAACACGAATGCGTGCGACTGCGTGATTGCTTCGCCAAGTTCGCGCTCTTTTGCCGAGCCGAACACCCACACCTGCCATCCGCTCGCGGACAGTGTTGCCGCCAACTCCGCGAAGCGTTCTGCCGGCCAGCGCTTGGCCGGACCATATTCGGCGCCCGGCATCAGCGCGATCGCCGGACGCTGTCGATCGAGATGCAATTGTGCGATCAGCTCCTGCGCACGCAACTTGTCGGCGCGCAGGCGCGGTTGCGGAACGGCCGGTGCGGCCACGTCGGCGCTGTCTTCTGCGAGCGCGAGGAACTGCTGCACTGTCGTCGGCAAGCGTTTCCGGTCAAGCGGCCGCAGATCGTTGAGGAGACCATAACGAAGTTCGCGACGGAAACCGATCCGCCGCGGAATGTCCGCGAAGAACGGCACCAATGCGGATTTCCACGATCCCGGCAGCACGATCGCGCGCGCATAGCCGTGTCCGCGCAACGAGCGTCCGAGCGCGCGTCGCACGCCGAAGCCAAACTCCCCGTGGCCGAGCCGCAGTTCGATGCCGGCGCGCACCTCCGGCATACGCTGCAGGATCGGCAGCGACCAGCCCGGCGCCACTACATCGATCGCCGCCTCCGGCCAGCGCTGCTTGAGGCGCATGAACAGCGCCTGCGCCATCACCATATCGCCAACCCAGGCGGGACCGACGACGAGAATGTCATTGCCTGCGGATTTACGCATGCGGTAATCATGTGCTGAAAAGCGGATTTTGAAGCACTCCGCACGATAAAGCCCGCGCGATTTCGACCAGCCGGATCGGAAATGGGGGAAACCGCCTTCGGAAAGGCCGGCCGATACAACAATGGAAGGCTGCGGCTCTGATCAGGCAGGTCGCTTTATTGAAGGTCAAACGACTGACCAGTCATTTGTGTCGAACCGTCCCGAAGGGTCGAGGTCTAGAAGTCACTCATCTAAAAAACCAGACACAACGGCCGATATAACCCTAAAGTAACGCCTGTGGACGGTTGCAGAGGTGGTTATGAGTACAGAGCCGTTTAACATGGTGACGGGAATTTCCCAGCCAACCGAGGCAACGCTGCAAAGCGGATTCGATCCGTTCTGGCAGTGGGAACAAATCCATCTGCGCGTGAAAATGGTGCTGCGCCAGCAGATCGCAGGCTTGCAGTCCGCTGGCAACCAGCACGTGAAATGGCTGCAGCTCCAGGAAATCACAGATCCGGAGTTCGTGAACAACATCGTTAAGCTTGCCACCGAGATCGATGAGATCAGTGGAAAGGCAACGGACGCCAGCGTTTTCGCGATAACCCAGCTTGGCCTTACCGGCTGTCCGGTTACGCATTCGATGCGCACCGCTTTCGTCAGCAGCCTCATCGCGCGTGACCTGGGCATGAGCGAGGCGGAGCGGCAGGTGCTGGTGTGCGCGGCGTTGACGATGAACATCGCCATGATCGATCTGCAGGAAACTCTCCACAAGCAAACAGGACCACTCAGCGTTGCGCAGCGCACGGCAATCAAAACGCATCCTACCCGCGGCCGGGAATGCCTGGAAACGTTCGGCATCTCCAACCAGGACTGGCTGCGCGCGGTGGCGGAACATCACGAAATTGCCGGTGGCAAGGGTTATCCAGCGGGGCTGACCACGGTATTCCCCCTCGCGGAAGTGATTCAGTACGCCGACACATACTGTGCGATGACCAGACCCCGTGCCAATCGCAAGGCACTGCAGTCCAACCGCGCTGCTTACAAGCTGTTCATCGCCGCGACCGCGCGCACCAGTTCGATTCCGGCGCTGATCGTCAAGATGCTCGGGATCTACTCCCCAGGCAGTTTTGTGAAGCTGGCAAATGGCGAAATTGCCGTGGTTGTACGCCGTGGGCAGGTGGCAAAGGCGCCGAAAGTCTGCAGCTTATGCGACCGCACGGGCGTGAGTTACACCACCCCCACGCACCGCGACACAGCCGTACCCGAATTTGCTGTTATCGACATGGTGCCGGCCGAGGAAGTGAAACTCCCTATGAATCCCTCAAAGTTGTTCGGTTACGAGTAGTTGGGTTTACGAAGTCGCCACCCCCTAGATTAGGGCAGCTGCGCCCAGAAGGGCGCCAGGAGCAGCTCAGTCGCCGGGATATTGCGCCGGCCACGATGCTGCGCTTTCACCTTCGGTAGGCGCGATTACAGCTAGGGCGGCGACGACTTCGGCGAATCCTTCCAGCAGGCGATCCGCTTCACCGCGCCGAATTTTCTTCCAGATTTCGTCTAGGCCGCGGTGTCGCTGCGCCGCCGCTCGCCGCGCCAGTGCGATCAGGCCGGCGCGTTCGTCGCGGCGGCGTGTCGCAGCTTGCAGGCTTTGTTCGTCGGTGCCTTGCAATGCGTGTTCGATCAGATGCGAGAACGCCGCCGCGCCCGCTGACTGCGCCGCCGTAATGAGCTCGTCGCCGAGCACTTGCAAGTCGTGAATCCGGCCGAGTCGATCCTGCCAATCTGCGAGTTCCGCTGCCAGCTCTTCCGCGGCGGGTATTGCCCCGGCGAACGGATCGAGCAGGTAACGTACGCGTTTTGCCAGCAGGCGCAGTTCGTGAACCGCTTGATCGTCGGCTTCGGCGTCCAGCGCGGCGACGCGCGCCGACATTTCTGCGAGCAGCGGGCGCAGGGCATTAGTGCCCGCCTGCGCGAACATTACCGGCAGTGCGTCCGGTGGCATCAGATCCAGGCTTTCGTGCAGACGCGCCGCAAATGCAATGAACTTGTGCACGGTGTCGCCGCGCACGTGCGCGTATTCTTCAGCAAGCCGCGCCAGCAGGCGGCCGCGCATGAAATGCCAGCCCGGCACCTGATGCGCACGCATCGCCAGGCGCTGTTCTTCGATCCATGCCAATTGCACTTCGGTATCGCGTGCCGGACCGGTCGCTCGGGCAAGACGGCGCAGACGCTTGCGCAGCTTGCCGGAGAATGCCACTTCGAGTGGAATCCGATACGCCTGTTCAGTAGCACGCAGGCGGCGCAGCGCCACGCGGAAATCGTGCAGTGCCTCGGTATCGGCGACGTCGCCGAGCCGTGCGGCGGCGGCGGCAGCCTTGTCGAGATGGCGGGATGCCAGTTCGTGCACCGCGGCGTTGGCGGATAGGCCAAGCGGGTCGTCAGCGATGCTCACCACAACTACCCCGGATTCGTTATAGATCGGAACAGAGCCATTATCCGGTGTCGGCTGCACGGGGAACAGCGCCTGCACAATAATTATGTAACAGAGACGCAATACTTCGTCACGAAAATGCGCTGTTTCTTCCATCCACGCGCATTCGAGGTTCTCAACGTGACCAGAAAGCATTCTATTTCTCTCGCCGTTGTTTCGCTGTTCGCTGCGACGACGGCGCATGCCGGGGTCGATCTGATCGCTATCGGCAGTCTCGACGGCAATTCGGCGGATCTGTCGGTTGCCACCGCCGCTCCACTCGAAAATGGGATCGCCGGCAATCTGCTCGGCGGCATCGGTTCCGGCCTTGGCTATGCGGGCTGCAATACCTTTCTGGCGCTGCCCGATCGCGGCCCGAATGCCCAACCGTACAACAGTGCGGTGGACGATACCGCTTCTTATATCAACCGCTTCCAGACCCTTCATATGGAACTGGCGCCGAGCGCTTCCACCGCCGCTTTGCCATATACGCTGACACCGACGCTGGAAGCCACGACACTGCTGTCGTCACGCATGCCACTGGTCTATGGCGATGGGATCGCCGCGGGTCTGCCCAACGGCGCGCCCGCTCTCAATGGCAAGCACACGTACTACTTCACCGGCCGCTCGGATAACTTCGATCCAACTCAGCTTTCCACCGATTCGAGCGATTCGCGCCTGGATCCGGAGAGCATCCGCGTATCCAACAATGGCAAAGTCGTCATGATTTCCGACGAATACGGGCCGTATGTCTATATGTTCAATCGCGCGACCGGAACACGCATCAAGTCGATCAAGCTGCCGGACATGTTTGCCGTCGCCAATCTGAGTCCGGTCGGCAATACAGAAATCAGCGGCAATACTTCCGGCCGCGTCGCCAACAAAGGCATGGAAGGCCTCGCGATTTCACCGGACGGCAAAACGCTGTTCGGGGCGATGCAGAGCCCGTTGATCCAGGATGGCGGCACCAACGGCCAGTTCACGCGCATCATCAAGATCGACATCAAAACCGGCGCCACCTATCAATATGCCTATGCGCTGACCAATATCGGCAGTACATCTAAGCCGAAGTATCCGACGATCAGCGATGTGGTCGCGATCAACGATCACGAACTGCTGGTCGATGAGCGCGACGGCAAGGGTCTCGGCGACGACTCCACCGCGGTGTTCAAGCAGATCAACCACATCGATCTGACTGGAGGCGCCGACGTCAGCGCAGTTAGCGGCGAAGCCAATCTCGCGCCGTTTGCGGTCGCCAAAACACTGTTCCTGGATATTGTCGCCATGCTGAACGCGCATGGAATCGCCAGCACCGACATCCCGGCCAAGCTCGAAGGCTTGGCGTTTGGTCCAGACATCCGCGTCGGCAAGGTCACAAAGCACACGCTGTGGCTGGCCAACGACAACGACTTCGTTGGTGCCATCGTCGATAGCAACCATCCGAACGGTATTCCTAATCCGAACCAGTTCTTTGTGTTCGCCGCCGACACCACCGACGTGCCCAGCTACATGCCGCAGCGGTTCCGCGAAGAATCCTGCGACTGATTTTTGCTGGGACTTGCAAGGGGCCGCCATATGCGGCCCTTTGTTTTTGTTCTGGGCAATTCAACGCGTGCGTCGCGCGCGGGCAGTCGGCGGCGCCGTCATCGGATCATCCGGCCACGGATGTCTCGGGTAGCGGCCTTTCAGCTCCTTTTTCACTTCCGGATAGGTCCGTGACCAGAAACCGGCGAGATCGCGCGTCACCTGAATCGGCCGGCGTGCGGGCGATAAGAGATGCAGCATCACCGGCGTACGTTCATCATTGACGCAAGGCGTTCGCGCGAGCCCGAACAGCTCCTGCAATTTCACCGCAAGCACCGGTGGCGCGCCATCGGCGAAATATTCAATCGCGACGCGCGAGCCACTAGGTACTTCCAGATGCGTCGGCGCCAGCTGCGCAAGCTGTTGTTGGCGAGGGTAGTCGAGCATCGCGTTAAAGATCGCCATCAGATCAAGCCGCGCCAGGTGATCGCGGCGCGAGATGCCATCGAGATAAGGCGCGAGCCAGTCGTCGAGCGTGGCCAGCAATTTGGCGTCCGATACATCCGGCCAGCCATCGTCGGGTCGCCATGCGCGCAGGCTCAGTACGCGCGACTGCCATTGCCGCGATGCCTCATCCCACGGCAGTGCTGCAATGCCGAGGTCGCGCAATCCTTCGAGCATCGCGGTACGCAGCTTTTCACCCGCTCCATCGCGCAGCGGCCGCCGTTCGAGAACGATCGCACCGAGGCGGCGCTGACGCTCCGCGACCACAATTTCGCTCTGAGCATCCCAGCGCACCTCATCGATCGTTTCGAGGCGCGCGGCGTGATCGCGCAGCACATCATCCGCGTCGATGGCGGCAGCCAGCCGTATGCGGCGCGGCGGTCCCGGCTCCCAGTGCGCGATCGCCAGCCATTCGCGGCTCGCCAGTGCGTCCCCGGCGGCGATACGAGCCTCTCCACCGTCTGCACAGAGATAAGCCGCTTCACGGGCCCCGGACACCAGCGGGCGCCGCAGCGCGAGGCGTTCCGGAAATGCGAACGCGACGAGGCGGCCGACGGACTCTTCGCTTGCATTGCGTGCTTCATCCACGTCGGCGCCGCGCAAGAGCTGCCGCACGGATTCGCGGACGCGGCGCAGTGCGCTGGGATCGACATGGCCACGGCGATAGTTGTCGACGGCCTGTGCAAGATCGGTCGCAGTTTCGCGTTCGTCGAGAATCGCTGCGATCCACGCTGCCTCGGTGGCGGTACCGTGTTGTTTGGCGGCCAACAGCATGTGTGCGAGCCGTGGCGCCGTCGGTAGTTTCGCGATCGCGCGGCCGTGCGCGGTGATGCGGCCGCTGCGGTCGACCGCTTCCAGTGCCGAAAGCAAATCGCGCGCGTAGCGCCAGGTTCCTGCCGGCGGCGCATCGAGTAGTGCCAGCGACTCCAGTTCCGCGCCCCAACTTGCGAGCTCGAGCGCGAAACGCGACAAGTCGGCGGTGAGGATCTCTGGCGCGTCGTGCGCGGGCGACTGCGCGTGCTGGTCGCGGCTCCACAGTCGCCATGCGATGCCGGGACCGAGACGGCCGGCGCGGCCGGCGCGTTGATCCGCCGCGGCACGCGAAATGCGCTGCGTCTCCAGCCGATTGGCGCCGGCGCCGAGATCAAAACGTGCGACGCGGGCCGAACCGGAATCGACGACCGCGTTGACGCCTTCGACAGTCAGGCTGGTTTGCGCGATGTTGGTGGCGAGAATGACCTTGCGGCGGCCGTCGCGCAGCGGCTGCAACGCCAGATCCTGCTCGGCGCTCGATAGATCGCCGAACAGCGGGCAAATCACCGTACCCGCGTCGCAGCGCGCTCCCAGCAGGCGCTGCGCGCCGCGGATTTCGCGGCCGCCAGGCAGGAAAGCGAGTATGTCGCCGTCGGCTTCGCGCAGCGCCGTCGATACGCCATCCGCGACCACCGCGTCGAGTGCGGTACCTGCACGCGGCGGCGCATAGCGGATATCGACGGGATAGAGCCGGCCACCGCTTTCGACGACTGGCGCTTCATTGAGCAGACGTGCGACGCGCTGTGTGTCGAGTGTCGCCGACATCACCAGCACACGCAGATCGGGACGCAGATTCGCGCGCGCATCGAGCGTCAGCGCGAGCGCGAGATCGGCATCGAGGCTGCGTTCATGGAATTCATCGAAAATGACCAGGCCGACGCCGACCAGTTCGGCGTCGGCCTGCAAGCGCCGTGTCAGCAGGCCTTCAGTGATGACCTCGATGCGCGTGCGCTCCGACACTTTGCGCTCGAAGCGGATCTGATAGCCGACCGTGTCGCCAACGCGTTCGTCGAGCAGGCTTGCCATGCGTGCCGCCGCCGCACGCGCGGCAACGCGGCGCGGCTCCAGTATCACGATGCGCTTGCCGGCGAGCCAGCGCTCATCGAGCAGCAGCAGCGGTACCAGCGTGGTTTTTCCGGATCCTGGCGGCGCCGCCAGCACCGCACGGCCGTCAGCTGCAAGGGCCGCGCGCAGCGACGGCAGTGCGGACGCGACGGGCAAATCCGGGAATTCTGGGCGGCGGTCGCTCATCGGGAAGGGCGGATATGATTCTTCCGAAAGAACGCGTCATCCCACGTTCGGAATGTGACGGATATTTTCATGGCGGTATTATGTCGAAGCTGCACGCGGTGGCGGCATCTCAACCATCAAGAAAAAGAGACAGAGACCATGCAACGACGTGACTTGCTGAAAGGCGCCGCGGCGCTGAGTGCCTATGGATTGCCGCTGTCTTCGTTGCTGCTGGCGCCATCGGCAGAGGCCGCAGGTTTCAAAGCGTTGGGTAAGGCGCAGGCTTTCGACTACGCGGCGCTGAAAGGTATCGCGCGCAATCTCGCCAAAGCCGCGTATAAGGCGCCGCCATCCCAGCTGCCAGAGCCGATTTCGAAGCTGACGTGGGATCAGTGGGAGTCGATCCATCAGAAGGACGAGCATGCGCTCTGGCGCAACGATGGGCTGCGCTTTCAGGCGCGGTTTTTCCATCTGGGTTTTACCATCAAAACGCCGGTGAAGATGTACGAAGTGTCCGACGGCAAGGCGCAGGAGATTGCCTACGATCCGGCGATGTTCGATTACAGCAACAGCGGCGTGAATGGCAATAGGCTACCGAAGGATCTGGGTTTCGCCGGCTTTCGTCTCAACTTCCACACCGACTGGGTGCGCGACGTCGCCGCATTCCAGGGTGCGAGTTATTTCCGCGCAGTCGACGGTGATCTGCAATACGGCCAGTCCGCCCGCGGCCTCGCGGTGGATTGCGGCATGTCGTATCCGGAGGAGTTTCCGAACTTCATCGCCTATTACCTCGAACGTCCGCAGAAGAATTCCAGCTTGGTCACCGTCTATGGCCTGCTGGATTCGCCGAGCGTGGCAGGCGCCTATCGTTTCATCGTCAACGTTGCCGATGCCCTGGTGATGGATATCGATGCGGCGCTGTATCCGCGCAAGCAAATCGAGCGGCTCGGCATCGCGCCTGCGACCAGCATGTTTCTGTTTGGCGAGAATGATAAGCGCGTCGACGACGACTGGCGTCCGGAGATTCACGATACCGATGGTTTGCAGATGCTGACCGGCGCTGGCGAGTGGCTGTGGCGGCCACTGGTGAATCCGGTCGGCGTGCGCGTCAACGCCTACTTTGATGAAAATCCGCGTGGCTTCGGCCTCATACAGCGCGACCGCCATTTCGATCACTATCAGGACGACGGCGTGTTCTACGACAAGCGTCCGAGTCTATGGGTAGAGCCGAAATCGAGCTGGGGCAAAGGGTCCGTAATGCTGGTCGAGATTCCGACGGTGGACGAGACCTTCGACAACGTCGTCGCGTTCTGGAATCCGGTGGAGAAACCGCAGGCCGGACAGGAGGTGCTGTTCGGTTACAAGCTGTACTGGTGCCGCGAAGTGCCTGTGGAGTCGAAGCTGGCGACGGTGCGTGCCTCGCGCACTGGGATAGGAGGCATCGTCGGACAGAAACGTCCGTACTTCTCCTGGCGTTTTGCGGTCGATTTCGCCGGCGGCGATCTGGCGCTGCTCGGTGCTCATACCAAGGTCGAGCCGATCATCAGCGCTTCGCGCGGCAACGTCGAGATCACCTCCGCACGGCCGCTGTATCAGGTCAACGGCGATGCGATCGGTGGTTGGCGCGCGATGTTCGATCTGAAGCCGCCTGACGACAGCGTCGAACCCATCAATCTGCGCCTGTTTCTCAGCGTCGATGGTCAGCCAATGTCAGAAACCTGGATGTATCAATACACGCCACCGCCACCGTCGCAAAGAAAATTCTGACGCTGACTGCGCGGCGCTCTATCGAACGACTGCGCCGTTACGGTCATCACTGCGCGGCGGTGGCCGGCTCACGACTCTTCCTGGTGGCGGCATTCTTTGCGGCATCGGGGTTTGTTGCATGGGTGCCGACGGAACGTAGTGGACCATCGGCGGCGGACCAACCGGCTGCGGTACATTCTGCAGGCCATTGTGTACGGTCATCGAATGGGTCGGTTCACTAAAGCCTCGCGACTGCGGCGTTGGATGTGGCTGCGGTTGCGGATAAGAGGGTGGATATGACTGATAGTGCACCGTGTTCTGCGACGGCGTATTCCACTGCGTCGTCGGGTTGCCGGTGCCGAAGCCGTTGACGCGCATGCCGGGATCGTGCGGCGGCGTGCGCACCGCGGTTGCCGAGCCGGGCGGCTGCCAGGTGTGAGGCGGCGGACGCGGAGTCTGCCCGCTGTGCGGCGCGCCGGGCACGTAGGCGCCGGCGCCATAATGCGGCGGCGGTGTTGACGGGTAGACCACGGGCGGCGGCGGGCAGTATGGACGCGGATAGTAGTAGACCGGCGGCGATGAGGTATACACGATAGAGATAAACGGAATCACGCCGGGATATATCGGATACACCGGCATCGGATGATAGATGTACATCGGATCATCGACGAAAACCGTCTGGGGGGGTTGCTGCACATATTCAACCGGCGCTTCGACAATCAGCGGCGTGGAGGTCGCGACCAGATCCGGCGCGGCGGCATACTCTCTCAAGCACGATATTTCCACCGGCGAAACGTCATCATCGTTGGCTTCCGCGCCAACCAGCACGGTCAGGCGGCGCTGCATCGATTGCCGACTTTGTCCCGTCGCCACGACTTCGACTAGATTGCGTCCCGCGTGCAGGCCGCGCGTTAGCGTAACGCGCGGCCAATCTTCTGCGACGGCGTCCGGTGCCAGGCCGCGGCCATCGACATACAGACTCACCTGTGTGATCTGAAACGGCATGCGGCGGAATTCAAAACTCACCGTGCTCCGCTGCGCTGCTTCGGCGCATGGCAGACTGTCTTCGGAAGGGTGCGAATAGGTGGCGACAATGCTGTCATCGCCAGCAATCTGCGATTGCGCCAGCACGCTGCCGGTGTATATCGCCAGCGGTGCAATCATCGCCATCCATGGGACCACCCGACTTCGCCTGATGATGGTTTTCATCGCGATACTCCGGATCCCGCTCACACAATATTGTGTGCCACTATTTACCTTACTCCCTGCAAGCTGAGCCCGTACTGAACCCTTCATGCTGCGGTGCAGCGTTACACTGTGGTGAGTGCAGCTGCCCGCCATAAGGGTTTTCGGTGACTTTCGGATATTACTGAACGCCATTTCAAAGATCGTCTGAAGATCGACGGTTTTTGAAATGACCTTCAATCTTTTCAGGAAAATCCATGAATAACGTATTGCAGGACCTCATTGATCTGCTCGATCTGGAAACCCTGGAAGTGAATCTGTTCCGCGGCCAGTCGCGTGACATCGGCGGCCACAGCGTGTTCGGCGGTCAAGTCATCAGCCAGGCACTGGTGGCCGCCAACCGTACTGTCGAGGCGGATCGCCCGCCGCATTCGCTGCATGCCTATTTTCTACGCCCCGGCGACATGGCCGCGCCGATCGTCTACGAAGTCGATCGGGTGCGCGACGGCCGCAGCTTCACCACACGGCGCGTGCAGGCGATCCAGCATGGCGAAGTGATTCTGTCGATGATCGCGTCGTATCAGAAAGTGGAAGCGGGCCTGGAGCATCAGGCGCCGATGCCGGATGTGCCCGCACCGGAGTCGCTACGTGACTTCAACGAGCTGGCAGCGCAATGGATCGCCGAAGCTGGACCGCTTCCAGAAGGCTCGAAGGAATGGTTGATCCGCAAGGTTGGTATCGATTTCCGCCCCGTCGCACCGCAGAATCCGTTCAAGCCTCAGCGCAGCGAGCCTAGGCAACAGGTCTGGATCCGGGCCTCCGGATCTCTACCGGACGATCCTGTGCTGCATCGTCACATCCTCGCTTATGCGTCGGACTTCTTCCTCATCGGCACGGCGCCGTATCCGCACGGGGTGTCGTTCGCCAATCCGCAACTGATAGTGGCGAGCATCGATCACGCGATCTGGTTCCATCGCGATTTTCGCATCGACGACTGGCTTCTCTACAGCATGGATTCGCCGTCCGCGCAGGGTTCGCGCGGACTTGCGCGCGGACAGATTTTCGACCGCAAGGGACGTCTCGTCGCCAGCGTCGCGCAGGAAGGGTTGATGCGCTGGATCGGCAAGCTGCCGTTGGATTGACGAGTGTTTCCTTCACGCTCCCTCACACGGAGAGAGTTAGGGCGATCAGCCGTGGAAAACGAACTTACTTTTAGGCCGGAATCACGCGGCGCACGGCGGTAATAAGATCCTCAGGCTTGAATGGCTTTTTGATGTAACCCGATACATTCAAGGCAACCATTTCGAGAACTTGTTCGCGCGTTGATTCCGCCGTGAGCATGATGACCGGCATCGTTTTCGTCGCTTCATCCGCACGCACTGCCTTCAACAACATAAGCCCGTCGACGCGCGGCATGTTCCAGTCGCTGATCATCAAATCGAACTTGGAATGACGCAGGATATTAAGAGCCGCTTGGCCATCTTCGGCGTCCTCAACATCCATCAGCCCCAATTCATGGAGTACCGTCCGGATCAGACTCCTCATGCTCTTCATGTCATCAACAACAAGAATCTTCCGCGGCATTACCCTTCTCCTGTCCTCGGCCGAACGGGGTGACAGCACTTCTTGCTCATCTTTATCTTCTCGAATCGAATTGAGCTTGTAAACGGCAGATTCCAACCAATCTGAAGGGAGGCGGCTGGCGGGATCCCCGTAAGGCCCGGTATTTCGGCTCGCCATTGGCCGGTGCCGGGTTTACGTCGCAGGCGCTATCCAAGCTCAGCGTGGCCCAAGTGGTTTGGTCAAGACCAGCATCAGTGCAGATATTGCGTTGCCATCTTCTCCAGGCCGCCGCGGTAATAATCGAAGCGTCCGGCAAGCTGCGCGAATACGGGCCGCAATCCGTAAATATCGGCGAGTTGATGCTTGGCCGCTGTCGCGTAGTGACTACGGCCCATCGCGCAGTAGTAGTCGAAGGTCACTGGCCGGTTGCGGAATTTGAAGCGATGCTCGATCCATGGCTTGCGGATGCCGGCGAGGAACAGCGCGTAGTTGCCGATGTGCGACAACACAAGAAAGCGGCGTCGTGCGTCTGCTTCGGCCGCCGCCTGTACGAGATCGGCAAGGTACTCGTAGCTCTCTTCTTCGTTTTCCTGAATGCGATGCAAGCGGTCTGCGTGCGTGAACAGACCGAGCAGGTTTGCGAGGTAATGAATCGTGCGGCGCTCCGCGGGATTGCGCCGGCTGCCGTCAAGTGTGCGGCGCAGCACGACGTTGAAAAACAGTTTGGGCGAGATATCGAGCCACAGCGCGCTTTTATCGAGCATGGCGTCGAGCACATAACGGCTTTCGAGCAACAGCTCGAACAGATTCGGCTGCTCGATGACCCGCCGCGCTGCCTCTTCGGCACTGATGCCCGGCGCCGGAAAATGTTCAAACAGGAATAACAGATCCTTATGTTCCAGCGCCGGCGGTCCGAGCCGCGCGAAATCAGGGGATTGCATCATTCATTTCTCCCGTCACGAAATCGACACGCAATGCCCATTCTGCAAATTCCGGACCCGCGATGCCGTACACTGCGCATCAGCACTCGCAACGCGTGGCTGCCAGCCGCCTCCTTATGCGCCCGGCGCGCCCACTTTTCCGCCCGAACTCCAAGATGATCTCCGCTTCCAACCTTACGCTGCGTCGCGGCCCGCGCGCGCTGCTCGAAGACACCAGTTTCACACTGCACGACGGCTGGCACGTCGGCATCGTCGGCCGCAATGGCACCGGCAAATCCACGCTGTTCTCTGCGATTCTCGGTGAGTTGTCGGCGGATCGCGGCGATCTCAGCGTGCCGAAAGGGCTGGCGATTGCCAGCGTCGCACAGGAAACGCCAGGGTTGCCGGATGCCGCGATCGAATTCGCGCTCGACGGCGACACCGAGCTGCGCGACCTCGAACGCCGGCTCGTCGTCGCCGAGGATGCGCATGACGCCGGACGCATCGGCTCGATCCATGAGCGCCTCAACGAAATCGGTGGGTATGCGGCGCGCAGCCGCGCGGCGAAACTGTTGCACGGACTTGGTTTCTCGCCGGAGACACAGGAACGGCCGGTCGCCAGTTTTTCCGGTGGCTGGCGCATGCGCCTGAACCTTGCACGCGCGCTGATGTGCCGCTCGGATCTGCTGCTGCTCGACGAGCCGACCAACCATCTCGATCTCGACGCAGTGATCTGGCTGCAAAGCTGGCTGGTGGGCTATTCCGGCACGCTGCTGGTGATCTCGCACGATCGCGAATTTCTCGATGCAGTGACCACCCATACGCTACACATCGAACAATCGCGCGCGACGCTGTACACCGGAAACTATTCGCAGTTCGAACGTCAGCGCGCCGAACGCCTGACTCTGCAAGCCGCAGCGCATGCCAAGCAGCAGAAGGAAATCGCGCACCTGCAAAGCTTCATCAACCGATTCAAGGCCCAGGCCACGAAAGCGACGCAGGCGCAGAGCCGCGTCAAGCAACTCGAACGCATGCAACTCGTCGCTGCCGTACATGCTGATAGCGAATTCTCGTTTACATTTCCCGCTCCGGACCGGCTGCCGTCGCCGCTGATCCGCTTCGACGACGTGGGCGCCGGTTACGACAACAAGCCCATCCTGCACAAATTGCGCTTCCTGATTGCGCCCGGCGAACGCATTGGCCTGCTCGGTCCGAATGGCGCCGGCAAATCGACCTTGATCCGCACGCTGGCCGGCGAGCTTCCCGCGCTCGGCGGCCATTCGCTGCGCGATCCGTATCTAAAAATCGGCTATTTCGCGCAGCATCAACTCGAACAGCTCGACCCGAAAGCTTCCGCCCTGCTGCATCTGCGGCGTATCGATCCCACCGCGAAAGAGCAATCGCTGCGCGACTTTCTCGGCGGTTTCAATTTCCGCGGAGATCGCGCGCTGGAAGCCATCGAGCCGTTTTCCGGCGGGGAAAAGGCACGGCTCGCGCTCGCACTCGTCGTCTACCGAAAGCCGAACCTGCTGCTGCTCGACGAGCCGACCAACCATCTCGATCTCGACATGCGTCATGCGTTGGAAACCGCATTGCTCGACTATACCGGCGCGGTCATCGTCGTCTCGCACGATCGCCATCTGCTCTCGAGTTGTTGCGACGAACTCTGGATCGTCGCGGATAGCCGCTGCGAGCGCTTCGACGGCGATCTTGACGACTATGCGCGCTGGCTGACCAAGCGCGACAGCGGCAATGACAGTTCAGCGGAAAAAAAATCGACCACCCGTATTTCGGAAAAGGACCAGCGCCGCAATGCCGCTGATCAGCGTGCGGAGATCCGTTCATTGCGTGACGCGATCAAGAAGCTCGATACGCAGATGGCAAAATTTCAGAAGGAGCTTGCTGGCATCGAATCGAAACTGGCCGATCCGACGTTGTACGACGGCACTCAGGACGAAGTGCGGAAGCTATTGCAACAACAGGGGGAACTGAGGAAGAAACTCAGTGCGGTCGAAGGAGAGTGGCTGGCCGCAGCGGATCGGTTGGAGGCGATGGGCGGCTGATCATTCGCAATCCTCTCTGGAAAAAGAGAAGGTGACCGGTTCCGACATCGTCATTGAGCTGTTTCCGCATTTTCTGTCCCGTTCCGTTTGAGCGTTACATACAGTATGCAGAGGCTCAATATCGTCACCAAAACCGCCGATGAGCCAACGGTTCCGAAGCCGACACCGCCGCGATCTTCTGATTTTGTAAGGACGTCTCCGAGGGTCGCGCCGAATGGACGCGTCAATACAAATGCGATCCAGAACAGGCCGACCCTGGATTGCTTAGTAAAGCGCACGGCTGCCACAACCGTCGCCAGCAATCCACCGATGAGAAGCGCTCCACCGGAGAATCCAAGACCGGAATCGTCTGACAGAAAATCACCCATGGCAGTGCCCAAAGTATTGGAAAACAGGATCGCCATCCAATAGAGTACTTCGACCTTAAAGGTTCGAATATTGGTGACCGATAGGGATTTCTCGCTCACACGCCAGTAGGTGAATATGGCTAGAAGGATGCTGGACAGGATCAGAACGCCTTTTGCATAACCCAGTCCCAGAGTACGGTCCATGTAGTCCGACATCGTTGTCCCGGCTGTGCTGGTCGAAAGAATAACGGTCCAGTAGAGCAGGGGGTGATATTTCCTGGACAGTAATTGTGTGGCAAGAGTAGCTATAAACACGCCAAACAGTATCAATGAACTCACTGCATAGCCGACGCTCAATGTCATCGATAATAGATCGCCCGCTGTTTCTCCCAGGGTGGTTGCGCAGATTTTCATTACCCAGAACGCAAAGTTGATTTGAGGAAGTTTGTTCATTCTTCAATTTGTTTTGAGACTAAATCAGCGTGCGTGCAGTGTAACTCCGGTGCAGTGCAAACGATCGGCTACGCATGATTAGATCGCTCTGCAATTTTCCGACACAGCTGGATTCACCGTCTCGAGCCAGACCATGGCACGTTTGAGCCACCATTCACGTTGAATCAGATGAAGGACTTTGACATTCCACACGCTATCTGGGCGCATTGACGGATCGCGGCGCATGCCAGAGTCCATTGTAAGCGTGATTGGTGAGATCGTCCGATGAAAGGCACGGCTGCAGGTCGTACTCCTTGGTACGAAGTGGTGGCGAAACTGACGCCACTCATTTCCAGCGTCATGATTTCCGGTGCCATCGGCTACATGACTATCTTGTCAACGCAGCGTTTGGAGACGCGGAAGCTCGAACTGAGTCAGGCGGACTCGCTACTGAAGGTATTGCCGACGACTCGCTCCGAGAATCCATCGGAATGTCTGACCGCGTTTGAGGCTTTTAACGGCAACGATCTCAACCAGCGGCTAATCGATATCATGCTGGACATTATGGAACCCTGCGGCCGGCCGAAGTTGATCGCGATTGCCCATGATCGCGGCATTCCGTCCGTCACGCAGAGACGTGCGCGCGATGCTTTGCTCAAAGTGCCGGCGTGGGTTTACCTGCGCACGTCGTGCCGGCCCGGTGAGCCCGGCTGTGTGCAGGATCAGGCCGCCTGCGCACTGTCGCGGAAAATCCAGGACTACCGTCGCGCGGAAGACGATGGCAATCCACCCTTTTCGTACCGCGGTCCGCAACAGGTGGACGGCGACGCGCCCGATATCACGGAGGTGCGCTACTTCAGCAACTCGGAGCAGGCAGAGGCCGAGATCGTCAAGACGCTGTTTGAACAAACCATCAGCGGTGGCGCAACCCTAAAGTGGTTACCGTTGATGGCACGGCCCGGCACCATCGAGATCTGGTTGCCCAAAAACGGCGGCGTGATCGCAGACTCTGCGCTCGTTCCTGTCGAGTGCATGCCTCGAAAGGTGGCGTGACACCGCCACAGAAAACGTGACGTGCGCAATGCGCACAAGTATTCCGCCTCATCCACATTCCGCATCGTCAATGATCAGCCGTGCGCATTGCGCACGCTACACTTGTTATTCGTCGGATCATAAGAAACCCTATGCGTATCGCCCTGGAGTCTCCCAACCTGCCGGAAGTTGTGAGTCTCATCGAAGAACTCGACGCCTATCAGCGGCCTCTGTACCCAGCGGACAGCCACCACGGAATCGATGTTGCTGCGCTATGTGAAACCAATGTTCTTTTTGCCGTGGCGCGTATCGATACGGGTCAGGCCGTAGGCTGTGGCGCGATCGTGCTCATGCCGGAATACGGTGAACTCAAGCGCATGTATACGAGCCCTCTCCATCGTGGCCGAGGCATTGCCAGAGCGATCCTCACATTCCTGGAGTCAGAGTCGGAAGCGAGAGGCTGCTCGCGCTTCATGCTTGAAACTGGCCACCTTCAGTCAGAAGCGATATCGCTGTACGAGAAGACCGGATACACGCGCCGCGGGCCATTTGGCGAATACACGGAAGACCCAAACAGCGTCTTCATGCAAAAGCAAACCTAGCGTGTGTATTGCGCACCGTGCCGCCAGAGCGCAGATCACGCGCGTCAGGCACGTGGAAAGCCGTTTATGTTTCGCATGTAAATTATGACTTCATCCCGGCCGCGTCGCGCGCTCTAGATCAGCAAGAAACCACAGTGCATGCTCGCGCGTGGTGCCGCACATCTCCATTGTCGGCTGCAGACCCGAGCAGAACGCCGGACGACGCGGATCGCCGAACAGCATGCAGCGCTCGTCGTCGTCGAGCTGCACGCAGCGTATACCCGCGGGCTTGCCGTTGGGCATACCCGGAATCGGTGAAGTGATCGACGGTGCGATACAGCAGGCGCCACAGTTCTCGCGGCAGTTCATGACGGATTGATGCGCCGGCCGCGCCAGTCGACATGGCGGAGACGCGGCAACGCCGGATCGGCAGCTTCTACATGCAGTTCACCGTCGTCCATGTGCACCCCAACCAGCGCATAGGCCGCCGACAGCATGCGCGCGGCAGCGCCGGTGTACCAGGCCCAGCCGCCGCGGCCGTTGTGACCGGCGCCGTCATATACGTCGGCGGGCTGCTGATGCGGCGGCAAACCGTAGCTTGGCGCGGTTTTCGTCAGCGGAGACACCTTGAGCCAGATTTCCCAAGCACGCACACGGCAGTGCGCCGCGAGCGCGGTATCTCCGCGCGCAGTCGCCAGCTCGGCGCAACGCAGCCAGGCGTCGACCAGCCACGATGCGCCGTGCGAGTACTGTCCGCCATTTTCACGCACGCCTGGTGGATATTCCGCGATTCGTCCCGGATACGGCTTCGACGATTCCTTGAATGGCGGTGCCAACAGCAGCACGCGGTTGTCCTTTTCCAATCGCGCGAGGCCACCTTCGAGAGCCGCAATGGCACGATCGAGATCAACCGCGCCCGACAGGGCCGGCCAGGCGGTGACCAGGCCACTGGCGAAACGCAGTTCATCGCCATCGTCGGTGATCGCATGCAGATACCCGGCGCCCGCCGCGTCGTCACGCCACATGGCATCAAGCGCTTCACGCAGTTCTTCTTCTTCGGCGCGATAGCGGCCGCTGGCATGCTCACCCTCCATCTGTTCTGCGAGCGGCGCAAAATCACGCAGGATCGTATGCAGGAAAAATCCCATCCACGCGCTTTCGCCGCGTCCGTTGATTCCGGCGGCGTCGATACCGTCGTTCCAGTCGCCGGAACCGAGCAGTGGAATGCCGTGCGCGCCTTTGCGGGCAAGCGTCCACTCGATCGCGCGTCGGCAGTGTTCGTACAGCGTACCGGTGTCGCGTGACGGATTCGGCACGAACATGATGCCTTCCTGTCCCGGCGGCAGCACCTGGCCTTCGAGGAACGGCACACATTCCTTCAGGATCGCGTCGTCGCCGGTCGCCTGTACATAGCGGCAGACAACGTAGGGCAGCCACAGCTGCGGATCAGATGCGGCGGTGCGCACGGCGATGCCGATCTTTCCTTCCCAGGACAGATGCCACCATTTGACCACGTCGCCCTCGCGAAACTGTTGTGCCGCATGCAACAGAATTTGATCGCGCGCGCGCTGCGGCTGCGTGAATGTCAGTGGCAGCACGTCCTGCAATTGATCGCGGAACCCAAAGGCGCCGCTGCGCTGCTGCGGACCGCAGCGTCCCCACAGGCGCGCGGTCAGCACCTGATACGGCAGCCAATCGTTGACGAGACGGTCGAAATCCGGCCGATCGGTGGCGATGCGCAATATCGACAGTTGTTCGGACCACCAGCGCTTCGTCGCGGTGAGCGCCTGCACGGTGCTGGCGACATCGCGATAGCGCTGCGCGAGTTCGATAGCTGTTTCACGCGACGCGCTGTGACCGAGCACCACCGCCATGCTGACCTCGCGGCCGGCCGCGACTTCGAAATCGCCGGCGAACGCAGCGCAGCGACGGCCATCGTCGCTCTGTGCTCCATCGCCGCGCGCGTGCATTGCGAAGTGCGGATGCGTGAGATCGTTGCGCGCTCCGATGAATCGCGCGCGTAGCGTCTCCATCGCAGCATCCTCAATGCTTGTCGCAACGAACGCCCAGCCCTTGCGGAAATCATTTCGCGGATTGGAGAACAGCAGCACGCCACCATCTTCGATCACCTCGATACGGCCGAGGCTGTCGACTGGCGTTTCGGCAAGCACGATCTCGAAATACGGCACTACGCGCAGTCGCTTCGTTATTGTGCCGCGATTGCGGATGCGCAACAGACGTAATTCGATCGGCTGATCCGGCGGAATGAATATCGTCTGATCCAGCTCGAGATCGCCGCGCCGCTTGCGGAACTGCGCGTAGCCGAGCCCGAATACGCAATCATGCTCGGCATCGCGGCGGCGATATGGCGTGAAGCTCGCAGTGTCGATGTCGCCATTATTCGTATCGAGAACGAAAATCGCCTGACCGGGAGCCTGGGTCGGAATGCTGTCGAGGTTGTACGGCGTCAGGCAGTTCTGCTGCGCATTGCCAGCGAACGAAAACACGTCGCCGTCGCCGCCGATCACTGCGCCCTGACCGAGCGGATTAGCGAGCACATGCGTCCACGGGCGCTGTGCGTCGGCGGGAACGCGCAGTTCGCGGCCGTCATCCGAGAAGCCGCCAGCATCGCGCGGTTCCGGCGGCACATGAATTTCGCGCACCTTCAGCATTACCAGACCGAGCGCATCGACTGACGGCATGGATGTGCCGAGATGACGCGAGATCAATCGCGCCGCTTCGAAATGATCTGGCGCATAGCCATCCAGGAACGGCACTTCGACCGTAGCGCCGGCCGCGATATCCACGCGCAAGCGCAGGCTCGCCGCCGGATCGAAGCTGTAAAGCATACCTTCGTCGTCGCAGGTGCGTATCGGCGCGTTAACGAATACGGCTGGCGCGCGCAGCGTGCCGGTTCCGATGAAGTGCGAACGTGAATCCTCGTAACCAAGTATCTGTACGAACGCACCGGTGGTGCCGACTGCGTGGAAACCGACTTCGCGGCTGATCGGACCATTCCCACCCTTCATCAGCCGGTTGTGCGCAAAGAGCGCGTTCAGAGAGCGCACGAAAACGGTGCCGACGTGCATTGCCGCAAACGCAGGCGTGCGCCGGTACGCATCGACCGGACCAACTGCGGGTTCCTGATAGCTGGTCAATTCGATGCTGCGCGTGCGCTGCTTGAGATTGGTCAATCGCAGTGTCCAGCGCTCGAGCGGTTCGTCTTGCGCGACGCTGACGAGTGCCTCGACGCGCAGACCGCCACGTGTATTGATGATGCGCAGTGTCGTTGGATCGATCTGCTTGACGCGGTAATCCTCGCCAGTGAGATGCGCTGGTTGTGCACCCAGCGACCATGGCAGGCCGTGCACTTCGCCGTTGTCATCGATCTCACGTAGATAAAAAAACTTTCCGCGCAGCTGCAGCGGATCGTCAGGGCGACGCGTGAGATCCACTTCCAAGTCTGGTCGTACCTGGCTGGTGACGTGACTGAAGCCACGTCCGTCCGCGTTCAGTTCGACCGTGTATTGCCCGTTACCGATCACGAACGCTGACGGCGTCACGTTGCGCGGCGCCACATGCAAATGGTGCCGACGCCGTATCCACACAATCGCCGCGCCTGCGCTGATGAGCAGCGTGGCGGCGATTGCATAGCCGACTAGCAGCGTTGCCACGTCCGGCAGCAGCGGCGCCTGTGGAGTTTTCGCCAGCGCTTCGGCGCCGTTCCAGGCGTGATCCCAGTCGCCGCCACGCGGGATGTAGAAGGGGATCAGCAGCGGTGCCCAGGTCAGGAAACGGCGGATGCCTTCCGGAATGAAGCGCGTGCGTCCCGAGTGGCCGGCGAAGCGCGCCGCTCTTTCATCGAGCGCGTCCACCCCGACGAACGACAGATTCACCAGTGTCGCCACGCGCAGACCCATGTGATCGAACCAGATCAGCACGCGCAGCCAGTCATAGGCGAGCAAACCGAGGAAACATTCCAACCCCCAGGCGCGGAATGCGTCCGGTGGCAGCGTGCCGCTCTGCCAGATGGCGACGAAAGTGCGCACCAGACCATCCTGGTTGTACCAGGTTGGCGCCGGCGCCACGCGCAGGAACGATGAAATGATCGGCGCCATCCACGGGCCCCATCGCAGCACGCGCACGGTCTGTTCGATGAGATTGACGAAGCCGGCACCACTGAACAGTTCGCGGATCGGCGCGAAGCTGCGCTCGAATGCGGCTGTGAGCACTACGAGATTGACGCCAAACAGCGGCGCGGCAATCGACCAATTGATGACGCCGGCAAGCGATTCCGAATAGAACAGGCTGACACCGCCGTCGACACTGCCGAGACTGATTGCTCCCCATTTGCTGAACAGTGGGTAGACGGTAAAGTCGATTGGCTTGCCGCCGGTGGCGGCGAAATTCACTGTCGCGTAGCGGAAAAATTTGTCGATGACGACTTGCATCTGCATCGCATCGAAGTACCATGCGAGCGCGCCGCCGACTACACCACCGAGCAGCGCGCCGAGAAGATAAATCCGCCAGGTTTGCAGGCGCTGGCGGCGACCGCGACCGATGTCGCATGCGTCGCGAATGAGATCGACACCGGCAAAGGCGAGGGCGCCGATGCCGAAGCCCGATAAGAAGCGCACGCCTTCGCCGAGCTGTGGCAGATCGGCGTGCAATGCAATACCGAGACCGGCGCCAGCGGTGATGCCACGCAAATAATTGACAGGATCCGCATAGGCAGCCCGCAGGCGCCGAAAGAACGGTACGCTGCCGTCGAAGCTCTCGATGATGTTGCGCAGCAGCGGGAACAGCGGCGCACCGAGAATCGCCGCGCCGAGCACTGGATGCGTTTGTAGCGCAGCCACGATCACCGGTACCGCGATCACTTGTGCGACAACATGGATCAGCAGTATGAACAGCGCGCCGTAGATCGCGCCGCGCACGAAACCCGCGCGCCAGTTGGTAGTGCACGAGACGGTTGTCGGTCGGCGCCGGTGCAGCGCATCGAGCAGGATGCCGGTTGCGAAAAACGTCTGTGCCCACAGGCCGGCCTGCGCCAGCGCGGCGGTCGCGGCCAACGCGGCGATGCGCGGTAATAGCGGCCATCCGCCGAGCGCCGCGCTGCTGCCGGCATCTGCGATCAGCGGGGTGAATGCCGCGAGTACCGAGCCGGCGACAATCACCGCATGCAGGCGTGGCGCGCGTGCCCAGCGCCGGTCCATTACCCAGCCGATGCCAAGCAAAAGGATTTCGTTGAATGCAATGAGTATCAGTGCGCGGCCAACCTGCGCATCCGGCAGCATGGTGATCGCGGCCACCCGCAACAGCCGGTGACCGATGTCGGCCATGAACGGCGGCGATGCCAGCGACAGCACGAAATTGAACAGATACGGCAGCGCCAGCAAGCCGATACTCGCGGGCAGGCTCGGTGCGCAACGCTTGCGTACGACATTCGCGAATACCGCGAGAAGATAGATTGCACAGGACAGCGCCGCGCCGAAATCGGTAAGAACCATCAGTGCGTGTGGATTCTGCGGAATCTGCCAGAGGTTCGCGGCGGAATCGGCCGACGCGGCGAAGAGCGCGATCACGAGGGCGGCGGTAGCCGTGGATGCGATGGCCTCGCGCAGCCGAATGGAAGCGGCGGTCTGCCACAGACTTACCGCGAATGCCGCGTATAGCGCGCATAGCAGTGTGTGCTGTAGTGGGCCGGTGTGATAGGCGGCAACGACGGCGGTACAGGCGAATGCGGCTCCGATTATCGCGAGTACGATCGAACGCGATGTCGCGAACGGATTGTTGGCTTCCTTCATTCAGAAGACCATGACGTGGTCCACCAGATACTTTCCGTCAATTTGTACCAGGAGCAACTCCGCCACGAACTCTCCGGGCTGCTTCGTAAACCACTGCTTCCATACGATAGCCACGGCCTCGGGTCGCCTGAAAATCGCGACGAATTCCCTTCTGCCAAATAAACCTTTAGTGCTCTGATACTCCTCGCAGACTGTCCGCAGCCGTTCTTTCGGCAGGACACGCTTGGCGCGATCTGTGAAATCTCTGACGTGTCTCTCATAATCAATTGCGGTGGATGCATCCATCAGGTTATCCATTATTGGATTGGTAACGCCAAGAATTTCCGCATCTGACTTTTGCGCGAGGTCCATGGTTCCTCCGATAGCACATGCAGCGCAATGCTATGCGATGTGGTCAGCGTGTGGATTTGTCGGTAGTCCGCGGTTTCCGTGAATGGCGGCCCATCTTTTTCTCCGGTGTCTTGGTTGCGGTGGCTGGTGTGGCCTCTGCGAGGTTGTGCTTTACAAGATGTGACTGGCATTCGCGCGCCACATCTTCGCGAAGAATTTCCGCCAGGCGGTGCGCGCCCGGCCCGGCGTAGTCGCGATCCGCGAAGATCAGGTACAACTCAGCGAAGCGCTCCGCACCTTCGCGCAGTGGCAGCGGTTTCAGCGTGCCGCGCTCCAGCTCACTGCGGATGGTGTCTTCGGGAAACCAGGCGAAGCCAAGGCCGAGGCAAGCTGCAAAAATCGACGTGGCTTTATGGCTCACGGTCCAGCGCTGCTCCGCGCCGAGCCAGTTGCCCGCATCGCGCGTGCGCTGCAGACCGGAATCGCGGATCACAAGCTGGCGGTGTTTGCGCAGATCCTGATGGGTCAGCGCGCGGCCGAGCTGATGCAGCGGGTGATCCGGATGCGCGGCGGCGATGAATCGCTCACGCATCAGCGCGTCACCCATGAAACCCTGCGGAATGTAAGCTCCGATGACCAGATCGACGCGCCGCTCGATCAGCGCTTCTTCAGTGCCGCCAAGCACGGTTTCGTACAACTGGATGCGTGTCTGCGGATGCTCAGCGGCGAAGCGCGCAAAGCACTGTAACAGTAGCCAGGTCGGGAACACGACATCGACGGCGAGACGCAATTCGGGTTCCCAGCCGGCGGCGAGTTGCGTGGATGCGCGCTCCAGCGTTTCCGCTTCCTCGACCAGCGCTTTCGCGCGGCGATATAGCACTTCACCAGTCGACGTGAGCCGCGCCTTACGTCCCTCGATCCGGAACACTTTCACGTTGAGCAATTGCTCGATTTTCTGCACCGCGTAGGTCACGGTGGACTGTGTCTTGTGCAGATGTCCCGAAGCTTGCGCATAGCCGCCGGTCTCGACAACCGCGACTAGTGCACGCCACTGCCCCAGAGATATTTTCGGTCCCATTATGATCGATCCATTCGATTGGTATTTGCGAAAAATTCCGCTTTTTTATCGATTATAGCAACCATAGAGTGTGTCAGGCCCATTCCACGGCTTCGACGGAGTACACCATGAAGACCATCCTGCAGATCAACACCAGTCTGTTTTCCGAGGCTGGCAATTCGAGCCAGCTCGCCGACACACTGGTTCAAAATTTGCGTGCGCACCATGCGGACAGCCGCGTAGTCGTGCGCGACCTCGCCAGGCAGCCTTTGCCTCACCTCGATGCGGCGCGCTTCACCGCGCTGATCAGCAGGCCGGAGCAGCGCACGCCTGAACAGCAAACGGTCATCGATGAATCCGATGCGCTGATCACGGAGATCAGGTCGGCTGATGTCGTTGTGCTCGGACTGCCGATGTATAACTTTGGAGTCCCTTCGCAACTCAAGGCTTACTTCGATCATCTGGCGCGCGCCGGCGTTACCTTCCGTTACACCGCGAGCGGCCCCGAGGGATTGATCGGTGATCGCAAGGTTTACGTCCTTGCGGCGCGCGGTGGTCTTTCCCGAGGCACGCCGGCTGACACTGAAACTGGCTTCGTGCGGACGTTTCTGAACTTCCTCGGCATTCACGACATCGAGTTCATTTACGCGGAGGGGCTTAATATCAGTGCGGATTCGAAGAGTACCGCGCTGGCGGAGGCCACCGCCGTCATCGAACGGCTGGCGGCTTGAGCGGATTCACAGGAGATCACCATGAGTATTCGTACCCTTAAGCAAATAATCCCAGCAATCGCTACTTCTGATGGCGCTGGCGTGAAGCTGCGCCGCAGTATCGGCGCCACGAACAATCTGCGGCTAGATCCGTTCCTGATGCTGGACGAATTCGGCACCGAGAATCCAGACGACTACATCGCCGGCTTCCCGTCGCATCCGCATCGCGGCTTCGAGACCGTGACCTACATGCTCGACGGCCACATGCTGCATCAGGATCACCTCGGCAATCGCGGCGATCTAAAGAGCGGCGATGTGCAGTGGATGACGGCCGCGCGCGGCATTATCCATTCGGAAATGCCGCAGCAGACCGAAGGACGCATGCGTGGTTTCCAGTTGTGGATCAATCTGCCGGCCCGCGAAAAGATGAAGCCCGCGAGTTATCGCGATATTCCTGCCGCCAGTATTCCGGTGGTGTCACTGCCGGATGGCGGTAAATTGAAAGTGATTGCCGGCGAAGCGTTGGTCGACGGCGTCAGAACCGCGGGGCCGATCATAGGGTTGAGCACGCAGCCTATTTATTTCGATGTAGATCTGCCGGCGGGGACTACATTCAGGCATCCACTGCCCGCTACGCACAATGCATTTGCGTACGTTTATGAAGGTGACGTTCGCATTGGTCCGGAAGAATCGGCGAAGTCTCTGCATCGACATGGTGCCGGCATCCTTTCCGCTGGAGACGAGGCGGTGTTCAGAGCCGGCGCAGATGGCGCGCGATTCGTGTTGCTTGCCGGCAAGCCCTTGAACGAACCGGTGGTGCAATACGGTCCTTTCGTGATGAATACGCGTGACGAGATCGAGCAGGCGATCCAGGACTACCAGAATGGAACGCTCGCCGCGCCGGCGGACGTGAGCGCCTAGCGCTGACCCTGGCGGAATTTTCGCGACGAACGGTAGCAATATCCGGCGGCAGCGGCGCTGCCGGATACGCCGAGCCACGAGACATCGGGATGAACATACGCTACAGTATGGTAATGAGATGCTCGTCCTCCCGGACGCGCCGCAACCGCCACGCTGGAGATTTCGTATGGGTCAGTACACTGCGCCGCTGCGCGACATGCAATTCGTGCTTCACGAATTGCTGGGTGTCGAAAAAGAATTGAAGGCCCTCCCGCCGCACGCAGAAATCGACGCGGACACGATTAACCAGGTGATCGAGGAAGCTGCCAAGTTCTGCCAGTCGGTGGTGTTCCCACTGAACCAGTCCGGCGATGCCGAAGGCTGCACGTACAAGGGTGACGGCGTTGTCAGCGCGCCGAAGGGCTTCAAGGAGGCCTATCAGCAATACGTGGAAGGCGGCTGGCCGGCATTGTCCTGCGACCCGGCATTCGGCGGTCAAGGGCTGCCGGTGACCATCAATAACATTCTCTACGAAATGCTGAACTCGTCGAATCAGGCGTGGACGATGTATCCGGGCCTGTCGCATGGTGCCTACGAGTGTCTGCACGAGCACGGCACGCCGGAGCAGCAGAAGACCTATTTGCCGAAGCTGGTGTCGGGCGAGTGGACTGGCACGATGTGCCTCACCGAACCGCATTGCGGCACTGATCTCGGCATCCTGCGCTCCAAGGCAGAGCCGCTCGGCGACGGTAGTTACTCGATCAGCGGCACCAAGATTTTCATCTCCAGTGGTGAACACGATTTGTCGAAGAACATCGTGCACCTTGTGCTCGCGCGACTGCCGGACGCGCCGCAAGGCACCAAAGGCATCTCGCTGTTCATCGTGCCGAAGTTCATCCCGGATGCGAAAGGCGACGCCGGCGCCCGCAACGGCGTCAAGTGCGGCTCCATCGAACACAAGATGGGCATCCACGCCAATTCCACGTGCGTGATAAATCTCGACAACGCGAAAGGCTGGCTGATCGGCCAACCGAACAAAGGTCTCAACGCCATGTTCGTGATGATGAACGCGGCGCGCCTTGGTGTCGGGATGCAGTCGCTCGGCCTCACCGAAGTCGCCTATCAGAATTCGCTGGCCTATGCGAAAGACCGATTGCAGATGCGCTCGCTGACCGGCCCGAAAGCGAAGGACAAGCCGGCCGATCCGATCATCGTTCATCCCGACGTGCGCCGTATGCTGCTGACACAGAAGGCCTATACCGAAGGTGCGCGCGCCTTCACCTACTGGATCGCGCTGACCATTGACCGCGAGCTATCGCACCCGGATGAGAAGGTCCGCAAGGAATGCGGCGATCTGGTCGCGTTACTGACTCCGGTCGTCAAGTCCTTCATCACCGACAATGGATTCGAGTGCACAAATCTCGCCATGCAAGTGCTCGGTGGCCACGGCTATATCCGGGAATGGGGCATGGAGCAATACGTGCGCGATGCCCGCATCAACATGATTTACGAAGGTACCAATACCGTTCAGTCACTCGATCTGCTCGGCCGCAAAGTTCTGGCCGACATGGGCAAGAAGCTGATGGCATTCGGCAAGATGGTACAGACCTTCGTCGCTGCGCAGTCCGACAAAGCGGAGATGAAGGAATTCATCGAACCACTTGCCGACATCAGCGACAAGGTGCAAAAACTGACCGCCGAGATCGGCACCAAGGCGATGAAGAATCCGGATGAAGTCGGTGCTGCCGCGGTACCGTATCTGCGGGTGGTCGGACACTTGGTCTTCTCATACTTCTGGGCGCGCATGGCGCGGTTGGCGCTCGATAAAAAGGATTCCGGCGACAAGTTCTATATCTCCAAGCTGGCGACCGCGCGTTTCTACTTCGCCAAGCTGCAGCCGGAAACGGCGATGCTGATCCGTCAGGCTCGCGCGGGTGCCCAGCCTCTGATGGAGTTGGATGCAGAGTTATTCTGATTGCGCGGTACGGCGTTAAAACAGCAAAAGCCATCCGCAGAGCGGGTGGCTTTTTTGGTGATGTTATAGTTCGCGTACCCAATGGGCGCGTCTATGAGTGAGCATTAATTATTTATATTGTTTCCGGCGTCCTCCCGAGTTCAGTAGCGCTCGAGTTTAGAGTCCGTGGATATAAGAATTAACGATCACTACGCCTAAACCTCCTTATCATTGAAGTGCAGTTGAACAAGCGCTCCCGCGTCACACATGGAGCAGCAATCGCCAACTAATTGTCACCAGCACCCCGGCCGTTAGCGTTGAGCGCAACGCGAAATAGCCGCTGAGCGGATCCAGCACCCGTTCCCGCCAGATTTCGGCAAGCACCAACAATAGGTATACCACCGCCAGCGCCAGGAGCTCCTGGCGGAAAGGCAGCAATGACGCGCCCCAGGTCAACATCATCAGCACAGCGGACATCGCCATGCCGATCATGCCGTTGGTCCCTTCGGACACGATCAGCGCGAGTCCCCAGAAAGTGCCGGACATGAAACACGCGATCATCACTGCATAGGAAACCCAGACCCGGTCGAGCCAGGCGGGCGCGGTTGTCGGGGACAGCGTGAACCACAGCGGCGCTGCGATAAAAGGAATCAGGCCGGCGTAACCAAGCAAAAACACCAGCGGCGGCAGCCTCATCGTGTTCTCCTCGAAAATTCAGGGTCAGTCCGCAGACTGATGAGTCTATCCGGTCAGCAGATCGCGTACCGCTTCCGGTGGCCGGCCGATCCGCGCCGACTTTGCCGCCACGACCACAGGCCGTTCGATCAGCACCGGATTATCGGCAAGCAAGCGCAACCATTCGGCGCGACCGCGGGTATCGCTCTTGGCAATGCCAAGCGCTTTTGCCTCCGGTTCCCGGTAGCGGACCAGCGCCTGTGGCTCAATGCCGAGCTTGCGGCAGATGGCGTCGAGTTCCGCCGTGTTCGGCGGAGTCTTCAGGTATTCGATCACTTCCGGCTCGACGCCTGCGTCGCGCAGCAGTTGCAAGGTTTCACGGCTCTTCGAGCAGCGTGGATTGTGATAGATCGTGAGTGTCACCACTGGCTCCGGTCAACGTCAATGCGATAGCAGCGAGGAAAGGCGGCGACTGCGGAACCGGCGAGTGTCATGCGCTCGAGTCGAGGTTTTAGCGGCTTTTCGCCTTGGCTACGCGATGCCGGCGATAGATATCGCGCACCCATTCCAGCGCCGGGCGTTGTGCCCATTCGGTAGCGACCGGCCCGACAAAGTCGCGATACACCTGCGAACCATAGGCCGGATGCTGTTCCGGAGCCGCGATTGGTGCGAGCAATGCGCAGGCGCTGATGTCGGCCACGGTCAGGCGATTGCCGATCAGATAACGGCGATTGCCGACGATGCGGGCTTCGATCACATCCAGCGCCTCGCCGATGACGGTGCGCGAGCGTTCGACATTGGCCGGTGTCACGCGTGACAGACGTGCCAGCAACGTGCGTTCCAGCGGAAACATGGCGCGCAGCGCTGCGCGCTGCAGCAGGTTGGCATCGAGTCCCCACAGGCGCAATAAATCGTCACGGCGATGCATGCGCTGCGCGTACACGAAGCGGGTGACATGCGCGCCGACACGTCCGGACCGCTTTTCGATTTCCAGCACTTCTTCGCGCAGTACCTTGTTGGCAGGAATCAGGCCGCAGGCATTCAACTGCGCACGATGCGTGCGCTCCAGCCAGGCGGTGATCCTCACGCTGTCCTGAATGACTTCGTCGCCCGTGCGCAGGATTGGTACCGAGGTGCCGCGCCCGTGCGTCAGCCGCAGGTTGTGCGGAATATGCAGGAATGGGGTCAGTCGAGTTTCGCGATAGGGAAGGCCGAGCGCATCGAGTGTCCAGCGCGTCTTTTCGCTGAAATGCGAAATGGAGAACGTGAACAGTTCGAGTTTCGGATCCAAGGATTCAATTTCCGGCGGCGTTATCAGCGACGTAGGGGTTAGTCATACGCTCGCGTCCGAACGTCGATAGTGGGCCATGTCCCGGCACAAAGGTGATCTCATCCCCGAGCGGGAACAGTTTCTGACGGATAGAACGGATCAGATCGCCATGGTTGCCGCGTGGAAAGTCGGTGCGCCCAATCGAACCCTGAAACAGCACATCGCCGACGAACGCAGCATGCGCCGGGGCGTTATAGAAAACGACATGGCCCGGTGTGTGCCCGGGACAATGAATCACATCGAAACTTAGACCGCCGACGGTGACCTTGTCGCCTTCGTGCAGCCAGCGATCCGGCGTAAAGCTGCGGCATGGTGGAAAGCCATACTGGCGCGCGGCCTGCGGCATCATATCGATCCAGAACTTGTCATCCTCATGTGGCCCTTCCACCGGCAGCTTCAGTTTTTCGGAGATCTCACGTACCGCCCCGGCGTGGTCGAGGTGGCCATGTGTCACCAGCAGCTTTTCGAGCTGCACGCCGTTGTGGCGCACCCGCTCCAGCAAATGCTCGGCGTCGCCGCCAGCATCGACCAGCGTCCCTTTCATGGTGTCGGCATCCCAGACCAGCGAGCAATTCTGCTCGAATGAGGTGACCGGAATGACCTCGCACTTAAGTTTGTTTTCCATGGATACGCGAACGCTCGGGACATTGGATAGCCTCGCTATTGTGCCCTAGTGTAGTGCTTCGTAATTGAGGGGACTCGTGAAATCGATGGATTTGGCTGTCCGGCAAGGCACGATCCCGCTGCCGTATCGCGCATACGGCAAGGGAGCCAACGCTGCGGGGCGACCAAAGACACGATTTCATGTTCCATTAATTGCGAAGCACTACTCCAGCTGCGTTGTTTGGCTTTGTTGCGGATCAGGCTTGGGGAGACGGAGGCTGCAAATCCCGTCTCAAGTTCTCCACTGAAGCGATGAGCAGGCGGTAACCGGCGGTGATCTCTTTCGCATCCGACTTCGCGCCGTCCAGCCTCCCTGACAGCGCCCGTTCCTCGAGATCGCCGCAGCGGGCGGCTAGCGCGCTCACACCGGCCATCGCGCAATTCGACCGTAGCGTGTGCGCGTACAGGCGCAGCTTGGTCAGATCGCCGTCTTCCGCCGCCGCGCTGAGTCCGTTCATGAGTCTCGGCGCATCATCGACGAAGGCATCCAGAATCTCGAGCGCGCCTTCCAGCCCCAGAACATCCGGCAGGCGCTTCAATGCGTCCGGATTCGGCTGCTGCGCGGATACGTCCGCGGCGTTGGTGGCCACCACTTCTCCACTCCTGGGTTTGACGTCGCCTTTTTTGCGCGCGAGGGTATGAATGAGCACTTCTTCAACACCGTTTCGCTGGATAGGCTTGGTGAGGTAATCGTCCATTCCTGCGCGCAGGCATTCTTCGCGATCGCTTTCAAAAGCGCCGGCCGTCATCGCAACGATGCGCGGCTGATTCGCAACCGGCACTTGCCGGCGAATTCGCCGCGACGCTTCCAAACCATCCATGACCGGCATCTGCACATCCATGAATACGAGGTCATAGATTTTGGACTCCACCGCTCGTACCGCTTCCTCTCCATTGACCGCAACTTCTGCTTTGCAGCCCAACGTTTCCAGCATCAGCAGCGCGACTTTCTGATTGACCAGATTATCCTCGGCAAGCAGGATGCGCAGCGTCGGAAAGCGAGCCGCGTGGTCAGGTACTGCAGCCGCGATCGCCAGAGCGGCGTTGTCTGTCCGATGCAGATGATGGTTGACGATAGATTGCAAAGTGTCGAACAGTGACGATTGCCGGATCGGCTTCGGCAGTATTTCGACGAATTTGCTGTTTGCGGCGCGGCCCGCGCCGACTGAGCTGATCAGTACCAGCGGCATCTCGATCACCTTATGGATTTCGGCCGCCAGTTGCGGACCATCCATTTCGGGCATCTGATGGTCGATAAGCGCGAGGTCGAAGCGCTCTCCGGCGCGTATCCAGTCGAGTGCCTCGGTGGGCGAGGCGGTATCGCGAACGCGCATGCCCCAGGCAGCAGTTGCGGTATACAGCAGCTGCCGATTGGTGGCGCTGTCGTCGACGACCAGCAGACTCAGTCCGCTCAGCGCAGCGATAATGTTTCGTTGTTCACGCGCTGGCAATTCGGTAGCGGCGCCGCGGACGGTGAAGTAGAAAGTCGAGCCCTTGCCTTCTTCACTCTCAAGCCAGACGCGTCCCCCCATCATTTCGGCCAGCCGTTTGGAGATCGCCAATCCCAGCCCCGTACCACCGAACGTGCGCGTGGTCGTGGCGTCGATCTGGCTGAACGACTTGAACAGGCGGTCGCGCCGGTCCATGGGAATGCCGATTCCGGTGTCGCGCACGGCGAATTGGACTTCGTGTATTCCGGTATTCAAAAGTGCGGCGCTGATGCTGACGACCACCTCGCCGCGCTCGGTAAACTTCACCGCGTTCGAAAGGTAGTTGGCAAGAATTTGTTTGACTCGGTTGCCATCCCCAATCAACCCCTCTGGCACTCCATCGCCATAGATATATGCAAGTTCTATCGATTTTCCAGAGGCTTTGTGCGTGACCAGTTCCAGCGACTCCTCGACGCAGCGCCGCAGATCAAAGGTACGCTCGTCGATTTCCATTTTTCCCGACTCGATCTTGGAGAAATCGAGAATGTCGCTGATGACTGTAAGCAGGTGGGCGCCGCTGCTCTTGATGGTTTCAAGGAAATCCTTCTGGCGTGCATCGAGCGGTGTATCGGATAACAGTTCAGACATGCCGATGACGGCATTCAGTGGCGTGCGGATCTCGTGGCTCATCGCGGCAAGAAAGCTGGACTTGGCCGCGTTGGCGGATTCCGCCGCGCTGAGACGCTCAAGTTTCTGCGCGAGCGCAGCCGCCGCTTCTTCCAGCACATCAATCTCGTCGGACAGGCGCGAGCCTGCCGGTGCGTCGTCAAGCAGTTCGTGCGCTTCAGCGAAGCGCTGATCCGCCATCAGCGGCAGTGCGCGCGTGACGCGGGTCAGGCGCCGCAGCACGGGTCCTACCAGAAAGACCAGCGTGAGCGCTGATACGATCAGGCCGGACAATATCGCGTAGAACATGTGCCTGAGATCTTCCGTGATCTGTATTTGGGCGTCGGTATTGTCGAGAATGAACACGACATCGAGCTGGGCGCCGGGGCTGACAATATTGCCGGGCAACGGACGAAACCGCAGGACATATTGATGATTGGCAGCGGCGATCGCGAGGCTGCTGTTGGGCGATGACGGTGGCATCGCGCGCATCTTGGCCAGTATCGGCGCCAGTACCGGCGTGTTGGTGAGCACGGGCACTCGGCGTCCCCATATGCGCAATGAGTTCGCGTTGTCTGCGCGCCCGTCATCGCGGACTAACAGGGCGGCATCCGCTCCCGCAAGATGTCTGAACGTCTGCAATACGTCGGCAGCCATCTGTCCGATGATGACGATGATTTCACGGCCCTCGCTGTCAAATGCCGGAACAAACGCGTAGAGAACGCATTCGGGCGCGCAGGTCAGCTCTATCGCCGGCTGGTGAGTGGTGGTGACGCGGCCAAGCAGAGTGGCGAATTCGGCGGGTCTGTTGAAGCGAGTGGCGGACCAGGTTGCCAGCGTCTTGCCATCCAGCGTGGCGTATTCGAGCAGGGTCAGCGCGGACAATAGCTCGGGAGAAATCGACGCATTCGCCAAAGCATTGCCGGATAACCGGCGAGCGCTCGTGGCCGCTGCCATCTGTGTGGCGAGGCGCGTGAGCTCGTCGCCGGATCTCTCCAGGAGTGCGTCGAAGCGCCGGTCAATGCGTTCCATCCGTGCGCTGAGGTCGCGCTGATTCTGCTGCGTGAGACTGCTGTAGCCGAGATAACCCAGATAGGAGTACACGCAGCCCAGTGAAGTCAGCAGCAGCAGCAACGATTTCCAGATGAGACTGAACCGCGGTTGTCGATAATTGTATTGATCAGCCAGCGAGGGCGCCGGCGAGCTTCGCATGTATTCGTCCTCTCATCCGAACCGCAATATCTCTAGAATTTGTATCCTGCCATCAGCATGAACAGCGACCAGTGGTCATCAGGTGTGCGGTCGGCGTTGTCGAGCAACTGGACCACGCTGGTGCCGTAAATCCAGTGATATTCAGCCCATACTCCCCAGTGATCGCCATGTTGCCAGTTGATGCCGGTGGTGAAGTCGTATGAGAAGCGCGAAGCGGGATCGGTGCCCGGCGTCACATCCGCATAACGGTGGCCGCTGCGATCACCCGAATCGAGGAAGTTGGTATCGATACGCGCCATCAGATGCCAAGCCGGATTAAGCCGATACTCGGCTTGCAAATACTCCGAGTCACTAGAGAACGTCGTGACTGCGTATGGCATTCCGCCCAGCGTGACGAAGTCCTTGTTGGTATTGATGACATATTCTGCAGTGATACTGAACTTCCTGGCGTTGTAACGCACCGAAAAGAAATTGATCGGTACGTCGATATTCCCCAAGAGATCCTCGGCAGAACTGGGAGTCACCGGGACCGGTGCTTTCAGTGCGAAACGCGCATAAAAGCGGCTAAATGCAATTTGCCAGCGGCCGCCATCGATCGAATCCATGATCTGAGCGTTCCAGGAATCTCTGATGCGCAGGTCGAATGGAAGGCCGCTGAGGCTGATCAGGAGCTGCTTCTGCGATACGCTCAGTCCGCGATTGCGACTGTAAGTACCCACGAGCGACAGCTCGTGATCGCCCAAGACCGTGCTGGTGTACAACTGTGCACCGGGCGCGGCGAACAGCAAACTGCGTGTACCCTGATTCTCGCCGTACGCGGAAGGCAGCAGAATGCTGGGACGCGTGAAAATCACATCGCGCGTCTCGTTGTAAAAGCCGATGGTATTTTTGACTTGGCCGATACGCAGGCCCGCATTGCTATTGATGAGTGAAAGAAAGCGATAGTCCGCCAACGCGTAATCCAATCGCGGAACACCGTTATCGGTAATGCCCGCGTCGCGGATCGCCGCTTGTGCCGCGAACATCAGATCCGGTCGCAGCTGCACGCTGCCGTTGATGCCGGCCTCGTAATAGTTGACGCTCCCGTGCGAGCTGTCGCCAAAGACATTATTGCCATCGCTGAGCACGAAACCCTGTGCCCCGTAGCCATGCACCTGATAGTCCAGTGCCGCCACCGGACGGCATGTGAGGAGGCACGACGAAACGAACAGAGCGTGCAGTATTGACGGTCGCCATCCCGCTGCTGACCCTTTCGTAAATTGGTCAGTCATGGCGGTCTCCCGATAGGAATCCGTCGGTCGCGCCTAGAAGAAACAGCTGCAGCATCGATTTCTCGTCGTTGCGCGCATAGCCGATCGCGCCGGGCGTGGAATGAACACGCTCGCGCATTTCCTGCTCCGATTTCACGACGGTCGGCGCAAAGCCGGTTCCCGTAAATACCATGCGATCCCAGACGGCTCGCAACACGTAAGGATAAGTTCCGAGACTTTCGCGATCGAAAATGTCGCTGATGGTGTTGTCGTCGGGCAGCACAAACACTCGAACGGGCTCGCCACCCGGCCATTCGCGTACCCGCATGGTGAAAATGCCGCGCAGCAGATCGCGGTCAATAGAAACGTGCGCTTGCGCGGGATTGACAAGAACTTCAACGGAACCGGCGGCAGCGCTCAAAGGAATACCCAGGAGCACTGACGCCATTGCTCGGCGCAAGCACCTGGATTTTCTTCTCCTCTCCATCGCGATGCCGGGAATCGGATGCATCATGCAGTCCTTCCTTCACGCCGCGAAGCGTTTGCAACAGTCTAGGAGGTTGCAAAGCGCTGTCAAGCAATATGCGCTTCGTCAGATTCCCTTTCCGCGGCGCTTCACAGCAAGCAGGGCATTTGTCGAACTATCGGCTCGTCGTAACCGTCTTTCAGCAGGTAAAACAGCATGGAACGACATCCGCAATCACTGAGAGTTCCAGGATTGCCGTTTCGCGCTGATCCAGATCAATACGGCGAAAATGGCACTGTCGCATGCTTTATGTGTCTCACTGAGTGGATACCAAACGGTCTTCCGAACGCTTAATTTCACGAATACCCGCAAAAACTGAAGGAGTTGAACCATGGCTACTCCCCGCACACTGAACCTCAGCGCCGTCGAAAGTCTTGCACAACTGCGTGATGAGCTGTCGGTACAGGCACATCTGGCAAAAGCGGAAGCGAAGGATCTTTGGGCCAGACTCGAAGAGGACTGGAGCAAATTTCAATCCGAGTTGAAGCATGTGCGTTTCGCGGCCAATCAATCCACACAGGAAGTCAGCGCAGCTGCGGAACTGCTGTTCACGTCGCTGAAGGACGGTTATCAAAAGATCAAACAGTCGTTACCGAATAAGTAATCAGTTACGGTCAGCTATGGTATGCCGCAGTTCCTCAGGCCCCGTCGCAGCGATCAAAGGATTTGACGGTAGGCCCTACCGTTCGCCGCGTCGGAACAGCGAGAAAAATTTGTAGGAGGGATCGGCAGGACCGGGTTTGCCAAAGTGGGCGCCGCTCAAGGCCGGATGCTGCAAATCGACGATCGACGGTTGATGCGCGTTTGCCCAATCCGCGACGACTGAGCGGTACGAGAATTTCCACACGCCGTTACGTTTTTCGTATTTGTCGAAATAGCGTCCACCGATCAGCAGATCGAACGCACTGCCGTCCTCGTTGAGAACTTTGTGGAAGGCGAGGATATAGATTTCACCTTCCGCACGGTCGCCGTCGAGCTTCAGGTTTACCGTGGTGACGTTGTGATGCAGGATTTCCATCGGTGCCTGAATCTGCGGCAGGCGATCGATAAACTCCATCGCCAGTCCCTTGAAGTACGACGCATGTTCATCGATCGCATCCTCATGGTAGAGGGTGCGCATCTTGTCGTGATCATGGCGATCGGCTGCATTGCAGTAGGCGTAGATCAATTCTGTGATTGCCTGCTTGTCGAGCAATTCTCCCAAGGCTTTTTTCAGAGCTGTGTCGTCGGTCGTCATTAATTTCTCGTCGCACAAAAAATCAGGGCGCCCGGAGGCGCCCTGACGATACTACTGATTTCTTGCTGCGACATCGCGCGGATTCGCGACGCTAGGATCCCCGGCTTGCGCCGGGGTCCTTCCACGCTGCTCGCTGCTTTAGAAATCGTCGCCCATGCCACCCATGCCACCAGGACCGCCGGCCGGCATCGGGGATTCCTTCTTCGGTAGCTCGGCGACCATCGCTTCGGTCGTCAGCAGCAAGCCAGCAACCGAAGCTGCGTTCTGCAGCGCCAGGCGCGTGACCTTGGCCGGATCGATGATGCCCATTTCGAGCAAGTCGCCATAGGTGCCGTTGGCCGCGTTGTAACCGAAGGAGTCTTTACCTTCCGCGACTTTGTTGAGAATCACGGACGGCTCTTCCCCGGCGTTCTTCACGATCTGACGCAGCGGTTCTTGAATCGCGCGCTGCAGGATCTTGATGCCAACGCCTTGATCGTCATTGGCGGCTTTCAGCTTATCCAGCACTTTGGCGGCACGCACCAGCGCGACACCACCACCGGCAACGATGCCTTCCTCGACCGCTGCGCGCGTGGCATGCAGGGCGTCTTCGACGCGCGCCTTCTTTTCCTTCATCTCGATTTCCGTTGCTGCGCCGACCTTGATGACCGCTACGCCGCCGGCAAGCTTGGCGATGCGCTCGTCGAGCTTCTCTTTGTCGTAGTCGCTGGTGGCGTCTTCACGCTGCTTGCGGATTTCTTTGACGCGGGCTTCGATGTCCTTCTTCTGCCCGATGCCGTCGATGATGGTGGTGTTTTCCTTGGAAATCTGGATCTTTTTGGCAGTGCCAAGATCGCTGATGGTGGCTTTTTCCAGCGTCAGACCGAGTTCTTCGGCAATGACCTGGCCACCGGTGAGGACCGCGATGTCCTTCAGCATTTCCTTGCGGCGGTCACCAAAGCCCGGCGCCTTGACGGCCGCGACCTTGAGGATGCCGCGAAGATTGTTGACGACCAGCGTGGCCAGCGCTTCGCCTTCGACATCTTCGGCGATGATGAGCAGCGGGCGGCCGCTCTTGGCTACGCCTTCCAGCACCGGCAGCAGCTCGCGGATGTTGGAGACCTTTTTCTCGTTGATGAGAATCAGCGGGTTTTCGAGTTCAACCTGCTGGCTCTGCGCATTGTTGATGAAGTAGGGCGACAGGTAGCCGCGGTCGAACTGCATGCCCTCGACGACGTCGAGTTCGTTCTCGAGACCGGAGCCGTCCTCGACGGTGATGACACCTTCCTTGCCGACCTTGTCCATCGCGTTGGCGATGATTTCGCCGATCGCTTCGTCGCTGTTGGCCGACACGGTGCCGACCTGCGCAATCGCTTTGCGATCTTTGCACGGCACTGAAATTTTCCGGATTTCGGCGGTGACCGCTTCAACGGCCTTGTCGATACCGCGCTTGATGTCCATCGGATCGACGCCAGCGGCAACCGACTTCAGACCTTCGTTGAGAATCGACTGCGCCAGAACGGTCGCAGTCGTGGTGCCGTCGCCGGCGGCGTCGGAAGTCTTGGAGGCGACTTCCTTCACCAACTGGGCGCCCATGTTTTCGAACTTGTCCTTCAGCTCGATTTCCTTGGCGACGCTGACGCCGTCCTTGGTGACGGTCGGTGCACCGAAAGACTTGTCGAGAATAACATTACGGCCCTTTGGACCGAGCGTAACTTTGACCGCATTCGCGAGAATGTTGACGCCCATCACCATGCGGGAGCGTGCGTCGTCGGCAAATTTAACTTCTTTGGCTGCCATTTTCCTAACCTCTGAATAACTGAATTGGGATATGCGATGTAATGCGGGAATTAGCCGCCGATCACGGCGAGGATGTCGTCCTCGCGCAGAACGACGAGATCCTGGCCATCGAGCTTCACTTCGGTGCCGGAATACTTGCCGATCAGCACGGTATCGCCTTTCTTGACGTCGACCGCGTGAATCTTGCCGTCATCCGTGCGCTTGCCCGGACCGACCGCTACGACTTCAGCTTTCAGCGGCTTTTCGGCAGCCTGATCCGGGATGATGATGCCGCCGGCGGATTTCTTTTCTTCCTCGAGACGCTTGACGACCACGCGGTCGTGCAGGGGACGCAGCTTCATAAATCTACTCCTGTCTTGGCAGTTAACTGACTGATTTATCACGGTTTTTAAGCGCAAACACACAGCGCTCCAACGATTTTCGCGGGCGTGCTGTTAGCACTCTCCCCCGAAGGCTGCTAATTCTTGGGGACTTGCTCGCAGGTTTCAAGGGGGAGGCGCGTCAAGTAGGGCGATTTATTACCGATGTCGGGATCGGTTAACGCTGTCAGCAATTACTCATGATGCATCTACTCATGATGCATCACCGCCTGATAAGGAAACCCCGTACACGCACAGTGTCGAAGTCATGACCAGTTGAAACGGTGGTGAGTGAGCGGCGAGCGGAGCTGTGGCCGCCGTTATTTTTGAGCTTTTTGTGTTCAATCATTTTCGCGCATGAATTATCCGCGGCGGCGGTGGAATATTGCACAAGGGTTTTTCCGTCGATAGATCGGAATAGCCGAGCCGGCGCTGCATCAGTGAATGCATAGCATTTGTCGCGAGCGGTACGGCCGCCCCCGGTTGCTAGCAAACGAGTGTTGCGGCTCTCGATCTGCACCAGCAATCATTCCCGCGGGACGACCCGTTCCATCTCAGCCAGAAACACTTGTTTGCGTCACTTTGCTTGTCCGCGCAAAACAGCGCTCTCAGCCGGGCCGATCCGCTGCAGCGTCTGCTCTCCAGTGATGGTTCAGCACGGCTTAAGGAACTCGCAATATATTTTTGAGTCGGAAGAATTATGTTGTGAACTGAATCACAGTTCGATCCGAAGTAAATCGATAAACTTGTAGTCTGGATATTTTTTCATTTCACTTGGATTGCTCTAATTTCATAGAGCGAAAAAATAATCCGCATCAGGTTTTGTACCAATAGGATGGCCGATTGAATTTATGCAGTGGGTAGTGGTCATTCCGATTGGAGTATTTGGAGCGCCGCACATCTTGTCACATTTTGTAAAGAAAAAATTAAGAGAGAGCATTAGGTTAGAACATTCGATTTTTATGCAATTGGATTAGCCGATTTCATAATTAGTTATTCGAGAGTGGTGGTATTTGACAAAGTATCGCCATATGTATAGTTCCGGGGGGAACTCATGACTACGACTTTGATTTTCCGACGCTATGCAGCGGGATCTTTGCTTGCGTTCGGACTCCTGAATTCGACCGCTGCATTCTGCCTCAGTCCAGTGTGGAACAATTGGCTTGATTCGATCAGAAGTGATCTTGGCTACAGTGTCGTGCAGGGCGGCGCGCATGTCTTCGAGTTGCCTGATTGCGCCGCCGAGATTGAGATCTTCTACAGCTGCGGAGGCAATAACCCGGCAGCGCCATACATCGAAATTCAGCCTCCGGTCTCGAACGGAACGGCCAACGAGTTTGTCGACCCTTGCTACATCACCAGCGGTCCAAACTGTGGCAGCACGCCCCAGTCCAAGGGTAGTATCGTCAACGCCTTCACGGCCATCAACTCCGCGGGCAACTATGTCAATCAGTATTACCGCCTGAGCGATCAGGATGCGGTGGTGGTGATCGTGACGCTACCGCCCCGCTCGGCTTATCTGGGTTATCAGAGTTACGTGTTTTCGCGCTCAGTGACCCAGTATTCGCCGCTGCCCGTCGTCTGTGGGCCTGCAGGAGGAACCGATCTCTGCCGTGCACCCGTGCTTGCCAGCGTCGGCAACAGCATCAACAACGTTGTGTTGACGAATCAGTCGTCCACCTTGGCGCTGCCGGCCCCCGATGCGACGACCGCGCCGGAAGTCGTGTTCATCTCCACCTCCAATAGCACGCTATACAACAAGCTGCGCAAGGCGTTCTTGTCGAGCTCAGTCGGTGGATCAAGCAAGCAGATTTTCGTGGAGCCGTTCTATCGCAAGAATGAATACTCAGGAAAACTACCGGTCATCCTTGGCGCACCGTATTCGTCAGTGAATGTGATCACGGGATTCGACACCAGCGACATGACGATCCAGCAGGCGGTGAGTGATGAATTCAACACGCTGATGCGCTATGCCGCTTTCGAGGATTCGACCGCGTCGAAACGCTGGCTCTGCGCGATCAACCAGGGTTCCAGCAGTGCCACGGCCGATTGTCAGAATCTCGGGCCGTTGCCCGCATCGCCGATCGCGGTATACCGGATCACTAAGAACGCATCTGCGTTCGATTTGCTTTACACCGGAAAATCGGTGTTAACCGCCCGCAAGGCCAACCACGACGAAACCAGCCTCGGCGGTGTCAACTACAACACGGTGGCCTCGGATCTCGCGCAGGCCATCGGTGACTATATGAGCGCAAAGAAAGCTACGACGAACGTCAGGCAGGTGGGCTCATCCAGCAACGTCGGTCCCCATTGCGTCACCTACGATATTCCCTGCTTTGAGGATACACAGGATACGGCGCCCTACGGCACTCTAAATGCGGGTCAGATCAATGACAGCAATGGAAATATAGCCGTCGTCGTTGGCGTTAACCACGCCAGCACGGCAGTCAACAATGCGACCTATCTGAGCGTCGGCGTCTACGATGCCGGTAGCATTAGTCTAGACAACTTCAATATCGGACTGCTGGAAGGCATCGCCAGCCTGACCCAGACCAACGTCAGGGCTGCCGGCTTCGACAGCTGCACAAATGTCTCAAGCGACACGACGAAGAGCAATTGTCTCAATGGTTCGGCGCTGCAGGTCTGGAAAGATATCGGCCAACCGGCCGGGGCGAGCCGCAGTCTGAACGCCAGGACGGTCGCCAATCTTTACGTCGCCACTATCGCACGCGATACCTACTGCGCCGCCGGAGGTGCGGGTACTACATTGCCCTTCTGCTCAAGCCAGTACATCAGCGCGGGCTACACGATCTTGCCGATCACGCCCCCAAGCGGTATCAACAACGAAAATTGTGATGCCACCAGCGACTCGCGCTGCGGAAAATATCTGCCGCTCAACGACTTCGTTGGAATTTCGGAGCGGGCCTATGTGGTTCCAGGCAAGACTAATGGTGCGGACCCCGCGAAGATCGTCTACCCCTACGTCGTGCACTGACTTCATGGCCGCGGGCGATTCCGATCGGTCGTTGCCCACGGCCGGTTATGTGACTACTGGGAGAGTGCGCTTCCCTGGAAAGTGCCCGGCTTGAAGATTGGAAACTGTACGTCGGAAACACTCACCGAGTAGGGATTGTTGTAGGTCGTCGTGTCCGCGCCGGACGGCAGATACTGCGGATGACTAGCATAGAACAACAGGCCCACCTGATCGCCATCTTGCAGCTGCGCACCGACCGCGGGTAGCAGAACGTGGGTTGGATCTTCGCCAGGGATCGGCAGATCATTGACGACCAGATTGCCGTCGGAATGGTTGCTCGTGAATGTGCCCTCAGTGAAGCCCGTGACTTGGGCGTCGACGAGAATAAGCTGGCCACTACGCATGATTCCCGTACCGACGAAGGCATTGGCACTTTGGCCCGGCGTCGCACCCGTTCCCGCAGAGACAGTGATCGAAGCCATGGTCGGTGCGCCGGCCAGCACGTAGTCGGAGCCTGTGACAGTCGTCATCGGCACGAAAACCGGCTGCGATGCGGTGGCACTCACATTGGTGGCCTGTGGTGAGTTGAATGTGTTCACCAGTGCGCCGGTCCCCGACTGCGATCCGACCGGAAAGTCATCGAGCACGACACCAACCGGTGTCGCCGTCGCTGCGCTGTTTGTATCGACCACCGAAATACAGATGTGCGAAGGAATGGCGTCGAAAACCGGCGATATGACATTGCCTTTCAGATAATGATCAAACCAGGCCAGCGCCGCATCGACGGCATCCGGGGTGCCACCGCAGGCGGGTGTACCAGTAATCACACCCGGCTCGCCGGCCAGCGGATTGACATGTCCGCCCTCGTTCGACAACAACCGCACATCTCCGCCGGCCTGATTGAAGTAATTCCAGTTCCAGTAGCCTTCGGTCAGATTGAAAAGCACGTCGCGGTTGCCTTGCAGAAACAGCGCCGGTACCGCTCGCAGCGTGGATTCCGCGCCGTCGGGGAGTAGGCTGGACCGGTCGGTCAGCGATAGCCATGGCAGGCTCGCTTGCTCCTGATCATGGAAGTAATTCATGCCGTGGCCGTAAAAGAAATTGACCAGATCGTCATGACCTACCTGTTCGGGCGTGTTCCCGGGAGTATCGGTGATCGCCAACACATCGCTCAAAGAACGCACGTTCACGTTGCTGCTGGTGTTCTGCTGGATGGCGCCACAGACGGAGCTTACCAGCGGTGTCACTTGCATCGTGCCATTACCGGCAAGGCAAAGGATGTCGTCCCAGTTGGTCTTGACGACGTCACCCGGCAGCAGCGAATAGGCCACGTCGTGCCAGGAGCCAGCGGGAATGATGGCATCGACGCGCGGATCCAGCGCTGCCAACGTCGGTTGGAAGCCGGCGCCATAGCTGATGCCGATCGCACCGACCTTGATGTCCTTGGCGATGCCGCTGTCGGGTTCGGTCTGAATACTATAGGTGGAGGCGTTGTCGTAGGCCCAATCAATGATCGCCATCGCGTCTTTGGTTTCAAGCGCAGGATCAATGACTCGCGCCAGTCCGCCGCCATTTTTCGGAACCGAGTCACCCATACCGCGCTCGTCGAAGCTGATGACGACGTAACCATACCAAGGCAATGCCGGAATCAGACCCAGCAGACCCACGAACATCTGGGCGGTCGTATTCAGCGTATTGTCTTTAGCAGCGTTGTGGAAACGGGTCATCCCCCATCCCGGCGCGTTCAGCACCAACGGGAATGTTGTGCCCGCGGGACAACCGGTCGGCACCATGACGGTCAAATAAATCTTCGTCGTCGTCGCGCCCTTGGGATTGCCTACACTGTCTGAATCCGGTGGGGCATTAACCGTTACAAAGAGTTCCTGCTTGCTCCCGTATACCTGCACACCGGTCGGGGTGCATGCGGGTGCGCCAGATGGTCCTGACGGCGTAGTCGTCGAACTTACATCGCTACTGCTGCTGCAAGCGGCAAAAATCCCCGTCAGCGTGGCTACACAGGCCAGCGGCACTATACGCATGCTCTCCTCCCTCTACGCAGCTTATAGACATCTATTTAGGATGATTCCGACGGGTTTATACCACCAAAACGCAGGCCCGCATCCTGCCTCTCACACACTTGTCCACATAACCTCTGGCTCGAAAAAGCAAATGCCCAGACGCGTCGTTATTTATATGTCTATGTCGCCGACATCATGCTGAGTCCATGCCGCTACAGCCACTTTAAAAAAAGAACCGCGGCTGCGGGGGGGACCGCAGCCGCGATCAATCCGTGGCCCATCAAGGGAATTCCGCCACGGGGTAACTATGGCAAGGAGGGTGTTTCCTTGCCGCAGCGAGTGCTGCGAGGGTTTCCGGCATTTGGTCTTTTGTCCGAAGCCTGCGCATAGATTTCTCCGGGAGCAGGGGTCATGACCACGGCGTCCAGCAAGACACTGGCGGCTAGATACGGGCGCGGCGACACGACTCAACTGCGTTCTCAAATACGGAGAACGGGCGGGCGTGAGCGTCGTTGACGTGGCATTGCGCGTGATCGGCTGCACTCGGGTATTAGCCCGTCAACGCGCTGGCGAAGCGGCATACTGCTCGTGGTCGCGCTGTGCCATAACATCATAGCCGCACAGGCGGGCGAATTGTTTTTATTTAAACATTTTCAATATCTTACAGATATTTAATCTCTGCTGGCGCAGTTAGGTGATTCAGACAATGGAGTACCCCCGTTGCCATGAATCAAGCCTTTATCAAGTAGAAGATTACTGGCCAACTAGCGGTTTTTATCCACTTTTCTGCGGGGCAAAGCGCCTCACGATGGTACATTTTCTCCCCGTTGCTCGTGCCGTTACCGTATATGCTTGTTGGTATTCGGCGTGCGAATGTACGGGGAGTTCACTTGTGTGTTGAATGCCATAGACAGTAGAGCGTCCAAAGAGGCAGGGAGAGGTGGCGCGCTATTTGCTGAAAAATGGTTTGAAGCGCTTCAAAAACAGGAAGTTAGGATTTTTTTCGGCGCTGCGCCCGCCTTATTTTGCTGATGTGGGGCGCGGCATTGAATACCAGTCTTGCCGTGATCCCGGCGGATGGTTCGTGCGCTAGCGCTGGCTGTCGCGATGGCGGGGCTGTATTCCGTTATGCACGAAAGTTGCTCCACATTTCCGTTCTCGGACGGTCTTCCTGAACAGGCTGCGCCCAGAGTCTCGCCATGGCTGCCCCCTTATTCCTCCTGGCCCCGCCCAGATCCTATACATCGCTGATCAACGCGATGCTTGGACAGCATCCGCAGGCTTTCGGGTTGCCGGAACTGTGTCTGTTCAACGTTGAAAAATTGAAGGGGTTGTGGGTACGCAATTCCGACGAAATGGAAAACTATTCCAAGACCCGTCAAGGATTGCTCAGGGCCGTCGCCGAAATTTATGCGGGCGAGCAGACCACCGCGACGATTGCGATGGCGCACCACTGGGCCGCCGCACGCCAGGAAAAATCCACCGCCGCCGTCTACCGGGAGCTGGTGGCGAAGATCCATCCGCTGGTCCCCGTGGAAAAGAGCCCGTCGTATACGATTTCACTGAAGCGGATGCTCGCCATGTACGAAGCGTTCCCGGATGCGCGCTTTCTTCATCTGACGCGCCATCCGGTCGGACAGTGCAAATCTGTCATGAATCTCAACGATGGTGCGTTTGCATTGTATGTGAACGCCATCGAATTCATGGAGGACCGCGCCATCATCGAGCCGCAACTCGCTTGGCACGATTTGAACATCAACATTCTGAATTTTCTCGACAGGGTGCCGGCGCAACAGCAGATGCGCATTCGCGGTGAAGACATTATGGGAGACCCCCCACGATATCTGGCCCAAATCTGCCGCTGGCTGGGGCTTCGCGATGACGCCAAGGCGGTTGCCGAAATGATGCATCCGGAGCGGTCGCCGTTCGCCTGCTTCGGTCCGATCAATGCCCTGTTCGGAAATGACCCCAATTTCCTGAGTGGACCGACTTTCCATCAGCAAAAGGTCAAGATGCCGCGGCTCGACGAGCCGGTGTCCTGGCGTCCCGACAAGAAGGGGCTGCGACCGGAAGTGATCGCCCTTGCACAGGAGTTCGGCTATGCGTGAGCTGCTGGTGTACGTATCGATGGGGCCGAAATGAGCGACTCAACCAAGAACGATAAGACGTTGCGACCGAGGATCGGTCCGATCGACGGCGATCCGGTGACGACGTCTCCGGATCTCGATGCACTCTCGGAACATCAGCGCGCGCTCCGCGACGCGGTGATCTTTGAGTTCAAGGCGAAGAAGGTCAAGAAATTCGTCGAGAGGCAGGTTGAGCATATCAATACCAACGCCTCGGTTGCCGAAGGAATCAAATTCCTGTTCGACGAACATGGCAGGCCACCGGCGAACGCGCCGATCGAAGACATCATTGAAGAGCGCAAGCGCATCGAATATCAGATCAAGTGGTTCGAGGCGATTCTCACGCAGCTTCGGAGCAGCTTGACCAAGGTCAAGGAGATCGAGGACCAGGCTCTCGATTTCGTGAGCCGGAATCTGTCCTCCGACAAAGATTGAGCGATTACCAGCCAATTACAAAAAATGAAAATTTTTACGACAGCGTTTATGGAAGCGCACACGAATACTGCGAATCGACCGACGACCGCATGGCGCCGTCAAATGCGCGCAATCCACCGGTCGCGTGTCCAGGGAAAGCGTTTGACCGCGTGGGTGATCCCGTGTTTGACGCTGAGTCTGTTGACCGGTTGCGCGATGGGGCCGAATTACAAGCGTCCGGCTGTCGATGTGCCACCGGGCTGGCGCGTCGACTATCAAAACGCAGCGGGTTCCGCCAATACGGCGTGGTGGGAAAGCTTTCAGGATCCGCAGCTCAACGAGCTGATCAGGATCGCATTGGAGGAAAACCGGGATCTGCGGATCGCGGCCCTCCGCGTGGAGGAATTCGGTGCACAAGTGCAGATCACGCGCGCGGGATATTTTCCGCAGCTTGGTTACGACGCATCGGCCACGCGCGATCGTATGAGTCAGAATCGGGCGGTCCCGTTGCCGCCCAGGGTCGGGCCGATCAACAACGAATTCGAGCTTGGTACCAGCGTGAGTTGGGAGCTGGATATCTGGGGCCGCATCCGTCGCGCCAACGAAGCTGCGCGGGCGGATTTGCTGTCGGTCGAGGAAAATCAGCGCGCTGTCATTCTCACACTCGTCTCGGATATCGCAACCACCTACGTTCAACTTTTGAGTTTGGACAAGGAACTGGAGATTTCCAAAAAGACTCTGGCGAGCCGTGCGGAGTCGCTGCGGCTTTCCGAAAACAAGTATGACGGAGGCGTGATTTCGAAGCTAGAACTGGCGCAGATCCGCGCGCTATATGAGGAGGCTTCGGCGGCGATACCGGTGCAGGAGCGCCAGATCGCCTCGCTGGAAAATTCCCTGTCCACGCTGCTGGGACGTAATCCCGGCCCGATCACGCGCGATCGCACTTTGGACGATCTGGCGGTTCCGTCGGTGCCGCAAGGGCTTCCATCCGACATCCTCGCCCGCCGTCCTGACGTGCGTGCGGCTGAGCAGTTGCTGGTTGCCGCTAACGCACGTATCGGCATCGCCAAAACAGAGTACTTCCCGACCATTTCCCTGACCGGCCTATTCGGTTACGCGAGCACCGATCTCGGTACTCTGCTGCACGGTCCCTCAGAGTTCGGGACCTTCGCCGGCGGCTCCATTCTGGGGCCCATCTTCACCGGTGGCCGTATCACCGGGGATATTGCCCGGACGAGGGCGATACAGAAGGAAGCGACACAGAGTTACCTGCACACGATCCAGACCGCTTTTCAAGATGTCGACGACACCCTGGTTTGGAGTCAGAAATCAGGTGAGCAGCTGGCCGCCCTCGGGCGTGAGGTCGATGCGCTGCGGGATTACGCGCTGCTCGCGCGTCAGCGATATGACGGCGGCTACTCCAGCTATATCGAAGTGCTGTATGCCGAGCGTAGCTTGTATGCGGCTGAAATTGCGCAGGCGGAATCCCGTCGGGATGTCTACACGGCGCTGATAGCGATCTATAAAGCGATGGGTGGAGGATGGCCGATCGACAAAGACCCCATCGATCAGGCGACCTCTAAAGCAGTGAATGTCAAGAGCAGAGATGAAAGCAAATGAACGACCAAGCCCAAAGTGACAAAATCCAGAAAGTTACGCCGCCAGCGTATTTGCTGAAGCGCCTGGAGACTTTCCAGATCGGCAAAGGCGGCAAGCTGAGCTATCTGCTCAGGGACAAGGTTTTAGGGAAGAACTACGATTTCGAACCGTGGCAGTTCTTCGTTCTCGAAGTGCTTCCGGGTTGCGATACCTTCACCAAGGTCGCGTCGGTGTTCGAGGATCGTTTCGGCCGCTCTATCAAACGCAAAGAGCTGGAGGAATTTTTTGCCTCCGTCGCTGACAGCAATCTTTTCAATGAAGATGCCTCCGCACATCCTCTGCTGGCGCCGTTCTGCCAGAAAGCTTACGCCGTGGAGGATGGCAAGGCGCAAGTGAAGTCCTTCCACATGGTCTCCACCGAGGGTAACGCCGCGTGGGAAGGGAAAGTAGAGGCCAAGGCTAAATCTGATCCCGGCAAAAAAGAACCGGAGTACAAAAACCTGCCCGCCGGCATCCAGGATGTAATTGGTCTCGATCCGAAGAAAACGAAGAAGATGTGGACGCTGTTCGATCCGCGTCCGCTGCTGAAAGTCCTGGTTCCGGCGTTGTCGCCGCTCAAGTATGGTGTCTACCTGTTGCCGTTTGTCGCGGCCGCGGCACTATTCGTGATCGTCGACCACGCCCGGCAGGTTGGACTAGATGTTGATCGCCTATACAACACTGTCACGCTGTTGGAGCACATCGTCTTCAGCATGCTTACGGTCAATCTGATTGCTACCCTGACCAGCGCATGCGTGGCCCATGCTTATCGCGCGACCGTCAGTGACATTGGAATCGGCCTTTATTTTGGTTTCCTGCCGCGCTTCGTGGCGCGTATTGGCCACGTGGAGCAGCTGTCTCGACGTGAACGTATGTGGCTGCATGCAAGCCCGTTGTTGGCGCGCGTAGCAATGTTCAGCATCGGCATCTTGCTCTGGTACCACTCTAGAGTAACGGATGGAGCCTTACCGCGGCTGGCCCTGGGCCTTTCCCTGGTCTGCTTTATCGATTTGATCTTCGCATCCGGAAATCCGCTGGCGAAGGGCAGCGGTTACCACGTGCTGTCGACCTTTCTGGATGAACCCAATCTAAGAGGGAGAGCATTCGCGACCCTTCTCAACAGGCTGCGCGGTTCCAGCTACAAGAAGGCGGACAACGATGTGTTGGTCGCATATGCTCTGGCCACCACCGTATTCATGTTCGTGCTGATCATCTTCGTTCTGCAATTGGTCGATAACGGCCTGCAAAAAATGCAGATCGGCGGCAGCGCCATTATTCTCTTGGTCGCACTGGCGGCGTATTTATTCCGGGGCACGTTCTACCGCTTCAAGAAGATTGCCGAAGCTTATGAGCGTTCCGTGCAGCTCAATCGCTGGAAGGATCGGGCGGTGCCTGCCGAGGCTGCCGCTGCGGCAGCCGCCACTGGAAAAGAAGACAAACCCGGTTTCGCGACCTACGCAAAGCGTGCCTTCCCGCTGACGCTGCTGATCGTTCTGTTTTTGCCTTATCACTATCAGTCGGGTGGAAACCTCATCATCTATCCGTCTCAGCAGGCGGACATTACTCCGGACGTTCCCGGCATTGTTGCGGAAGTCTATTTTGATGGTGGCGAAACAGTAAAAAAGGGTACCGCGATCGCGCGCCTCAAGGATGACGATAGCCAGGCCCGCGTGGATTTCTATACGGCGAAAATGAAGGAACAGCAGGCCGTCGTCAACAATTTGAAAACGCTGCCCAAGCCTGAGGAGGTCAAAGTCGCGGAAGCTGATCTCGTCGTCGCAGTCACCCATGAGAAATTCAGCAAGGAAAAAGTGCCCCGGATCGAAAAGCTCTACAAGCAGGGTGCGGTTTCATTTGAGGAATTCGACACGGTTCGGAAAGAACACGATGTCGACGTCAACCAGGTATCGCAAAAACGGGCCGCGCTGGAACTCGCCAAAACTGGTCCGACGGCTGATGAGATTGCCGCTGCGGAAGCGGAGTGGGAGAGCCTGAGAGAAGAGCGGGATTCATTCCAGGATAAAGTCAGTCGCTCGGTTCTCTACATGCCATTCGATGGCAATATTTTGACGTTGCATCTAATGCAAAAGATCAACAGTTATTTGGAGAAAGGAAAAGTATTCGCGAAAGTTGAGAATACCAACGAGGTGACCGCTGAGATCGACGTCCCAGAATCGGATATCGGGAATGTGGCGATATCGGCGAATATTCATGCGCGGCCTCAGGCCTATAGCAATGAGGTCTTCGGGGGCGTTGTGACCACGATTGACAGAAATGTAACGGTACTACCCTCCGGCAACATCATCAAAGTCATTGCCGTGATCGAGAATAAGGACGGCAAACTGAAAACCGGCATGACCGGCTATTCGAAGATCGATGGGCCGTCCATGCCGGTCTGGAAGGCGTTCTCGCTGGCCATTCTGCGCTTCGTCAATATCGATATATGGTCGTGGATTCCGTGAGAACTGCTGTGAATCGAGTTTTGAACATGAGTAGATACTTAGACATCCGACTCTATGCGATCCGTGTTTCCGGGAAGCGATCTTTCGGATGGAACGATATCCGTCTGGTATTTCTCGCCTTTCTGCTCGCTCCCCTGTGTGTTGCACAAAGCGCGCCGCTCACATTCGAGGGAGCGACGACGACGCTGGCGGGCGATGTTGATCGCATGATTTCGTATCGGCATCAGGAGCATTCCTGGCAAACCGCGGACGGTCACATCCATGTGATGATCAATACCGGGGTTCCGGGATATACCGGCGGCGGGAACGGTTTGACGCTCTATTCCAGTTCGGATAACGGCCTCACATGGCAACAAGGACCATCTTTAATTAACGGAGGATTATTTTCGACCGGCGTGTATTCGACCTCCGATGGCGTTCTTGTTGGCGACGATCTGAACTTAGTATATTCGGCTAACCGTGTTCCTGGAGGAGACGGAGGGTCGATCTGGTTTGTAGTCCTACATTATGATGCATCAAATCAGAGTTGGTCTTTAGGAACGCCGGAGCTGGTTTTTGATGCCAGTCCCAATAATTATGCTGTTGTCGGTCTTAATCCAACCGTTACGATCGATCAGCAGCAGAGGACTTGGTGTACTTTTGTTACCGAGAACATTGGGGCATCCGCTACTAATCCGCCTTCCAGCATAAAGCTCGCTGAGCGAGCACCGTCTCCGGCAAGTTGGCAGGATACGGGCCTGATCTTTGGCCCGACGACGCCTGAGCAAGTGCCCACCGTCACTGTGCCAGCCGCCCCTGGTGTCGTTCGAAGCGCACGTCTCGTTGTTACTTCGAATGGAATTGGGATGATCTATACCGTCCACCAAAGTTTTTTTTGGGTGCGCCGCCTGGATACTGCTGCTGTCACCACACAATGGACTGCTCCAAAGGCAATATTTACCAGCGCATTGCCATACGATAAGGATCCTTATGCCAGCCACTTCAGTGCCGTGGCTGACAGCCAGCACAATCTGAATCTGGCTGTCGTCGATCATGGACGTCTTCTTTACTTCCGATACGTAGACGGCCGGCAGGCGTGGTCTCAACCTCAAGTGTTGACAGGTAACGTTAAGGCAACCTATCCAAAGATCTCGTTGGTGCAGGGAACTTTGGAGATCTTCGTGAATGCGGTTATGAATTCGGGGTCGACTCCCGTAGGTGTGGTAGAGGGCTACCAAAGCACCGACAATGGCAGCAGTTTTCCGTCCAGCGGTGGATTCCCATACAAATATCTACTCTTAAACGACCAAATAACCATTACTGCGGGCGACAGTGGCCCACTCGATTTTACTAATCCAAGAGTCGAAATGCCTGCGGTATTGAACAATACGCTTACGATACCGGTGTTGCAGCAATATACGGATGGTCCGAGCGGTTGTCCGGATACGTCGCCGCAGTGTCCTCCTATTGACACTGTCAACAGGGCCATGAGTTTTCAAATTCAGGTAATTACACCGTAGCGTTCAAATCGGTAGATTGACTGAAAGTGGAAACTGATTTTGACCTACGAGCCGGCACTGACGCTGTCGGTAGTGGGATGTTGGTGGGGAGCTGTTTCGTGAGCGTGGCGAAGTGTCCGCGCACAAAGTGAGTTTAACGGGGCATCGAGATGTTCAATAATTTATCGCGCTTGATTCTGACGCTGCTCGGCGCGACAGTCATGTCATTTTCTGCCGATTCGTGGGCTGCTGTCAGCAAGCCGATACTCCACAACTTCGGAGGCGTGAGCCAATCCGACGGCGGCAATCCGACTGGAGCCCTGATCCAGGCCAGCGATGGTAATTACTATGGCACCACCGTCAACGGCGGCAACGGTAGCGATTTCGGCACCGTATTCATGGTTACGTCTACGGGACAATTGACAACGCTCTACAGTTTCAGCGGCGGCGCCGACGGCAGTTATCCGGACGCTGGCCTTATTCAGGGCAACGACGGCAATTTCTACGGGATCACTTCGGGTGATGCCGCGGGCAAAGCTGGAACCGTGTTCAGGATCACCCCCAGCGGGGTGTTGACGACGCTCTATAGCTTCAGCGGCGGAAACGACGGTGGTCATCCCGAAGGTCGTCTCGTCCAGGCAAGCGATGGCAATTTCTATGGAACCACCGCGGATGGCGGAACCTTCAACGCCGGCACAGTCTTCAAGATGACGCCGGACGGTACATTGTTGACAACGCTTTATAGCTTCACGGGCGGGAATAACGGCAGTGCTGATGGCGGCTATCCGCAGGCAGGTGTGATCGAAGCCAGCGACGGCTACTTGTATGGAACCACGCTTAGCGGTGGCACCACGCCTAGCAGCGGCACCGCGAATTGCGGGACGGTTTTCCATATTGGAACCGATGGCATGGGCTATGCCACGCTCTATACGTTTACCTGCACAACCGATCAGGGAATGCCGATTGGCGGACTAGTCGAAGGATCCGATGAAGCTTTATACGGCACTACGTCGGGAATCGGGATCGGGACCGATGGAACCGCGTTCAAGATTTCCACGGATGGATTGTCGTTCTCGACACTCTATAGCCTTGATGGCATCAATGGCGATGGCTCGGTGCCGCGCGGAACGCTGATTCTGGGTACAGACGGTGCATTTTACGGAACAACATCGATCGGCGAGGACGCTTTGAACAATGGCACCGTGTTCAGTGTCACAGCGGCGAAGCAGTTCACGGCGCTGTATAGTTTCTCGGCGAACGTCACCGATGGTACGAATAGCGACGCGGGTCTGGTGCAGGGCAGCGATGGCAACCTGTACGGGACGACTGCGAGCGGCGGGAATTTGGGCGACGGGACTGCTTTCAGGGTTGTGCCGGCGACTCAGCTGGTGCCCCCCATATCAGTGACTCTAAACCCTGCTTCGATTGTGGCCGGGCAGAGTACGAGATTATCTTGGCATGTTGACAACGCAACGGGGGGCAGTTCGAGCCTGTGCTTCGCAAGCGGTGACTGGAGCCAAAATCAGCCAACCACCGGTGCCCAGACTTTGACTCTGAACCAGGCTGGAACTTATAACTATGCCCTGACCTGCGGCGGCGTGGAGTCCTCGTCGGCAACCTTAAGAGTGACCACCCTATCATCACCTTCGGGTTTGACGGCGCAGGCTTCGGATGGCCAGGTATCCCTGACCTGGATGCCAGCCTCAGTGGTCACCAGCTACCAAATCAACTATGGACCAGCGGGCAGTTCCCCTACCACGATCTTTGTCAGTAATACCAGCACCAGTACTGTCATTGCTGGATTGACCAACGGCACACAATATTTCTTCAAGATTGCGACCGTGAATGGTGGCGCTACTAGTGCGTTATCTGCGGCGGTCAGCGCGACTCCGATCCCGCCGTTGCCGTTGGCACCCGATGGTTTAACGGCGTCTGTCGGTAATGCGCAGATCGTTTTGACGTGGAACGCTCCATCGAACGCAACCAGCTACAACATTTATGTTGGAACGTCTCCGGGCGGCGAGAATCTTTCCCAGCCGATAGCGGCTTCGGCATCGCCCTATAGGATCAGCTCACTGACCAATGGAACCACCTATTATTTCAAGGTCGGGGCCGTAAACAATCTCAGCGGCGCGGGGCCGCTCTCGGCCGAAACGAGTGCGACACCAGTGGCGCCTCCGGTTGCTGCGCCTACCAGTGTGACTGCGTCGCCGGGCGATACCGAAGTTCTCGTCAATTGGACTGCAGTCGCGGGTGCGACCAGCTATACCCTGTCATATAGACCCGCGGGTGGTAGTACGCAGTCGATTCCGGCGATCACCGGTACAAGCTATCTCGTCACCGGACTTACGAACGATACTGCTTACTCCTTCGTGGTTGCCGGCGTAAATGTGGGTGGTGCCGGTCCTCAATCGGCGGCTGTCAGCGCAAACCCAACCGCACTGCCCGCAGCGCCCGACGGCGTCACGGCGCTGCCCAAGAACGCGAAAGTCGTGCTCAGCTGGAACCCGGTTGTCAGTGCCAACCAGTACAACGTCTTTGTGGGAACCTCTCCTGGTGGAGAAGATCTGTCTCTGCCCATAACGACATCGGCAACGAGTTATGCGGTCGGCTCACTTGCCAATGGAACCACCTATTACTTCACTGTTCAGGCCGTAAACAGAAATGGTCCTGGGCCAACGATGTCCTTGGAAGTGAGCACCGCCCCGGTTGCGCCGCCGGCGGTTGCGCCGGACGGTCTCACCGCTGCTCCGGGTGATAGCCAAGTTGCCCTTAACTGGAACGCCGTTGCCGGGGCAGATAGCTATGCGATTTATCAAGGTACTTCCAGCGATGATGCGATGATAGTGGCGACAGTCACTGGTACGAGTACCACGATTACCGGGCTTGCCAACGGAACGACGTATTACTTTAAGGTCGGGGCCTCCAACCTCGGTGGCTCCGGGCCAATATCTGCCGCGGTCAGGGCGGTTCCCGCCGTGCCGCCACAATCTTCCTCTGGCGGCGGCGCCTTCGGTCCTGGGATTCTTGGCCTGCTCGTCGCATCCGCCGCACTGCGGCGGCGCAGGAGCAGTTTGGGGCTCTGAGCTGACAGGCAGTAAGATCGAGTCGCGGCAGATATCAGATATCGTCGGCTTGTCGCCGGCGTGCGTGTCCAAACGTCTCCACCGATTTGGCAAAGACCGATATGAACTCTGCAGCGTGTATCGAAAGCAGGAGCCGAAGATCATGGAAGCAGTTGCTAAATACCGGATTGATGTTTTTCGGTTCGCTGATGCCATTGGGTATCACGGAAGCATCTGTCAGCGGAACGGCTGTCCAGCTGCCTGCGGAGACACATCCAATGTCTGAACCGATGCGGCCCCATCATGGCGTCCATGAATTTGAAGAGGACGACAGCACCGGTGGAGACATAGAGCTTCCCGCAGGTGCCAAAGTGGAGCGGGACATCGCCTACGGTGCGGACCCGGCGCAGCGGATCGATGTGTATATGCCCGCGCATGCGGAAGCTGCACCCGTTCTCTTCATGGTGCACGGCGGAGCGTGGATGCTCGGTGACAAGGCTGCGACCCGCGTCGTCGCCAACAAGGTCGCGCGATGGTTGCCGAAAGGCTTCATCATGGTATTTGCCAATTACCGTCTGGTGCCGAACACCGATCCGCTCGGACAAGCCGACGATGTAGCAAAAGCGCTCGCCTTTGCCCAGTCGAAAGCGAAATCGTGGGGCGGCGATCCATCCCGGTTCGTCTTGATGGGACACTCGGCGGGCGCGCATCTCGCCGCCCTGCTTGCCGCCGATCCCGCCATCGCGTCGCGCCAGGGCGTCAAGCCGTGGTTGGGCACTGTGATGCTCGACAGCGCGGCGTTCGATGTCGTACAGATCATGAAGGCGGAGCATCGGCGGTTCTACGATCGCGTTTTCAAGAACGATCCTTCTTACTGGAAGAACACGTCACCCATCCATCGTCTTTCCGGAATGCCAGCGCCGATGCTGGCTGTCTGTTCGAGCCGTCGCGCCGACTCGTGCCCGCAGGCGCAGAGTTTTGTGGCAAAAGTGACATCGATGGGCGGCCGGGCTTCCGTATTGCCGATCGATTTCACGCATCGTGAAATCAATGAGAATCTTGGCCTCGCCGGACCGTATACAGACTCGGTCGAATCCTTTCTGCGTTCGATTGGTTTGACCTAAATCCCTGCGCAATCGGCACTCCGGCTCTATTCCGTAAGCCCCTTTGGAGCCTCGCGCGTCCGCGGTAACGCCTTGTGCTCTCACCAGTTGGCGGTGTCTCCCGGGAGAGAGGTGAAGGCGATTGATCTGTCGACTGCCTACCTCATCGCGAAGCTTTCCGCAAGCAGGTCAAGCGGCGCACGGCGGGATTTAGGATAATGCGCGTCCCTTTGCAGTTGCCTGCTGCCATGACCGATCTGAATTCCGACTCCTCAAGCTGCGCGCGCATCGCGAGCGGCTATAGCTTGCGCGCCGTCGGCGCGTGAGCGATCGGGGTCCGGCGATGGCCACAGGGGCGGAGCTGCGTTTTATTGCCGAGGCGCGTTTGCCGACACCGTTCGCGGAGTTCACGGCGCGCGTCTATCGCTGTCCGGCCGATGGCAAGGAGCACGTCGCGTTGATACTGGGAGATTTGCAGGCGACGGTTTCACCGGCCGGCGTGGAGTTGCCGGCGCCGCTGGTGCGCGTGCATTCGGAGTGTCTGACCGGCGATGCGTTGTTCTCGCTGCGCTGCGACTGCGGATTCCAATTGCACGCGGCGCTGGAGACGATTGCGCATGAAGGGCGGGGCGCGCTGCTGTATCTACGCCAGGAAGGGCGCGGCATTGGCCTCGGCAACAAGATTCGCGCGTATGCTTTGCAGGATCAAGGCGCGGATACGGTGGAGGCCAATCATCAGCTCGGGTTTCCGGCCGACGCGCGCGACTACGGGGTGGCGGTCGCACTGCTGCGCAGACTGAAGCTGCGCCGCCTGCGGTTGATGACGAATAATCCGGAAAAGCTTGATGCATTGCGCCGTGACGGTGTCGAAATCGTCGAGCGCGTCGGGATCGAGCGTGGCCGCAATCCGCACAACGCGGCCTATCTCGACACCAAGGCGTTGAAGATGGGACATCTGCTGGCGCCGCGCAAGGATAAGGATAGCGCGCAATGAATCCGGTGCCTGCGGGCGGGTTGTTGCGCGAAATCGGCCGCTTCGGACTTTCGACGTTCGACGCCTCGCGCGGCTTCGCGCCGCTCCTGAAGCTGCTGACTTCGGACGACGATGTCGATCGCGAGCAGCTGCGCATCGCGGTCGATCGCGCCTTCGCCGGGCTCTACGCGCATCCGCTGGTGCGCCACACCGAGCGTTTTACGCAGACGCTGCGCAAGCGCGGGTTCATTCCGAATGAGCAATCGACCGAGGATCTGATTCGCTTCGTGGTCGAGCAGGTGGTGGCGCGCAGTCCGGTGCCGGTGCCGGACATGCTGGTGCAGGAATTCTGGCAGTTCTTCAACGAGCTATTCGCGTCGCCGGAACTGAAAGGCCTTGGTTCATTGACGTTGGATATGGTGCGCCTCGTCGTCCTCACTTATGAGCCGCTGCTGGTCGAGATCATCAATCTGCTGAAGGCCGGCAAGCGTTTCAATCAATGGCAGTTCAACGAGCTGCTCAAGCGCGCGCAGCAAGTACGTGCCGACGCTGCGATCGTGCGCCGGCAGATCCGTGCGCTGCGCTACATCAAGCCGTTTTTCCAGGCGGATCCAAAAGATTTCCGCGCGCAGGCGCAGATTGTCGCCAGCATGGTGCGCGAATTCGGGCCGTTCTTCATCAAGCTTGCGCAGGTGGCAGCGGCGAATGCCGATTTCCTGCCGAACGAGATCGCGCGCGAACTCGCGGTGTTCCACGACGACGTGCCACCAATGAGCCCGGAAGAAGTCGAGGCCGCGTTCATGGAGTGCTTCGGCAAGCTGCCGGACAAGTTGTATATGGGCTTCGACGCGGCGCGGCCGCTCAAATCGGGTTCGATCGGCTCGGTCTACATCGCGAAGAAGCCTTTTCTCGAAGATGGGCGCGAGGTGTTGCGCACGGTACTGGTGAAAGTCGGTCGTCACAACATCGATCGCGAATTCGCGATCGGCAAGCTGGTGATCGGACTGGCGATCCTGTCGAGCCAGTATTGGGCCCCGCACTCCAAGCTGATGCCGTTCCTGCGTGCGATGCAGGAGCAGGTGGACGAATTCATCGTCGGCTTCATGACCGAGCTGGATTTCGATGCGGAGGCGAGCAACCAGATCCGCTTTTTCGAGCGTAGCCTGGCCAGCCGCATCTGGCAGGTGCCGCGCCTATACGGGCAGTCGCCGCGCATTCTCGAAATGGAGTATCTCGCCGACGCCGAAAGTCTCGCGCGTGCGCTCGATCGCCTGCCGTCGCGCGCGCGGCGCGAGGTGCAGCGCCAGATCAGCGAGCGCCTGCTACTGGCGATTTTGCAGCAGGTGTTCGTCTATCGCGAACTGCACGGCGATCTGCATCCGGGCAACATCATGATCGGCCGCCGCGGCGAGCTGTACCTGATCGACTGGGGCAATGTCGTCAATCTGGAAGGCAAGTGGGATGCGGTGTGGCGCTACGTCGCTGCGGCCTGTGCGGCGAATGTCACCGTGCTGGCCGATACGCTGATCCGCATCAGCACGCAGCCGGAAACCAATCTGGCGCGGCGCGAGGAAATCCAGCGCACGCTGGAAGAGACGCTGCTGAAGAAAGGAGTGACGCCGCTGACGCGCAGAAATTTCGCGCGCGAACTCAGGAAGGGCGGCGTAGAAGGGTTGCGGCAGCGCGCGCAAACGGTTCTGCACCTGATGTCGAATACACAGTCGCTGGGGATCGTGCTGCGCGGCGACTATCTGCATCTGTCGCGTGCCGCAATGGCGGTCATCGGCAGCTTCGGTGCGCTGTATGAAGGTGAGCCGAAGAGCCGGCTGGTCCGGGATCTGCTGCGCAATATGCTGCGTCTGCCGATGATGGTATCCCGTGAAGTCGTGCATTCCGAACTGCTTGCGTTCCGCCAGCGCTGGCATCGCGCGCCGGCGTTGGAGAAGCAAGCCGTGCCCGTTGCGCTGTCGCTCACGGAAGCGGAGGGGCTGGTTTGAGTTTTGGTCTTTACTCGCTGGCCCGGCCAGCTCTGTTTACGCTTGATCCGGAACACGCACACGAGTTGACGTTGCGCACGCTGGCAGGCTATCCGCGTATCGCCGCTCCGTTCGGATTCGGTATCCGGCATCAGCCGGTACGTCTGATGGGGCTCAATTTCCGCAATCGCGTCGGCCTCGCTGCGGGGCTCGACAAAAACGGCGAATGCGTCGAAGCGTTCGATCGCATGGGCTTCGGTTTCATCGAGGTTGGCACCGTCACGCCGCGTCCACAGCCCGGTAACGCACGGCCGCGCATGTTCCGACTGCCGAAACAGCAGGCCATCATCAATCGGCTGGGTTTCAACAATCACGGCGTGGATGCGCTGGTGAATCGCGTCCGCCGTGCGCGCCGGTCGGCGGTGCTCGGCGTCAACATCGGCAAGAATTCTGATACGCCGCTTGAACACGCCGAGGACGATTATCTGATTTGTTTGCGCAAGGTGTATCCGATCGCGGATTACGTCGTCGTCAACGTGTCGTCGCCGAATACGGCTGGCTTGCGCAGTCTGCAGGGCGCGGATCGTTTCCGCACGCTGGCCGCGGCGCTGGACGGCGAACGCCGGCAGCTGGCGGATCGCTATGGCCGTCACGTGCCACTACTGGTGAAGATCGCGCCCGATATCGGCGACGACGATCTGGCGACGCTGGCTGTTGTCGCCGTCGAAAGCAGTATCGACGGTCTGATCGCGACGAATACGACAATTACGCGTCCCGGCGTCGAAGGAGATGCCATCGCGAAAGAAGCCGGTGGATTGTCCGGCGCGCCGCTGCGGCCGCTGGCGACCGCAGTGCTGAAACGGCTGCGCGGGCTGGTAGGAGCGGATTATCCCTTGATAGGTGTCGGCGGCATCGCCACCGCCGCGCACGCAGTTGAGAAGCGCGCGGCCGGCGCGGACTTGGTGCAGGTTTATACTGGGCTGGTCTATGAAGGGCCCGGATTGGTTCGCGAATGTGTTGCCGCGTTGCGAAACGGGTAAAGCTAGGCGCCGTTTTGGGCAGCAACGCAGCGACTAAAGTTAGTGTTGACAGGCCCTAGTTGCCCCCTGCACTTGGAGTGCGCGACACTACAACATTGAATAAATTGCTGAACGCAGCGTACGGCAGCGATCCCTGATGGTATCTCCCAGCGTGCGCGGTTCCAGCAAAATATGACTCAACCGATCGAGATCCATCATGCGTAGCAGGGTTGTGGGCGCGTTTTTGTTGTTCACCGCGGCGGCATCCGCGACCGCCGGTGCGGCAAGTGTGGCCGGCTATGGGGATCTCCCATACGCGAGCGGCATGGCAGTTTATGAAGTTCCCGACAGCGCCCGCAGTGCGGAGATCGGCTGGGGTTATCAGTTCAACGGCGGCATTCCGCTGCGCAATCATCCGCACTATTCCTTGGAACTCGCGTATTCCGACCTCAGTCGCCGGCGCAATATCGATCAGCAATACGATTATCAACAGTCTCTGTTCGTCAACGGCGTACGCGATCTCGGCTACATCGACTGGATGCACCTTCACCCTTTCGTGATCGCCGGCGCGGGAGGGGTTCGTGATGACGTGCGCGGCAGTGCCCGCATCAATCCCGGGCTCGATCTGGGCGCCGGAATCCTGGTCCCGCTCGGATTCCGCGGCTGGGCGCTGCGGCTCCAGGCACTGACGATCGGCTCCTGGAACCTCGAACTGGCGGACGGCGAGGACAAGAATTTTTATGTCGACTATCACCTCATGCTGGGTCTGGAGGTTCCGTTCAGCCTGCGCGCCAAACCGGCGGCAGAGCCCCCGCCACCTCCGCCACCGCAGGCGGACGCTTCGTGCGCGGAATCAGTGGACCCGATCACCGGCAAGAAGAGCTGTGTGAGCGATAGCGATCACGACGGCGTGCCCGACGAGGTCGATCAGTGCCCTGGAACCCCGGCCGGCATCGCCGTGGACTACAAAGGTTGCCCGGTGGCGACACAAGACGCCGATGGCGATGGTGTTCCCGATGCGGCCGACGCCTGTCCGGGAACGCTCGCTGGCGTGAAGGTGGACGAGCGCGGATGCGCGATCGAGCAGACGACTATCGTGCCGGACATCAACTTTGCTTATGCGTCGGCCACGCTCGATGACAAGTCGACGACCGTACTCGACAACATCGCTGACATGATGAAGTCGCAGCCGGATCTGCGCGCCGAGGTTGGCGGTCACACCGATAACAACGTGCATTTCCCGGAAAAGAACCGGTTGCTGTCGCAGCGTCGCGCGGAAGTCGTGCGTGATTACTTGGTTGCACGCGGCATCGAAAGTTCTCGTCTGAGCGCTGCCGGCTACGGCGACACCAAGCCGATCGTCTCGAATGATACCGCCGACGGACGCGCGCAGAATCGTCGCGTCGAACTGAAATTCAGCCGTCAGCAGCCGTGAACGCCCGTCTGACACCGACTCAGTCTCGTCGCGAAACGCGGCGGCGCGATGAATTCCGGCATTGGATGACCCTGCCTGTGCGCTGGGGTGATATGGACAGCCTCGGCCATGTCAACAATGCGAAATTTTTCACCTACGGCGAAGAAGCGCGGCAAACTTATTTCAATGAATACGCCGCGCACGATCCCGTTTTCTGGAAGGATTACAGCGTCATCCTTGCGCGGGTCGCCTGCGATTTTATCCAGCAGCTGCACCATCCTGCCACGCTCGATCTCGGCACGCGTGTGGTGCGCATGGGCCGTTCGAGCCTCGGCGTGACGACGGCAATGTTTCGCGACAACGTGCTGGTCGCGGTTCAGGATGCGGTGCTGGTGTGGTTCGACTATCGTAATCAGAAGGTCGAACAGATCCCGCAGACCACCCGTGACTGGATTCGCGCGAACGAGATCGTGGCGCCGCGGGAAAACGAGTAGTGAGCCAGATTCGGCTAGCGCCTATTACCAGACCCTAGATTGCTAGCCGCTGCAAATCTCTAGCCGGCGCAGCTTCATTCCATAACGCCTCATACTTGTCGAGCTTCTCGCGCACGCGCAGTGGCGCCGTCTGCCAGTAGCTTGCCACGAGGCTTTCCGGATTTCGCTTTTCGAGGAACTGACATCCGTCAGCGATCACCCATTCGCCGCGGAAATCACTGAGCTGCTCGTATGCCAGCTCGCGGAACTCGACACGGCTGCTCAGCTGGCGTCCCAGTTCGACGAGGCGATGTGCGCCTTGGGCGGTGAGGCGCGGCTGGTTCAACAGCACGCGCAGGCGCGCCCGGTTTTCGCCGAGCAGGAATGTCTTCACTGCGTCCACAAAAGGTTCCGCGCCATATATCGCCGGGTCGAGCGCGAAGCTCAGCAGAGTCAACTCCAGTCGTGTCGTCTCTGCGATTTTCAGCGCCTGAGCAATGAATTCGGTACGTCCAGAGACGATGAGGGAATCGCTATCGGCCATTGCAGTCTCCTCGGGTGGCTTAGGGCCTGTTAACACTCACTTTGATCGCTGCGTTACTGCCCAAAAGGGCGCCAGGCAAGGCGCAGCGATCAAAGTGAGTGTTAGCCCCTAGACGGCCTTCGCCTGTTCGGCGGCGTTGCCGATATAGGTCGCTGGCGTCATCGCCAGCAAACGCTGTTTCTCGACCTCTGGCAGTGCCAGCGATTCGACGAAGCCGCGGATTGCGTCGCGGCCGATTTTCTGACCGCGCGTCAGGCGCTTGAGTTGTTCGTAGGGTTCCGGCAGCCCATGGCGGCGCATCACGGTTTGAATCGCTTCGGCGAGCACTTCCCAGTTCTCATCGAGGTCGCGGCTGATCTTCCACGCGTCCGCTTCGAGCTTGCCGACGCCGCGCAGCAACGACTGGAACGCGATTACCGTGTGTGCGACACCGACACCGAGGTTGCGCAGTACGGTCGAGTCGGTAAGGTCGCGCTGCCAGCGCGAGACCGGCAACTTTTCGGTGAGGAAACCGAGCAACGCGTTGGCGACGCCGAAGTTACCCTCCGCATTCTCGAAATCGATTGGATTGACCTTGTGTGGCATCGTCGATGAGCCAACTTCGCCGGCAACCAGCTTCTGCTTGAAATAGCCGAGCGAAATATAGCCCCAGGCATCGCGGCAAAAACCGATCAGGATGGTGTTCGCGCGCAGCAGCGTGTGGAAGTATTCGGCGATGAAATCATGCGGCTCGATCTGTGTCGTCGCCGGGCTCGGCGCCAGCTCCAGATCGGCGAGCATCCGCGCGGCAAGCGCCGGCCAGTCCACATCCGGATAGGCCGCATAGTGCGCGCTGTAATTGCCGACCGCGCCATTGATCTTGCCGAGAATGGTGACGTTCGCGAACTGCTCGCGCTGGCGGCGCAGGCGCTGCGCAAACACGGCGATTTCCTTGCCGAGTGTCGTCGGCGTGGCCGCCTGGCCATGCGTGCGCGATAGCATCGGCTGTTCCGCGTAGCGGTGCGCCAGCGTCGACAGGCTGGCGATGATCTTGTCGAGCGCCGGCAGCAGTACCTGCTTGCGTGCGTCGCGCAGCATCAGCGCGTAGGCAATGTTGTTGATGTCCTCGGACGTGCAAGCGAAATGGATAAATTCCTTGACGGCTTCCAGTTCCGGATTGCTGCCGATCTTTTCCTTGAGAAAATACTCGACGGCCTTGACGTCGTGATTGGTTGTATCTTCGATGGTTTTGACACGCTGCGCGGCTTCGATATCAAAGCTGTCGGCGATTTGCTGCAAGCGCGCGCGCGCTTCCGCCGACAATGGCGCCACTTCCGGAATGCCGGGGTGGTCGGCAAGCATCATCAGCCAGCGGATCTCGACCAGCACGCGATAGCGGATCAGGCCGAATTCGCTGAAGTAGGGGCGCAGAGCGTAAGTCTTATCGGCATAGCGCCCGTCGATCGGGGAAATCGCGGTCAGCGACGTGAGATTCATCGGCAGAGGCATGGGAAGGGTTTCGTTAAGATGGTCTGATTTTATCGCGGAGGGACCCAGTCATGCCCGATTACCGCATCGAACGCGACAGCTTCGGCGAGCTCAGCGTGCCCGCTGAAGCCTTGTGGGGCGCGCAAACCCAGCGCGCAATTGAGAATTTCCCGGTCTCCGGCCTGCGTTTGCCCCGCGCTTTCATCCGCGCGCTTGGCCTCATAAAGGCAGCCGCAGCGGAAACCAACGCGGATCTGCGTCTGTTGCCGCCGCGTCTCGCCGCGGTGATTGCGACCGCAGCGCGCGAAGTGGCCGAAGGCATACACGACACTCAGTTCCCGGTCGATGTGTTCCAGACCGGCTCGGGGACTTCGACCAACATGAACGCCAACGAAGTGATTGCACATCTGGCATCGCGCCGTGCGCGATTGAAAATTCATCCCAATGATCACGTCAATCTGGGGCAGTCGTCTAACGATACGATTCCGACTGCTATCCACGTCGCGGCAAGCCTCGCGCTGCATGAGCAATTATTGCCGGCGCTGAAGCATCTGGCGCGTACGATCGAGCGCAAGGCGAGCCGCTTGCGCACCGTGACCAAGACTGGCCGTACGCATTTGATGGACGCAATGCCGCTGCGCCTTGACCAGGAGCTGGGCGGTTGGGCACAGCAGATCCGGCTTGGCATAGATCGCATCGACGCCTGCGGGCCGCGTATCCACGCGCTGGCACAGGGGGGCACGGCCGTGGGCACCGGCATCAACGTGCATCCGAAATTCGCTGCGAAATTCGCGCGCCGGCTCGCGCGGGATACACGCATTGCGTTTCGGCCCAGCGAGAATTTCTTCGAGAGCCTGTCGTCGCAGGATGCGGCGGTGGAGCTCTCAGGTGCGCTGAAGACCGTTGCGGTGTCGCTGATGAAGATCGCCAACGATCTGCGCTGGATGAATTCCGGTCCGCTCGCCGGGCTCGGCGAGATCGCATTGCCGGCACTACAACCCGGATCGAGCATCATGCCGGGCAAGGTCAATCCGGTGATTCCCGAGGCGGTATGCATGGTCGGTGCGCAAGTGATCGGTAACGATGCAACGATCACTGTCGCCGGGCAGTCCGGGAATTTTCAGCTCAACGTGATGCTGCCGGTGATCACGTACAACCTGCTGCAATCTATCGAACTGCTGGCGAACGGCGCGCGGCTGCTGGCGGATCGGGCGATCAGGGATTTCACCGTCAATCGAGCCAGGATTCGCGAGGCGCTCGACCGGAATCCCATTCTCATTACGGCGCTCAACAGTGTTATCGGCTATGAAAAAGGAGCGGCGATCGCCAAGCGCGCCTACCGGGAAGGTAAGCCTATTCTCGACGTGGCCATGGCCGAAACCGGCATGAGCGGAGCGGAGCTGAAGGGGCTGCTCGATCCTTCGGCGCTGGCACTAGGCGGCATTCACGGCAAGGGCGGTGGCGGCTGATCCGCCCCATTGCAACCGTGGGGTTGTGGCTGACTGGTCTGCTGGACTAGACGACGCTGGAACGGAAGCAGTTTCCGCCGTCGCTCAGGGCGTGGTGTGACAGAAGATTCCGATGTCCGCTGCCCTAAGGGTACCCATATTGGAACCTCTGAAATTGACGTAAGCCAGAATCACATCGTAGCTGTTGCCTGCTTGCACCCGGCAGCTGGTCGTAATCGGCGTCCCACCCTGAGCAACGTCGATGCTCAGCGTCCGCCCACTTTGCGGCACAGTCTGATAATCGCTGGCAGTGCCGTAGTCCAGAGCGTCCGAGATGGTCGTCGTGCCGGCGACCACACTGACGGTGGTATCCGTGAGCAATGACAAGGTGTTGATCACTCGCACCCGCACATGACTGCTATCGACCGTCGCGGATTCCTGCGCGAAGCTGGCAATTTGGATGGTGCTGGTGCCACTAGCCTTGAGGTCACCCATCAACACCGTCGTGTAAGTCCCGCCATCCTGCATCGCGTTGGAGCCCTGCGTTACGCTGCTGCCGCCGCCAGACCCGGACACGGTGAAATTAACGTTTCCGTCGCTGACGGAGACCGTCGCGCTATTGCCACTAGCCGTGGTGCTGTACCCCTCGCCAGTGAGCACAGCGGTGGTCGAGGAATCAGTGAAAACGTCGACTTTGACTGACGCCGCCGCGGCGAATGCCCGGCTGTTCGTCAATTCGTTGTAGAAGTTGATCGTAGCAGGACCGTTGCCACCGACCGGATTGCTATCGCTGCTGCCGCAGCCGGAAATGAGGCAGACGAGTGTTGTGGCAATGCTACCGATCAGAATTCGTCTCATACATCCTTCCTCCGTCGTAAGCTTATGTTTATATTCAGTACCCGAAGAAATAATTGCTGCCAATTCAGAAGTCAGGCGCAATTTCTGTACCCGGAAAATTGCGCCGTCCTTGGGTTCCAGAGTCCGATCCTCTATACGGGGCCGGAAGTCCGGAAATTTCTATACGGAACCGCTATATGTGCTAATAGCCTACTACGATTTTCTTGATAATACTGAGGCTTGCATCACAGTCGGAGAAATATAGCGGCTCTGCGGTCGCTAGTTCGCGCGCAAGGCCTCAATCACCGGCGCGCGCGCGGCGCGGATTGCCGGAAATAGGCCACCGACAACGCCGATTGCGCAGGCCCAAGTGATGCCCAATGCCAGCAGGCCCGGGCTGACCGTGAGACGGAATACCAACTGAGTGAAATTTCCAGATAAGGTATTGATGGCATTGCCATTGAAGAATCCCCACGCCAGCAGCGAACCGATGACACCGCCGAGCAGCGACAAGAGCAAGGCTTCCGCGAATACCGAGACCACCACCGGCAGGGCCCCAAAGCCGATGGCGCGCAGCGTCGCGATCTCCTGGCCGCGTGCGGAAACCGCCGTATACATCGCGTTCAGGGCGCCAAACAGGGCGCCGACGGCCATGATGCTGCCGACGAAGTAGGCAAAAAAGAACAGGATGTCGTTGATTTGCTTCGACAGCGTCGCGAAGTAATCGGTCTCGCGTTTCACATCGACCGTCAACTGTGGATTGGTGGTGAGCGCATCCTTGAAACGGTCGAAGTCGCTCGGCGAATCGAGCATGACGGTGACCGACTGGAACAGGTTGCGCCGGTATGCGGACAGCAGTGTTTCAGAATCCGCCCAGACTTCGGATTCGTGGGAATCGCCGCCGCTCTCGAAAATGCCGACCACGGTCCAGTCGGAGTCGCGGAATGCGATGCGGCTGCCAAGTTCCAATCCCTTGAATTGCTTTTGCGCGGCATCGCCGACGATCACTTCGCGCACTGCGGACGCGAACATGCGGCCCTGTGTGAGATGCGCTTCCGGCCGTAACGTCATCACCTTCGGACCGACGCCGCGGAACGTCACGTTGCCCTCGGAATTGTCGACCTTGGCCGGCAGCGACACGATTACCATCGCTTCCGCTTCACCCACTGGCTTGCCGTCTGCGTCATGCTTGACGCCAGGTGCGTCGAGAATCGTCAGCACACCGTCACGCGCCAGCGTGCTCGACAGCTCGGTCTGCGAACCGCCGCGCAGGATCAGTGCGCGATCCGCGCGGCCGCTGCGCGCAACCGTTTCGCGGAAACCGACCGCCATCGCCAGCACCGATACCAGCACGGCGACCACGCCGGCAATGCTGATGACGATCACCGACGACGCACCGATACGCTGCGGCAGCGCGCGCAGGTTCATTGCCGTGATGGCCAGAATCTGTTGGATCATTGGATGCGGATCATGTGCTTAGCGCCCCGCCAGCGCATCGACGATGTTCAGCCGCTGCGCGCGCAGTGCCGGGATCGCCCCGATTACGAGCGCGAGCAGGATTGCCATGCCAAAGCCCGCGGCGGTCACGCGCGGCGGCAGCGTCGCTACACCAATAAAGTTCTTGAGCGCCGGGAACAGCAGTTGCGCCAGCCCCAGGCCTAGAGCGGCGGCGAGCACGCATAACAGCAATGATTCGGCCACGACCAACCCGAACACTGTGTTATCGGTGAAGCCGAGCGTCTTCAGCACGGCGAGTTCGGGCACGCGTTCGCGCACCGATTGCATCATCGTGTTGCCGGTCAGAAACAATAGCGTGAAGAACACGGCGCCGATGATCGCGTTCATCATGAAGCCGATGTCTCCGAACTGCTTGATGAAGCCCTGCGCCGATTCCTTCTCGGTCTGCGTCTTGGTCTCGTTCGCAGAGTTCGCGAACATCTTGTCGATGGTTGCGGCGACGGTGGCGGCGTGCGTCGGATCCTTGAGCCGCACCACGTACCAACCGACGGTGCCTTTGCCGAACGCGCGAGCCTCATCGAAATAATCGTGGTTGAACAGCACACTGTTGGTCTGGCTGCGGTCTGCCGAGTTGTCGAAAATGCCCATGATCTCGAAATTCCACACCGAGTTGCCGTCCGAGGACTTGGTCCAGATCATCGAATTCAGTGGAATGCGGTCGCCGATCTTCCAGCCGTATTTCTGCATCGCCTCAAAGCCGACGAGCGCGCCGTCGCGGGTGTGTTCAAGCGCTTCCAGCTGCGCCTTGTCCACCTTCAGCTCCGGATACATATCGAAGTAGCGCTGCGGATCGACCGGAAACGAGAACACGAAATTCTTCGGATCCTGATAGTAACTGCCGAACCAGGTCGCGTATGCGACCGCGTCGACGCCAGTAACAGCTTCGAGCTGTGTGAGATAAGCGAACGGCAGCGGTTCGGTGAAGGTGTAGCGATTGAAGACATTCAGACGATTGACATTGGACATGTCGATGCCGCGATGGATTGCTGAGTTGACACCCTGCAGCATGCCAAACAGCAGGAATGCGACGATGATCGAGAACAGCGTGAAAATCGTGCGCGCCTTCTTGCGCCACAGCGCCGCCCACAGCAGCGGCAGATATTTCACGCGACGACCTCTTCGGTGCCGACGAGCCGTCCCTTGTCGAGATGCAAGCGACGGCTCGCATATTCGGCAGCTTTCGGATCGTGCGTGACCATGACGATGGTCTTGCCGTGTTGACGGTTCAGCACTTGCAGCAGGCCGAGAATTTCATCGGCGGTGACGCGATCGAGGTCGCCGGTCGGTTCGTCGCAGACCAGCAGGCTGGGATCGGTGACGAGTGCGCGCGCGATGGCGACGCGCTGCGCCTGTCCACCCGATAGTTCGGACGGTTTGTGTTTTGCGCGATCGGCGAGGCTGACAACGGACAAAGCAATCTCGGCATTCTTCCTGCGCTGCGCGGCCGAAAGCCTGGTCAGTAGCAGCGGTAGTTCGACGTTGCGCTGCGCGGTCAGCATCGGCATTAGGTTGTAGAACTGGAACACGAAGCCGACGTGGCGTGCTCGCCAGCGCGCGAGCCGCGATGGCGACAACTGGTCGATGCGTTCGCCGGCGACGACCACTTCGCCCTCGCTGGGTTTATCGAGACCGCCGATGAGGTTCAACAGTGTGGTTTTGCCGGAGCCGGAAGGTCCCATCAGCGCGACGAATTCCCCCTTCTCGATCTGCAGATCGACGCCATGCAGGACTTCCACGATCTGCTTGCCGCGTGTGTAGCGCTTGAATACGTGCTTGAGAGAGATCATCGCCGTCATTGCCGGGCTTCCCTTACTGTTCGATTTTGATCCGGGCGCCATCGGCGAGTTTCGAGAAGTCACCGATGGCGAGGCGCTCGTTGCCGGACAGTCCGGACAGGATCGTTTGCCCAGCCGAGGTTTTCGCGCCGAGCTTTACCGCGCGCCGCTCGACGGTGTCGTCACGGATGACGTAGACAATACCACCGTCCTTTTCCGTCTCGACCGCATCGGACGGGGCCAGCACCGCACGTGGCGCAACACCGGTTGCCGGCGCTTCGCTGAGGAATGACACGCGCGCGCCCATCTCCGGCAGGATTTTAGGATCCTTGCTGTCGAAGCCCACGCGCACTTTGACGGTCGCCTTGCTGCGGTCCGCGGTCGGGATGACAGCGATCACATGCGCGCGAATCTGCCAGTCGGTGTAGGCGTTGAGGCGCACCGTGGCCGGCTGGCCGGCGCGCACACGGTTGATAAAACTTTCGTTGACATCCACTTCGACTTCCAGCGAATCCATATCGACGATGGTGCCGATGCCGGTGCGCGTGAAGCCGCCGCCGGCGGAAAACGGCGATACGATTTCGCCTGGTTGCGCGGCCTTGACGGTGATGACCCCGTCGAACGGTGCGCGGACGATGGTGTCGTCGAGATTGCGCTGCGCCACTTCCAGTCCGCGACTGGCGACGTCCTGATTGCGCTCCGCGCTGACGATCTGCGCACGCAGGCTGTCGAGTGCTGTCTGCGCATTATCAAGTTCGGCTTTGCTGAGGAAATTCTGTGCGTACAGATCGCGCTTGCGGTTGTAGTCGCGCTCGGCGTTGACCAAATTGACCTGCACCTCGGCCAGGCGCGCCTGTGCATAGTCCCGTTGCGCGCGCGCCTGATTGAATTCCGCGCGCGTATTGGTATCGTCGAGACGCGCGACGATCTCCCCTGCGCTGACGTGGTGACCTTCCTCGATCAGCACTTCGACAACTTTGGCGGTGATTTTCGCGGACACGGTTGCCTGCCGCCGAGCGACCACATAGCCGGAGGCATCAAGCAGCGACGCACCGGCGCCCGAGTCGCCGCCGGTCGCCGTCGCGATGGCGACGTGTACAGGAATGCGACGCGGACCTGACAGGCCAATGACCGCCCCGGCGATCGCGATGAGCAGTACCGCTACGCCACCCGCCCACAGCCAACGCTGGCCGATACCGACAGTGTCGGGTTCGTAATCGCGCTCAATGCGCAGTTTGCTCAACAGCTCGGATTTATCGTCCATAGCCCGTATGCGGGTGGGGCGCGGCCAACTGGTTGCCGGCTCGTCCGCAAGGCCCCGTATCGAAAGGATACGCTCAAGTATCGAGCCGCAATGCTAACGTACTTCAACGGCTGCTGGTTGCAGCGCCTTTCCCCAAGTCCGACCGGCTGCTAGAGGTGGAGTATCACGTGGTGTCGGTTCAGCACGTCTTTTAGTGCGCGAGGTGGAGACCGCATTCGCGCTTGTCTTCGACTTTGGTTGGATCGAAATAGTCGAAATTGTTTGGCAAGCCGCGCGTCTTGAGGTAATCGTGCATCTGTTTCGCAGTCCAGTGGAATACTGGCGAAACCTTCAACACGCCCTCCGCCGAGCGGGTGACGGGTTGCAGCCCAGCGCGGAATTCTGTTTGTTCCTTGCGAATCGCGGTGAACCAGACACTCGGACCCATGTCGCGCATTGCTCGTCCGAAAGGTTCCAGTTTCACTTCCTGGGTAAACGCTTCGAGACGCGGATCATCGATCTCGGGCGGCAGGCCCTCGACGGCGTCCCGGTGTGCGCGCGAGCGCCGCGGATGATAGATGTGAAGATTAAGCTTGAGTACCTGCGTGAGTTCATTCGCGAACCGGTACATCGCCGGCGTGCCATAGCCAGAATCGACCCACAAAATTGGCATATCGGGCTGCTTCTGCGTCACCAGATCCAGTACTACTGCTGCGAAAGGACCGAAATTGGTGGTCGCAATGGCTTTCCCACCCTGCTCACGCGCCCACCGCACCAATGCTTCTGGTGAGTGTCCAAGGTCGCGATTTACGGTTTCAAGATCGAGTGTCATCGTCGGTTCTGTCGAGAGGGCGCAAACCCGTCTCCAGTATCTATACTAATCTGTCATATCGATATGTATGGGCAGCCAATCCCGTTGCAAGTTCTTGACGCCGGCAGGCGCAAAAAGCGGCGCCCAACGGATTTACATCGGCCGGCTCCGCGCCAAGCTTTATATTTCTGCAACAAAATTAAAGGATAATTTTAATGTGATCGCGTCGCCTGACGCGGTTGCCGGGAGCCGATCATGCCGAAAGCCGCCAAACCGGAACGTGCCACACACCGCTATCGGACCGTGTGGCTGTCGGACGTTCATCTGGGAACGCCGGGCTGCAAAGCCGAGTTCCTGGTCGATTTCCTCAAGAATGTGGAGTGCGACACGATCTATCTGGTCGGCGACATCGTCGACGGCTGGAAACTGCGCAACAACTGGTTCTGGCCGCAGGAACACACCAACGTCGTCCGCAAGCTGCTGACCAAGTCCAAGCGCGGCACCCGGATTTTCTACGTGACCGGCAATCACGATGAATTCCTGCGCAAATTTGTCGGTTACCGGCTCGAAATCGGCAACATCCAGCTCGTCAACGAAGCCATTCACACCACCGCCGACGGCCGGCGCCTGCTGGTACTGCACGGCGATATGTTCGATGTCATCACGCGCTACCACCGCTGGATCGCGCTGGCCGGCGACTTCGCCTACGAGGCGACGATGGCCGCGAATTACTGGTTCAACCGCGCGCGCCGGCAGCTCGGCATGGGTTACTGGTCGTTGTCGGCCTTCGCCAAACAGCGTGTCAAGACTGCCGTCAGCATCATCTCAAGCTTCGAGGAATCGGTCGCGCACGAATGCAAGCGGCGTGGCCTCGACGGTGTGATCTGCGGTCATATCCACCATGCCGAAATCCGTGACATCGAAGGCGTGACCTATCACAACTGCGGTGATTGGGTGGAGTCCTGCAGCGCTCTTGCCGAGGATTTCAACGGCAAGCTGCACGTGATCCGCTGGGTGCGGATCGATCATCTCAACGAAAGTCCGAAAGTGACGCCGTTGCGCAAGGCGGCGCGGACGCCGTCGCAGGCCTGAGGGCTTCACCAGCTGGCGGAGCGGGGACGACGACGGCGCCAGCGCCGCACGATCACGAAGCCGCCGACCAGTCCGCCGAGGTGGGCGAAATGCGCGACGCCCTGTTGCGTGCCGTAAACGCCCGAAAACAACTCGAATAGCGCATAGAGAATCACGAATACGCGCGCCGGCAGCGGGATTGGCGGAAACAGCAGAATGATGATGCGCTGTGGAAACAACATCGCGAATGCCGCGAGAACGCCGAACAGCGCGCCCGATGCACCCACGGTCGGTTCATGCAGGTGCAGCATGGCGGTGATGCCGAGCTGTGCGGCGCTTGCCGTGAGCGCGCTCGCGAAGTACAGCCACAGGAAGCGCATCGAGCCGAGCGCACGCTCGACATCGCGACCGAACATCCACAGGCCGAACATATTGGTGGCGATATGTGCGACGTTGCCATGCAGGAATGCGTAAGTAATGACCTGCCACGGCGCGAAGCCCGCGCCGATCGGCCACAGCGCGAACACGCGGATGAAATGGTCGCCGGCCTCAAGTTGCAGCCCGAAGACCAGCAGATTTGCGATCAGCAGCAAATAGGTGAATGGCGCCATGCCACGCACAATAGCTGGGAACGGTTCAGTCCGGAATGTGCTGCATACTCGCCGGGGCAATTTCCACCCCAGATCAATGGAAGCTCAGAACATAGTCGACCAATACCTCTGCCTCGGCATCGCTGACCGGCGCGCGGATGGTGTCTGGCGGCATTTTTGACGAACCCCAATGAAAGGTCGCGGGTGATGAATCGGTTCCAGCCTTAACCACTCTGACCAGCATTGGCTTGGCGTTGCTAAGGCCGCTGAAGCGGCGGGAAATATCCGTGAACGACGGCGCGAATTTCTGTAACTTCGCATCGTGGCAAACGAAGCAGTCCTTTTCTTTCGCTAGCTCCTCCGACGTCACCGCGAGTGCCGGGTCACCATAAGCGATCATCAACAAAAGTGCGGTCGTTATTGATTTGGTCATGGCTATCTGTTCCTTAATTTGCTTATTGAAATGAAACTGTTCAGCTTCCTGAGGGACGCGCGTACCTTGAGGGTTCGCCTTGAATCGCGCATTGACACAGATCAAATTCGATGTCGCCGCAAGGCGCTGTCAGGTTGATGGCGACGAGGAAACAGAATGGAAGACTGGGTGCTGCGCGCGATATCCCGCTGGCCCAATGTGCCGGCGTTGTTCGGCTGGCTCGCGCTGGACCGTCGCGGTCGTTGGCTGATTCGCGGTGAAGTCATCACGCGTCCGCAGATCATCGACACGATTGGCCGCAACTACGCGGCGGATGAGCATGGCCGCTGGTATTTCCAGAACGGCCCGCAGCGCGGCTACATGAAGCTGGAATACGCACCGCTGGTGTTACGCGTGGACGACGATAGCGAATCGCTGCTGACTCACACCAATGTTCGCGTGATGCGTCCGGCGCGCGCGTTTCTGGATCAGGAAGGATCGATCCTGCTGGTGACCGAACACGGTGCCGGCCTGCTCGCCGACACCGATCTCGATTGGGCTTTGTCCCGTCTGGATTGCGCGGCCGGAGTGGTCGATGAAGAAGAGCTCGCGAATGCACTGGCGCAGCCCTCGGGGACGACGACGCCACTGTTTCTGCGCCTCGGTCCGGCCTGTTTGCCCCTGGTCCGGCTCGATGCAATCGAGGCGCCGGCCACACTCGGCTTTGTCCGCGATCCACGACCCCGCGAAGGCGAACGCTGGTCGGAATGAGGTAGCCGCCGTGATCCCCCTCTTGAAATCGCAAGTGGCAGCCTTAGGTTTCAGTCACGTGAGCAGATGCTCAGTAGATACTTCGAGGAGTTTTCAAATGGCAACGACAATCCGTTATGAACCGTGGTCCCTGCACCGCGATCTGGTCAATGAAGTGAACCGTTTTTTTGTGCGTTCGAGTGGCGGCGATGCGTCAAGCAGCGCGACGGCCGACTGGACGCCGCCGGTCGATATCGAGGAGCACGCCGACAAGTTCGTGCTTTATGCTGATATTCCCGGGGTGGATGCGAAGAGCATCGAAGTGACGCTGGAGAAAGGGGTACTGACGTTGGTGGGTACTCGTGAACCCTCCGCCGAAACCAGCGGTGTCGAGCGCAAGCGCGTCGAGCGCGCAAGCGGCCGTTTTTACCGCCGCTTCAGTCTGCCCGATACGGTGGACGCGGATGCGGTGACGGCGCGTGGCACTAACGGTGTGCTGGAAATCGTGATTCCGAAGCGCGCGTCTGTGCAACCCCGGCGGATCACGGTAAGCCACTGATCGGGCCATCACCCGGTAAGTTGCTAAACTGACGGGGCGCTGCGGCGCCCCGTTTCCGTTTTCGGGTTCGTTTTTACACTCTATATCCTACACAGTACCGATTTGCTGACTCGATGGAATATAAGGATTACTACAAGATTCTGGGGGTGACGCGGACGGCTGCGGCCGACGAGATCAAGCGCGCCTATCGCAAACTCGCACGCGAATACCATCCCGACAAGAACAAAGCCAAAGGCGCCGAAGATAAGTTCAAGGAGATCAACGAGGCCAACGAAGTCCTCAGCGATGCCAAGAAGCGCCAAGCCTATGACCAGCTCGGCGCCAGCTGGCACGCCGGCCAGCGGTTCACACCGCCGCCGAATTGGAATTTCGATTTCGGCCAGGCCGGCGCGGGTGGATTCGGCCGTGCCGGTGCGCGCGCGCGCGCGGGAGCAGGAGCGGGCCCCGGGTTTGGCGGCGATGCCGGTGGATTTTCGGATTTCTTTTCCTCGCTTTTCGGCGGCAATGGTTTCGAGGGCGCGGGAGACGAATTCGAACCGCGCTCGCGCGAGCAGCACGTCAAGCTCACCATTTCGCTTGAGGATTCCTACAACGGCACCACGCGTGCAGTCACGGTTGCCGGACGCACACTGAACGTGCGGATCCCTAAGGGGATCGGCGAAGGGCAGAGCATCCGTCTCGCCGGTCAGGGTGCGCGCGGCGGGAACTTGCTGATGGAGATTGATTTCGCTGAACACCCGGTTTTCTTGCTATCCGGCCGTGATGTCCTCGTCACTGTGTCTATCGCACCATGGGAAGCCGCACTCGGCCGCAAGATTCCGGTGCCGACGCTGGGCGGAAACGTCGAGCTGACGCTGCCCGCCGGTGCGCAAAGCGGCAAGAAACTGCGCTTGAAAGGGCGCGGCTTGCCCGGTACCGACCCGGGTGACCAGATTGTAACCCTGCAGATCCAGACGCCGCCGGTGCGCAATGACGTCGATCGCAAGTTCTACGAGGACATGGCCAAGCGTTTCGACTATAACCCGCGGGAAGAATCCTGAACCCGGACAGGTCAGGCTGGTCAAACCGGGCGTCATTGACCATCATTCGCACTCCATACCTTGAGCCGCCACAACCATGATCCGACTCCTTTTCGCTGTGCTTGCGACCTTGGGTTTCGCCGCCGCCGCGCAGGCCGCGCCTGCCGCGACCCCCGCCGAGCCCGTCTATACGATCGGGCAGCACTATCAGCTGGTGCCGACACCCACGACAGCGGACGCCGGCGACAAGATCAAGGTCGAGGAATTCTTCTGGTACGGTTGCCCGCATTGCTACCGTTTCGAGCCGACCCTGAAGGAATGGCTGAAGAAGCTGCCGAAGGACGTGGAATTCGTGCGCGTGCCTAACAACCTCGGCCATCCGCAGGGGCGCATTCACGAACAGGCCTTCTATATCGCACAGCTGCTGGGGGTCGAGGATCGCATCCACCAGCCGTTCATGGATGCACTGGTGCGCGACCGGTTGCCGCTTAACGATCTGCCGTCGGTGCGTGAATTCTTCGTCAAGACCGTACACATCAAGCCCGAGGATTTCGACGGTGCCAATGGCTTCATGGTCGACGCCAATATGCGCCGCGCCGACCAGCTGGCGATGGATTACCAGGTTTCGAGCGTCCCCACCATCGTTGTTGGCGGCAAATATCTGACGGAAATCGGCCAGCCGGGGATTTATGATCCGAAGGCCGGTGAAGAAGTGCTTTACAAGAAAGTATTGAACGTCGTCGATTTCCTGATTGCAAAAATTCGTGACGAGCGACGCAATTCCAAGCCCTAATTCGTAGTAGTACTACGAAGATCCGGATTTCCCGGATCATTTCCGGGATCGGGGGAAAGTCATGGGGCTGAAGCGGGCGCCGCTGCGAGCGGTGGTAGTCGTGTTGCCTTTGTTCATCGGCGGCATCGTTCAGGCTGATCCGCCGACAACTGTGGACCGGCAGGCGCAGGTCAAAGCGGCGCGGGAGGCGGCCAGCGCGGCGATGCGGCGTGGACCGCAAACCGTGCCGCTGGCGGATCAGGCGCAGTTCGCGCTTCCGCAAGGCTACGGTTTCGTGCCGCGCAAACAGGCCGCGGTGCTGATGGATTTATGGGGAAACCGTACCGATGATCATTTCATCGGACTCGTATTCCCCAGTGGCGGTGCCGATTGGTTCGCATTGCTGGAATATGAGCCGTCCGGCTACATCCGCGACGACGAGGCGCGCGACTGGGACGCCGACAAGCTTCTCGACAATCTCAAGAAGGGCACCGAGCAAGCCAACAAGCATCGGCAGGAAATCGGTGTGCCGGCCATAGAAGTCACGCGCTGGATCGAGAAACCCATCTATGATGGGGTTGCGCACCGGCTCGTCTGGTCCGCCGAATCGCGCGAAATCGGTGCTCCCGCAGATGCCGATGCCGGCGTCAACTACAACACCTACGTGCTTGGACGCGAAGGTTACATCTCAATGGACGTGGTCACTTCAGCATCGAAAATCGAGCAATACAAGGGAGATGCGAAAGCGTTGCTGGCCGATATCTGTTTCAGTAGTGACAAAGGCTACGGCGATTTCAAGGCATCGACCGACAAGGTCGCTGCGTATGGCATCGCCGCGCTGGTGGGTGGGCTCGCAGCCAAGAAACTCGGGTTGCTCGCACTGGTCGGACTTAGCTTTGCCAAGTTCGCGAAGGTGATTGCGGTCGCGGTCGCAGGCGTCAGCACGGCGGCTGCGAAAATCTTCAAGCGCCGCAAAGTCTGAGAAATTACGCACGCCGGTTTGTATATCGATGAAAGCTCTTTTCCTGCTGCTCAAGGCCGTCAAGTTCGGCAAAGTGTTGACGACCAGCGGCACCATGCTGCTCTCGATCGCTGTCTACGCATGGATCTTCGGCTGGAAATACGCGGTGGGCTTCGTGCTGTTGATTTTTGTGCACGAAATGGGGCACTACATTGCCGCCCGCCGCCGCGGCCTCGACGTCGGCGCGCCCACTTTCATCCCCTTCGTTGGCGCTTGGATTCAGCTCAAGCAATTGCCGCACGATGCCGAGACCGAGGCCTACGTCGGCATGGCGGGTCCGCTCGCAGGCTCACTTGGTGCGTTGGCGGTTTATTTCGCGGCGCGGTACTTCGACAGTCCGTTGCTGCTCGCCATCGCTTATTCCGGGTTCTTCCTCAACCTGTTCAACCTGATTCCGCTGTCCCCGTTCGACGGCGGCCGTATCACCGCCGTGATATCGCCGAAGCTATGGCTGCTGGGTGTGCCGGTGCTCGTCGGCCTGTTTTTCTATCGTCCCAGTCCGTTGCTGATCCTGATGGCGATTCTCGCCGCGCCACACGTGATGCAAGCATTGCGCGGACCGCAGACCGCCGATCAGCATGCTTATTACACGACAGATGCGGAGACGCGAGTGTCCTACGCCGCACTGTACATCGGGCTCGCTGCTTTTCTTGCCATCATGTGCAGCGAACTACATGAGCAGTTGCCTCACCGCTAATACGGCGCTGTTCGGAAATTCCGGTGTTGTCCGGGTGCGCCGACGAGAACGTCGTGATCGAATCACGGTGACTCGCCGCCGCGATGATGCGACGGCGAATCGCCTGATATGCCACCTTCGGGAATCCGTCTTCGGGAATCCGCGATCGCGCAATCGATCACGGGCAATCGATCACGGGGTTACTACACTCAATTCACATCATCGCAGCTGAAGCGCGCATAGTTGCGCCTGGCGCGATTTCCGGTGCTGTCTTCGATTTGGCACCGCTGTTGCGCGTCACCATCGTAAGTATTGCTGCTGAAGCTGAGGTCGGGGCCAACCTGGTTATCGAGGGCCACACCGTTTTTCGCGACTCCGCCAATAAGGTGAACGGCGAGTTGATTGCCGGTGAAATGATTTTCGGTCACGGTCATCTGGTTGACTATATTGTTGGTGACCCGTGCCGCGCCGAGCTCCACTTCGCCACCACGCGCTATGAGACCGATCTGATTATTTTCCAGTTGGTTGCCGTCGATCAGGATGTCGCTAACCTGATTGTGGCTCGCCTTGCCGCCAACAATGACCGCACCGCCATCCAGAGTAATTGCCTGATTGCAATTGCGTACCGAGTTGTTAAGGATTTGTACGTGTTCGATCGCGTCTCCGCGCGCTAAACCGGGAGGCGCATCAGTGCGGCCCGCCTGCAGCACGATACAGAGGCCCAATGCGTTCGGAGCTCCTTCAGCCTGCGTCAGTTGATTGTCGCTGATCAGGACATCGCTTACCGATGAATCGTTAGCGATGCCAGCTCCGAACGGTTCTCCGCCCCACATGCCGATACCCCAGTTATGCACCGATATGGTGTTGCGCTCGACGACGACGTGCTCGACTGCCGTGTGTCGGAAAAAGCCGGCGGCGCCATCCGATCCGGCGATGTTGAGCGAGGCATCGGTATTGTCCTCGAACACGTTGTCGGTGATCGACACATAGCGCGTAGTCGCATCGTCAGCCGCGCCGCCGAGGGCGGCTGCACCAAACACATATAGGCCTTCGATGCCGCCGCGAACCGTGTTGTGGGCAAATGACACATTGTCGAGCGTCGCTTTCCTCACTCGACCGCCTGTGGCCGGATTGGCCGCCGCGATGCTGACCACGCTGCCGGTAAATGGTTTGCCGTTGAAGGTATTGCCGGTCACGGTGAGGCCGTTCAATGAGCCGCCGTTGACGCTAGTTCCGACCTTCAGCCCCACCAGTTTCATATTGCTGAGAACATTGTCGATGATCGCGATATCGGTAAGGCTCGCACCTTGAGGATCAACCGCCAGCGAGGTGACAAATCCGGTGAATCCGAGGTTGTGCACGGTGATTTTGGAGCTGGAAATCATCAGGCCGACATCAAGCGATGCGGCGTCAGTGAGGACTGCGCCGCCGCCATCGATTTCGTCACCGGCGTTATTAGTCAGTGGGGGTAGCAGCGCTGTCGCATTCAGGATCGTGCCAGCGGGAAGAACCACAACGATCTTATCTGCTGAAGCCGCTCCTGGCACGCTCTGGATGTGAACACGCTCTGTGTCACTGAGCGCGTCAGGGGTCAGGTCTCCATTCGCAAGACGGATGGCTTCTGCCAGAGAGAGCTTGTCGTCGCCGATCTGACCGATCGCATCGATGTCATCGACATTGAGTGTTGCGACCTCTGAGCGAGCCTGGATGACTGGAGCCAATACTCCAAGCGCAATGGTGGTTACCGCAAGAAAACGCTGACTGTTGAAGCGCATAGTGATTCTCCTCCATAGGGTTTAATTTGTTGGGCGCAATCGTGGCGCTCTGTAGTGTTACAGCCGCCGGAGCATTTATCCCCATTTCCAACTATCTGAGGCGATGTGATCCCTATGACATTTTCATCGCAACATTAATTCTCTAGTTGGTTCTTTCTGAGAATATATGAATGTATATTTACTGTTCAGTCAAGTACAGATATTAATTTTCGGGACCGGAGCATCAAGTGTGATCGTGCAAATTGATACTTTTGGACGAATAATCCGGATGGTTAATTTAGATCGATTGCACCGCAGCATTGAGAACTTGTGTTCTCAATTGTCGAATCGATGTGGGCCGATGAATGAAGATCGTTTTGACAGCGGGGAATTTAGGTGGCATGAGCGATACTTGCGGGTCACATCAGACATTTATCGCAATTCCGGCCGCCGCTCCGCCCATGGTCGCGCTTGTTCCAGCTGGGCCGCGAGCCTGAACAATGTTGCTTCGTCGCCGCACCGGGCGATGAACTGGACACCCACCGGCAGCCCATCGGCGGACCAGTGCAGTGGTACGGACATGCTTGGTGTGCCGGTCAGGTTCGATAGTTGCGTGAATGGGGTGCGCTGCAGCTCTTCACGGGCGATCCGTTCGACGATGCCGCTTTTCCACAGCAGTTTTCCTGCGCGCAATGCGAGCACGATATGGGTTAGCGCCTTTTGAATTGGCGAATGCTCCAACTCTCCGATCCGTGCCGGTGGCAGCGCGACGGTCGGGGTCAGATATAGATCACAACGACTGTGGAATTCGCCGAGCGCGCGCGCAAACAGGTTCCACTGCCGCCGCAGCGCAACGTAGTCGCCGCTCCGGACGCCACGTCCCAACAGCGCCAACACGCGTGTATCGGGTTCAAATTCGCGTTCGCTCGCGCCAGTCAATTTGCGCGCCTCGGCAAGGCTCGCAGCGACATTGCCAAAGTAGAGCATGAAGTAGCAGTGCGCGAGCGCGTTGCCATCAATGGCGGGTTCCGCTGGTTCGACTTCGTGACCGAGGCTCGCCAGCAGTTGCGCTGTATTTTCGACGGCAGCGATGCATTCGCTATGCACCGGAGTGCCGAGCGGCGAACGTGTGCAGAAGCCGATGCGCAGACGTCCCGGATCGCGACGGATTTCTTCAGCATAAGGAAGCGTCGGCGGGGCGATGATGAATGGCGCGCCGGTGTCGGCGCCGGCGATCGCGTCGAGCATGCGCGCCGAATCACGCACGCTGCGCGTGAGGACGTGGTCGCCGGATGCGCCTTCCCAGATTTCGCCATCGCGCGGACCCGCCGGCACGCGTCCACGTGAAGGACGCAGCCCAAACAGGCCGCAGAACGATGCGGGAATGCGGATTGAGCCGCCGCCGTCGGAGGCGCCGGCCATCGGGACGATGCCGGCCGCGACAGCGGCAGCCGCACCGCCGGAACTGCCGCCCGGGGTGCGCGACAAATCCCAGGGATTGCGGGTGGCTCCGAACAGCCGGCTTTCGGTCCGGGCCTTCAGCGCAAATTCCGGTGTTGCGGTCTTTCCGAAAATCACCAGACCGGCGGCCAGAAAGCGCGCAACTACTTTTGCGTGGCACTCAGGCTTCCAGTTGCGCAATGCGTGGCAGCCGGCGGTGGTGGGAACGCCGGCATAGTCCTGGTGGATATCCTTGATGAGAAACGGCACGCCGGCGAACGGGCCGCTGAGTGCCGAGCCGGCGCGCGCGCGTCCAATTTCGGTCATCGGAATGTTGATCGCGTTGATGCGCGGATTCAGCGCGTCGGCGCATTCGAGCGCGGCTTCGAGAAGTTCCGCCGCGGTCACTTCTCCGCGTGCGATCAATTCCGCGAGGCTTGTTGCGTCGTACCGCGCGTATTCCTTGAACATGCGGCTTCTATGGATTTCCGGATGGAAAACTATGCGGCGGTCTCCGCTTCGCCTTGCAGTGTAACTACGATCTCGCGCTGATGATTGGCTTTGCGGTGCTCCCACAGAAAAATTCCCTGCCAGGTACCGAGTGCAAGGCGGCCGCCGCGAATCGGCACGGTCAATTCGTAGCCGGCAAACAGGTTGCGTACATGCGCGGGCATGTCGTCGTTGCCTTCAACCGTATGGCGGAACAATACGTCGCTGCCGAGCGTCAATTGCTGTGCGAAATGCTCCAGATCGTTGCGTACGTCGTCGTCGGCATTTTCCGTGACGCACAGCGACGCACTCGTATGGCGCAGAAACAGATGGCAGAGGCCGATTGTTATGTTGGCTTCACTGACACGCCTGGTGACATCTACCGTCAATTCGGTGAAGCCGCGCCCGCGAGTCTGGACCAGAATTTTCGATTGTTTCCACATGTGCCGGATTTTATCGCGAGGTCAGCGCCGGAACATGAAATACACCGCGCCCATCATGCACAGGCCGGCATACAGGTAATCGAGCTTGATCGGCTGTTTCATGTACAGCAGCGCAAACGGTACGAACACGCTCAGCGTGATGACTTCCTGGAGGATCTTGAGTTGCGACAGACTCAGTTCGGTGAAGCCGATGCGGTTACCCGGTACCTGCAGCAGATACTCGAAGAATGCCACGCCCCAGGAGACGATGGCGGCGATATACCAGGGTCGGCCGCCGAGGGTTTTCAGATGGCCGTACCACGCATAAGTCATGAAGCAATTCGACAGCGTCAGCAGACCGATGGTCTGCGCGATCGGCAACCAGCGCATCGGGATCTCCTCGATTGGATGGATCGCGAGAATGATACTAGGGGTGCCGTCAAATCCCTTGCTTGCCGCGCCCAAGGGATTTGACGATGGACCCGGCGCCGCGCGTGGAACCGTTACCGGCAGCAGGCCCCGGAGCGAGCCTGGCCACTCAGAACGGATTCCACGATTTCTGCTGCGTGAAAGTCAGATAGCCGACGCTGGCACCCGCACGCAGGCCCACGCCGGTGCGGATCGGTGCCAGTGTGATCTGGCCCGCGCGCAGATAGTTGAGGCCGACGCCGGCGACGAGGTAAAGGCTGCCATCGACGCCCGGAAACTTCTGAAACAGATCGCGCGTCCAGTGCAGGTTATAAACAAGCGTGAACACTTTCGACGCATTGCCGCCGAAATCCCAACCCACGGACGGGCCCTGCCAGTACACCTGGGTGGCGCCGCCGCCCTTGTAGTAAAGCTGGCCTTCGCCATAGCGCAGGCCGACGAAGAAAGCGCCGGAGCCTTCGCTGCCCTGGATGTATGCATTCGGCTGTCCCAGTTCCTTGAACACTTTTTCCACGGCTTTGGCGAGACCTTCGGTGGTCCCGCCGAAGAATTTGTCTGCCGCTTGCAAGGTTTCGTCTTTGCTATAGGTTGCCGGCCCGACGTCTCCCGACTGAGGTTGTGCAGGCAATTGTGACGGCGCCGGTGCTTGCTGTTCGGTGGGAGTCGTCTGAACCGGTACCGGTTGCTCGGCGATCGGAGGGGGGATCTGCGCTGGTATGGTGTCCGCTGCCGTTGACAGCGATAGCGTGAACAGGGTACCGGTGAGCATCGCCATCGTCAGACGCAGAGTCTTGCGCAGCTTCATTCTGTCTCTCCAATTCAAACAGGTCGGCCGAAATTCATGGTGTGACCGGCGGGATGCGGACGGGTTCAGTTTTAACCTGTCCACGGTAGCTTGCTTAACCGATCTCAACGGTCGCCTATGCTACGCTTCTGCGCTGCCGGAAACCCGATTGTTCAACCGACTCCTCATGCGTAACCTGACTCCATTCGAACTCAAGACATTGCTGGCCAAGGGCGGATTGACTTTGCTCGATGTGCGCATGCCGGAAGAGGTGGCGATCGCCTCTCTGCCGGGAGCGATGGTGATTCCTCTTGCGGAACTGCCGGCACGCTACGCCGAAATACCGCGCGAGCAGCCCGTCGTGGCCTTTTGCCATCACGGCGTACGCAGCGAATCGGCGGGGCGCTTTCTTGAACGTAACGGGTTTTCAGATGTCTCGCACTTGAGCGGTGGAATCGATGCCTGGTCGGAACTCGTCGATCCCTCGGTTCCTCGCTACTGATTTACGAACCGACAGCCTCCTATGCGTCTTCCGATCGTCAGCGCCGCACTATGTCTGATAACCATCATGCCTATTACGGCGCAGGCTGACGATATGCCCGGGATTTTTCAGCTCGCGCCGCAGATAACGGGTGTGCCAGTTGCAGCGCAAACCAACGAACTGCTCGACATCTTTCATTTCGCGCAAGAGCAGGACATGACCCTGCAGACTGCGCTGCATCAGCGCGACGCCTCCGTTGAGGTACATCCGCAAGCGCTGTCGGTGTTGCTGCCGCAGCTCGGAGCGACCGCCGGCGCGGAACGTGATCGCACGCATCAGCTTTCGCAGAACCGCGCCTTTGTCACCAACAACGTCGGCACCGCGTACTACAACCAGGAAAGCTACGGACTCAATCTGTCGCAGACAGTATTCGACTGGTCTGCGTTCAAGACGCTGGCGAAAGCCGATCAACTTGTTGCGCAAGCACAGGCGACTTATCGCGCGGCGGAGCAGGGCTTGATCTTCCGTGTCGCCGACGCTTACTTCAATGTGCTCAACGCACAGGACACGCTGCGCGCCGACATGGACGCGCAGACCGCATACCAGCAGCAATTGCAGCAGGCGCAGAAAAAATTCCAGGTCGGGCTCGCTGCTATCACTGACGTGCGCAACGCGCAGGCGGCGTATGACACCAGTGCCGCCGCCGTGATCGGCGACCAACGCGCGCTCGACAGTACAAAGCGCTCACTCGGGCAGATCGTCGGAAAACCGATCGAGGCCGTTGCCGGGCTGCGCGACGATATTCCGCTGGAGCGACCGAACCCAGCCGCTGAAGATGAGTGGGTGAAGACGGCGGCACAGGACAACCCGACCTTACTGAGTTATCGCTATGCGGCGGATGCCGCGCGCAACGACGTGCAGAATTATCGTGGCAAGTATCTGCCGACGCTCAGCGTCGTCGGCGCCACGCAGCGGCAGAAGTCGGATTACGAATTCAGCGGCGACACGATCAATGACACCATCGGCCTGCAGCTCAACTTGAACCTGTTCGAAGGTGGGCTCGTCGCCTCGCAGGTCCGGCAGGCGATCGCCACCTGGAAGCAGGCGCAAGCCCAATACGAAGGTCAACGCCGCACCGTGGATCAGGGCGCGCGCGATGCCTACGAAGGGGTTATCAGCGGCATCGCCGGCGTCAATGCGAACCGGCAGGCCGTGCTGTCCAATCAGACCAGCCTCGCAGCGACGCAGGTCGGCCTCAAGGTCGGTACGCGCACGGAAGTCGATGTGCTCAATGCGCAGCAGACCTTAGCCGCGGCGCAGCGCAGTTACTACCAATCGCGCTACGACTATCTGCGCAGTGTGCTATCGCTGAAGCAACAGGCCGGGCGGCTGACCGAAAGTGATCTGGCGGCGATCGATAATTTACTGGTGGCCCGATAGGCGTTGCTGGATGACCGTCCGCTCGGCAGTATCGACTTTCCCGTGTCACCAAGCTTCCATCACCGCATCGACCGGAAACGGAATGTCGAACCGTGTCCAAACCGCAGCCACGCGTTCGATCGCCGGTTGTGCGCGTGCCATCCATTCCGGGTGACGGCGCCGCTGCTCGTCGGAAACCGCGAATGGCTTTGGTTCGCTTTCATTGTCATAGCGGCGGTGAAACTGTCGTGCCAGCAATTCCATCCGCTCCTTGCCGTAGACGACGACGCGCAGGTCGCGATTCGCCGATAGGCCGGTGGTGGCGATGTAGTAGTGGTACTGCTCCCAGTAGCGCAGATATGCGTCGAAGTAATCCATGCGCAGCAGTTCATCGAGCGTGCAGCCGGTGTAGAGCAGGTCGCGCCGGCACCAGTCCTCGATGTTGGAGCGCATCGTGAAACGTCCATTCGGCGGCAGTCCGCCCGATTTTTCATAAGTCGAGATGCACGCGGTGACCGGATGCCGCAAGGTCACAACGTGTTCGACCGCTTCGCCGAGAACGCGATGAAAGAATCCGCCGGCGTAGATGCCCTTCGTGAGTTTTTTGGGCACGATGATTTTTCCCGAATGGCGGCGATCATTGCCGAAGTAGATCTCGACCATGGTCAGATATTCGGCCATTGTTTGCAGGCTCAGAATCCAGCTATTGCTGCCTGCGGCCAGCTCAAATGGCCCGGCTTCCGGGAAGCCATCGTGCGCAAGTGCATTGGGAACCGCGACCGGATCGCGGCCGAGTGCGCTAAACAGCTCGGCGGTCAGATATGAGCCGCCGGTTCGCGGAATACCGATGACATTCACGAAGTGGAAGCGCCTCTGCAATTCGTGCAGCGGTGCTGGTTGCCCGGTCATCAGCGCCAGCAGCAATCCATAGGCGCGTGAAATAATGGTGCGACCGCGCTCATCCGCCATCACCCGCGCCGCGCTCTCGGTGGCACGCCGATGGACATCTCGCTGCGTGTGATCGAGCGCTTCGGAGCGCTGGTCCGCCCACTGATGGGCGCCGAACTCGCGTCCGTCGAGCAAGTGAGCGATGAAATCGATGAACGCCGGCGACGCCGGCAGTTCACGATCACTCAGTTTGATTTCTACGCCCATGGCAATCTGTCGGTCAGCAGGAAGTGGCCCAAGTCATCAGCTTCGCAAAATTTTCCAGCGACAATAGATGCGCATATACGGCGCGCAACTCGTTGCGCCGCATCAGCATGCGCAATTCGCGCTCGCCGAGCGTTTTCAGCTTTTCCTCATCCACGCGATGCATTCCCTGCAGTCGCATCGGCGCGCCGTTGGTAGGCATCGCCACCGCGTCGAATGGCATCAGCAATCCGAACGCATCAAGACGGCGCACAAAGCCGCGCGTCTGCACGCGCACGCCTTCGAGGACTTCGATCAACTCCAGCATCGGCGCCCATGCTGGAGCGGATTCGCCGCGGGCATCGAAGAATGGCTGCACGGACGGCGCCAGCCAGCTTTCTTCGACACAGATCAGTCGCTGTGGATCTTTCCCATCTGGTTGCGGCAGTTCGGCGACACAGAATGGATGCCGGCGTACGAAGGCCGGCAGGTAGTGATCGGGACGCCAGCGTCCATTCGCATCGATATACAGATTTTCACCGCTACGCAGACCGAGCACGGCGGCAGGAATATATTCTCCCTGCGCTGTATCGCGCACGAATACGACCGGATAATCGAGCGCAGCGCGTTGAATCTCCTGCGCGCCCAGGTACACGCTATTGAGACGGGAACACCACACCAGGCCGTAATCCGCGCGCAGGCCCAGGCCCGCGTGTTGTTCGCGATTGAATGGAACTACCGAGGAATAGCCCGGTGGCGTGCCCAATCGCAGCGGCGTCATGACCTCGTTCACGGCGTTTTTGGGTCGGTTTTCATGCCGGGATGTTACGACGAATCGGACGTTTGGATCGACGTGCGCGGGCTTGGGCCTGGAGCGAGGTTCTGAATGTGTGCATTACGGCGAGGCTCGACACTACGTTGGCATAATGTTGTGGGCATTGCCTGCCAAAGCCAAGTTACGCGGACTATTTTTCCGGGTCGCCGCCACCCAACAGCTCGACCTCATGCTCCGATAGTACCCGCCAGTCACCTTTCGCCAGATCCCCAAGCGCCAGCGGCCCGATCGCCACGCGCACCAGCCGGAGCACTTCGAAACCCAGTGCGGCGAGCAGACGGCGGATATGGCGGTTGCGGCCTTCGTCGAGTATCACTTCGAGCCACGCATTTTTTCCGCCGGCGCGGAGCAGATTGGCGCTGCGTGCCGCGAGTTTTTCTCCGGCATCGGCCACGCCCGTGCGCATGGCTACAAGGGTGGCGGCATCGGGAATGCCAGCGACCTGCACGTGGTAAGTCTTTTCGAGTTTCGCGGCCGGGTCGGTGATGCGCGCTGCCCACACCGTGTCGTTGCTCAGCAGCAACAGGCCCTCGCTGGCCTTATCGAGACGTCCGACCGGCCCCAGCCATGGTAGATCAGCACCTTCGAGCAGGCCGTAAACCGTGGCACGACCGCGTTCGTCGTCGGCACTGACGACGATGCCGCGCGGCTTGTTGAGGACGATGTACGTTCGTGTTGCAGCTCGCACATCGACGCCATCGACGGTGATGCGTTCATGCTTCGCGTCGGTGGGTCGTTCCGGGTTGCGCTCAGTGTGTCCGTTTACATCGACGCGCCCGGCGACGACCATCGCCGCGGCTTGGCTGCGTGAACACACACCGAGTTTGGAAAGCGCGCGGGCGAGGCCGTGGCGTGACACCGGCGATGCACCATGGCCGGATACCAGGGTCCTGCTTCGATGCGCGCGACGGGTATGGATTGATTTGCTCATCGACCCAATTCCGGGGCTGTCGGAAACGCAGACAAGTCACTTCGGTGGCGGCGGATCGCAATCGCCTTGTCTACTTTATCGAGCACAGAGTACGGCAACCCGTCACCGAACGGGAAAGGATGCCAGGATTAGCGCTGCTTATCGATGTCGCCGGGAAGTTGGGAGCCTTGTTCATTTCCCTCGAGCCCGACAGACTGGCATTCTTCGACGCGGTCGTTCGGAAGCGCTCTTCGCGAAATGAAATCCTCCCACCTTATGACCGCGGTACTGTTGGTGTTCACCGCCCCGGCTTTGGCCGATACGCCTGGGTTCGATCGTCCCGGCATCGCGTTTTCCACAAGTATTGTTCCAGCAGGCAGTTTCGCCTGGGAGCAGGGTCTGCCTGATGTCGTGCGTGACAGCAGTGACGGCACCAAGACAACTTTATACGCAGCGACGACTCGCATCCGCGCAGGCCTGGGCGAACATCTGGAAATGCAGATCGATACGGCTTTGTTCAATCATTTGGACACCAGCAGCGCGGACACAACGAATTCTGACGAGGGTTACGGTGATACCGGTCTGGCCTTAAAAGTAGCGCTTCCGTCGAACTCCTCCCGCTTCTCGTGGGCGGCATTGGGCAGAGTTTCATTCGCAACCGGCAAAGCGCCGTTCACCGCCGGACAGGCCCAGTATTCTCTGGGTACCGCGGCGGGCTGGAATCTTAACGATACGCACGTAGTTGGCTTCTATGCCGACTTCGATCATGGCAACGGACAAAACAGTTACACGCTGTCGCCGAGCTTCAGCTTTCCGGTCATCGACACGGTCGCTGTATTTTTGGAAGCAGGCGTCACCTATGCCGACCAGTCGCCGGATGATCTGGTCGCGGGTGGTGGCCTGACCTGGATGGTGACGCCCATTGTTCAGTTGGATCTCTATGCCGACTGGGGGCTTACCTCCAGCAGCACCGATCTTGCAATGGGAATTGGGGTGTCGGCGTTCTTCAAGTGAGCGGTTGATCGATAATTTCGTGGATCAGTCCGAGTCGTTGGGAAGGAGGACACCGTTTTGTCTATGGTAAAGGCGCTTAAAAACGCCAATACTCTTGTACGAACATGAAGCTGCACCGGCGACGCCATGCCCTCATTCGACATTGTCTCAAAGGCTGACAAGCACGAACTCGATAACGCGGTGGACCAAGCCAACCGCGATCTCGAAAACCGCTATGACCTGCGCGGCACCGGCGCACGCTTCGAGCTGGAAGATTTTGTGGTGACGCAGTTTGCGCCAAGCGAGTATCAACTGGAGCAGTTGCTCGACATCCTGCGCATTCGGTTAGCCAAGCGTGGCATCGACTTGCGATGCCTGGATCTTGCCGAGGTGGAGAGCAATCTCGCTGAAGCACGACAAAGGATTACGATCAAGCAGGGGATTGAGCAGGCGCAGGCCAAAAAGATCATCGCCAAACTCAAAGAGGCCAAACTCAAGGTTGATGCTCAAATCAACGGTGACAAGTTGCGGGTCAGCGGCAAGAAACGTGACGATTTGCAACTTGCCATTGCGCTCCTGCGCAAGAGCGATTTTGAGCTGCCGCTGCAGTTCGAGAATTTCCGCGACTAACAGGCGCTTGTCGTTCGTCAGCCCGGTAATATTTGATTCGCGTACACTCATGCTCCGTCTTCAGGAGTAGCGGCCATGGCTCAGCTAATCAAGCTTGCGGGCTGGCTCGATCCGGAACATCCCGCCATTCAGAAAGAGGCGGGACTGCAATTTCGATTGAAGCTGTCCGAGATTCCCCTGTCGCCCTGGAAGAAGGGTTTTTCCGAGTTGAGCAGGAATCAAAAGCCGACGGTCACCATTGAGCAGGATGTGATGATCCTGAACTGTGAGGTTGTGGAGATCGAAGCCGCGGTCGACAGAATCAAGCAGTGGCTGCGCAAGGCCAATGAAACGATCAGCCGCGACGAGCGTGCAGTCGAGGAGCGGGTCGCGCGCCAGATGCTTGAGAGCGAGACGCAGAGAGCTCAGATTCTGGCCGCGGTAAAAAATATCCGCTTCGATGACGTCTAAGTCTCGACCGCCGCACGTGATCCAAGCACGGTCGGCGCATTAAGCGCATGCTGGTGAACGCCGGCGCTGGCGTGAATCAGGCGCAATCCGATGGCCCCCCGACAACCTGCTGTATCCGTTGCGTATATCCATATACTCCGGCCGAATCGCGTCTGCGCGACGGGCCTGAGGGCACGCTCGATTTCGCGCGGTGACCAACTTTGAACGTGCCAAGCACCATGACCAAAAAAATAAATCCCCCCTCAAAGAACGGCGCGACGATGCGTCTACTGATGGAGGACGAGCCATCGGCCGTAACGGTGGAGCGTCCAGGCGGGACTTCGGATTTCATACTGGCTTGCGACCATGCCAGCCGTCAGATTCCGCGGACGCTGGGTACGCTGGGTCTGTCGGAGACGGAATTGTCCAGTCACATCGCCTGGGACATTGGCGCAGCCGGCGTGGCGAGGCTGTTGGCCGAAAGGCTCGACGCGACTCTGATCATGCAGAATTATTCGCGCCTGGTGATCGACTGCAATCGACCGCCCGCTGCATCCGATTCAATCCCGAGCCGCACTGAGTGGGGGCAAATAAGTGGCAACGAACACCTCAGTCCGGCCGAAATCGTCGCCCGTACGGGAGAGATCTTCACGCCTTATCACGATGAGCTGCGCACGATTCTGGACCAGCGGCAGCGTGATCGCAGGCAAACGCTGCTGGTTGCGGTGCATAGCTTTACGCCAACGTACCGCGGCGAGTCCCGGCCCTGGCATATCGGGGTGATGTATCGCCACGATGCGCGGCTAGCGGCCGCACTGCTCAAGCTGTTGCGTAAGGATGAACGCTTGCAGGTAGGAGATAACGAGCCCTACGCGATCGACGATGACAGCGACTACACCCTGCCGCTGCATGGCGAGTCGCGCGGCATTGCGCATGTTGGGCTAGAGATCCGCCAGGACCTGATCGCTGACGAAGCAGGGCAGAAGACTTGGGCTGGACGGCTTGCGAGCCTGCTGAAGCAGGCAGCGGGAATGTTGACCGACGGTTGATTCGGGGGCCGGGGCATTTTTCTTCCCTCGCTGAACGAGAACTCGATCAGGGCGGTCAAAGGCTAAGTCCGACGAGTAACAGTACGAGTCAGTGGAGCGTGTCGCGCTCTTCTTTATAGCGAGGGTGAAGCAATGCAAATCCGGGCAGGCTACGAACTGATCTACGATTTTCCCAAGCCTACGCCGCTGATTCTGACGTTGAATATCCACTACAGCCGGGCCTCCGATCTGATCCGGCCGGATCACCTCATTACCAATCCGTCGGTCCCGATCTCGTCGTACCGCGACGGGTTCGGCAATTGGTGTACCCGTCTGGTTGCACCGAAGGGCAAGCTGCGATTGTCGGCGGATGCCATCGTGCAGGACTCCGGCCTGCCCGAGGTCACGGTGCATGACGCCCGTCAGCATGAAGTTCAGAACCTGCCGGAGGAGACGCTGGTATTCCTGTTGGGCAGTCGATATTGCGAGACCGATCGGCTTTCCGAAGCGGCCTGGGACTTGTTTTCAAAAACACCGCTTGGCTGGGCAAGAGTGCAGGCGATTTGCGATTTCGTGCATAACCATTTGGTGTTCGGTTATCAGCACGCCAGTGCTACCAAGACTGCGCTGCAGGCTTATACCGATCGAACCGGCGTGTGCCGCGATTACGCGCACCTCGCGATTGCGTTCTGCCGCTGCATGAACATACCGGCGCGCTATTGCACCGGCTATCTCGGTGATATCGGCATGCCGCCGCCCTATGCGCCAATGGATTTTTCTGGCTGGTTCGACGCGTATCTGGGTGGCACTTGGTACACCTTCGATGCGCGCAACAACCAGCCGCGCATCGGACGTATCCTGATCGCCCGTGGCCGCGACGCCGCGGACGTTGCCATCAGTACGGCGTTCGGCGCGAACACGCTGGAGAGCTTTAAGGTGTGGACCGATCAAATCGCTTAGGGCCTGCCGACAGCGATCTGATCGCAACGACCAAATCATTGTCGGTAGGCGCTAAAACGCCCCGCCGGTTTCGCCCCGCTGCGCTCCGCAAAGTGCAAGAAGATAAGCGCATTCAAGTTCCTGGACGATTGTCGATTCGACAAACACGCTGGGTTGGCATACTATCCGCCCCGCAGTCGTGTCAAGTAGTGTTATCAGCGTGGTTTCCCGCCGCTTTCATTCAGCAGCATGTAATCTCCAAAGATGCGTCCTTGATCGCTGGCCCATTTACGGGCGGGTTGCCCGTTTTCTCAATCGCAATAGGAATGTATTCATGAGCAATGTTTCCACCGGCAACGTGAAGTGGTTCAACGACGCCAAGGGCTTCGGCTTCATCACGCCGACAGATGGTGGCGAAGACCTCTTCGCCCACTTCAAGGAGATCCAAGGTGATGGCTTCAAGAGCCTCGCCGAGGGTCAGCGCGTCGAGTACGTCGCCGCGCGTGGTCCCAAGGGCATGCAGGCGACGAAGATTCGTCCCCTCTAAGTAGTCTCGAGTAGGTCAAAACCGCGGCTTCGGCCGCGGTTTTTTTTGCGGCCGGCCGGCTTGCTATCTACCGGCTTTAGAAGACCGGCGTATTAGGGCCAATAAAAAACGGCCCACTGTTGAACGTCGAGAACACCGTTCTATAAACCGGGCTGCCCGACGCGGAAGTCTTCGTCGGCGACACAGCGATCGGGAATTGTCCGGCAGCCCAATCGATCGAAGGATTGGCGGCGATCGCGACTTTCCAGAGCAGTTGCCCTTGCGGCGGGGTGACGTCAATTGACGTTACGTACACCGGCCGGCGGCTTCCAAAACCGTTGAATGCGCCAAGCGTCAGGGCAACGTCGCCCGAGCTCGATTTCGATACGTTAATGGTCGATGATGGCGCATAGTGCAAATTGACGGGATCGCCGCTGACCATCGGAGTCAAATCGACCCACGGCTGATTGTTTTTGCCGTCGCCCTGCACGATCTTTCCGTCGGAGGCACGAAGACGGATCAGACAATTGAAGTACGGGGTGGTGGTGTCGCCCGGTGTGAGGGTCGTGCAATTCTGATTGGTAATACTGGTATCGGTCGGGAATATCCAGAAAGTGCCGGAACCGTCCTGGAGATCGCTGCGCAAATCGCGCGCGGCGGCCGCTACGAAACGTGACTTGTTGAACGGCTGCTGCCACACCGCGCTGGGAGTGATACCGCCGCCGTCGGTTACACCAATGAAATAGCCCACGCTGTTGATGCTGTCGTGCGCATCAAAAAAGATCTGGTTTTGATTGCTATTGTTTTTGATGAGCAGCGGGCTCGATTCGGCGTCGCTGGCGAGATTGTCGCCGTCACCGTAGTGCCACGCCGAAATGGTGATGTGTCCGGTCACATCGATATCCAGCGCTTGCAGCCGGCCATAACCAGCCTGTGCGCACCCGCCCTGTTTGGGCGGGCAGACGCCCGACATGACTAGGTAAACCCTTGAATTCTGCTGGTCAACAGTGGGTGTGTTCGCGGTTTCGAACGCCACTGTGCTTCCCTTCACCGTGGCGGTGACGAACGCGTAGTCGAGCAGGGTTGGTGTGCCGGAAATATCCCATGTCGACACCGGACAGGCGGTTTCATTGGCTTTGCAGATCGTTGCAAGCAGGACAATGTGGTCGTTGACCATGACCGGGCTGATCGGAATGCCTCCAAGCCGCTTGCCGGCGGCATTCACCAGACGCTGTTTCCCGAGGATGTTGTTGGTGGCGCCCGCCTTGAAGATCGCGATGTAGTTGTCATCGACGGCAAGCACGGTCCCGTTGTTGAAAACGATCGGTGCCGAGCCCCATGCAAAACTATCCAGCAACGACGAGGCGTCGTTAAACAGTTCGTTGCCGTCGCCGTCATAGACGCGCAGATTGATCGGCGCGGTGCTCGTGCCGCCGCCGCTGAATGTACAAGCAACCATACTGGTTTTCGATGCTCCGATTCCGACATTCTGATTGGCTGAGCACCCCAATCCAGTTCCGCTTCCGAAACCTTGCCGGATGGCTTTATAAGCAGCGCCGCTCGACGGGACGATCGATTGCGTCTGCCCCGACAATTGCGGACCACAGTGCGCCATCCAGCAGCCGGCCGACGGTGGCGATGATGCCGCCCAAACCGACGCGGAGGTCAGCATCGATGCATATAAGCCTGCTCTTAAAACAGGGGTCATGGCTCGTTTCTCATGGATCGCAGCGTCTCGCCGGATTAGTTGGGGCTAATCCGCGCAAGACTTCGGATCCGGTAGTGGATCGACGCGCAGGAATGTCGGTTCTCTACTCAGCGCAAGTTCCTGGCCTTCGGCGGTGGTCAGGAGGTACTGGCCCGCGCTGATTTCGGTGCAGCTGTTGCTGCTGTCGTTCTTTTGCAGCTGATCGGGGCATAACTGCTTATTTCCCACTGCGATGCGTCCGTGAACAACGCCGGCAACCAATCCGCCTTCCGCATGTGCGCCGGACGGCAGTGCAGCCGCGATCACCGGATCTTTTGCGCAGGCGGCGTCGCAGATCACGGCGACGTAATCGGTACCCCGCACGCCGACCGTCGCGACCGGCGTCTGTATCCGATATTGCTGATGGTGAGCTTTACCGATGCCACCACTGACCGCTCGAAATCCGCCCTTCAACAGTTCGAAGAAAGCGCGCGAATTCGAGTCGTCCGGCATGGCGGCAGCCGGTGCGGCGGACGCCGCCGTGTTCCATGAGGCGAGGTTGTTATGCGTGTCCTGGAAATCCGCAATCCGGAAGCGGCTGCCGGGCCGTAGCACGACCAGGCCGCCGTCCGAGAACTTCAGGCCGAGGATCGTTGCTGGTCCAGTGCTGACGGTGTCGCCGGAATAGACGGCATAGCCGTGCGCTAGCGCGCGAACCGTACCATCGCTGGTGGCGGCGGTTCCTTCGCCTTTGAGCAGGGTGACGTAGGCCGCGGGGGGCGGCGCGGCGATCGCAATGCCGTACAGATTAAACAGCAGCAGTGCTGCCGTGCACAGAAGAAAACAATTCATGGATTTCATGGGGTGCTCCTTTTCAATCGCAGGTATTTGCCGCGACCGGAACGGTGTGGACGTCGATTCGTCCTGCGTTGGCATCATTGACGCCGTCATCATTCGCGTCGCCGCTACTGTGTTGGTCGCCAAGATCGCCAGGCGCGGGCAGGTAGTTCGGCGGCAGCACCGGAACGTCGCCGCGCGGGGGCGGCAGTTCATTGACGACGTGACCGATTAGTACGACCTCGCCGTTGGTGCTTAGCGGCGATGGGTAAACAATATATCTGCGGGTATCGATCACCACGTTGCCGCTTGATGGGCTTACCGCGATGTTGTTGTCGACAGTGATATTGCCGGTCTGCGGCGTGCCGCCGTACGCGATGGTGGAGAATCCGGCCGGCAGCGACACCGACGCGATTTGCAGTGTGTCGGCCGTATTTGTTGGCAGGTAGTTCAGCAGCGCGCCGCCTCCCGTTGCGGCGTTGACCGGCACGTTGAAGTGCAGGTTGTCGATGCTTGGCGTCTGCGCGAAGACATAGTTGCCGGCCACATCGAGCGTGCCGATGGTGATGGTTCCGCCCGCGGCGAACGACGCGTCAGGTCCAGCGCTGGACGGCCGCAGATTCGGTGCGCGCGCACGCAGCGCGCCGATCATGGTCAGATCTTCGCCGAAATCGGCGGTGCCGCTGTCAATGTTCAGCGCAGCGTTGCTCAAATCGATGTTTTGCGCGGCGCGCACCGACAGCGAATTACCATGGATGGTGACACTCGCCGCCGAATCGATGCTGCCCGAGACGGCGGTCATCGACACGCCCGCCGCATAGATGTTAGTGCTGGTGCCGCCTTCGATCGTTGTGCCACTGCCGAGATGTATGTTCGCGCCGGAGAAAATCGCGCCGTCGGTGGTTGGCGGCGAATTACCACCGTGAACCAGTGTTCCATTCAGCGTCAGATCGCCGGGAGCGGTCAGCTTGACCGTCGCGCCATACAGATTGACGCCACCGATGGTCAGCGCGCCACCCGACTGAATCGACAGCGTCTGGCTGGCACTGATGGTGTGCAAAGTGTCGACGAGCGCCAGATCAGCATCGCTGGTGATGGATGTGTCCTTGCCGTTGACGTTGCCGTACGCGATCGTGCTGCCGGCCCCGGAGATCGCGAGCGTCGTTGTGCCGTTGGCAGTTACATCACCGACGTTTACAGCGCCTCCGTTGCCGGAAACAGTGATATCGCCGCTGCTCGCGATCAGCGTGCCGGCGCTGAGGTTGCCGAGTCCGGTCTGCAGTGACATCGAATCGGCGGTGATATTGCCGGCAGTCAGATTCCCTTTGTGCGCGACAACCGAGAGGCCGGCGCCGACGCCGCCGCGCGTCGTGACATTCCCCAGAACGACATCACCCGTCGAGGCGGTAATTGCAAGTTTGTTTCCGCTGCCGGCGATTGAACTGTTGCTGACGATGTCACTGGCAGTGACGCCGGTGCCGGCGCTGATCGACAGGCCGCCAGTGCCACCGTTGCCGACAGTGGCTGTGCCGGTGAGTGTAACTTTGCCGCTTGCTTGCAGCGTGGCGGAATGGTTGCTGTTCAGCGTATCGAGCGAAAGATCGCCGCCGGCGTTGGCCAGGGTGATACTGCCGCTGGTTGCCGTGACCGTATTGAAGGCCAGATTCGCCTCCGAGACTTCGATATCGATGTTTCCTGCCATCGGCGAGGTCACGGCATTGCCGGCGGAACCGAACGACAGTGAGCGCTTCGATAGCACGGTGATCGAACTCGGCACTCTTCCGGTTGCACCGATACTACCGATCCGGATATCGCCGGAGGCACCGGTTCCCGGGTTGCGGCTGTTGACGGTAATGCCGTCGGCTGCGTTGGTGACGCTTAATGCGCCTGCGGTGATATCTTGGCCGCTGCTGTTCAACAGGATCTCCGAAGTCTCACCGGGACCGGACGCGGAAGTCTGTATATCGGCCACATTGACTTTGCCGTTGGTGTTGCCTACCGCCACTAATGCATCGGTGCCCTTCGCAGGGGCGCTCGTTGCGGCGCTCGTCGCATGGGTCGAGATAGTGCCGGTGACGACGACATCGCCGCCAAGCGCGGGAACTAATTCGACTCCTCCGCCATTCGGGTCTTGGAAGTCTCCGCCATTCGGTATGAGGTCGACCTCCGCCGTGGCCGTCGGCGGGCTCTTGCCATCGGGGCCGCCAGTGCCGCCTGGGCGGGTGATCGAAGCGCTGGTAGTGATTGCGCCGGCATGGACGCCAGCAGCCGCTAACAGCGCCACATGTGCGTCGACGTCACTGCCGCCGCTGGTGCCGACAGTAGTGATATTGCCGGCCGTGATGCTACCGAGACTGGAAGTAATAACCACCCCCGCCGATACCGGGGTCGTCAGCGACGGGTTCGATGCCGTCGTGGAAATGTTACCGACCGAAATATCCCTGCCGGCCACCAAGAACAGGCTGCGTGCGCTCAGGTTGCCGATGTGGGTGGTGCCCGCCGCCGTGAAGCTGCCGTTCGGCATATCCAGATCACCGTCGATGAGGATGCTGTTGGCCGGATTCTGAAATGTGACGGATCCGCCGAGGCCTGCGACCGTGCCGTCCGATTGGAGCGTGCCGACTCCGATGTGCAGGCTGCCACCATTGCCGTTGTTGCGGCCATCGAGCGCGCCGTCGGTGAGCGCATCCAGCGTGACCGATTTGGTCGCCAGCAGCGTCAATGTTGATTTGTTGTTGCGCAGCTGGGTTTCGACGAATTGCTCGTACACGGTTGCGTTGGTCGCGCCCGGGTTGTTGATGCCGCTGCCATCGGCGATGGTGAGATTCTCCGGATCGATCACCACGTTGCCGCCGGCGCCGAGTTCGAGATCGCCGCGCACGGTGAGGTTCTGGTGACCGGACAGTTCCGCGAAGCCGCCTTGCCCACCGGAGTCGGTGGCGCGCGCGGCGATCAGCGAGTCGGGACGGGTGCTCAATGCGCCGTCGGCGATCACGGTTACGCTGCCGCCGTGCGTCGTGCCGTCGGCGAGAATTTGCGCGCCCGGCTGGATGTCGATATCGCGATCGCTATGGATATCGATATTGCCGCCGTTGCCGGCTGTGCTGCCGGCGTCGAGTGTGCCGCTGTCAGCAATATCGCCGCCGGTTGCGGTCAGCTCGATCGTCCCGCCGTGCGCAACGATGCCGCGCGCGCGCACGAGGCCGCTGTTGTTGACCGCGGTGCCGATCAGATCCTGCCCCACGCGAGCGGTCATGACGACGCGGCCGCCGTCGGCGAGAATTTGTCCTGCGTTATTGACGCCGGCATGGGCCGAGAATGCCGAGCCGTCGATCGCGTAGCTGACCAATCCGCCGCTATTCATATCGAGCGTCAGTGCCGAACCGCTCGCGAGTACGATCTGTCCGAGATTCGCCTCGATGACGCCGGTGTTCTCGACGTAATCGCCGGCCAGCACGGCAAAACCACCATCGGCCGTACGGATACTGCCGCCATTGACAATCGCAGCGCCCGGCGCGCCCGCTCCGGAGAACACATAGCGGCCCGCGAGGAAATCCTCGTTGCGAATGTCCATCGTCGAAGCGACCAGCGCGCCGACGTCCACCTGTGCGCCCGGCGCGAACAGCATCCCCTGCGGATTGACGAGAAACACGCGTCCGTTCGCGTTGATCGAGCCGAAGATGGAAGAGGGTGATCCGCCGATGACGCGATTGAGGATGACTGCACTCGACGACGGCTGCACGAAGCGCACGTATTCGTTGCCGGCGACGTTGAAGCTCTGCCAGTTGATGATTGCCGATGCGCTCGATTGGTTGACGACGGTGCCGTTCGCGGCCGGATTGGCGATCGTGGCTTGTCCGCCGACGACCTGTCCGCCAAGCGGATTGCCGAAAGCGATGCCGGGTAGCAGCGCGATCGTACCGACGACACTGCGGTGCAGCGCCGCGGGGATGGGAAGCAGGCAGTTCGTTCGCAACATGGCAATACCTCAAAAAGCGGCCGACAGCGACACATAGACGCGTCCGTCGTCGCGTCCATCGCTGACCGGTGTGCTATCGAGCGGGCAGGCCCAGTCGACATGAAGGCTGTACTGGCGGTAATCGACGTCAGCGCCGGCGCCGGCACCAGACAAGCTGTCCCGGCTCTTGTCGCCCGGCAGATGGTTGAGAATGCTGACCACCCCGGTATCCGCGAACGCGCGCGGAGTGAGCCGGACCGGTCCGAATTGGAGCGGACGCTTCAGCGTCGCTTTGCCGTACCAGCCACGGTCGCCGCGCACCTCGGTCGGCGGAAAGCCGCGGACCGTGGTGGGTCCGCCGACTGACATCTGTTCCGTATCCGCGAGCGGGTCCGGAGAGTAGACGTCGTCGAATTCCCCGAGGATCTGAAATTTCGCCGGCAGCGGCTGCAAGTGCTGAACGTCGATTTCACCTCTGAAGCGTTCATGGTTGCCGTTGGTGGGCGTCGCCTGCCGGAAATCAGTATGAATGCCGCCGACGATCTGGCTGATCGCACCGTTATTCCACGCGTGCGATGCGTTGACGCCGAGCGTCACCAGATGGACACCGGTGTCGGAAATGGGTAAACCCGAAAGATCGGCATTGGCGTCGGTAAACATCCATCCGCCGGAAGTGGACAGAACGTTGGCAGCGGTGTGCAGCCACGTTTTGTCCGCCTCCACACTGCCGTTCTCGTTCTTGCCGGTGGTATAGAACGGATAGTCGACGCTGAAGAGTGCGCGACCGTAGCTGGCGGCGAGACGCCAGCCATTGGTGCCGAGCGGCAGGTTGTAGGCGGCGCTGCCGTAGTTCAAACGATCAGTGTTCGAGTGCAGAAGGGACAGTTGCACTTGGTCGCCGATGCGTCCCGGGTTGTTCAGCGTCATTCCCAGCGAATAGCGATATTCGCCGACATCCCGGCGGCCGTAGTTGTCGACGCCGGCGTCGACGCTGAAATACTTTTCGCCGGTTTTCACCGTGATATCGCTGGAGCCGAAGTCCGCTCCGGGCGTCAGCACTGCGCGCGTCTTCAGGCCCGGCAGATCGTTGAGTGCGAACAAATCGCACTGAAGATCGCTGCTGCGATAGATCGCATCCGGATGCGTGCGCTTCATAAAGCTTAGCAGCCGCCGGTCCGAATAGTCGTCGTTGTTTTCGAACGCAATGCGGCCAATCCGGCCTTCAATGATGCGCAGCGTCACCTCGCCGTCGCTCACAGTTTGCGCGGGCACCGTCGCGCTGCTCAGTGTGTAGCCGCTGTGAACGTAGTAGTCGGTGATCCTGTCGGCGGCTTCGTAGAGTTGCGCGAGCGTGATCGGTTTGCCGATGAAATCGGTGAGCAGGGGTTCGAGTTGTTGTGCCGTGAACAGGGTGTTGCCTACCAACGTGAAATGGGTAACAGTGATCTGCGCTTCATCAGATTCGGCCGCCGGTGTCGCGGTTTGTCCGGCTTTCGATACGTCCGGCGCCGCTTCCAGTGCTTTGAGCAGCCGCGACAGCCTGAGCGTGTCGCCGATGCTGCCGGGCGTCGGCGGAGCGGCAGCCATGGCCATTGGCACTCCCCCCCCGAGCATGAGGGCGGTGGTAGCAATGAAACACGACTTGCTCAGCAGTAACCGCATAGATCCCCACAAGATCGGCGGGCAGCGGCGCATACCCCCAAAATCCCATAACTGCATGATTTTTATATTTGAACGACTATAGCCCAAGGGTAGGGTCGTTCCAAACGATGTAAGGGCGCAAGTGTGACGTGCGTCACAGTTTGGATGCAGTTGAGTACATCATTGCAGCACCGGATTCACTTTTCACCGATTTTTGGCGCGGCGGATGGTGCCTGATGAATGGGTTCGCTTTCTTTTTCCAGCATTCGCAGGTATTTCTGCACCGAACGCAGCAGACCCGCCGGATCGAGACCGCACTGGGCAAGCAATTCATCGCGCGAGCCGTGCTGGACGAAGCGATCCGGCAAACCGAGTTCCAACAGAGGAACGCATAAGCCTTGCGCCGACAACGATTCGCCTACGGCGCTGCCGGCACCGCCGGCCAGCACGCCATCTTCGATGGTGATCAGCAGTTCGTGATGGCCGGCGAGCTGGGCGATGCGATGGTCGTCGAGCGGTTTGACGTAGCGCATATCGACCACGGTGGCGTCGAGAATTTCGGCGATCTGCAGCGCTGCATGCAGCAATTCGCCAAAAGCCAGCAATGCCACGCGCGGACCGCGGCGGGTACGCGATTCGCGGATGATGCGGCTGTTGCCGGCGGACAGTGGTTCCGCGGCGGCGAGCGCAAGACTCGCACTGCCGCGCGGATAGCGCACGGCGGCGGGGCCGTCACATTCCAGGGCCAGGTCCAGCATGCGCTGGCATTCATGGCTATCGCTCGGTGTCATCACCACGAGATTCGGAACGCAACGCAGAAAGGCGAGATCGAAGGCGCCATGGTGCGTCGCACCGTCGGGCCCGACGAGGCCCGCGCGGTCGATAGCAAACAGCACCGGCAGGTTCTGAATCGCGAGATCGTGGATGAGCTGGTCGTAGCCGCGTTGCAGGAATGTTGAGTAGATCGCCACGACCGGGCGCAGTCCTTCGCAGGCCATACCGGCGGCGAGCGTCACTGCGTGCTGCTCGGCAATACCGACGTCGAAAAAGCGATCGGGAAAACGTTTCGCGAATTCAACCAATCCGGAACCTTCGCGCATTGCCGGCGTGATCGCGACGATGCGTGGATCACGCGCGGCCGCTGCGCAAAGCCAGTCGCCGAAGATGCGCGAATAGGTCGGGACTGCTGTGCCGCCGGGTGTTGCAAACGTACCAGTGACCGGATCGAAACGAGTCACGCCGTGGTAGGCAATCGGGTCGAGTTCGGCAGGAGCATAGCCCTTGCCCTTGACGGTGACGACGTGCAATACGCGCGGGCCTTCGGTATCTCGCAAGCGCTCAAGCGTGTCCAGCAATGTGTCGAGATCGTGGCCATCGATCGGGCCATCATAGGTGAAGCCAAGTGCGTTGAAAAAATCGCCCAGATTCGCTCGTCCGCGGAGCGCACCGACGTTTTCTGAGATGCTCATGCCGTTGTCGTTGACGATAACCAGCAGATCTTCTGCGCTCGCGCCGATGTGATTGAGCGCTTCGAAAGCCATGCCGGTCGTAAGCCCACCATCGCCGATCACCGCGACCACTCGTCTATGCTCTTGCTTGAGCCGCGCGGCGGCGGCCATGCCAGCCGCGGCCGAGAGTGAAGTGCCGGCATGCCCGGCGCCGAAAGCGTCGTACTCGCTTTCGGCGCGACTCAGGAATGGTGCCAGGCCGTGTACCCGTCGCTGCATCTCCAGTCCCGTGCGGCGGCCGGTCAGCATCTTGTGCGGATGCGTCTGATGGCCGATGTCCCAGATCAGGCGATCACGCGGCGTGTCGAACGTCCGGTGCAGGGCAATCGTTAGCTCGACTGTCCCCAGGCTCGCCGCGAAGTGGCCGCCATTGCGCGCCATCGTCTCGATCAGGTTGCGACGCATCTCCTGTGCCAGACGCCGTAGCTCGGCGTGTGGCAGGGCGCGCAGTGCTGTCGGATCGTCGATCTTGCCGAGCACGGCATATGGGGTGGTCTCGTTCATGCCGACATTATCGGTAAAACCCAATAAAATGACCGCAACGAACTATTGGACGTAGCAATGGGCAATGTCGTCTTTAATCCAAAAACGCCGAGTATCCTGGTATGGAGCAAGCGTTTCGAGCTGTGGTTCTGCTATGGCGTTCTTTTCAATATCGCGGCTTTCGCGTGGTACTGGTTTCAGGGTGATCGCATCGACGACCCCAACCTGCGTCTCGGCGTTTGTGCATTCGTGGGCGGGGAATATCTGCTGCTGGCGATACTCTCCTGGAGAATCTGGGACGCGAATGGCAACCGTCAGTACGACTCCCCGATCGCCAGATTGTGGTGGCGGTTTGCGGGCCTGTTCGAGTGGTATTGAGAGACTCCGGGGCTAAGATCGATTTGCTTGCGCATAGGAGCCTGAAGCGCATCGTGAAAAATGCGTAACACGCTCTAATCTCCGGGTAACCTTGTGATAAGGTCATTATTCATGGACAGATCAATAGGCAGGAAGACCCCATGGCAACGCCAGTCGATTTAGAAATAGTGCCGCGTCAGCTGAACAGCGTATTGGAAGATTGCTCGGGTGAGCAAAACTGGGCGGGAGATCCCGTCACCAGTACGTTTTTCGCCAGCTTGTCGGCCACTTTTACGGAAGGCGAACGCTTTTTGATCGATTCGATCCGTTATTACGAGCGCAAAGCCGACTCCCCATTGCTTCGTGAACATATCAAAGGCTTCATTCGTCAGGAAGCACGTCACTCGCGTGCGCATGTTCAAATGAATGAGTGGTTTTTAAAACAAGGCTATCCAATGGAGAAAGCCGCGGCACAGGCACATTGGGGAATTGAATTCTTTCGAAAGGTGTTGACCCACAAAGCTCAACTGGCCGTGACCATGGCGATCGAACATTTCACTGCTCGCTTTGCAGATGCCGTATTGACAAATACCAGGTTAATGAACGGCATGAGTCCCACCATGCGTGATATTTGGCAATGGCATGGTTTGGAAGAGGCGGAACACCGCGCCGTGGCGATGGATGTTTACAAAGCGATCGGCGGCGGCCATTTCTATCGCGCGTTTTATTTTATTGTCGGCAGCTTTCTCTTCTTCAGCGTTTTGTTTTTGATTCAATTTACATTGCTATTTAAAACCGGCAATTTGCGGTGGCCGGTGTTGAAAAAAGGCTGGAGAACCATGTGGGGCACGGAGCCGGGTGCGCACGGGATGGCCAAGCAAATGATTAATCATTTGTATTTCGACTACCTGCGCCGCGATTTTCATCCGTTTGATCATGACTATTCGCAAGCTTCAGAACAAATTAGCGAACGCCTCCTGGCAGCCAATGTATTCAGTTTTGCACAACCATCATCCAAGCAAGTGGATGAAGAAGAGCTCGCTGCGGTTTAGCGGATTAGCGGTCATTCCGTCGTCGCTTCTGTCAGTGATCCCGCCGTTGAATGAAATCCGCCAGCCACGCCAGCTGAAGCGCGCCGTCCGGCAGGTGCTTCAGCACTTGACGTGCTTCATTGAATAGCTCGCTTGCCCTTTTCCGCGCGCCTTCGAGGCCGAGCAGCGACGGATACGTCGATTTTTCCTGTGCGAGATCTTTGCCGGCGGTTTTACCGAGCGTTTCCGTGCTCGCGGTTTCGTCGAGCACGTCATCCTGGATCTGAAATGCGAGCCCGATGCGGCGGCCGTACGTATCCAGCGCTTCGGTCTGTGTCGGCGTTGCATTCGCGGCGCAGGCAGCCAGCCGCAGGCTCGCCAGAATCAACGCGCCCGTTTTGCGTGCGTGCAGTGATTGCAGGCGCTCCAGCGAAATCTTCTTGCCTGCGGATTCGATGTCTACGGCCTGTCCACCGGCCATGCCACGCGAGCCCGACGCCGCGGCAAGCACTCGCACCATTTGCAGCCGCTGCCCCGGCGAGGTCACGCCGTCGTCTGCGGTCAGTATCTCAAACGCAAGGGTCTGCAATGCGTCGCCGGCCAGAATGGCGGTGGCTTCGTCATAAGCTTTGTGCACGGTCGGCTGGCCGCGGCGAAGATCGTCGTCGTCCATCGCTGGCAGATCATCGTGAACCAGCGAGTAGGCGTGTATCAGCTCGACAGCGCAGGCTGAGGCATCGAGTGCAGCGGCCGGTACGCCGAGCGCTTCACCGGCTGCGTAAACCAGCAGCGCGCGCAGGCGCTTGCCGCCATCGCAGGCATAACGCATCGCTGCGTGCAGGCGCGCGGGATCTTCGTCGGCGGGTGCGAGGCGGGCGTCAAGCGCCCGGGTCAGGCGCTGCAAATAGTCGGGGACGCGCGAACCGAAGTCGGCGCCGTACGGGATATTGGTCAAGGCAGAACTCAGGAATCGGAATCGGGAGAGGATTTATCGTTTTCTTCGGCGAGCAGGTCACGCACGCGCAGTTCCGCTGTTTCCAGTGACTGGCGGCATTCGCGGGTCAGGATCATGCCGCGCTCGAACAGGCGCAACGATTCATCGAGTGGCAGATCGCCATGCTCCATGCGCGCAACGATGCCTTCCAGTTCCGTAAGGGAGCTTTCGAAGCGCGAGACGGGGTCAGCGGGCGCATCCGCTGCTGGTATGGTTTCCGCGCTCGCAGGACTGGTTTTCTTGCTCATGGGATAGGCGATCGGGTATCGCCATAGTGTAACCGCCGGGATGGCAGGCGGGACGTATGCGCCGGTAAGTCGGATTGCGCTTCCGTCCCATCTTCGCCAATCCGGTGTTGCGCGGCAGCGGGCGGATACAGCGCCCAGAAGCCCTTGGTGGCAGCAGCGCAGCGATCAAAGCGTTTGTTAGCGGGTTCTAAAGTCCACTCAAAGCACTCGTCGGCACGATCGGCAGAACCAGACTCGAAGGATGGTCCGGATCGTTGTAAATCGTACTGATCCCGCCAGCGACAGCGGATTGCTGCGGCTGCATCCAGATGCCTTGTGCTTGGTTACTGGCGCTGATGGCGACACGCAGCTTGTGGCCAACGCGGATCAGCGCCGCGGCGGGGAAGATTTCAACCGGCACGAGCATGGCTTCACCCGGCACTACCGGTAGCGCTGAGTCAACGGTGAAAAGGTGCCAGGGTTGGATCATGACGCCCTGCAGATAACGCGAGCGCGTGGTATCGACTGCGCGATAGGCCGCAGACATGAGGCCATCGCTGAGCGGCGTTGCGCTGCCGTCGGGTGCGACATCGTCAAGGCGCACCGACACTGCGGCGGTGGTGACGCTGCTCGACATCCAGATATCCGCCTCGATCGGCCCGTTGATGTAGAGATCGTCGGTCGCCACAGGGGTTTCGTAGTTGAGGGACTGCTGCGCGCTTTCAACTTGAGAGTCGTCGCTAAAGCAGGGGCGGGTGACGGACAAGCCGAGCGTCCATTGCTGATAGCTGATGGAGCATTCGCTTCCATCGACGGGCGTGTCCTTCAGAGCGAGGATGGTGCCGTTGCTGGCGGTGGACACGCTCAGACTCGGCGCATCAGGCTCAGCCATCGTGTGTGTTGTTTCGCCGCTGGTTGGCAGCTGATCCGACAACGTCATATCGCCGTGCAGATACAGACGCCGCGGTGTCGCCAGCGGATGCGGCCAGTCGGTGGTGCTCGCATAGCGCGCCGCACCGTTTTCGCCGTAACCATCAATGTACTGCGTGACGTTGGGCAGCTTCTCCGCACCGGTGTCCATGTCTTTCAAATATTTGTCGAACCACTGCAGCAACAGGCCTGCGGACGGAGGCGGTCCGTCCTCGCCGGGCGCATTGGCGCCCAGCAATGCGCCGGAAACGATCTGCACATGGTCTCCCGGCAGGATCGCCAGCTTGGTGGTGACGTTGCGCTTCAGCTGCTCATACAGCAGCGGCTCACCGCGCTGGAAGATATCGTGGGTGCCGCCAATGATGAAGGTGGGTACCTGGATGTCGGACGCATGCTCGATTGGCGACCGCTGGCTCCAGAAATCGCCGTCGTCCGTGCTGTAGCCGGCGACACCTTGCAGCGTACTGTTGATCAACGGGATGAAGAAATCGTTGACGGTGTCAATGTGCTCCTGGTTGGCTGCGGTGATCTGCGCCGCGTACTGCGGATAAGTCGCGATGGCGTGAGCATTTTGCACGCTCAGTCCCTGCGTCAGCGGCAGCCAGATGGAAATGAACAAACCATTGAACAACCCGCCGGTGCCGAGGACATCGCGCCAGGCATCGCCCATGGGCACCTGTACGAACGCCGCCTTGACTGCTGATCGGTGCTGTTCGGCGGTGAATAGCGCGCTGATGCCGAGGTAGGAAGTGCCGGCCACGCCTACCGTGCCGTTGGACCAGGATTGCTGAGTGACCCAGTCCACCGCTTCGCCATAGGCTTCCTGCTCGGCGTCATCGAGTAGATGCTCTTCGCCGTCCGATACGCCGGACCCGAGGATGTCGACCGCCACGGTCACATAGCCGCGCTTGATCATCATGTCGTCCGTGCCGCCGATCGCGAGCGTGGTGCCGAAAGGCAGCACCAGCGAACTGGCGGCGCCGAGATCGATGCGGTAGGCGGTTTGCGTGAGGATCGCTGGGAAGGTATCGGTGGCGGGGGTGCCGGAGGCGTCCGCAGGCACGGATACCAGTACGCCCAGCTTCTTGCCGGCATTTTCGCCGGCTGCAGAAGTAAGAGTGATGAACTGCAGCGGCAGCCTTGCGACCTTGGGGTAATCCTCAGGCCGCGAATAATCGGCCCAGGTGGCATTGGCGTTGTCTGTGATCGGCGGGTTGAGCTGGTTCACGCTGGCGCGGGTGCCGAGCGTCGTGGTGGGACCGCCGCCGCTGTTGCCGTTGTCAATATTCGGTTTGCTACTGCTGCTGCAAGCCGACACCGATATAACGACGGAAACGACCGGCGCGGCGGCCCGCGCGAACCACCGTCTATCCATCTCTCTCATCCTGCACCGTCTCAATTATTTTATTTCGAGTATTCGCTGATAACTGTAAATTGCGGACGCGCTGTGTTTGCCGGTCGCAGAGTCACTCTAAGATGCAGAAGCGCCGCCGCACAAGACGACCAAAGTGTCATTGAGTTGGAGAGGAAAAAAACAGTCGCGGTCACTTCAGCGACATGCTAGTCGATTAAGCCTGAGTACCGATCAACTTAAGGTGCTGCGCTATCGCTTCAGTTCTAACCATCCGAAATAAGCCTTTCCGCGCCGGTCCAGGTAAGGCAAGTCGAAACTAAGTCCGGAGTCCTTATAACAATTTGATCATATTAAAGTGACATTTTGTTATTTTTAAATATATATAAGGCTGAATAGAATAGGTTGGCAGACGAAAAATGAATAATGAAAATACCATTAAATATCATATTCTTAAATTGAATTCGTGGAGTACTCGGCGGCCATAAGCCGCGATTGCTGGAGCGGTCTTGTAGAGGTGCATTGAAATTAAACTGCAATAAAAAATTCATATATTTGTAACGTGTTTTGCGGATCATGCGCCGCCGCCAAGTATTTGTTTCAGTTGCTGAGTCCATTGCCTGACAGCCGATCAGTTTGCAATTTGTCGAAGAGGGCAAGGCCATGGGCGCAGAAATTTTGTACAGCTCATCCAATGGGAGAACTGCGTGAAAAAGTTTAAGAGTTACAGCGCGCTGGCTGT
>CAZOOK010000010.1:0-140134 GCA_964581385.1 uncultured Salinisphaerales bacterium
GATCTCGAATTGGGCGCGTTCAAGTACTACACGATGGATATCAAGGTTACGGATAGCCACTACCTTACGAATCCGTTGAACGTTGCTATTGCCACCCGCCTTCCGCCTGGCGACGTGTTTCCGTTTCAGAGCGTGAATGTCTGGTCATACGGCACACCGGTCATCGGTCAGTGGGTGAGATTCAAGATCCCCCTGTCCGATCTTCACATTGGCAATGGAACGTTCGTCGGTTCGATTTCAGGGACGACGCTGACCGTTGCGTCGATCAGCTCGGGTGTGGCGCTTGATGCGGGCGGCTTCATCACGGGCACTGGGATCCCGGCAGGAACCTACATCGTTGGCTATAACCAGCAGAGCAGCGTTGGTACTTTCACCATTGCCGGGCCCGGAATCAGCGGCAGCACTAGCGTTTCCAGCGAGACGATAAACTACCGTCGCACGGGATTCTATAAATCCTACTTCCAATGGGGAACTGACAACAGCACCTCGTTCTATGTCAATAATCTGGGGTTTTCGGTCAACTGACGCCCTGTCAGATTCGCTGCTGCTTTGGAGCACGACGGTGGTGAATTGCCACCGTCGTGCTCCACTGCAAGTAGCAGCAGCGTCCTTCGTCACTATCGATGTCAGACCGGCGTAGCGCCACCCCTTCCGACAGTCGAAAGCCCATACCGCGTTGCAGCAACGCTGCGACCAAAGTTGGTGCTAACGGGCTCTAGCGGAACACCCAAAGACGTTGGGTTGTCGCAACAGTGCCATCGGGCCCTGTACAGATCAGGGTGTATCTGTTTGCCCCGGTCGCGGTCGGCGTCAATGTATCGCTTCCATTGGCAGGTTCACTGCCGCTCCAGTTGCCACTTGCCGTACAGTCCGTCGCATTTTGAGTGGACCACGTTAGCGTCACACTCTTTCCCAGCCTGATAAAGAACGAAGGCGACATGGTCAGTTGCATGGTCGGGGTTGAGGCGGCCACCATGATCTTGCTGACGAATGCATCGCCACCACCCCCCGCGTTTGCACTCTGCAGCGGGCTGGCGGTGGGAAAGTCGGTTGAGTGCGTAGACCCCGCGACATAGGCGTTGCCGGCATTATCCACGGCGATGGCTTCCGCAGAGTCGCTGTCGCTGCCGCCCAGATAGGTGGAATACGACAGGGCGCTACCGGCGGCGTTGAGCTTGCTGATGTACGCATCGCCGCTGCCTCCCGCGTTTGCACTCTGCAGTGGGCTGGCAATGGGAAAGTCGGTCGAGTACGTAAACCCCGCAATGTAGGCATTGCCGGCTCCATCCACGGCGATGGCCTTGGCAAAGTCGGTGTCGCCGCCGCCCAGATAGGTGGAATACACCAACGCGCTGCCGGCGGCGTTGAGCTTGCTGATGTACGCATCGCCACTGCCTCCCGCGTTTGCACTCTGCAGTGGGCTGGCAGTGGGAAAGTCAGTCGATGTTGTGTATCCGGCGACATAGGCGTTGCCGGCACTATCCACGGCGATGGCATAGGCTAGATCGTCGCCGCTGCCGCCGAGGTAGGTCGAATATACGAGCGCGCTGCCGGCGGCGTTGAGCTTGGCCACGAAAGCATCGTCATTGCCCCCCGCGTTCGCGTTCTGCAGTGGGCCGGCGGTCGGAAAATCTGTCGAAGTTGTGTATCCAGCGACATAGACGTTGCCGGCGCCATCCACGGCGATGGCGAATGCTTCGTCGTGTCCGCTGCCGCCCAGATAGGTCGAATACACCAGCGCACTGCCGGCGACGTTGAGCTTGCTGACGAACGCATCCTCACGACCCGCATTCGCGCTCCGCAGCGGGTTCGCGGTAGGAAAGTCGGTTGAGTATGTGTATCCGGCGACGTAGGCGTTGCCGGCGCTATCCACGGCGATGGCGAAGGCTTGGTCGTCGCTGCCACCACCGAGATAGGTCGAATATACGAGTGCGCTGCCGGCGGCGTTGAGTTTTGCGACGAAGCCATCGAAGCCAAACGCGTACGCGCTCTGCAGCGGGCTGACGGTGGGGAAGTTGATCGAGGACGTCTCTCCTGCGACGTAGGCATTGCCGGTGCTGTCCACCGCGATAGCATAGGCCACGTCGGCGCCGCTGCCGCCCAGATAGGTGGAATACACCAGCGCACTGCCAGCGGCGTTGAGCTTGCTGACGAACACATCGCCACCAAATGTACTGCCGCCCGCGTTCGCTCCTTGCAGCGGGCTGGCAGTGGGAAAGTCGGTCGAGGTCGTTTCACCCGCGACATAGGCGTTGCCAGCGTTGTCCACGGCGATGGCGTTGGCTTCGTCGCCGCCGCTGCCGCCCAGGTAGGTGGAATAAGCCAAGACTGGATCGATGACCAGCCGGCGGCTGTGGTCATAGTCGCCCACAGCAAACGCGACTTGCTGATGATCAAGGACGTAATGGCCTTCGATGGTCTGTTTGTCGCCTTTGTCCGTGGTCTGGTAGATCACGGGTTTGAGCTGGCGCAGGGTTTGATTCTTCACTTTGACCAGCAGGTCGCCGTTCGTATCCAGCGCGAGACCATCGGTGCCTTCGATCTTGAGCTTGATCTGTTTCGGATCGCCGCTCGGGGCAACCACGAGGTCATATTCCAGCTGTTGCGGATTGCCGTAGACCACCCAGTCGATGCCGGGGTAGACCTGCTGATAGCGCACGGCGCCATAGTTGGCGACGTTGCTATGCCACTTCGAGCGGTCGTTGCCGATGAAATAGTTGCTGTAACTTTCTAACGGCCGCTCAGTCACCAGCCGGGGCTGGGCCTTGGCGTTGACCAAGCTCATTCGCAGCCAGGCTTGCTCGACAGGCGCGGGTTTTTTTTCGACATCTGGCTTGCCCACTGTCTCCGCTGCAGTGTTGCGCAGGCTCAGGATCGCGCCACTGCCCGTGAGACCCACGCTGTAACCTCCACCGCGGGCCAAATATTTCACGGATGACGACGCCTGGCCGACATTGGGTTCGAAGCGGATCGGCAGCTTGCCGTAGCCGGTGACGATGCCGGCGCGAGTTTCGGGATCAACCGCTGCAGCGGACATTGAGGCTGCCGCAGTGATGGGAGCAAGCGCCGCGAGCGTCGCCGGATGGGCTTTGTCGTTGAGTGTGATGACGGCGCCCGCCGTTGTCGCGCTAGTGCGGTCGATATTCGGCGTCCGAGTGGCGCTATAGGCGGCTGCCACGATTCCAAGTCCAAACATAAATATCGCGGTACGGTGCAATGTCGCGCGCAGGCCCAGCACATTCACGTCCATTGTCTTGTTCATGCGGCAATCTCCATGTGCCAAATGTCCATATGACTCTGCGACCTGGAACGCTGTGTCGACAGCGCGCAAAGTCACATTAAAAATCCGACTAGGCTGGCTTTTCTCCCTAAAACGTTAACGAAATGTTCCATTCAGATCGGGACTCCAACAATCCCTAGAGTCCAGTAATCACCATATTCCTATCCCTGTTGCCGGCGATTGATCCAGATCAATGACAGCGGCGGGCTTCAATAGTTCTTGGGAAACTGCGGCGATCAACGATCACGGGCCGACATTTTTTCGCGATCGAACATTTCGCTTTGCACACCGTGCATGATTGTGAGTTGTTCAGCGCGGCAGCGAAGGATATTCGATCTTCTGCAGCAATCTTCAATCCTGAAACGACGTCCAAATGTCGCTGGATGATCAGATGTGGGATACAACCAACCTGTGGATTTCGGGTTGATAATAGCCACAACCGCTGCGCTCACGCTTTGCGGCGTACATCGCCTTGTCCGCAGCTCGTTTCAATGAATCCGCATCATCGCCGTGATCGGGAAATGACGCGAAACCCAAACTGCCGACAACACTCACTCTTCCCGCTTGAGTTGAAATTGGTTGCGCAATGGCCTGAGATACACGCTTGGCGATGATTTCCAGTTGCGGAATGTCTTTGACCGCATCGAATATCAGCATGAATTCATCACCGCCGTGACGGCCCAGATAATCCGAATCGCGCAGACAGAGGCGCAAGCGCTCGGATATCGCCTGTAAGACCTCATCGCCAACATTGTGACCGTAGCGATCGTTGATCGGTTTGAAGCCATCGAGATCGACATAACATAACGTGAAGCAGGAACGCGGAACCGTTTTGTTGTAGCGGGCAATGCGGGCACTCAGCTCGGCATCGAAGCTGGATCTGTTTGCCAACCCGGTCAAGGCATCCGTATGTGCCAGACGATCGACTTTTTCCTTTTCTCCGTCGCGCTCGCGCTTCAGCGCGAAAGCGGTGAACTCATAGATGAATGCCATCCCGGACACGCTGAAAAGGCACACGAGGCAATTAAGGAGTCGGTTATAGACCTCGAGCTTCGGATCGATGACGTTGTAGAACTCGAAGCCCGTGAATTCAAGGCCGGCGAAAGCCACGATTGCGACCAGGGAAGCAACCACGGCATAGGTTCCCCAACGCATTCCTCCGAAGAAATAGGCGATCAAAGGCGGAAATACCAGTTGTGGCGCTGACACCGATATCGCCGCGCCTCCAGAAACACATACACCGATCAGGATGGACGTATAAGCCAGTATCACCAGGGCCGCGCCGCAAACGATTTGGTTTCCACGGTGCCGCAGAGTGAATAGCAGGAACGCCGCAATGAATAACACCGGAATGCAGATCGCAAGCGTGATGACTTTTGAACCGAAGGGAAACGGACCCAGTGCCAACGGTACGGCGGTCGCAACCACTACACCGCAGACAAGTAGGAGAGCCATGACTAGGAAACGGGCGCGATGAAGTTTGTCTGATTCATCGAACAACGATGGATGGATAAAGAAATTCACCAGCCGGGAATAAAAGCTCATTCTCTCTACTGAATCCGTTGCCGATTCCTTCAAATCACTGACCGCATCCCCATTGGGCTCCAGACCTGTTTTTTCGTTATCCGCCGATGTCGATTGCTTGGCAGACTCAACATCTTCAGATCCCCTCGGGCAATCGGTGGACGGTGAGAAAAGACGCCAGCTGTTGCCGCCGGCACTTTTCACATCGTACATTGCACCGTCCGCTGCTTTCCTCAACGTTACGGGCGCGTTCGCGTCGTCGGGAAAAATGGCGAATCCCAGACTAGCGCCGACATTCAGCTGACCGACCGTTGTGTCAATGGGTTCGCAAAGAGATTTCAGCAAGCGCTGAGCCATTAATTCCACGCCGGCGGTATCGGCGTTCGCCACGTTGGATTTCGTCTCGAACATGATCAAGAATTCGTCTCCACCATGTCGTCCGACGATATCGTCGCCGCGGCACGATAGAAGTAATCGTTCCGCTATGATCCGCAATACTTCATCGCCGATCGCATGGCCGTATTGATCGTTGATCGGCTTGAATCCATCCAGATCAATACACCCAAGCACGAAGTGCCGCGGCGGACTCATTGCTCCATACGCGGCTATGCGTTGTTCCAGACTGGTGTCGAAATTGCGCCGATTCGCCAAACCGGTCAACGCATCCGTCTGCGATAGCGCCACGGCTTTCTGATGTTCGCGATCACGTTCCTGTTTCAGTTTGATCGCGGTCAACTCATAGACGAAAGCCATGGCTGAAACCGTGCATATTCCAATAAAGCACACCAAAAGCTGGTCTATTTTTGCGTCTCGAACCGAGACCGTATTCCGAGGGAATTGAAAGCCGGCCGCTTCTGCCAGTACGAATATGGACACAACGAGAAAGGAAAGCAGTACCGTGTAGTTACCCCAGCGCATGCTGCCAAAAAAATAGGCCATCAATGGCGGCACTACCAGCAACTGCGTACTTGACGAATATCGTACGCCGCCGGACATGCCGATTCCCGATACGACCGCTACCGTGGCCACGAGTATCGCCGCCACGCTACACGCGGAGTAGCTGCCGTGGCGGCGCAACCGGACCAGCACGTCTGAAATACCGGCGATCAGTAACGAGCAGAGGAGCAGGCCGGCCAACTGGAATAACCGCTGTGGACTATTAACCAATTTGATGGTGGTTACGATGCTGGCGAAGCCAAGCAAAATGTCGAAAACCAATAGCAACGCAATGAGCGCACGTGCCCTGTAGAGCAAATCAGGGTTGCTGCGAAGAGACGGGTTCACAAAGTGCTCTATGACATCGACGATTCCCTTTGACTCAAAGGACGCTAAGCGCATAGCGATACGATCTCGTGTAGTCATAAATCTTCGCGATGAAGCCAGATCAACCAACAATAGCCAGCGCGTCCCACGACTGAAATCCGCTGTTCGCCTCCGGCGACATAACAAACTGAAAACCGTGGATACATTGCGTGCGACTACCCCCTGCTCTCAGACAAACGGGCAAGCGTCAGGCTGCCCAATTGACTGACTTCCGTAGGCATCTCTGTACTATATCGGAGGGTGTGCCAGAAAGTTGAAACCCGTGACTGGCAAATCATTGCCGTGGCCACGAACTCATCTTGCGCGACAAATTATCGGGGAATGACGATCTCGCTGATTTGAATGACCGGCTCAATATCCGTATAGCGCGGCATGTCGCCCTGTAGGGTCGACGCATGCGGAGTAAAGGCGGCCATAAAATCTTCAGCCGAGTTGAAAACGAAATGACACATGGCAACATAAGCCGCATCTGTTCCTGGAATTGTGCCGCTGAGTCCACGCTCGACCGAAACACTTTTGAATCCCGGATGCATACTCAGTAGTTTGATGGACATTGGCATATGAGTTTCGACGTAGTAACGCATATCAAAGCGTGCGCCGGATTTGTTGGGATACAGAATGCTGATTTTCACCATATACAACTTCCGTATTTGACTTGGGCCTTAGCAGCTATCATTGCCTGTTCGCTTTCGGGAATCCAGGAAACACGATTTCACGGAAGTATTGGACCGAGGCGGCAGAAGACCGCGCGGATTGGTCAGCGCTTCATTCAACTGAGGGAGCGCGGCGGAGTTCAACGGCGGATTCGTCCTGTGATGGCGCGATCGGTTCCCAGATCGGTAGATACAGAGCAGCAACAACACCGGTACAGAACATTTGCAACATCGCCGCGATAATTTGTGCGAGATGCCATTGATCAGGCAGAAAAGCGATCACGGCACAGCAGATGCCCATTACAACGAGCAGTCCCCATCCAATATTGCCGCGCAGGATGAACTTGCCATCCAGCGTGTTGCGGCCTTTTCCAGAGTCCGCGCTTTTCAATTCCATCGATCCGCTCCCTGTGTTATCGCCGCCCGATGGAATTTTGGCGCATTTACCGCGGGATCGGAACTGCAGTCAGTAATTTTTAGGCGAACAGCATCCGATGAAGACCGGACAACGCTTCTCCAAGCCGCTGATGGTTGGCCAAAGCAAACCAAGCCATGATCAATACCATGCCGGAACCGAGAAGGATTCCGCCTGCGGTCTGTTCCGCGGGTGTGGAACGCGGCGCCAGCACCGTCCGACGCCGAGGCATCGGCGCCCTGGAAAATACCAGGCGTGATCGCCAAGCCTGGATGCGATTACGCCAGCGAGCGACTTGAGCGTTCCGGCCGCGAACGCCGGACCTGCCGGGAGCTGCTGGCATTGCTACTTGCAAACGATGGAGGGTCATAACTGTCCTTTTCAACAGTACTGTGTATAATCACAGTATCGTGAATTGGGCCGATACGCAAGCATGCCGCCGAATGAGCTAACGCCGCGACAAGCCGAGATTCTCTCGTTCATCCAGCGCTGCCTGCGCGAATCCGGCTCGCCGCCGACGCAGGACGATATCGCTCAGGAATTCGGTTTCAGTTCATCGACAGCCGCGCGCGAACATCTGCTGGCAATCGAGCGCAAGGGATTTATCGAACTCCGTCCGCGCAATGCACGCGGCATTCGGGTTCTGGTTGGCGAGGACGATCGTTCGCCGCGTCATCAAATGGAGCTGCCGCTGCTCGGCCGCATCGCCGCCGGATCACCGATTCTGGCGGAGGAGAACATTGATACCTGGCTGCGGATTGACCCTGGTTTGTTCCATCCGCGCGCGGACTTCCTGCATCGCGTATCGGGCGAGTCGATGCGCGACATCAATATTTTCGATGGCGATCTCGTCGGCATTCATGCGCAGACAGTAGCCGACAACGGACAGGTCGTCGTCGCACGCATCGCTGACCCCGCAACCGGCGAAGACACCATCACGCTGAAGCGATACTTCCGCCGTGGACGCAAGGTGATTCTTCAGCCCGAGAACAGTTCACCGGCGTACAGGCCGATCGAGATCGATCTGGCACGGCATGCGCAGAATCAGGACCTGCCGGAGTTTCAGATCGCTGGAATTTATGTGGGTCTGATTCGCGGCAACTGAACCGGCATCGGCGCGCCGTCGTTCAGTCTGGTGCTGAGAAACGCTGCCATTACCCCATAAACCAGTATCCGATCCTGCGTATCACGCCGCTTGCAGTTCGAGACGGCGAGTCACGCCGCGCCGGAGCAGGCTTCTGGCGGCAGTCATAGTGGCAATCCGATCGACGCGAAAGCTCACGTAAGGAACCCCGTCGACGATCTGAGGGCTAGTGGCGGTGAGAATCACGACGGAGTTGCCGTCAATGACAGCCACGAACCCCTGCTTGACCACATACTGGGCGATGCGTTGCAAATCCAATTTGACGATTGTTGGTTTCATTGGAGTCGTCTCCCTGCCGAGTCGTCCTTTAGAACGTTAGTGCGATAAAAACTCCGACAGGCACTGCTCGCGACTGCCAGTGCGAACCGGCAACACGTCCGCTCTGTTCTTACATTTGTCGCGGACCGCTTGATTATCGGCATCGCGTTTTGAAGCTTTAACTACCGCTTGCAGATCAATGAAGCGGAGACGCTTTCTTCGATTCTCAGGGGCAAAAAAGCAGCCGCAGCGGGATATACCCGCACTCGGAAGCGAGCTAGCCGCGCCGCCGCGGAGACGGCAGTGCCGAATTCGACCGGCTACGCAAAATCATGCGTTCCAGTTTGACCACGGCCCGGTTCAATGTCTGCTCGAGCGCCGGGTTCAGATCCTTGAACTGCAACCCCAGCCGGGTTTCACTGCCTTCGCGGACGTTATGCCGAACCGTCGCTTCAGCTTCGAGGTCCAGATCCGGCAGCGAAATACGGCAGCGCACGGTAACGCCTTCATCGAGTGGAACTGGTTTCGGCATACGTGCAGCAAAACCCAGGATGGAAATATCGACCAGACGCGCCTCCATTTCGTCGCCGTCGCCGCTGGCGATAGCTGCCTGCAGCACTTGCATAGACGGCAGATGCACCCGATATGCCGCACGACGCTGTTTGTCGACGCGCAGGATCGGCTTGTTGGCGAGAAACGCGGGGCCGTCCGGCAGCTGTACGATGCGCTGCATGTGGCAGCTGAATTCGAGTCGACGCCCTTCAATCTGCGCATCGAGACGCAGCAATTCGTCGGTCTCGATTTCAGAACGCGATTTGTAAGGCATATCGAGCAGTAGCACGCCGCGCTCGGGATCTACGGCGAGCACCATCCCCGCGCCGAGCGCCTTGCCTTTGGAGCCGCGCATCGCGACCGTGGTGTGCAGCGCCTGGAGTGCCGCAAGCAATTCCCAGCACTTCCGCTGCTCGGCTTCGTCGGTATTGTTCTGTTTGGTCGTCACCTTGGGTCCTTCACCGTAGTTGTGAATCCAAAGTCAGCTCTCGCACCAGGTCCCTCCGAACGCCATTCCGGCGTCCGCTACCGAAGGTCCCGGACTCCTCCAGCACCGCAGCTTCGTCGATAGACTACAGGCAAAACACGGCAAATGGTTAGCGAGCATTACGCTGGCAACCGCCCGGTTGGACAAGCTCTACCTTCGCGGTAACAAGAACGTTGGGTCGACCGGCTTCCCCTTGTCGCGGATTTCAAAATGCAGCCTCGGCTTCTGTTCCGGACCGAGTCCGAGTTCCGCAATCGGCTGGCCCGCCGCAACCTGCTGCCCTTCCTCCGCAAGCCGCTTGCGGTTGTAGCCGTACGCCGACAAATACTGTTCGTTGTGCTTGATGATGATCAGCTCGCCATAGCCTTTTAACGCACTGCCGCTGTAAACCACCTTGCCCGGCGCTGAGGCGACGACGATCTGGCCCGGCTGGCCAGCAATATCGATCCCCTTGGCTCCATCATCGGGTGCGAACCGCTGCACGACCGCGCCCTCCGTCGGCCACCGCCACGCGGCCACCGCAATATCAGGCGGCGGTGGAAGGATCGGCACAATGGCACCTGGAACCGGCGGCAGCGGAGTCTCTAAAGGTCGGGTCGATATTCCGGATGATGATGACGACAGCGGTGGCTCCGCGCCGGCTGGTGGACTCAACCGCAATGTCTGCCCCACATGAATCGCGTAATCACGGCCGATGCCATTCCAATTGGCGATATCGTGGTAGTCGAGCTGGCTGCGGAATGCGATGGAGTAGAGCGTGTCACCACGCTGAACGACATATTCGCCGGCCGCCCGCGCGCGCTGAGCCGATCCGTGTCGGCCCGAGCCGTGGTGCGGTGCCGGACTCTCGGACCAGCTCAGTAATCCGCAACCCGTGACGGATACCGACAGCGCAGCAGCCGCCGCAATATTCCGCCACCGCCTCACCGCGCGCGGTGCACGATGAACCATATCCCCAGCGCCAGAATTGCAAGCGAGACGATGATCCCGATCTGATGCGTATAGCTCTCGACCATATGCAATGCAGCCGCACCGAAAAAATAGCCCGCAGCCGTCAGCACGCCGCACCACAGCGTCGAGCCAATGACGGTAAGCAGAGCGAATGGCACTTTCGCCATGCCGAACACACCGGCCGGCAGCGAGATCAGATGACGGATCACCGGCAGGAAGCGACCGAAAAAGGTGGCGATGTAGGCACTGCGCAGGAACATTCCTTCGGCCTCGTGGTATTTGCGCTCATCGATGAGGATGTAGCGCCCGAACCGCAGCAGGAATGCACGGCCGGCGTAGCGGCCGATGAAGTAGTTAAATGAAGCGCCAATCAGCGACCCGATGCCTCCAGCGGCGATAACCAGGAACGGATCGAGCTGCCCCTTCTTGGCGAGATAGCCGGCAGGAATCATCACCAGCTCCGACGGCACCGGGAACAGGCTCGACTCGAGCGTCATCAGCAACAGGATATGCCCGTAGCCGATCTCGCCGGCAACCTGCTGCATCCAGGCGTTGAACGCTTCCATGCGGGCTAGACCCGGCCGCTCAGCAACGGCACGAAACTCACCGGCAGCACGTCGCGTTCTGAATAACCTCGGGGTGTCCGATCGACCACGCGCAGCATCTGCGCGGACGCCTGCGGACCGACGGGAATCACCAGGCGTCCGCCCGGCGCGAGCTGTGTTTTCAGCGTTTCCGGCACTTCCACGGCGGCGGCGGTGACGATGATCGCGTCGTAGGGTGCATGCGATTCCCAGCCGAGCATGCCGTCCGCATAGGCGAAATGGATGCTGCGGTAGCCCAACTCGCGCAACCGCGCGCGTGCTGTTTCGGACAGCGACTTGATGCGCTCAACCGAAAACACTTGCTCGAATAATTCGGACAGCACCGCGGTCTGATAGCCGCTGCCAGTGCCGATCTCCAACACGCGCCGCCGTGGCGCGGCGGTGCCCGTCTCCAGCAGGACCTGTGTCATCACCGCGACGATGTAAGGCTGTGAGATGGTTTGCGACAAACCGATCGGCAGCGGTTTGTTCTGGTACGCCTCCGCGCGCCAAGTATCCTCGACAAATTCATGCCTAGGCACACGCCCCATCGCATCGAGCACGCGCTTGTCGGTGATACCGTTCTGTTCCAGATCCGACAGCAGCCGCGCGCGGTTCAATGGCGCGGTGCGTGCGCCGAAAGACGATCTGTCGCTAGACGTCAAAGCGCGCGGACCCATGCACTGATACGGTCGATAGCCTCATAACGCGTCAGATCGACAACCAGAGGCGTGATCGATACACGTCCGCTGGTGACGGCGTTGAAGTCCGTTCCCGTACCACTATCCTGTTGCGCACCGGCGTTGCCAATCCACCAGATGGTGCGGCCGCGCGGATCTTTCGCCGGCAGCGCCGGCTCCGCGCGGTGGCGGTTGCCAAGGCGCGTCACTTCAAAACCCTGGAGTTCGTCATACGGCAGATCGGGCACGTTGACGTTGAGAATCACATTGCCCGGCAGCGGTTCCTTCTCCAGCCGCTCGATCAACCGCAAAGTGACGCGCGCTGCCGCGTCATAGTTGCGCGGCGACAACGCGCAGCTCGATACCGCGATCGCGGAAATACCGAGATGGCGTCCTTCCATGGCGGCGGCGACAGTGCCGGAATACAGCGTGTCGTCACCGAGGTTGGCGCCGGCGTTGATGCCCGACACCACCATGTCCGGCTGCTGTTCCAGCAAGCCGGTCAATGCCAGATGGACGCAATCGGTCGGCGTACCGTCCACACAGTAAGTACCATCCTCGTGGCGCTGCGCGCGGATCGGATTAAGCAAAGTCAGCGAGTTGGATGCGCCGCTGCGATTGCGGTCTGGCGCGCAGATCGACAGATCGTGACGTGTCCGCAGATGCTGGGCCAGACAACGCAGTCCCGGAGCTGTGCAGCCGTCATCGTTGGACAAAAGTATGCGCATCGCGCGTCGAGAAATGGGAGCGCCGCTAGTTTAACTGCTCGCGAGCTATCATGCCGCCATGGGCGGGCAATCCGACGAAGACAACGACGACAGCGCGTTCCGCGCCGCGATGGCCGGCGTGCGCAAACGATCGGACAGCAATCGCGTGCACGCCCGCAAAACGCCGCCATCACCGCGCCCGCGCAGCCTCGAGGCGGACGAGCGCGCGGTGCTTGAAGAATTGCGCAGCGCCCCCCTTGATTTCGAAAACATGGAAGCGGGCGATGCCCTGAGTTATCGCGGCGAGGGTCTGCAGGATGCGGCTTGGCGGCGGTTGCGGCGCGGCAGCTATCGCCTCGGCGCGGAACTCGACTTACACGGCCTCAACCGCGACAAGGCGCAACTCGCCGTTGCCGGCTTCCTTGCCGATTGCCACGACCGCGGCGTGCGCTGTGTACGCATCATTCATGGCAAGGGACTGCGCTCGCCGAACACCGGACCGGTCATCAAAGCGCTGCTGGATTCGTGGCTACGGCGACGGCGCGACGTACTCGCATTCTGCTCGGCGCGACCACACGATGGCGGCACCGGCGCGGTGTATGTGCTGCTGAAGGCCGGCGGAGTCTCGTCCACAGCGCGCTGACATCCCAGTGCGTCGTATATAAGTGTTGCCATCCCATAAGCACTCACAGCGAGCAATCAGTCATCCGCAACTTCAGTGATCTGTGCGTTGAAGAAGTGTCTTGATGTCGTTAATCCCTCATATTCACTCGAAAGAACTTCCCGGGCCGCGTTAACGCACCGTGAAAGCATAAATCTGGTTATTGGGATAGCCGATGCGGGCATAACCCGAGCCCCAATAGACAACGCCGTCAACAATCGACGGCGCGTCAATGACGGAGCCACCACTTGCATAGGTCCACAGAATATTGCCGTTGCTGCCGTCGAGTGCGACAAAATCGCCACCCATAGTTCCGCCGAACAGCACGCCGTTGGCGATCGTCACGCCACCGGTATTGATGACCGGCGCATGACCGCGGGATTTCGGCGTCGGCGTCTGCCAGATGATCTTGCCGGTCGCAGCATCGAGCGCTGCCCACGAGCCTCCGTTCCACGTCGTGCTGTTGTCAGGCCCGAGCGTGAATGGCTGGCGGTTAAAGTTGGCTTCGGCGACGTATACACGTTTGCCGTCGGTTGCCGTACCCCATTCGATACCGCCCTCCGCCCCTCCCGGGCCGGCGGCTGTCGACCACACCAAGCTGCCGTCATCCGGATCGAGCGCCCAGTAAATGCCACTCTTCTGGCCGGCGCCCAGCAATTGGTCGTTGATGACGTTGACACCGGCTCCGAAATCGAGATCGAGATTATTGCCTTTCACCGGACACAAGGGGGATTTACTGACCGTGTCCGCGGATGGTTTCGGAAAGCCGCAGAGAATATTCCATATATCCACGCCCGGCGAACGGTGCATCCATTTTACCTGGCCGGTTTTCATATCGAGTGCGATGACCGCTTCGGCGCCATCGTCCGGGGCCAGACAGGCGTACTTTTGCTGTTGATCGGTCGTGCTATTGATGCAAGTGGCGACGGCGTCAGGCACGCCGTAGTTGTCGCCCGTCGTGATGTAGATGGAACCGCGCGCGGCGTCGACCACCGGAGTACTGCTCCACACTCCACCGCCGGAGTAGCCGGCCGGAACCGTGGGCGTCTGCCAGAGAATGTTGCCGGTATCCAAGTCGAGGGCGGCGACACTGCCGCGAAAGGTCGGACCTTTCTTGGCATGAAACGCGACGGTTCCCTCCTCAAGCGAGGATACGCCCACATACACAACGTTGTTGTAGACCACGGGCGAGCTGGTCATCACGCCGCCACCGTAAACATCCAGTTTCTTCTTCCAGGCCAGTTTGGCCGTCTTTTTATTGACTGCAATAACGGTCGGGCCGTCCTGGTCGCCGAATATGAGCAGAGAATCAGTAATGGCGGGGCTGTTGCGGGAAACCGAAGCCTTTCTGCCCGTGTATTCAGTCAAATTGTGCTTCCAGACTTCGGCTTTATCAGCTCTTGCGAGTTTATAGATGTAGCCCTTCCAGTCGGTCGCGTACAGATATTTTCCATCGATGGTCGGTGTCGCCGAAACGGATCCTTCGGTTTTGTAAATCCAAAGCGGTTTGAGATTGGGTACGGTCGCCGGACTGAGCATGCTTTCGTCCGCAGCATAGTTCTGGTTCAGCACACTGCCGCCCCAAAATGGCCACTGCATCGAATCACTGCTGCGGGGCTGCGCAAAAGCCGCTGGGCCGCCGAGACCCGAAAGGACCGCAATAACTGCGGCCAAATTGAAAATGCTCTTGTGCGGAACCAGGCCTGAATGACGGATGAAAGCCATGAGATAGCTCCTCGTTAAGGACCCGAAACTGATCCGTTGCGTAATCGGCAGCGCCTTCATTCGACGCTTATGTATGGCAGATAGAAGAAGCTCCGACTAAGTAGGTGCAGCTGTGCGAGCTTTTGGTTGGACCGCGGCGATCCGGATCCGTTTCAGCGCCCCCTGTTCTTTCGTGGCACCTGTCAAGGGTAGCAGGGCCCCAGCTGCCACCGTCGCGGGCGGACCTCATTAGGTTAGGTGCTCTTAGCGAGACCCTGTAGGTTGAGCGAAGCTTCTCTCCCCCGAGACAGGAGATTATTACCCCCGCATTGCGCAACAATGGAGCTACCCATACTCCCCCCGCTTCGCCGGCGTCCGCTCCAGGCGAAACAACCGATCGAGCTCTTCGCCAAGCTTTTCGACCGTGTCCGGTTTCAGCAGCAGCGCAAGTATACCAATCCGCCGCGCCGCGTCCTGATCCTCCGGCCGCACGTAGCCCGACGTCATCAGCACCGGTATCTCGGGGCGCCGTAGCAGTATTGCTTCGGCAAACTCGAATCCGGTCATTCCCGGCATCGACAGATCAGTGACGACGACATCGAAATCGAGAGGGCGCGCGCTGAACGCCGCAAGCGCGCCCGCCGGTTCGGTGAAACCGGTGACTTGGTAGCCAAGCCTCTTAAGTACACGGGCAGCCAGATAGACCAGTGCTTGTTCGTCGTCGAGGTAAAGCACACGCTCGCCGTGGCCGCTTGGAATGGCGGCAACCGCCGGCCGGCTTTCACTCGCGGCCGCTTCCGTCACCGGGAAATATAGTCGCAGAGTGGCACCCTTGCCCGGCTGGCTGTAAACCGCGACGCCCCCGCCATGGCTTTTGACGATGCCATGCACCACGGATAGGCCGAGACCCGATCCTTGCCCTGGCGGCTTGGTCGTGAAAAACGGATCGAAGATTCTCGGCAGCGTCTGCGCATCCATGCCGGCACCACTATCGCTCACGCTCAGCAGCACGTAGCGTCCCTCGCGCAGATGCGGCGCACTCTCGGCAAGATCTGAGGTGATATTCACCGGGCGGATGCTGAACTCGATCCGCCCATGCCGCGATCCGATTGCGTAGGCCGCGTTGGTTGCCAGATTGACGATGATCTGGTGAATTTGCGCGGGATCGGCGGCAACGGCCGGCGTGTCCTTCGCAAACTGAGTGCGGATATCGATCATCGCCGGCAGCGTTGCCCGCAGCATCGACAGGGCTTCGTCGACTACCGACGCAAGTTGCGTCGGCACCCGCTTCTGGTCCTGCGGTTGGCTGAAAGTGAGGATACGACGCACCAGATCGGTCGCACGCGCGCTGGCCTTTGCGATTTCCGCCAGGCTTTGCTGCACGAGATGCCCGGGCGGCAGGTCGGCGATGGCAAGCCTGGTATTGCCGGTGATGGCCAGCAGAATATTGTTGAAATCGTGGGCGATACCGCCGGCCAGAGTACCCAGCGCCTCGAGTTTCTGCGAACGTAATTCCATTTCCTCGAAGCGCTTGTGCGCCGTGATGTCCATGTTGACACCCGCCATCCGCAGCGGCCGTCCCTGCGCATCCCGTTCAACAACCCCGCCGCGCGCAGTGATCCAAGTCACGCTGCCATCCGGCCGCATGACACGGAACTGTTCACCAATCTCACCCTCTCCGCCGGCAACGATCCCGGCGTTTGTCAGTAACCGCTCGTGATCGTCGGGGTGAATGAAACGGAGCGATTCTTTGAACGTGCCGCTCAATTCTTCGCTGGTGCGTCCAAACAACTTCTGCGCGATCTCATCCATGACGAGGGAATCGTCTCCGACGTCCCACATCCAGGTCCCCATTCTGCCCATTTTGAGGGCCGCGACGAGGCGCGCGCGCGAATCAGTGATTTCGTGCTCCGCATGCTTGCGCGCGGTGACGTCGGCGAGAAAGCCGTGCCAGAGTGTGCTTCCGTCTACCTCCCGCGTCGGTGCGGCACGTGCCTCCACCCAGATTTCGCCCTTCGCCGGATGGGCGACGCGGAATTCCAAGTGCCAGATCGACAGGTCACGCGCCGAGTCGTTGAGCGTTTGCCACACCCGTCGCGCATCCTCGACATGAATCAACGAAAACCCCGGCCGCGCATCGATAGCAAGCGCTTCCGGATCGACTCCAAAGATGTCGCGGATCGCAGCACCCGCATAGGCGTAATGCGAGCTGCCGTCCGGACGCAGGCGGAATGAATAGATCGCGCCCGGCGCGGTGGCGACGATCTTGTCGAGCCGCGCCTTCTCCTGCACGAGCGCCTCGCGCATCGCACGCGCGTCATCGATGTCGGTATTGGTGCCGAACCATTTCAGAATGCGTCCTTCGCCATCGCGCAGCGGGACCGCGTGGGTATCGAACCAGCGGTAAACGCCGTCATGCCGGCGGATGCGGGACTCAATCTTGTAATCATTGCCCGACGCCAGCACGCTCCGCCAGATTTCGATCTGGCGCTCACGGTCGTCGGGATGAATCCGATCCGGCCATTTGGCGTCGGCCTGTGCTTCGGCGGGGGTTCCCGTGTAATCGCGCCAGCGCTTGCTGAGAAAATTGCCGTGTCCTTCGGCGTCGGTCGTCCACACCATTTGCGGCAGCGACTCCGCGATCTGGCGAAAATGCTGCTCGCTATCGCGCAAGGCCTGCTCGGCGCGATGACGGCTGATGCAGATCGCCGCGGTATGAGTGACGATATCGATGACACGACGGTGCTCAGCGGTCGGCAGCGCCGAGCGTCGGTAATAAATTGCGAACGTGCCCAGTACGATCTCGCTGCGATCGATGATCGGTGTCGACCAGCAGGCGCGCAGACCGTATGACAGCGCCAGGTGCTTGTAGTCCGCCCACAACGGATCGCTGGCGATATCCTCCACGAATACCGACGCGCGCCGGAACGCCGCGGTTCCGCAGGAGCCCGCGCATGGACCGATCGGTAAACCATCGATGGCGCGCGTATATTCCGCCGGCAGCTGCGGCGCGGCGCCGTGCCGGACATGGATGCCATCGGCGTCCAGCAGGAGAATCGAGCACAGCATGTCGTCGGAATACGCTTCAACGACGCGCAAAATCTGATCCAGCGTTTCGGGCAGCGGCCGGCCGTCAGCGATCATCTCGAACACTCGCTTCAGACCATCCGCCAGCGCCTTCGAGCGACTACGCTCGGCAAGATCGACGATGCTGGCAAAGACGAACGACTCCCCCCGCAGCATCAACGGGCTCGGTTCGATCCATATCGGAAATGTGGAGCCGTCCTTGCGGCGCGCTTGCAATTCGCGACCTACAGGCTTCTTTTCCTGCGACGGGCCACGAACAATCCGCTCCAGCTCCGTCCGAAACGATTGCTGCACATGCTCAGACAACAGGATATCGAAGGGGCGTCCTGAAATTTCGCCGGGGCTGTAACCGAAGACTTCGTCTACAGCCGCATTCGTCCATACGATGAGTCCGCGCCCATCGAGCAATGCGATGCCGCTCGCCGGCGCGCCGGCGGCTACTTCCGCGTCAGCCATGTGCCGGCAATCGGTCAGCGATCCGGAATCCGGCGTTACTCAGAAATGGCGCGCTCATGCGGATTCTCCTTTTTCACTCTTCCGCAGTGCTGGGGCCGCGATCAATGCTTGGGTCGCTATAACCAAAGCACCTGACCACGGGCGCTAAGATTCTAAGCTGTTTACAGGTCCGGCTGGGTACACTACGTCGGATTTTCAGAAGAATTCTGTCCCCCCTCATCGGCGTTTCGGTAGTGACGCCTTGCGAGCACCGCTTGTACCGCTTTCCCCGCGCAGCAACAGCATCTTCACCTCAGCGAGATACAGGCGCCCGACCCGCTTCAGGTCGAACGCACCGGGATTCAATATCCATTGGCTGATAATGCCGCGCAGGCCGCCGACGATGATGAACGCGTAAGCGGCGGGGTCTATATTCCGGCGAATCTCACCATGCGATTTGCCTTCCTTGAGATATTCCGCAAGCCGCTCCTGCGTAGCTGAATCCATACGTCGGATCAGTACGCGCAACTCGTCGCGCATATTTTCGGGATCTTCGCAGGATGCTTCGCCAATGAGGATCTGGAAGGTGCGAAAGTATTCGGGATAAATCACCGTGGCATCGATCCAATGCCCAACCGTATCGATGAGGCCATCGATTCCACGGCCCGGCTCCCAAGCGGGTAGCACGTAAGGCGTGCGCGTTTCAATGAGACTTTCGACCACCCGTATCAGCAATCCGTCCTTGCTGCCGAACAGGTGCGCGGGCAAGCCCCGGCTGTACCCAGCTTCGGCGCCGACCTCGGCAAGGGTCATGCGTACGGTACCTTTGCGTCCGATGACGCGCATCGCCGCCTCGATGATGCGCCGCTCGGAAAGCGCGCGCCGCTCGGTCTGTGTGCGGGATCCAGCCTTGGCAGTTGCCTTCTTCGGCACCGCCAGGATGGCTGAAGCGCCCTTTTTCGAGCCGTTGTCAGGTTTTAGCATCCCGCCATACCAGCCGCGTGTCAGGCGGATTTGCCCGCGGGCGCCGTCGGTGCGACTTTCGGCTCCTTCGGCAGGCCGAGCACGCGCTCGGCGATGATGTTGCGCTGAACTTGATTGGTGCCTGCGTAAATCGAATCGGCGCGACTGTTGAGGTAGTGCTCCATCATCACGTGGTAGGGCCGCGCCGGATCATCGCTGTAGTCCGCCTCGGGTCCAGCAACATCCAATGCCAACTCCATCATCTTCTGGTGCAGTGAGGTGTAGAAAAGCTTGTTGATCGCCAACTCTCCGCCGGGACTGCCGCGCATGACATTGGAAAGGATGCGTAGCGAATTGGCCTTCATCACGGAAAGACCAATCTGCACGTCCATCAATCGCTGACGAAGCAGCGGGCTCGCAGCACATCCATTTTCCACAGCCAGCGACAGCACCTCGCCGAATTGACGCTCGTAAACCTTCTGTGCGCCGAACGTGGAGATCCCGCGCTCGAACATCAGTGTCGACATCGCCACCTTCCAGCCCTCGCCCTCCGCGCCGACGACATTGGCCGCAGACGTGCGCGCGCCATCGAAAAAGACTTCGTTGAAATCAGACTCGCCAGTGATCTGACGGATCGGCCGCACCGTCACGCCCTTCTGCCGCATCGGCACGAGCACATATGACAAGCCCTTCGAACCCTTGCTGCCAGGCTCGGTGCGACACAGCAGGAAAATCCAATCCGCGTGCTGCGCGAAACTGGTCCAGATCTTCTGGCCGTCGATGACCCATTCCGCTCCAGCAGCGCCTTCTTCCAAACGTGCGCGTGTCTGCACGTTGGATAGATCGGAACCGGCATTTGGCTCGGAGAAACCTTGTGCCCAGATCTCCTCGCCTGATGCGATCTTCGGCAGAAAGCGCTGCTTCTGATCCTCGCGGCCGTGCGCTAACAAGGTTGGGCCAATGAATTCAACGCCAATGAAATTGACGCGCGCAGGCGCACGGCTCTTGACGTATTCCTCGATGAAAATCGCCTGCTGCATAAGCGTCGCATCGCGCCCACCATAAGCCTTCGGCCATGCGATGCAGCTCAATCCCGCGTGCCCGAGTTCCCGCTCCCATTCCTTGCGCGGACCAAACGCGGCGCTGTAGCTATCGCCCACTTCACGGAAGCGTTTGCCTGGACCTGCGAGGTGTTCTTTCAGCCAGCCCGCGATTTCAGCACGGAACTGCTGATCTTCCTGCGAATAGCCGAGTTTCATGAGTTCCTCTCGCAGGTCATACGATGTTGAGTGCGCGCGCCAGACGCTCGCGCTGCCACACCGGATCGCCAAGGAAGTTGGAGGAAGCACGTGCATGCTTGAGGAAGAAATGCGCGTCGCAGTCCCAGGTGTAACCCATGCCGCCGTGAACCTGGATCGTGTCCGCTGCGCAGCGCACAAAGGCTTCCGAACAATATGCCTTCGCCGTCGGCGCAATTTCTTCGAGTCGGCCTTCCTGTCCGTCGGCAACGCAGGCAGCGTAATAGCTTATGGATTTCGCTGTCTCGGTCAGCGTGTACATATCTGCGAGCATATGTTTGATCGCCTGAAAGCTGCCGATGGCACGGCCGAACTGTACGCGGCTGTGTGCATAAGTCACCGCCATCGCGACGCAGGCTTCCGCGCCGCCGACCTGCTCGGCCGCGAGCGCGACACAGGCGCGGTCGATCACGGGCATCAGGGCGGACTGCGCCATACCGATATTGCCGAGCACCGCATCGCGCGGCACACGCACATCGTTGCAGCGCAGGGAAGCAATCGGCCACACCGGCGACGATGACTTGAGTTTGGTGATGTCGAGCCCGGGCGTCCCGCGTGGCACCACAACCACACTCAAACCTTCCTCGCTACGCGCCGCGATCAGCAGCGTGTCGGCCACATGGCCAAAAACGACAAAGCCCGCTGTGCCTGACAAGCGCAGAAAATCGCCATCGTGCGTCAACCTGACATTGACGCCATCCGGAAATGGCGTGCCCTTGCCATTGGTGAAGGCGAGCGTCGCCAGCGCGCTGCCGGCGATCAGCGACGGCAGCAATGCACGTTTCTGTGCGTCACTGCCAAGTGCAACGATCGCCGGAATCGCCAATGCGACGATCGCGAAGAACGGCGACGGATACAGCGCGCGCCCGAACTCCTGCTGCAATACCGTAAGTTCCGCGTTACCGAGACCCAGTCCACCGAATGCTTCCGGCACTGCGAGTCCGAGCCAGCCCATGTCTTGGGCGATCGCATGCCAATCGTCGCGCGCATAGCCATCATCGCTGTCGAAAATCGTGCGCAATGTCTTCGACGTTGCGCGATTCTTGAAGAATTTCTGCGCCGAACTGCGCAGCAGCATCTGCTCTTCGTTGAGTATCAGCTCCATCGCTCGGATACCTTCATCGAACTACGCGTAGAACTGTGAATAGTATTGGCGGAACTGGTGGATCGGCCCGTCGCCTTGCACCAGCAGCGGCGGCGAATCGAAACGCTTATGGTCCCAGATCGGCTTGTCCTGATTCACCTGATGCACGAGGTCGCGGATCAGCGCCTGCCCGAACTTGGTTCCGGCGATGCCGACCGGCTGCGTGAACGCGAAACGGTTAAGCACGCGATGACGATCGATTGGCACCGCCATCGGCACCAACAAGGTATCCACCAGACCGCTGAAACGGACGTAACTCTGACCCGGTCCAACCGAGCGCGATTCGATCGCACCATCCATGGGTCCGCGCGGCGTGTTGAGCTTGATCTTGACCAGCGTATGGCGTTCCACACCGCTTTCGGTAGTCTCGCCCGGCGGCGGCAGTTCGGCGGTGCCGTGCACGAACATGAAATGCGGGAAGTCGACACTATTCTCGGCAAGGTCGCGCAGATGCGTGTTGATGACCCACTCATATTTCTCGAACGGCGCCCACTTCGGATCGTCGAGTGCGTCGATACGATATGGCTGCCACTTCGGTGCCTCGCGTGCGGGGTGATACCAGACGTGGATCAACCGGTTCATTTCGGCAACCGGCCATGTCGGCAGGCACGTCTGCTGAAGTTTCGGCGGCATCACTTTCGCATATGGAATTTCCGTCACCTTGCCTTCACCGGTGTAGCGCCAGGCGTGAAACGGACAGGTCAGATCGTTCCCGGTCACTTTGCCGCCATGACCAAGGTGTGCACCAAGGTGGAGACAATAGGCATCGGTCGCGCGCACCTGGCCGTCCTCGCCGCGCCAGATCACAAAATCCTTGCCGAAAAAGCTCATCGGCTTGACCTGCCCGATGGCCAATTCGTCGGAATAGGCGACGCCGAACCAGCCGAAGGGTATCGGCGGCGGATTGCCGCGATCGTTCTGTCCAATATCGGTGGCCGTGTTGATGACAGCGTTCATGGCGTGGCACCGAGCTTGAACAACCGCGCCGCGTTTTCGCGCAGGAACTTCGGCCAGACCTCTGGCTTGAACGGCACATTGGGTAGATCACGGAAAATGCGTTCCAGCGACAGACCGATCGGGAAATAACCGGCGTAGAGAATCTTGTCAGCACCGCGCGTATTGGCGAAATCGACGATCGCCTGCGGGTAGTGCTTGGGTGCGAATGCGCTGGTGCTGTAGTAGAGGTTCGGATACTTCAGCATCAACTTCACGGCGAGATCCTCCCAGGGTTCGGCGCCGTGGCGCATGATGAACACCAGCTCCGGAAAAAACCAACACACCTCGTCCACCAGTTCGACGTGCTGCACCGCCATCGGCACGCGCGGACCGGGCACGCCGACATTGACGAGGACCGGCAATTGCAGCTCCACGCACGTCGCATAGATTGGGTACACGCGCTTGTCGTTGATCGGCACCTGCGGATGCGTACCTGCGGGAAAGAACGACACGGCCTTGATGCCGTATTCCTTGTGCAACCGGCGGATGCGGCGCACCTCGTCCATGCCGAGATTCGGATTCACCGCGATCTCGTACATGAAGCGGTCCGGGTAGCGCCTGCGTACATCGTCACCGGCGGGTGATTCATCAAGCCCGATGAGCGCGGTACCAATGTTGTACTTGTTCATTTGCGCCACGACATAGTCGGCGTAATTCTCCTGCGGCCCGATTTTCGGAATGTCGCGGAACATGTACTGCGCCGGCATATTGAACATGTCGCGGCTCTCGCGATCCATCAGCAGCGGCTTGAACGAGGCATACCAGTCTGCGGTGGATTCACCGGGGATCGCCATCATTAGGTCGATGACGCGAATGTTATGGATGGAAGACACGGCGGATTCCTGCATAGCGATCAGCCAAGAGATATCAAACGGTGAGTTGCGCTGCGTCGCCGCGATATCGCGCGCGCAGTTCCTCGATCACGGCGCGGCGATCGATCTTGCCGGCGCCTGTACGGGGCAACGATTCGTTGCGGAAGAAGAACACCCGCGGGTGCTTGTAGCCGGCCAGCGTCGCGGCGATGCGGTCCTTGAGCACCTCCGCTTCCAGCGTCTGATCGGAGTGATGGACAATCACCACGGCCACCTTCTCGCCCATACGTTCGTCCGGCAGGCCGAAAGCGACAATTTCACGCACCTCCGGCAGCTCCGAGAACGCACGCTCGACCTCGGCGCAATAAATATTCTCGCCGCCGGAAATAACCATGTGCTTCTTGCGATCGACGATGTACAGACGACCATGCTCGTCGAATCGACCAACGTCGCCTGTGCGCAACCAGCCACCACTCAGGGTCTTTTCCGTTTCGTCGAGCCGTTTGAAATAGCCCTGCATAACCACTGTGCCGCGCACAACAATTTCGCCCGACTCGCCGATGCCGGCTTCGCTGCCATCGTCCCGCATCAGCTTCAGATCCACCGTCGGCAAAACTTTCCCGACGGCGTCCGGCACGTCACTGAACGCCTCGCCGCTGGCGGTCGCGACCGAACCGTTGGTTTCGGTCATGCCATAACCAACCGCGAAAATCGCCTGTGGCATAAGTCTCTGAACCTCGCGCAACAGGTTCGGTGGCAGCGGCGCGCCGCCAACTCCGATCAGCATCACCGAGGCGAGCTTGCGCTTGTCGAAATCCGGTGCGCTGAGCAGATCCCACAGCATCGTCGGCACTGCGGCGATCTGTTGCACACGCTCGGCGGCGATGAGTGCGGGCGCATCCGCCGCACTCCAGCGCCGCATTAGTACCAGCTTGGCGCCGCCGTCGAGCGCGCGCAGAAAACCGTTGTGGCAGCCGCTGACATGAAACAGCGGCGCAATCATCAGGAGCGTCTGTTGCATCTTCGCAACCATCGCCGCCATCTGCGGCCCGGCGCGTTTGGCGAACGCGGCGAACGATGTCGCGCTGGCGAAATTACTGTTGGCGAGGCCGGCGGCGATATTGCGATGTGTCAGCATTGCCGCCTTCGGCGCGCCGGTGGTGCCGGCAGTGAACATCAACACCGCCAGGTCTTCGCCCGCGACATCGACGCATTCCAGTCCGTCCACACTCTGCCAACCGGCGGTCGCGCGCGCGAACGTCGAGGCAGCGCCCGGCATGACTGCAGCGGATGTCACGATCACCGGCACTGAAAGCTTGTGCTGCAATTGCGCCAGACGCTCGACGCAGCGCGCATCGGCGAATACGAGTTGGCAATCTGCCTCGACAATCGCCTGTCCGAGTTCGTCCGGCGCGCTGCGGCTGTTGAGCAGTACGGCGACGCCACCGAGCGCGGTAATAGCGACGAAAGCCACCATCCACTCTGTCGAGTTCTGCATGGCGATGCCGATATGCGCACCCTTACGCAGTCCGTACGCTCCCGACAAGGTTTTCGCCAATGCGCCGGCCTGTCGGAACAAATCGCGATAGGTAGTGCCCTGTCCCTCATCCACCACCAACACGCGATCGTTGTGGACTGCCGCCTTGCGGTATACCTCTACCAACGTCTGCGGCTGCCGGAAGAAAACCCGGCATTCCACGCCGTTGATGGCCAGCACCTGAATCTCGAAAGGCGCGCCTGGCGCCGTGAGTTCCGCAACGATAGGATCAGATGCCGTACCGCTCATGATTTCCCCTAACTTACTTGCTATTCAACAAGCAAGATATCATATGGCTTCCAGGGCGCCAAGCACAGTGGAGAAAACAACCATGAACGACTTCCCCACCCCTCCCATGGTGACGATCACCGCTTCGTCGCCATCGCTGCGGGCTCTGCTCGACGCGCAGCGACGAGCCTTTCTCGCCGAAGGTCCGCCAGCGGCGGAAATCCGCGTCAACCGCATCGATCGCCTGATCGATTTGCTGTGTACCGAAGCCGAAGCACTGGTCGCCGCGATGCGCAAGGATTTCGGCCATCGCTCGTGGGTGCAGTCGATGGCCACCGATGCCATCGGTCTGATACCGAGCCTCAAACTGTCGCGTGATAACGTGAAGCGCTGGATGAAACCGACACGGCGTTCATCCGGAATCATGAGCCTGCTTGGCGCGCGTGCGTGGATCGAATGGCAGCCGCGCGGTGTCGTCGGCGTCATCTCCCCGTGGAATTTTCCGGTGGCACTCTCACTGCAACCCGCCGCGCAGGCGCTCGCCGCAGGCAATCGCGTGATGCTGAAGCTGTCCGAGTTCGCGCCACACACCGCCGAAGTGCTCCAGCGCAGCATCGCCCAGCGTTTTGATCCTGCGGAAGTAGTCACCGTCACCGGCGGCGTGGAGATTGGCGCCGAATTCAGTCGCCTGCCGTTCGATCATCTATTGTTTACCGGCGCCACCTCGATCGGCCGCCACGTGCAACGTGCGGCCGCCGAAAATCTGGTGCCGGTAACGCTGGAGCTCGGCGGCAAGTCACCGGCTGTCGTCGCGCCGGATGCGGACCTGCATCGAGCAGCGAAACGCATCGCTGTCGGCAAACTGCTCAACGCCGGACAGATCTGCGTGGCGCCGGATTACGTATTCGTGCCGGCCGGCCGGGAACGTACATTCGTCAAAGCGTTCCATGATGCTGTCGCCACCATGCTGCCGCGCTTGCTCGACAACGACGATTACACGTCGATCGTCAATGAACACCACTATCTCCGTCTGCTCGGCTATCTAGACGACGCCCGCACCAAAGGTGCTGAAATAATCGAGATCAATTCCGCGCAAGAGGATTTCACGAAGCAGCTCCATCATAAAATCGCGCCGACCATGCTCCTGAACTTACGGGATGACATGCGCATCCAGCATGAGGAAATCTTCGGCCCGCTACTGCCGGTGATGACTTACGGGGACATCGGCGAGGTCATCACATACATCAACGCGCGGCCGCGAGCACTCGGCGCGTATTACTTTGGCGGCGATACACCGGCGCGCCGCCGCTTCCTCGCGCATACGACCTCGGGGGGCGTCACCATCAACGACGTGCTAATGCACTGCGCCAACGAAAACCTGCCATTTGGTGGCGTCGGCGACAGCGGCATGGGCGCCTACCACGGTCGCGACGGATTCGAAACACTGAGTCACGGCAAAGCTGTGCAGTGCGCGCCGATCTTCAGCGCGAACAGAATCCTGCAACCGCCATACGGTCCGCGGCTGCGCAAGCTGTTGAGCTGGAGCGGCGTCCGGGAAGGGAAAGCGGCGGCGGCGCGGCTGGCGAAGTAGTCGATGTCTTGTGAAGCCCGTTCGTCACTCTCTCGAATCAGCCTTCCATATCAGCGAAGCGTGCGCTACCGCACTCGACACCGCTTTGTACATCTATTTGTGGCGGATCTTAATCGAGTATCAAAATGTGATGAATGTCGCAGTTGCTAATTCCAAAGCAATGTATAAATGGAAATATCAATTGTTAGACACGAGAATGTTACTGCCATGAAAAATGTATTCACACGCGCCAAAGTTTTGGCTTTTCTGGGCAACAGTCTTCTGGCAACCTTAGCCATACTTCCAGTAACAGCATTCGCCAAACTCACTTATGCACCGATCGTGATTCACACTTTCGACGCGTCAAAAGGAGAGGGACCCAGCCCGATTACTCTGGGCGCAGATGGAAATATCTATGGCGCTTTGACAAATGGCGACATCTTCAAAGTCGATTCCACAGGCGCGGTGACAATAGTGTATTCGGCTCCCGCCGGCACGATTTCGACATTTTACAATTTGGTGTCGGGAAGCGACGGTAATTTATACAGCCTCGTATTCGTTCAACCATCGGCATCGAGCATACCGCCGCCGGGGCTATCACTTGTGATGACCACTCCCGAAGGGAAGCTCTCGGTGATCTATACTTTCGATAACACCGTCGGCCCTTATCCGGCATCTAACCTCATTCAGGGTTCCGACGGCGCTTTTTACGGCGTTTTAAGTTCAGCCAATAATTGCGGTATGGTATTCAGAATCACAACCGCTGGAACATTCTCCACATTCGCCTCTCTGGCCTCGGCTCCAACTCCAAGTTGCAGCGAGGCTTCACTGATTCAGGGCCATGACGGCAATCTTTATGGAACAATCATCGGGCTAGGCGCGGACCCATCGACTGTCTTCAAAATCACGCCGGCGGGCACACTGAGCTATATTCACACCTTCGTACATTCATCGTTTTCGCCAAATAATTCACAACCAACTCTATTGTCCGATTCCGGAAAAGGTGAGCTCTATGGTGTATCGCACGGCACGGTTTTCAGCGTAGACAGCAACGGTAGGACCGTCACGCTACATACGTTCAATGATTCAAACGTGCTTGAGGGCACTAGACCGATCTCAGTGGTCATGGGTAGTGACGGCTATCTTTATGGTTCAACTTTGCGCGGTGGAACCGGTGCGGTAACAGTCGATACTTATAGCGGCATTGGGCCAAGCAATCCAGGGAACGGCACATTGTTCAGGATTAAGCCCGACGGCACCGGCTATCAGCTTCTCTATTCTTTTGCGTCCCCGTTCAACGCTGTGCAGAACGATACAGACGGCTTGCCCTCCAACCTCATTCTCGATAAATCCGGCGGTATTGTCGGAGTCAGCAGCGATGCGATATTCAGGCTGCCCGCGCCACCCTCCAACTGGAATATGGGGCCCGCACCCACCATTCGGATATCGGCCTCGCCCAAACGTCTCAACTATGTGAAAAATCCCGCGGCGACATCGACGCTGACTTGGTCAACGTCAAACGCCGACAGCTGCTACGCATCCCCATCCTTATATGCCGATTGGACCGGCCTGCAGAATTTGCAGGGCACCACAACAGTGCCATCACATGCCAGCGACATCTACTATGCGTTCAGGTTCGACGGCGCCAACATTCCATATACCCTGGCCTGCGTCAGCACCACGGGCACATTCAATAAAGCTTCTGTCAAAGTGAAAAGCGTGCCGTTCAAGTACGTAGGCATTTATTATCCCGGGAGCTAGCCCGCATTCCTCACCGGACTGCTCCCCTCACATATTGAGCTATGTTGCGGGAATAGAGCGATTCTCCGGCTGCCGTTGGTCAAGATTCACTACTTACTTAGATTGGCCTGATGTCCGTCGAAGGATACTGACTGTGTAGTCGATGTGGAGTATTCAGTAAATATTTCGGTACCCCTCACGTCTTCCGTACCAGCTCACCAAGAACCTCCCAATCAATCACCGTCACACCCAGCTTTTCGGCCTTCGCCAGCTTCGAACCTGCCGCTTCGCCGGCGAGTAGATAATCCGTCTTCGACGACACGCTGCCCGCTACCTTGCCGCCATTGGCTTCGATCTGTAGCGCCGCCTCATCGCGCGTGATGCCCGGCAGGGTGCCGGTGATGACGAAGGTTTTGCCGGCGAGCGCGCCGCCCGCGCTGCCCTTGGGCTGCGGCCAGTGGATACCTGCTGCGAGCAGCGCATCGATTACCGCACGGTTGCGCAGCTCGGTGAAAAAATGTGCAAGGTGCGCGGCGACGACCGGCCCCACGTCGTTGACCGCACGCAGCTGCGGATAGCGATCCTTGGGCTTGATCGATTCGTCATTCTCGGTCGCGGCATCGGCCTCGGCGGCAGCGATCAGCGTATCGAGCGTGCCGAAGTGTCGCGCGAGATCGCGCGCGGTGGTCTCGCCGACGTCGCGGATGCCCAGCGCATAGAGGAAGCGCTGAAACGTACTGTTCTTGCTGTGCTCTATGGCATCGATGACGTTCTGCGCAGATTTCTCACCCATGCGCTCCAGCTCGGCGAGTTGCGCCGCGCTGAGCGCGTAAATATTCGCCGGCGAGCGCACGAGATTGCTATCGATGAGCTGTGCCAGCAACTTCTCGCCGAGCCCTTCGATATCCATCGCGCGGCGCGAAACGAAATGGAGCAGAGCGCCGTGCAATTGCGCCCGGCACGACAGACCGTTGGTACAGCGCGCTACGACTTCGCCTTCGACGCGTTCGACATTGCCGCCGCATACCGGGCAGTGCGGTGGCAGATGCGCGCGGCGCGCATCATCAGGCCGCTTTTCGAGCAACACCTTCACCACTTCCGGTATCACGTCACCGGCACGGCGCACGACAACAGTGTCGCCGATGCGCACGTCCTTGCGCTCCACTTCGTCCATGTTATGCAGCGTGGCGTTGCTGACATTGGCGCCACCGACGAACACCGGCGTGAGCTTGGCCACCGGCGTCAGCGCGCCGGTGCGACCGACCTGGAACTCGATGTTAAGCAGCGTGGTCAGCGCTTCCTCGGCTGGAAACTTGTGTGCAATGGCCCAACGCGGTGCGCGCGAGACGCTGCCGAGCTCCTCGCGGCCGGCAAGCTCGTCGAGCTTGTACACCACGCCATCGATGTCGAACGGCAGACCTTTTCGCCGCTCACCCATGCGGTGGTAATAATCGAGACAGCCATCGGCGCCCGTCACGCGTTCGGCCAGATCGGGAACCGGGAATCCCCAACTCCGCAGCTGCGTCAGGAATTCCCAGTGCGTCTTCGGCAGCGTCCAGCCGCGAACCTGGCCATAGGCATAGGCGAAGAACGCGAGCGGCCGCGTCGCCGTGATTTTCGGATCGAGCTGCCGCAGCGAACCGGCAGCCGTGTTGCGCGGATTGATATACGCCTTTTCCCCACGCGTGAGCGCCTCGCGATTGATCTTCTCGAAACCCGCCAACGGCAAATAAACCTCGCCGCGCACTTCAATCATTGCCGGTGCTTTTCCTGAGTCCCGAGTCCCGAGTCCCGAGTCCCGAAGCTTCAGGGGAATCTGCCGGATCGTTTTCAGATTCTCGGTGATGTCCTCGCCGGTTTCGCCATCACCGCGCGTAGCGCCGCGCACGAAGTGGCCATTCTCGTAAGTCAGTGAAATCGCCAGGCCATCCAGCTTTGGTTCGGCGACATAACCGGCGACATTGATGTCGAGCGCTTCGCGCACGCGGCGGTCGAAATCGAGAATATCGTCGTCGCTGAAACCGTTGTTCAGTGACATCATCGGCGCGGCATGGCGCACCGGCGCAAAGCTCGTCGCCACCTGCCCGCCGACGCGCTGCGTCGGCGAATCCGGCGTCAACAGCTCGGGATGCGTGGCTTCCAGCTGCTGCAGCTCGCGGAACAAGCGATCGAACTCGGCGTCCGAAACCGTTGGCGCATCGAGGACGTAATAGTTGTAGTTGTGCTCATCAAGCAGCCGCCGCAGTTCGGCGGCTCGCTGCGCAGGGCTAGCCCGCATTTTTCACAGGGGGATCGAGCGCTGGCGCAGCCCGCAGCGATGACCGGGCACGCGCCGGAGCGAAACCCATGGTTGTTCCATGGGTTGAGGGAGGCGCCGGCCGGGCGCGCGAGGGCAAGCCAGCGCCGATCAGCCGGAGAACCCTCCGACATCCTGATAAATATCCCGATTTGCAGACCGCAACGCGGCTCACTATGTACACGGGGTTCTCCGGCGACCCTGTGAGAAATGCGGGCTGGCGTGTGCCATCAATTCGCGTACAGGTGCGCCCAGTTCTCGACGTCGGTCTGCATCGCACGCATACCAAGTGTGGTCAGCGGCTTGCGCTTGCCGTCATATAACTCGGCGTTGAGTGACTTGGCCAGCGATTGTGCGGTGTGCAGCATGTCCTGGAACGCGGCCAGCGGCGGCACCGGGCCGGGCAGGATCATGAACACCGCCAGACCGGGCGTGCTGAACCCTTTCACTTGCGCTGGATCGAGATAGCCGGGCTTGATCAGGCTGGCGATGCTGAACACCGGCCTGCCGTCGACCATGCGGTGATAGATCTGCCGCGCACCGAATTCGAGCCCCTGCGCGCGCAGCGAATCGTGCAGCTGCTCGCCGAAGATATGGGTGCCTTCGCGCTCGGCGACGAGCAGGGAGACGATCTTCTCCGGCACGATGCGAGTGGGTTCCGGACGCGGCGGCGCAACCTCGTTGGGAGCGCTCGCCGCCGCATCGGCATCGGTCGAGCCGCCGATGCGACGCGGCTTGCCGACCCCGAATTCGTCGAAGTGGCCAGTGCTATTGAAAATGTCCATCTGCCGGTCGAGCGGCGTCGGTGCCGCGTCCGTCAGTTGCGGCTCGACGCGTTCCTGCGTCCGCGCACGGTCGCGACGCGAAAAAAAATACACCGCAATCACGGCAACAACACCGAATATCAACAGCGCCCATTGCACTGCACCCATATTCACGCCTCGATCGCCGTTCGGGAAGGAGCCGCAAAGGCCAAGGCCTGCTCGACATCGACGCTCACCAGGCGCGACACGCCCGGTTCCTGCATCGTCACGCCGTGCAGCTGCCGCGCCAGCTCCATGGTGATTTTATTATGGGTAATGATAATGAATTGAACGCGCTCCGACATTTCCCGCAATACCTCGCAGTAACGAGCAACATTGGCATCATCGAGCGGCGCATCGACCTCATCCATCAGACAGAATGGCGCTGGATTCAGTTCGAACAGAGCCAGTAGCAGCGCCACCGCCGTCATCGCCTTCTCGCCACCCGACAGGAGCTGGATCGTGCTGTTGCGCTTGCCGGGGGGTCGCGCCATGACGCGCACACCGGTTTCGAGCAGATCGTCGCCGGTCAGCTCCATGTATGCCTCGCCGCCACCGAACAGCTTCGGAAAACGCTCACGGAAAATGCTATCGACGCGCTCGAAAGTCTGGCGGAAACGATCCTGCGTTTCGTTGTCGAGCTTGCGCATCGCATCTTCCAGCGTGGTCAACGCCTGGCTGACATCCGCGTACTGTGCCGCCAGATAGGTTTCGCGGCCGCGCGCCTCGTCCACTTCCTGGATCGCGGCGAGATTGATCGCGCCTAGACGATCGATGCGCCGGCCAAGCTGGGCCAGCTTTTCCTCCCATGCCGCCGGCGTGGCATCTTCCTCCAAAGCAGCATGAAGTTCGGTACGCGCGAAACCGGTCTCCGCGAATTGCGCTTCGACACCGTCGCGTCGCGCGCGCAGATTCTCGAATTCGATGCGTGCCTGCTGCGCGAGCTCGATGGCTTCGTCTTTCTCCGTCTCACGCTGGCGGCGCAGGCTGACCGCTTCGACGCGCAGAGTCTCTGCCGTCGCCAGTGCTTCGCGCGCACTCATCAGCCGCGCACGTGCCACCTCGACGACCTCGCGCGCCTCGGTAACCACCTGTTCGTTCTGCTGCAACGGTGCGGCTTCCGCCTCGGCGCGCGCGGTGAGCGCCTGCAATTGCGTCTGCGCCGCCGCGCGTTGCGCTTCAAGTTCCTGCCGGCTGCGTTCCAGTGCGGAGACAGCAGTCACGCGTGACGCCTGCACGACTTGAGCCTCGTTGGCCCGCTGCACGATGCGCGACGCATTGGCACGCGCCTGCTGTGCCTCATCGCGGGCACGCGCAAGCTGCTCCTGACCCTGCGCGCGCACCGCGCGTGCGCGTTCAGCGTCGGCTTCGAGCGCGGTGAGTTTGGCGCGCGCCGCGTCCAGTTCAAATGCGTGCTGGGCGCGACTGGTCTGCAGCTGCTCGATATCCTGCGCCAGTGCGCGGGCGCGATTCTCGGTCTGTTCGAGCCGGACTGCCTGCGCCTGCCTGAACGCGAGGCGCTGCGCCTGTCGCGCACGCGATTGGTCAATCTTGTTGGCGACATCGCGCCGCTCCAGATCGAGCGTGCGGGTGCGCGCCTGCAACTCGGCGAGCCGTGCTTCGCCGTCCTGCACGGCATCGGCATAGCCCTGCACCTTGTTGCGCAACTCGCGCAGTTCGGCACCGCGCGCGAGCACGCCGCTCTGATCAGGGTTCGAACTCGGGTAGCGCAGCCAGCCACGGCCGCGCCAGACGGCGTCGCGCGTCACCACGGAAGCGGATGCGGGCAGGCTGGCGAGCAAGGTCAATGCCTCCTCGGCCGATTCAGCGACGTATACCGGCGCGAGCAGCTCCTTGAGCGCGGGTGGTCCTTCAACACGCATCGCTAGTGACGCTGCATCGCCGGCCGGCGCCGTGTTCGCGGCGGCGGACTCGCCGGAGATGAGCGCCGCACCGGCCTTGGGTCCACTCGCCGGCGCAGCATGCAGCGCGTCGGACTCGGGCAGGACCGGTGCCTGCAACAGATCGGCGAGCACATGCTCGGCCGCCGCTTCCCAGCCGGCCTGGACCCGCAGCGCATCGGCCAGGCGCTCGCGTTCGCGCAATCCGTGGCGATCGAGCCAGGTCCCGAAATCCTTGTCGTCCTCCCGCAACGCCGCCTGCTGCAAAGTCTCCAGCGAGGCCATGCGGCCACGCGCGGCACCGAGCGACTGCCGCGCTTCGTTGAGGGCGGATTCGCGCGTGCCGCGTTCCTCGCGCAGCACGGCGATATCACGATCAAGCGTTTCGATGCGCTGCTGAAAGCGCGCAAGTTCCTCGGCGATGCCGGCCAGTTCGGCGTCGGCATCGAACAGCGACGCCTGGATCGGAGCGGTCTGCAGAGCACTGCGTTCCTGCTCAAGCCGCGCCAGGCGTTCCTCGGCGGCGCGCAGGTTGCGCTCGGTCTGCTGCACGCGCACGCGCTCGCCTTCGGCGGCCGTCAGCGGCGCCTGCGCCGACGCGGCCACCTGATCCCAGTTGGCCTGTTCGGCTTGCAGCTTTTCGTCGGCGGCAGTGCCTGCACGCTGGCTGTCTTCAGCCTGCGCGCGCGCCAGCGCCAACGCCTGCTCGGCCGCGACGAGCGCGCCGCGCGCATCGGATTCGCGGCCCTGTTCCTGCATCAGACGCCGTTCGATATCAGCAAACCGGCCGCGGCTTTGTTCCTGCTCGCGTTCCTGCAAGACCTGCAATTCGCGGATGTGCGCGAGCGCCTGCTCGGCGCGGGCGAGACGTGATTCGGCTTCGTAAACCTGCGCCTGTTCAGTATTCAGCGCCTGCCCGGCGACGTGTTGCGCCGCTTCAGCAGCAGCCGCGCCGGATTCGGCTTCGGCGATACGGGCCTTGGCGGCTTCGACGGCGGAAGTCAGTTCGGCCACTACCGTTTCGTGCGCACGGCTATCGATTTCAAGTGCGCGGCAGCGCAGCAGCAGCAGCTCTGCCTGCATGCGCCGCTCCTGCTGCTTGAATTCGCGATATTTCTCGGCATTGGCGGCCTGCTTCACCAGCACTTCAAGCCGCGCGTGCAGCTCGCCCTGCAGGTCCTGCAGGCGCGCCAGGTTTTCGCGCGTCTGGCGGATGCGCGATTCGGTCTCGCGGCGGCGGTCCTTGTATCTGGAAATGCCAGCGGCTTCCTCGAGCCAGTGCCGCAATTCTTCGGGCTTGGCCTCGACCATGCGCGATACCATGCCCTGCTCGATGATCGCGTACTGGCTCTTTCCGCCCAGTCCGGTGCCGAGGAACAGATCGGTGACATCGCGCTTCAGGCACTTCGCGCCGTTGAGGAAATACTGGGAGCCGCCGTCGCGTGTCAGTTCACGCTTGACGGCGATTTCGGCGTAGGCGCTGTACGGACCACCGGCCTGACCGTCACTGTTGTCGAACAGCAATTCGACGCCGGCGCGCCCCGCCGGCTTGCGGGTGCGTGAGCCGTTGAAGATAACGTCCTCGGAATCCGACGCACGCAAATTCTTGAAGCTGGTTTCGCCCAGCACCCAGCGCACGGCATCGATGATGTTCGATTTGCCGCAGCCGTTCGGGCCGACGACGCCGGTCAGGTTAGTCGGCAGCGGCAACTGTGTCGCATCGACAAATGATTTGAAACCGGCGAGCTTGATTCCGGACAGACGCATGCGGAAATTCGGATAGGCGTTAACAGGAACTTGGCGAACTGGCGCTAGCCAGCCATTTATCCGCTGCTAGTGTACTGGATTACGGCTGCTCTATGACCACCAAAGTCCTATGGTGGTGCTAAATTGTGCGTTGGAACCCATGGTATGCCGGAGTAGCAGGGAAATGTCGCTTTCTGCGATTGACTTCGTTTACATGACGATCGGTATGTTGACGATTGTCGCCTTCTTTTACGTCAACGCCCATCTGTACCGGGGAGGATGGACTGGCGCGCGCGTGACGCTCCTGGAAGCGGGTTACTACGCCATCGCCGTGGCGGCGCTGGCGATCGGCTGGTATTTCAACATCCAGTACATGGAAACCTACGGCAAACAAGGCGGCTGGCAGCACTGGACCCGGCTGCTGTTCGTCAATCCAGCTTCCGCCTCGGGCGGTCAGGACCTGATCTTCGCCAATCTCCTGCTATTTCCGCTGTGGACAATCATCGACGGTAGGCGGCGTGGCATGAAAGCAGGCTGGATGTACTTTCCCATGAGCCTGCTGACCAGCTATGCCTTCGGGGTGGCCTTGTTTCTGGCGGCGCAGGAACGGCAGCTGCGCTGGACGGCAGCTACGCAGGAAACCTAGGGCCTGTTAACAATAGCTTTAACCGCTGCGACGGAGACCGTATGGGCACAGCGCAAGGAACGAGAGACGTGATGTACTTGAAGTACATGAGGAGCGAGAGACGTGGCGCTGTGCCCATACGGTCCCGTCCCTTCGGGTTGCGCCCAAAAGGGCGCCATGCCGCGTTGCGCCTCGCTCATGTGAAGTCACCACACTTCGCTCGGCGCGCCTTGCCTGGCGCCCTTTTGGGCAGCAACGCAGGGGTTAAAGCTATTGTTAACAGGCCCTAAGCCATGAGCACTTCGCCAAGCAAGAACCTCGAAACTTTCCCGAATCCGAACCCCGGGCGCGACTTTGTGATTCGTATGCGCATGCCGGAATTCACCTGCCTGTGCCCGAAGACCGGACAACCGGATTTCGCGACGCTGTATCTGGAATACGTACCCGAGGCGCTATGCGTGGAGCTGAAATCGCTGAAGCTTTATCTATGGAGCTTCCGCGACCAAGGCGTATTCCACGAAGCCGTGACGAACCGGATTCTCGACGATCTCGCCGGCGCGACGCAGCCGCGCTTCATGCGGCTGACGGCCGACTGGTACGTGCGCGGCGGTATTTATACGCATGTCGTCGTCGAACATCGTGCGCCTGGCTGGCGGCCGGCGTTCGAACCGACCGTCAACCTGCCGCCAGCAATGTGGGACGGCTTCAAGAACCACTGAGCCACTTGAGTCGATGCTCGTACTAGGGCCCGTTAACACTGACTCTAACAGGCCCCAGCTCAGACTTCGGCCGTCGCGTCCCACGGCGAACCGGTCAGCAACTCGGTGAAGGAGTCCGCGGCCAGGCCGGGCGAGAACAAAAAACCCTGCGCGATATCGCAGCCGTTGCGGCGCAGAAAATCGAGTTGTGCCGCCGTCTCGACGCCTTCGGCGGTTACCGCGATGCCGAGACTGTGAGCGAGCGCGATGATCGAGCGCGCGATCGCGGCGTCTTCATTGTCAGTGGTCACATCGCGTACGAATGAGCGATCGATCTTCAGCGTATCGACGTAGAAGCGTTTGAGGTAATTGAGACTCGAATAGCCAGTGCCGAAATCGTCGATCGACAGGCGGAAGCCATGCCGGTTCAGTGTCTCCAGCGTATGCGCGGAAACATCGGCTTCGGCCATCGCCACGCCCTCGGTGATCTCCAGTTCGATTGCATGCGGATCGACACCGGCACCGCGCACCGCGGAAACGATGCGATCGACGATGTTCGGATGCCGGAACTGCGATGCCGACAGATTGACCGCAACGTGCAGGTGCGTGTGCCCGAGATCGTGCCATTCGCGCGCCTGCTGGCAGGCGCTGATCAGCACGAATTGCCCGATCGCTTCGATCAAGCCGGTGGCCTCGGCGATCGGCACGAACACGGCTGGCGGTACATCGCCGAGCAAGGGACTCATCCAGCGCAGCAGGGCTTCGGCGCCGACGATGCGTCCGGTCGCCATCTCGACCAGCGGCTGATAGACGATCCGCAGCTCGTTGCGCTCGATCGCATGCTGCAAGCCGCTCTTGATCTCGAACCAGTGGCGCGCGCGACGCTCGATTTCCGCATCGAAAAATTCGACGCGGTTGCGCCCCCGTTCCTTGCCGCGATTGAGCGCGGCATCGGCGCTGCGCACGAGCGTTTCGACCTCCCGCGCGTCGTCGGGGAACACGCTGACACCGATGGTGGCGCTGGTGAAAATATCCTGATCGCCGATACGGACCGGCCGCGCGAACGCTTCCATGACACGCTCGGCGATCCGCGACAGTTGCGGCGCGGAAGATGCGTCGGCGATCGCGATAACGAATTCGTCGCCGCCGAGGCGGCATAGCAAATCCTCTTCCTTCAGCGAACCGCGCATACGACCGGCGATCGCCTTGAGCATTTCGTCACCAGCGGTATGACCGAGTGAATCGTTGATGACCTTGAAGTGATCGAGATCGACGAACATCAACCCGACACGCTGGTCCTTCTGCGCCGCATCGTCGATCAGCTGCGAAAGCCGCTCGCGCATGTAGCGGCGATTCGGCAGTGAGGTAAGGTCGTCGTGATGCGCCAGATAAAGCATGCGCTCATCCGAGCGGCGGCGATCGACGGCCGCCATGATCACCAGCGCAATGCTTTGCAGCAGATTGATATCGTCGTGGGAGAATTGCCGGGCTGTGCGCGAATAGGCGGCGACTACGCCATATTCGCCAGTACGGCCGCGGATCACCGCGCCGACGCAGGACACCACGCCCAGTTCTGCCAGCCATGCCTCGCGCCGGAAGCGTCCCTCGGCGGTGCGATCGTTGCAGACCACCACGTCCGAGGTCAGCAGCACGTAGCCGGCGAAGGACCCGCGTCCCGCTTCACGCTCCAACGTGCCGGCCCGTACCGGATCGATGTCGTGGACCGCGCGCACGGCAAGCCCCATGCCGTCCGGTTTGAGTTCGAGAATCTCGGCGAATTCCGTCTGCAGCACTTCAGCGACGATCCTCGCCGCACGCTGCATCATCTCATCGAAATCTAATCCGGACAGCGCGCTGATACCGAGTGAATCGATCTGCGCGCGTTGGCGCGCGCGCCCCTTGGCTTCGTCCTCGGCAAGTCGGCGCTCGGTGACATCGATATTGACGCCGATCATGCGTTCCGCGCGGCCCGCAGGGTCCAACCGCAGCGACGCCTGCGCCATGATCCAGCGATAGCTTCCGTTTTTGTGCCGCAGCCTGAACTCGACGCGGTAGCGATCCCAGGGTGCACGCTTGTATTTTTCGATTTGCTCGAGCGCGCGCCGCTCATCGTCGGGATGCAGGAGCTTGAAGAAGGTTTCCGGCGTGTCGGCCAGCTCGTCAGTCTCATACCCGAGCTGTTCCTTCCAGACCCGCGAGTAAATGACCTCGTCGGTTTGCAGATTCCAGTCCCAGAGTCCAACGTTGGCGCCCTCGACCGCCAGACGCAGGCTCTCCTCGCTCGCCCGCAATTGCTCGTCAAGCTCGCGACGCCGCGTGATATCCACACCGACCGCGAGCAGGTTCATCACCTGTCCGGAAAAATCCCGGATCGGCGTCAGACTGAAGTCGAACCAACCCAGTTCGCCGTCCGAGAGGCGATGCAGAACGTCGGCGCGCACCGACTCTCCAGCGGCCGCAGTGGCGATCGCGTCGCGCAGCCATTGCTGCGACTCTTCCGATACTTTCCACCATGGCGTATCGGCAAATGCCAACCCGAGCACCGCATCGCGGCCGGCGCCGATGTCACGCACCGCGGCTTCGTTAGCATAGAGCAGCGTGCCGCTCGGACTGATGATGCCGACGTAAGCATGAATTCCGTCCAGTATCGAACGCAGCCGGTGTGCTTCCTCCAGCGCCAGGCGTTCCGCGGTCTTCCGCGCGGTAATGTCTGTGAAGGTGCCGATCCACTCGTTGATGGAATTACCATCGCCGTAAACCGGGACAGCGCGCGCCTCCATGAATCGCCAGGTACCGTCGCGCGTCTGCACGCGAAATTCCACGTGGTAGTTTTCGCCACTATCGAGCGCCTGCTGCCAGGCACCGAGAACCCGGTCGCGATCATCCGGGTGCACCAAATCCTGCCAACGCCAGTTGCTCAAATCTTCGACGTTACGATCGGTGTAATTCTTGCGCGCTTCCGATATTTCAATCAGCTCGCCGTTAGCGTCGGTCATCCACACCACTTGTGCGGCGGCCTCGACCAGCTTGCGGAAACGCGCTTCGCCGCGCTTGAGTACTTCGCCGTGGCGGCGAATGGCTGAGTACATCACCCAAGCAGTGACGGCGATGAAAAACCAGCTGGCAAGCTGTTGGACCCGGGTGGCGAGCGCCGCGTCGGCAACGAACCGCGCAACCAGTTCTCCGGAGAACAGCACCCATAGCGCACCTATCGCTAGATAGAATGCGGCAACCTGCACGGCGAGCTGTGGTAGAGGTTTCCCAGCCTTCATCGACATCCCCTATCGACCGGCCACTCTACAATACTATAACTATTATCCGTAAGATGCTAATTTTGATTGTTTTTCATTCATTCATTCAGTGTCAGAGTGTGCACATTCAGTGTCAGAGTGTGCAGCAAATATAGCGATCATGGATCTTACACAGCCAGTTGATCTGTATTGTGAGCGCTTGGCCCCGGGGCTATGGGCAGAGCCGCTTAACGCACTTTCCAACTCTGCTTTCTTTGGTGCTGCGCTGCTTGTATGGCGCGAAGTTGCGCGCAATCCGGGGAAAAATCCCGCAGCGTTGTACGGACTGCCGGTGCTGATCGCCTTGATCGGAGTGGGTAGCACGGCGTTTCACACGCTCGCCGTAAGGTGGGCAGAGTGGCTCGACGTCCTGTGCATCGCCGTCTTCATTCACTACTTCATCGTCTGCTTTCTGCACTACTGCGCAGAATTGCGCTGGCTGACGGCGCTGATCGGCGTTCCCGGCTTCTGGCTGCTCGGGCGCCTCGTCGCCCTGCCTTTCGATACGGGCGACTTCAATGGTTCAGTCGACTATTTTCCTGCGCTCGCAGGTATTCTGCTGATTGGACTTTATGCAGCCATCCACTGCCGCGCGCCGGCATTTCATTTCAGTGCCGCCGCCGTTTTAACGCTGTCGCTGATATTCCGCACCGGGGACATGGCCTGGTGCTCTGCCTTTCCGCTCGGCACTCACTGGATCTGGCATTGTCTCAACGCCGTCACGCTGACGCTGGCGGCATTCGGCTTGCTGCGCGGAGCTCGTCATGAGTCACGCTAAAAATAAAAAAAAGCCCGCCAAGGCGGGCCAATTATGTCGAGCAGCAATACGGCCAACGGCAGTCACTCAGGGAACAGAGATACCGTCATCAACCGGACTTCAGTCTTGCAGACGCCGTCGGGAAATAGCAGGGTCAAAATCTACTAGTCCGAACAACCCCGTGATGATTTCCGTTGGGACATAGCGCCGATGAATACCAGTGGCGCTTCCATGAATCCCGGAGCCGGAACTTACCGGGGACGTTTCGCGCCAACACCGTCCGGCCCGCTGCACATGGGATCATTACTGACCGCTCTTGCCAGCTGGCTCGACGCGCGCGCGATGCGCGGCCGCTGGCTGCTGCGCATCGATGATCTCGACCGGCCGCGCTGCAACGCCGCAGCGGCAAGCGAAATCCTGAGGCAACTCGAAGCGCATGGTCTGACCTGGGATGAAGCGCCGCGACGGCAATCGGCACATATCCAAGAATACGATGACGCCATCGCGCGGCTGCGCAACGCTGGCGCGCTCTACGCATGCCAATGCACGCGCGCGCGCCTTGTCCTCGCGTCGCTGAGAGGTGCGGACGGCCCTGTCTACGCGGGCACCTGCCGCGACGCGGGGTTTACTGTGGATTTCGCCGCCGCACTGCGCTTCCGCCTGGCGGATGGCGAAACGGCGTTCGACGATCGCATTCAGGGTGTCGTACGCCGGGCCAACCATTCCGACATCGGTGACTTTGCCGTTTGTCGCAGCGATGGGATTCGCGGCTATCATCTTGCCTGCGCCGTCGATGAGCATGCGCAGCGCGTTACCAACGTGGTGCGCGGTGCCGATCTGATCCCATCCACGCTATGCCAGCTACACGTCCTGCGCGCACTCGGCTACGATGCGCCGTCGTACGCTCACGTACCGGTCATCACCGACCGTGCGGGACGCAAGCTCAGCAAGCAGAATCATGCCCGACCGCTCGATGCGCGTAAGGCGGCAGGCAATCTGATCGAGTGTCTCGCCATGTTGGAGCAGAGTCCGCCGCCGTCACTGGCGCGCGAAAAAGTCGAGGAGATCATGGATTGGGCGGTAAAGAATTGGACGATCGACACGATACCCCCAGAGACCACCATCGACGCAGCCGCCGCCGTCACCGCTGTCCGTCCCGCTTCCATCTGATTGATAGGATGTCGCCATGAATACAAACGAAGTCCGCATCATCAAGAAATATCCGAACCGGCGATTGTATGACACTAAAATCAGTCGCTACATCACTCTTGAGGAGGTGCGCCAGCTGGTTCTGAGCGGCGTCAGGTTCCGTGTCGAAGACAAACGGACGCGCGACGACATCACGCGCACCATTCTTCTGCAGGTCATTGCGGAACAGGAGGAAGGTGGTGATCCGATCTTCAGTTCGGACCTGCTGACGCACATCATCCGTTTTTACGGCGATCCGATGCAGCCGAGCATCACTCGCTATCTGGAACTCTCAATCCAGCTATTCATCCAGCATCATCAGACTTTCGCCGAGCAGTTGCGCGACCTGATGGGGCAAGCGCAGCACCCGATGCTGAAGCTCAAGGAAATCGCGGAACGGCAAGTCCCGATCTGGCGGACCGTGCGCAAGGAATTCCTGAAGAATCTGTCCCGTGCAAAGGTGATAAACCCCCTACGGAATGAGCCTTAAACGGTCGGTCAAAAAAACTGATGGCGCAGCGCACCAATATGGCCGCCCTAAATCATACTGGCGCTATTTGGTGCATAAAAATGTCATTATTGGGACCCGATAAACGCTAATTCGTCTTCTTTGCTTACATCAAATTATCTACACGGATTCCGTTGACAGAGGCTCCATACCTGCCTATACTGCATCGCAACAAAGATCGATTCCAGGGAAAGCTTTTTAGAACCGGATCGAGCTTTAACCGCCTCCTCCAGAAAGGCCTCGCGCCTTTCTCGCACCTTACCCCCTACACCAGTAGGGGGTTTTTTTTGTCCATCATTCCCTGCGACGCGACGATCCGCTAACCCATAAAAAAACCCGTCCGCGACGAACGCGGACGGGTTTTGGTTTGGCGAACTGCTCTTATGCGATATCGACCGCCTTCATCGACAGGCGGATACGGCCCTGCTTGTCAATTTCGAGCACCTTCACGCGTACGGTCTGTCCTTCGGAAAGCTCATCGGCGACATTTTCGACCCGCTTTTCGGAGATTTGCGAGATGTGCACGAGACCGTCCTTGCCAGGCAGGATGGTGACGAACGCACCGAAATCCATCAGCTTGGCGACCTTGCCCTCGTAAACTTCACCGACCTGTACGTCGCGCGTCAGCGCTTCGATGCGGGCGATCGCTGCCTTGGCCGCGTCGCCATCGACGGCCGCGATCTTGACGGTGCCGTCGTCTTCGATGTCGATCGTGGTGCCGGTTTCCTCGGTAATTGCGCGGATGGTGACACCACCCTTGCCGATGATGTCGCGGATCTTATCCGGATGCACCTTGATCGTCGTGATGCGAGGCGCGAATTCGGACATTTCCGCGCGTGGCTTGGCAATGACTTTGCTCATCGCATCGAGAATGTGCAGACGGCCGGTGCGTGCCTGCTCCAGCGCTGCTTTCATGATCTCGCCGGTGATGCCGGTGATCTTGATATCCATCTGCAGCGCGGTGACGCCCGCCGTGGTGCCGGTGACCTTGAAATCCATGTCGCCAAGATGATCTTCGTCGCCGAGGATGTCGGTCAGCACTGCCCAGCGCTCGCCTTCCTTGATCAGACCCATTGCCACGCCGGCGACCGGCGCTTTCACCGGCACGCCCGCATCCATCAGCGCGAGGCTGGCGGCGCAGGTGCTGGCCATGGAGCTGGAGCCGTTGGATTCGGTGACTTCGGCGACGACGCGGACGACATACGGAAATTCCTTGTCGAGATCCGGCATCACCGCGGCGACACCGCGCTTGGCGAGTCGGCCGTGGCCGATTTCGCGGCGCTTCGGTGCATTCAGACGACCGGTTTCACCGACGCAGTACGGTGGGAAGTTGTAGTGGAGCATGAACTGCTCGCGATACTCGCCACCCATGCCGTCGATGAGCTGCGAGTCCTTGCCGGTGCCGAGCGTGACGGCTGCGATGACCTGCGTTTCGCCGCGCGTGAAGATCGCTGAGCCGTGCGTGCGCGGCAGCAAGCCGGTGCCGATCGACAGCGCACGCACGGTCTTGAGATCGCGACCGTCGATGCGCGGCTTGCCTTCGAGAATACGATTGCGGACGACACGCGCTTCGAGATCGCCGAACGCAGTCTTGACCTTGTCGGCGTTGAACTTCGGCGTTGCACCGCCGGCGAGCGCTTCGGTGAGCTTGGCGCGCACTTCGGTGAGCTTGTCGTGGCGCAGCTGCTTGTCGGCGATGCCATAGGCTTCAACAACCTGGCCTTCGTAGGCATTGATCGCAGCCACCAGCTCCTTCGTGGACGCGGACGGCTGCCAGCTCCACTTCGGCTTGCCGACTTCCGCGACGAGCTCGTTGATCGCGGTGATCGCAACCTGCATCTGCTGGTGACCGAACAGCACGGCGCCGAGCATCACCTCTTCGGAAAGCTGCTTGGCTTCGGATTCGACCATCAGCACCGCGTCCTTGGTGCCGGCGACGACGAGATCCAGCTCAGAGGTTTCAAGCTGAGTCGCGCTTGGGTTCAGGAGGTATTGGCCGTTGGCATAACCAATCCTGGCGACGCCGATCGGGCCGTCGAACGGCACGCCGGTCAGCGCGACCGCGCAGGAAGCGCCGAGCATCGCCGGAATATCCGAATCCACTTGCGGATTCAGCGACAGCACCGTAGCAACCACCTGTATTTCGTTATAGAAACCTTCGGGGAACAGCGGGCGCAGCGGGCGATCGATCAGGCGCGAAGTCAGCGTTTCCTTTTCGGTCGGACGGCCTTCGCGCTTAAAGAAACCACCGGGAATGCGGCCACCGGCGTAGTAGCGCTCCATGTAATCCACGGTCAGCGGGAAGAACTCCTGACCTTCCTTCGCTTCCTTCTTGGCGACGACGCTGACCATGACCACGGTCTGGTCGACGGTGACGATGACTGCGGCGGTCGCCTGGCGCGCAACGGCGCCGGTTTCCAGAGTAACGGTGTGGTTACCGTACTGGAATGTTTTTTTGCTGGGCGTAACGGGATAGACCATAGGATGGCTCAATGAGAGAAACGGGGACGGAAAACGAAACTGCGCCTAATGGCGCAGTTTCGGGAGGTCTCAGCGACGCAGGCCGAGATCGGCGATGAGTTTCGTGTAGCGACTCTCATCTTCCCGCTTCAGATAATCGAGCAGCTTGCGGCGCTGGTTGACCATCTTGGTCAGCCCGCGGCGCGAATGGTGGTCCTTCTTGTTCACTTCGAAGTGGCCCTGAAGGGTCTTCAGGCGCTCCGACAACAGCGCAACCTGCACTTCCGGTGAACCGGTATCTCCTTTCGCACGCTGGAATTTATCGACGACAACACGCTTTTGATCAACGGACAGCGGCATTTTACGGCTCCAAATCTTTCAATTTCGTTCAATCAAGCGGCGGATTATAAGCTTGCGGCCGCCCAGGCTCAACCAGTTACAGGCGTTCGCGACGCGGTAAACCAGCGGCGCGGCGCGATACGCCCGTCGGAATCGACGTCGGCGATGCCCAACAGGCAGCCCGCTTCATCAAAAACCGCGAGCCGCCCCGAAGATGGCGACGACGGCAAGTGAACCGTCTGCCCGAAGGCCAAGGCGCGCGCGCAGGGCTCGTCGGCCACCACGCGTGGCCAATCCGCAACCGCGACGGCGGTTGGCAGCAGATACCGGTTCAGTGCCGCATCGCCCTCGGCGGCGGCGCGCTCCAGATCATCGATCGTGACCAGATCGGCCTCGCCAAGCGGTCCCAATCCGATACGGCGCAACGCGATGAGATGGGCGACTTGCCCGATCGCGGCGGCCCAGTCCTCCGCCAGCGTGCGCACATAGGTGCCCTTGGAACAGCGCACCTCGAAGTCGAATGCGTGATCCGCGAAAGCCAGAATCCGCAGCTCGTGGATCATGACGTCGCGCGGCGCGCGCTCCACCTCGATGCCCTCGCGCGCGAGTTCGTAGAGCCGACGCCCCTCGCGCTTGATCGCGGAATACATCGGCGGCACCTGGCGGATGGTGCCGAGCAAGCCGGGGATCGCACTTTCGAGATCGTCACGAGTCACCTGCGCTGCATCCGATTGCTTCACTGCCTCGCCTTCCGCGTCGCCCGTCGTCGTCGCCACCCCCAGCAGCGCACGGCCGCGATAGGTCTTGTCAGCATCGAGCAGGTAAGCGCTCAACTTCGTCGCTTCGCCGAAGCAAAGCGGCAGAAGACCGGTGGCCAGCGGATCGAGACTGCCGGTATGTCCAGCCTTGGCCGCACGATACAGACGCTTTACCCGCTGCAGCGCGGTGTTGGAACTGATACCGAGTGGTTTGTCGAGCAGGACGATGCCATCAACCGTGCGGCGCGGGCGCTCGCCGAGCAGCGGCGGCGAAGCCGCGTCGCCGCTTGCACCGGGCGATGGCTTGCTCTCGGCGCCGTTGGCACACAAGGAAATGCCCCTTATTTCTTGCCGTGCAGCTTGTCGGCGTCGTCACTTGCGGGCGGGGCCTGCCCGGCCGCTGCGGCGGAACGCGCATCGCCCGCCACTGCTTCGCGGATCAGTGCGGAAATCCGGTCGCCTTCACGCAGTCCGCGATCGACAGCGAAGTGCAGCGTCGGCACGTAGCGCATATGCAGCCGCACGCTGAGTTCATGTCGCAATTTGCCGGCGGCCCGGTTGAGCGCACGCACGCATTCGGCGAGCCCTTTGTCGTCGCCGAGCCAGCTCACCAGTACGCGTGCGCTGCCGAGATCGGGGGCGGCTTCAACGGAAGTGACGGTCAGGACCGCCTCATGCAGGCGCGGGTCACGCAGCACACCCGCGCGCAGCAGATCGCTGATTTCGTGCTGTAACTGGGTATTGATACGCGCGGCGCGGGGATAATCTTTCACAGCGTATGTCTATGTTCCAGTGTCCGCTCGCCGGACACTGGAAGTGATTTTCCTCGTTTGCTCCGCTTGCCTCACGCTTCCGCCTTCACGGTGCGGCGCACTTCGACGCGGTCATAGCATTCGATCTGATCGCCGACCTTGACGTCGTTGTAGTTCTTGACGCCGATACCGCACTCGGTGCCGGCCTCAACCTTATTGACGTCGTCCTTGTGACGGCGCAGCGATTCGAGTTCGCCCTCGTAGATGACGACGTTGTTGCGCAGCACGCGGATCGGCAGACCGCGACGTACTTCGCCTTCGATGATGAGACAGCCGGCGATGCTGCCGAACTTGGAACTGCGGAACACGTCGCGCACCTGTGCGATGCCGGCGATCTGCTCACGCGTTTCGGTGCCGAGCAGACCGGAGATCGCGTCGGAAACATCATCGAGCACGTCGTAGATGATGCTGTAGTAGCGCACGTCGACGCCGGTGTCCTGGATGCGGCGGCGGGCAACGCCGTCGGCGCGCACATTGAAGCCGATGATGATCGCTCTCGACGCCAGCGCGAGATCGATGTCGGATTCGCTGATACCGCCGATCGAACTGGTCAGCACGTTGACCTTGACCTCGGCGGACGGCAGCTTGCGCAGCGCTTCGGTGAGCGCTTCGGCGCTGCCCTGCACGTCGGCCTTGATCATCAGGTTGAGAATCTTCTGCTGGCCGCCGCCGCTCTCGCCCATGCGCGCGAAAATCTGGTCCATGCGCACTGCCTGCGACTGCGCCAACTTGGCTTCGCGTAGCTTGATTTCACGCAGATCGGCAAGCTCGCGCGCCTTGCGCTCGTCAGCGACGACGATCACGTCATCACCGGCCTCCGGCGCGCCGGACAGACCGAGCACCGCGACCGGAATCGACGGCCCGGCTTCCTTGATCGACTGACCGGCTTCGTTGAACATCGCGCGTACACGGCCGAAGAACTGGCCGGTGAGAATCACGTCGCCCTGACGCAAAGTACCGGAACGCACCAGCACGGTAGCGACCGGACCACGACCCTTCTCGACCGACGATTCGACAATGGTGCCGCGCGCGGGGCCGTCGAGCGGCGCCTTCAACTCCATGACTTCCGCCTGCAACAGGATCGCGTCAAGCAGGCTGTCGACACCTTCGCCGGTGAACGACGACACGCCGACGAATTGCACCTCGCCGCCGTAATCTTCGGGAATCACCTCTTCCTTCACCAGCTCGTTCTTGACGCGGCCGAGGTCGGCTTCCGGCTTGTCGATCTTGGTGATCGCCACCACCATCGGCGCCTTCGCTGCGCGCGCGTGCTGGATCGCTTCCTTGGTCTGCGGCATAACGCCGTCATCGGCGGCCACGACCAGAATCACGATGTCGGTCACCTGTGCGCCGCGCGCGCGCATGCGTGTGAACGCAGCGTGGCCCGGCGTATCGAGAAAGGTGATGACGCCCTTCGCCGTTTCGACGTGATAGGCACCGATGTGTTGCGTAATGCCACCGGCCTCGCCCGCCGCCACGCGCGTCTTGCGGATGTAGTCGAGCAGCGAGGTTTTGCCGTGATCGACGTGACCCATGATGGTGACCACCGGTGGGCGGCTGTGCCGCGGCAGGTCCCGCGCTTCGCCGGCGGCGGCCTGCATCAGCCCCTCTTCGACGTCGCTTTCCTTGACCGCCCTGGCCTTGTGGCCCATTTCCTCGACCATGAGGATAGCGGTGTCCTGGTCGATGATCTGATTGATCGTCGCCATCACGCCGCTCTTCATCATGACTTTGATGAGTTCGGTCGCCTTGGTCGCCATGCGGTTGGCGAGTTCGCCGACCGTGATCGCTTCCGGCACTTCGACTTCGCGAATCACCGGCGCAGTCGGCTTCTCGAATCCGTGCGAAGTTTCCAGGCGCACCTGTCCGCTCGGCTTCTTGGATCTCTTCTCGCGGCGATTGCCGCCCCGCCCTTCGGCGAGATGAAGTTCGTTGCGTGAACCGCGCTCGCGCTCCGGGCGCTTTTGCGCGGGCGGTGTGGCCGGCGTCGGCGTCGCCGCCACCGGCTGCGGCGCCGTCGCGCGCCGCAGGTTTTCTTCGGCGCGACGGCGCGAGCCTTCGGCTTCCACACGCGCGCGATAAATCGGATCGTTCTTCAACCGCTCCTGCTCTTCGGCCTTCCGGCGCTCGGCCTGCTCGATTTCCGTGCGCTTGCGGACTTCCTCTTCCTCATGCAGTTTGCGGGCCGCTTCTTCCTGGACGCGCTTGGCCTCAGCCTCGGCAGTCGCACGTGCCTTCGCTTCGCGCTCAGCAAGCTCCTTTGCGGCGGCGGCTTCGACCTCAGCGCTCGCTCCCGCAGCACCTTCGGCACCACCCAGCTCGTCACGCTTGACGTAAGTGCGCCGCTTGCGCACTTCGATGCTGACCATTTTGGTCGGTGCGCCGCGCGCACCACCGAGCTTCAGCTCCGAGGTTTCCTTGCGCTTGAGCGTGATCCGGCGTGGTTCGCCACTGGCTGCAATCGGCGTTCCGCCGCTGCGCGCGATCTTGTGCTGAAGATGGCTCAGCAGCTTGACCTTATCGGCCGGGCTGATCGGTGCTTTCTCGTCCGGCACTTCGATACCGGCCTCGCGCAACTGGCCGAGCATTTCGTCGATCGGCTTATGCAGCTCGCTCGCGAGATCGACGACAGTGATGGTGCTCATTGTGGCTTACCCCGTACCGTCAGGCCTGCTCGGAACTCATGCTGCGCGCGGTCATGATCAACTTCGCCGCGCGGTCTTCGTCGATCTTGATCAAATCCAGCAACTCGTCGGTCGCCAGATCGGCGAGATTCTCGCGCGTGACGATGCCGGCTTCGGCAAGCTGGTAAGCAAGATCTTCATCCATGCCTTCGACCTGGAGCAGATCCTCGGCCGGCGTCGGCGAGTTGGCGCGTTCCGCCTTGGCCAGCTCCTTGTTCACATGCACGTCGCGCGCGCGGTTGCGCAGCTCCTCGACGATCTGCTCATCGAACTCCTCGATGCCGAGCAGTTCCGACGTCGGCACGTAGGCAATTTCCTCGACCGAAGTGAAGCCTTCCTGGACCAGGATCAATGCAATATCCGCGTCCACTTCCAGGCTCTCCATGAACAGCTGCTGCAGAGACTGGTTTTCCTGTTCTTTCTTGACCTCGGCTTCAGCCGCGGTCATCACGTTCAGCACCCACCCGGTGAGCTCGGAGGCGAGCCGCACATTCTGGCCGCCGCGACCGATCGCCTGCGCCAGCTTGTCCTCGGCAACCGCGATCGCCATCGCATGTGCTTCTTCGTCGACGATGATGGATTCGACTTCGGCCGGCGCCATCGCGTTGATGACGAACTGGGCTGGATTGTCATCCCAGGGCACGATATCGATGCGCTCGCCGGCGAGTTCATTGGAGACGCTCTGCACACGCGAGCCGCGCATGCCGACACAGGCACCGACCGGATCGATGCGCTTGTCCTTGGCCTGCACCGCGACTTTCGCACGCAAGCCCGCATCGCGCGCCGCACCCTTGAGTTCGATCAGGCCCTGTGCGATTTCCGGCACTTCGAGCTTGAACAGTTCCATCAGGAATTTCGGCGAGGTGCGGCTCAGAAACAATTGCGGCCCGCGCACCTGCGGGCTGACTTCATATAGATAGCCGCGCACACGGTCGCCCGGACGCACCGGCTCACGCGGAATCATGTGTTCGCGCGGAACGATGGCCTCGGTGGCGCCGCCAAGATCGACGATGACGCTGCCGCGCTCGATGCGCTTGACCAGACCGGTCAGCAGCTCGCCGACACGGTCGGTATAGGCATCGACGACGCGCGCGCGCTCGGCATCGCGGACGCGCTGGAAAATGACCTGCTTGGCTTTCTGCGCGCCGATGCGGCCGAACTCGATCGACGCGAGCGGCTGTTCGACGACATCACCGGGCTTGGCTTCCGGATTCTGCTCCAGCGCGCGCGCGAGCAGCGTCTGGCGCGCGGGAGTTTCGAAATTCTCGTCCTCGTCATCGACGATGGTCCAGCGGCGAAACGTCTCATAGTCACCGGTCTGGCGGTCGATCGACACACGAATGTCCCAATCGGCACCGTAGTGCTCTTTGCTGGCCGACGCGAGCGCGGCTTCGAGCGCCTGGAAAATAATTTCCTGCTCGACGCCCTTTTCGTTGGAGACGACATCCACCATGAGCAGTACGTTTTTGTTCATGCTTTCCTCAACTCTCGCTCGTAGTCAGGCACCAACCGCGCTACTTCAATGTCTGCCAGCGGCAGCGACACGTCCTGTGACTCAACCTGCAATGTCACATTGCGGCCGTCGCAATCGCGAAGAACCCCGCGAAAACGGCGCTGGCCGGCAACCGGCGCAACCATCTGCACGCGGGCCAACTCACCCGCGAAACGCCGGAAATGCTCCGGCTTCACCAGCGGCCTGTCCAGCCCCGGCGACGACACTTCAAGGCGATAAGCCGACGGAATCGGGTCTTCCACATCAAGCAGTCCCGCCACTTCGCGGCTGACCCGCTCGCAATCCTCGACCTGAATCCCTGCCGCCGCGTCGATATACAGACGCAAGGTGCCCGTGCGCCGCGAAGGCGCAAACTCAAGCAGAACCAGCTCATAGCCGAGCGACTCGACCACGGGCTCGATCAAGGCCGTCAGGCGATCCCTTAAATCCATACACCATCGCCGCAAATGAAAAAGGCCCACACGGGGCCTGGTACCACATACACACACCAGTTGTTTGGTAGCGGGGGCAGGATTCGAACCTGCGACCTTCGGGTTATGAGCCCGACGAGCTGCCAGACTGCTCCACCCCGCACCAGCCAGTCGCGGATTTTAACGACTTACCGAAATCTACACAAGGTGTTGCGCGGTCTTTAATGACATGGGACATCGGGTTAAGTTGGTGATTCCCTGGCAGCGGGTCATTTTGAATTCAAGGAGTGGCGGCGTAGCAGCGTACCGCTGTCGGCCATGCGATCCATGTGCATGGCACGGAAACGACTCAACGTGATCCCGTTGCACTCGCCGAGCTCACATTGACGATATCGCAATTGGTGAAATATGAAGATGCGTCTCAGTGATCCAACACGAAGCAGGCGCTCAAGAATCAACACCGTTCTCGTCGAGGTGCGAAGAAGAAGGCTCAATAATCCCACCTTCCACAATTGCACCTGATTTTGCTCGATCAATCATTCGCTTTACCTCTGAGCTGGCGTGCGCAGGTACGAGTTCGATTTCGGGGTGCTTGATAGCGAATACCCTGAAAATCTCATCTGCAAACGCTTGGCCAACCGATGGGATCCCAGTGAAATCGAATATAACAACCTTAAAAAGCTCCACGCGAGCCAGAAGACGCTTTGCCTGTGATCGAGAGACCAGTTTGTCGTTTCCATATTGCGCAAGTTTCACGGGCACCACGGTCTTCGTAAATCCGTAGTCATCGCCAGATGTAAAACGATCAAATATCTGGCGGGTAGTCCTTGACGTGTGATTGTTCAGCTGCATCCATACGAAAGTTCCTGTGCGGAATTTGCTGTTTTCCAATATCCAGTCTTCTGAATCACCAAACTTATGGTTGAAATAAACACCGCCCGAAAGAATGTCGAATTGATCGAACATGCGTGAGGAGAAAAAGATTCCTTCGCCAGAATGATTTTTGGGGTCTGTCGTCAATTTTCCCTTGGCTAATTCCAATATTGCATGGCGCTCGTCTAGAAGGCCAAGCTCTGTTTGAATCTTCTTGAAGATGCCAATGCCGTCATCTATCAACATCATTTCTGTTGTGGCAGCAGTCTTCATTATCCGAACGGTGATTTCGTGGCCACTGGAATGGTCAATCGCGTTATTGAACATTTCCGTGAATCCGTATTGCCAAATTTCCATCACGTTTGTTGGCATATAGCCAACGGTTGGCGCCACGTCATCTCGCCAAACAATGTCCTCTGCTAAATCTGACGAGATTGGATATCGCCCTCGCCATTCGAGCAAGGTACATAATTTATAAACCCTGCTTCTAGTATTTCCGGACTCCTTCAGCGCACCTTCCGTTGTCAGTTTCTGAAGATGTTTATTGACGGCTTGTCGCGTGATTTTGAAGTGTTCAGCCGTCACCCTCGCAACATCGTTTGGATGTTTGCCTACGTGGTCGAGGATAAAACGCCTAATTTCCTCACCCCTGATTCGTACTCGGCTCATTAAGAATATTCCGGATCATTGTCAACCTTGCTATCGGATTTGACAACTTTATCGTTTATGATTGTCAATGTTAAGAGCGCTATTGTCAACCGTCCTGCCTAGATGGCGCCATGAACAAATTAAGTGCTAAAGGACGCAGCTGACGACCTTGTTGCTGGCTGACATTGTGGACGTCGCCCTCTGCGACCTGACCCCTGCAGTCTTGGGGCAGGCGGCGCCGCCACCCGTGCCGGGTTGCGGGTTGAGCTGTGTGAACTGCTCCACCCCGCGCCAGCCAGTCGCGGGTTTTAACGACTTACCAAAATCTACACAAGGTGTTGCGAAGCACAATTACGATAACCACGGCCGCTTGCGGTTATCGGTTCAACAAGCCGATTGACCCGTTAAAGATGCTCCTTTCGTAGCGGTAGAAATGCATTGCATTTAAGGGGTTCTAAGCCCAAACCCGCGGAATTCATCCGGCACGTGTCAGTCGATGCGTTACTGCACGTTCCCCGTTCATTCGTTGAACAGTTCGGAATGGGTGCCCGTACGTACAAACACGATCATGCCGGATTTTCCGCTGTCGTCGACTTTGTATGCCAGTAGAAAATCGCCGCCGATGTGGCATTCCCGGTGTCCTTCCCACTCGCCTTTGAGCGGGTGATCCCGCCATTCAGGCCCGAGCGGGCCATCGTTGCCGATCAGCAGCAACATCGCCTCTTTGAGCCGGTTCAGGTCGTACCGACCTGAGCGTGACAGGCGTTCCCAGTCTTTGAGAAACGACTTTGCGTAGTCGGCCGCCCGTGGCAATGACGCTCGCTTACTTGCGGCTGTTTTTTTCAAGGTTGGCGAATAGTTCGTCGGCGGTCGTAAATCGGGCGCGGCGCGTGCGGACAATGGCTTCGGCTTCAGCCATCGCTGCGCGGGTTTTGGCATTCGGCACCTTGAGCTCCAAGGGGAATGCTTGATCGGCCACTACGCGGTGTAGGAACAGGCGAACGGCATCGGACACCGACAGGCCCATAGTGGCCAGCGCTTCGGTCGCTTGCGCTTTGATTTCGTCGTCCACGCGGACGTGCAGCATGGAAGTATGTGCAGCCATTTTCAGCCCTTCGATAATTGCTGATTATTATGTATCTCATTGGAGATACATTCAAGCGGCACGTCTGCCGTCCGCCAAACATCTGTTAGGCGACATGCCGCGCCAATTTAGGGCTTTCAACGCTACCTAGGTCACAGCTAAAAGTGCCGGCCCTGTGCGGATGCACGACGCGGCCTCCTAAATGTTCATGTATAATTACATCATTATGTACATGGATAGATGGCCATGAAGCAGGCTACATTCACCGAAGTGCGCAACCACGCTAAACAGTATTTCGATATCGTCGAGTCGGGAGAATCCGTGCGCGTTCTGCGCAATGGCAAAGCCATCGCCGACATCATTCCGGTCGTGGCCGACCTGCCGTCCTGGAAACGACGCAAAGCGCAGCCCCTGGTGCTTGATGGTGTTTCGGTGAGTCGCATGATTCTCGAAGAACGCGAATCCTGATGCGGGTTTTCTTCGACTCCTCAGCCTTCGTTAAACGTTATGTCAACGAAGCCGGAACGGACGCCGTGCTGGCCTGGTGTGACCGGGCCAACGAAATCGGCCTTTCCGGCATCGCCCTGCCCGAGATCATTTCTGCCTTTTGCCGGCTGCGCCGGGAAGCCCGGATCACTGACACTCAATATCGACAGCTGAAGACCTTGTTGCTGGCTGACATTGTGGACGTCGCCCTCTGCGACCTGACCCCGGCAGTCTTGGGGCAGGCGGTGACAAGTCTCGAAACCAATATCCCGCGCGGTATGGACGCCATCCACATTGGCAGCGCCGTGGCGCTGAAGGCCGATGTTTTTATATCTGCCGATCAGCGACAGCTTGATGCCGCCACCCGTGCCGGGTTGCGGGTTGAAGCTGTGTGAATCGTCGTTACATTGGTCGACCCTGAGGGTCAGTTTATTTTTCGTCCAAACGCTTTCGGACGAACTCAATCCTGCCGCCCGGATATGGGTGCGATCGCGTTCTTCAGATGTCCAAGCGACTCATACGGGAGATAAGCGGTCAGCAGACTCTCGTAGCGCAAAAGAATCTGCGGCCAGGTGAACATCGTCTCGAAACGCCGCCGGCTTTCCAGCCTCATGCGCGGCAGCACATCACTGTCGCTGAATACTTCATCGAACGCCTGTGTCAGCACCGGCATTGAATCGAAGTAGCGCGAACTGTCGCCGGCCACCCAGCGATTGAATCGATTGTCGTGGGCCAGCACCGCGTTGCCGGCGCCGAGCGCTTCCACCAGCGAAGGATTGGTGCCGCCGACCTGATGCCCGTGAATATAAGCGGCGCTATGAAACCGCAGAGATTTGACGATCGGCTTGTCGTAAATGGCACCGACGAACTGCACCTCGTCGCTGGCAGCGGCCTTGACTGCGCCATGATAAGGATTGTTTTCGTCGTAACCACCCAGCACCACCAGCTTGTACCCACGGCGTGCCTGCGAAAATCCCTTGACGATATCGAGGATGGAATTTTCGGGCTCCGGACGAGCGATCACCGTCACGTAACGCCCGGGCGAGAGCCCCAGCGCCGTAACCGGCTCATGCGACGCCTCGCGCACCGGCTCGGCCCCATAGGGAATCATCGTGATCTTGGCCGGAGCAATGCCACGTGTGCGCAGATGGCTCTCGATCGCCGGATGGTCGGCAATCAGATGCGTTCCCAGCCAACAGCCCGCCCAATCGTTCAGCCAGAACCAAGACTTCGCCGCCAAGCCCCACTTCGACCGCCGCCACTCGATCCCATCCATATTGATAATGTTGGGGATACCCTTGGCACGCAGCACTGACGTAAACAGCGCCGTGTTGTATCCCAGCGTCAGGCACAGATCCTGATGCTGCGAAGCATGAACGATCGACTTCCAGTCAAACAGCATCGTGCCCTTGGCGCCGGGCACATCCACCGGAATACGGACACGTTCGATTCCCCGCCACCGATCCTCGAATACTTCCCCTTTGCCATCTTCCTGACAGTAAACGACAACACGCCAGCCGCGCTCGACCAAATATAGGGAAAGATACTCCGCGAAGGTTTCAAAACCGCCATGCGCAGCAGGGATACCCCGAATACCGAGAATTCGTAAAACTTTTCTTTTCATATCCCTGGCCCCGTCAGACATTCGTTAATCAGCCGTCGAGACGCCGCTGCAATGCGTTTCAACGAGTCCGTGTCCACTTTGCCAATCCCGATCCTGGCTGGGATTGCCAACAATTGCGCTTATGCTTATTTCCATTTTGATAACGCAAAAAGACTGCCAATTACACGGCTGCACGATTCGATTTGGTTATCCATGCACATAAACCTCCTGAGCGGGAAGCAGGCCATGCTCCCAGCGGGAACGTAACAAGCGTCTACGAGCGATAACCCCAACACTGCAGAACCAGTGTTGTTATATCGGCAATCCCTGTCCTTTGATTTAATCGATCAAAACCGTAACGGGGGACTGATGCTCGGTCAACCCGTTTTTATGTACTAAACCATGCTTGAAATTCCTCAAAATTATGGGGAATCGAAAGCCGGGCCACCGGGTCGGAAACGACATCAAAGCCGATAAACGGTGTTCGCGGGCGGTACATCCAAATCAGTATCTGAGAAGGCGCTTAGCCCTCTCTAACCAGCAAATTTATTCCGCAGCAATCCGATCTACTGCCTCAGACGTCGCAAAGCTGCTTCCCTTAAGCAACAAGGCATAAAGCGCAACGAGAAGAGCGACGCAGGCGATGTTGACCACCTGCCAGCCGATCAAACCGAATCTTGACAACGCGATCCACCCCACGCTGAGAATCAATGCGAGCTGAATTGCAACCAGCCATACCTTAGTGCTCTGCAGTCCATGAGCAACGAGGATAAGACCGACGCCCGTTTCGGTGAATTTAATGAACAGCATTAAACCAAACCACGGCAATAGAGGCGCCAAATCTGCAAACGCCTTACCGAACAGCATGGCCGTGAGAGGTTTAGCTCCTACTGTCATTATCAGTCCGCCGCCCAACCCGATGCCCGCAAAAATCGCGATCGTTTTCAGCGCCTGCTTGCGCACATCGTGATCGTTCGCGTGGCTCCGAGCCAGTTCCGGGAGCAATACCTGCGCGAGCACCGGCGCAATCCTGCATGCACCTTGAACAAGTTTCATCCCGGCCTGATAAAGACCCACGGCCGCAGGTCCCAGCATCGAATTGATCATCAGCGAATCGATCTGCGAGTAGACCGTGAACAATCCCAATTCAGCGGCATAAGCCCACGCGACTTTCATAGAAGCAAAGGCGCGTGTTACGGATGAGCGGGGAATCGCACCGAACGATGTCAGGGCGCGATACCGCGTCAGGACAACCCCGGATGCGCGCGAGGCAGCAAATGCCAAGGCTGCCGCGTCGGCATTTTTGAACCAGAATCCGATGCCGGTCATAAGCGATATATGCCATACCGATACCATCGAAGCCGTCACCGTCTCGCGCGAAAAATGTCCTTTGACGCGAAAACCAAGCGTGTAGTACTCGGAAAATGATTCGCATATCTGCGCGACCAGCAATGCCACGAATAAGGCACGGTCTCCGGCCGGCACCCACGGCAAGCCGATACCGGCCAGCAAGACAACCAGGCCGGCCAGCAACATCTTCGCCATGAGCACATCGCCCATGACCTCGGGCGCACGTTGTCGCTCAGCGCCGAAGCTGCGCAACACCATCGAATTGAAACCATAGTTGACGGGAATCGCGAGAATCGTCGCAATCGCGAGCCAGTACGCAAAGCGTCCGAACGGAGCCGGGCCGAGCAGGCGGGCCAGGATCACGAACACGACCATCCCCGCGCTCAGCCTGAGAACGTAACCTGTAAGAACCAGTGCGAAGTTGCCAGCGACCCTCATGGCTTCCGGGAATCCGCAAGCCGCTTCATCAATGCCCCCACAGCTTCCCGTGAAAATAAGCGTCGCGCATGTGCACGCGCCGCGATATCGACTGATGGATGCTCTAATTCCTCGACAATTGCCTGCGCAAATCCCTCTGCATCATCATGAATACGAAACAGGCGCTTCATTTCCTCCGGCATCCCGCAAGTTCCCTGCACAGAACTCACAATAGGCGCATCCGTCATCAACATATCCAGCGCTTTGACATGGATACCGCTGCCGGTGCGCACAGGATTTACGAGTACCCGTGCTTGCCCGAGCAAACTCATTGCGTCTGCGACGTTTTCCAACAGCGCTACCTCGGGCTGTCTTCCGATCAACTCTCGCACATCACTAGTAGGATTCGATCCCGCAACGGTAAATCTGGTCGCTGGTCTTGTAGCAAGCACTTTTGGCACGACCTCTTCCACCAGAAATTCGATGCCGCGAACGTTGTTCGGGCGCATCAGGTTGCCCAGGAAAAGCACGTCGTGCTGCGGCAGCCCCGTCGCGCTCTGCCCAGCATGCAGTACAGCTTCCGGCAGCGGAGGAAGCCACTCGATGGAGGACACACCTCTGTCTTTCCAAAATGACAGATCGTCGACCGAAATATCAAATACGTGTTCGGCCTGTTCCATCAATGCGCGCTCGAAACGGGCCAGTCCAACGCATGCTAGGCGCCACGCGATCCGGTTTCGCAATGACTTGGCGGCAGCGGCCTGCCGCGCCATATAGAGATGCTCAATATTGTGCGAGCGGTAAAACAGTGGCACGCCTAGGACAGACGAAAGTCGGCTCGCAACAAGCCCGCCATAAGGGCCCTCAAGCCAGATGGCCGCCGGGTTGAACTTCCGCGCTGCCTCTACCAGCTCATCCCATGCGGCACTGTCAATGCGCCGCGCCGACACATGCGACGGCGCCACGGGAAGTCGCATCAATCGCACCAATGCCTCCAGCGGTCCACGCCGGATCGGATATACACGCAGGCTTTCCACCTGCGTCTCGATCGTGCCGATGTGCTCCGGCGTCGGTTTCGCACCCGACTCGTGCCAGCACACCAGCATGGTCGAACAGCCCTGCTGTTTCAGTACCGTGAGGCGTCGCCAGATATCGGCGCGACCACCGCGCATAGCTGGAAAGGGCACATCGAACGCAACGACGAGGAGTCGCATAACTAAAAGAGATTGGCGTACGTCAAAATGAACGCCGCGCCGGCCATGCCAGCACTCCCCGCAGAATTGCGCGTCCCTTTCTCGGATGGCCCTTGAGGAAAAATTTGAACGCTTCCCATACTACGGATGCGATGACGGTTGGAAGCAGCAGTGGATGATGCCGCGCCGCAAATACGATCTTGTTCCGATAGAGATAGAACAGAGAGATTTCCGATCCACCGCTGGGATTCGTGCCGATTGTCGCGCCATGTTTATGGTAGACGATCGACTTGGGCGCATAACCCAGCCGGAAGGAACTTCTGCCGCGCTCAGCCCAATCGTGTTCCTCCGAATAGAGGAAATAAGACTCGTCCATCAACCCCACCGTGTTGAGAAAGCATCGCGAAACCAGCATGGACGCGCCGATGACATAGGCCATCTGCGATTCCACAACTGCCGGGTCGACCGGTATCGAACCGACATCCGTGAATGCCCCGATAGCGCGAGATCTCCCCCGCCACGGCACATAGCTGGAGCCACCATAAGCCTGCATTTTCCGGCGGTCTTCGTAGTACACCAGCGATGACCCGCAAATTCCGATACGGTCGTCACTCCGCGCGCGTCGCACCAGTTCGGTCAGCGCATCGCCGGCGACTTCGGTGTCGTTGTTGAGTATCCACACAAAATCACAATCGCCGCGCGCCAGCGCAAAACGCACGCCGGCATTCATACCCCCGGCGTAACCGAGATTGGCACCGGTGTGGATCAGCGTAATCCGCGTCGCGTCGCCATCCCGCGGTGACGGAATACTCGTATCAACGGCCGACCGCTCCGAAAACGAATCCCCCCGTCCACGTCCCCAATCGCGCAGTGCAGCCACCGAATCCTCGCGCGAGGCATTGTCGCAAATCACAATGTCGAATCTCGAATAGTCCAGACGCAGCAACGATTCCACACAGATAATCGTATCGTCCGCGCGATTCCAGTTCAGTGTGATGACGTAAACCTTGGGCTCGGTCATGCCCGCTCCGGCAAGCTCTTGCCGAGCGGTGCTCCCTGGCCCGTCACCTCCAGGAACACTGAGACCACACCATCGCGATACGTCTCCAGCGAAAACAGGGCTTTCTGACGAGCCCGCCCTTCCTCACCCAGACGCTGCCGTAAGGCGGCATCTTGCAGGAGCATTCTCAGCGCCTCCGCAAGCGCCGTGGCGTCGTTCGGAGGAAACAGAAAACCCGTGGTGCCGTTGTCCACGATTTCAACCAGTCCGCCATGACGCGCCGCTACGACCGGCAAAGCGCAAGCCATGCCTTCGATGGCCACACGACCGAAAGGCTCGGGTTCGCGCGAAGGCACCACCAGGATGTCCGCAGCGCGATAGTAGTCCGTGATCGCCTCTGTGAACGGCCGCAGCTGAATTCGTGCGGCATGTGGTGAGGCGGCGATGCGCCGATTGAGGTGCTCCGTGAACTCAGGCCGCCCCGGCGGCGCGCTGCCGACGAATACCATCTGAAACGGCAATCCGCCACTGGGATCCAAGGTATCTACAGCTTCCATCAGCAGATCCTGCCCCTTCCAGGCATTGATGCGCCCGACCATAAGAATCAACGGCAGGTCCAGCGGCAGATTCAATCGCCGACGCGCCTCTATACGCGACGCTGCGGTCGGAACACCTTCATCCAGTACCGCAACGCCGTTCCATACCGTTACCGCTTGATCGGGACGCCCGGCGGCGATCCAGAGGCGCGTTTGCTCCGAATTACAGATGAGTCGCTTTGAAAAGCTCCTGGCCATGATTTGAAAGAAGCGTGACACCGCGCGCGGCTCCAGAATGATTTCGCGCACATGCCAAACATGCGGCACACCGCGCAGCCGCGCCCAGAATGCGCCCGCAAGGACCGCTAGCGTATTGGTATAGACCAAATCGATCCTGCGCCCCTGAACTACGCGCCCTAGCGCGCGCAGCGCGCGCACGACATCGCCTGGCAAGCGAAATAGTCCGCGTGGCGAAAACAGGCTGCGGCTCACCTTGATCAACGGCATTACGTGCACTTCTAGTCCCTGTGCACGCAGTGCGTCTTCCAGCGGACCATGTTCCGGAAGGCACACGACGAGGGAAAACCGGTTGCGATCAAGCCCTGCAAACAGTTCCAAAAGCGATCGATCCGAGCCATAGAGCTCGGCTGATTGATGAATTACCAGAATTCTAAGCACGAAATTCCTAACGCAAGGCCCGGCATCGCCAACAGGCGGTTGAATAACTATTTCGTCGGCTGACCGAACACGGCTTTGACGCGTTCCAGATACGAGAAACTCGCCGATTGTGTCGGCTCCACAAAGGAACCCTCGCCAAATTCATTCCAGCAACAGATTACGCCCATGCGCAATGATTGCTGCGGATGCTCATCCATCAGCGCCTTGGCGGCACGCAGATGAGCCTCGAACTCCTGCGGTGTGCTTTCCGAATTATCGTGCAAAGGATCTTCCGTCGTCCCACCCCATGGTCGCTTGTCCCAACCCGCGGACATGGGAACGATGAATGGCACGGGGCTATTCTTGAACATCCAGTTCCACTGATCGCGATAGCCTTGGTCGAGTTCGGCGTAGCTGTGGGAAAGACGTCTGGAACCGTCAAACGTATAAGTACCGGGACCCTGGTAGTTATAGGCTGAAAACGCTTGAAAACCGTTTCCTCCATCGAGCTTTACCGAAGGACTGTTAGTTCCGACGCCTCCGACGAACATGATCCCCGGCAAGCCTTCCTGATGAGCCACTTGCTGGGCTCGCGCGAGCAGCGCGTTCGTCGTTGTACCGAAAGCTGCCGCATGTTCATCAAGCAATCGCGCGAGAAAAACGAATACGACGGGTTGTCCGTTCACACGTAGATATTCCGGCCTCTTGAGGTAGTTCTGCGCCCAAAAGCGAACCATGCGATCGACTTCATCTGCAGATTGTGGAAACTCGGTGTGATTACACCAATTCAAAACAAATTGGATCTTGGATCGATTGGGAGAACGCAGGTACGCATCTACTGATTGGCTCTTGAGAACGCCCAGCTTCGCGTTCCAATACCAATCGAATGCGACGAACGAAAGGCCGTTATCGTGCATCCATCCGATCTGTGTATTGACGACTTCGTCGTTCCCATCGTCGTAAAAGCCGAGCTTCGGCTTGCGTTCCGAAAATTTTCCTATTGCATCCCACGGCCGCTTTGATACTCCACCAAGCAAATCGTTACGCCAGCCGGGATAGTAATAAACTCCCACTTTATAAGCAGGTTCACCTTGCATGTCTGCCAGGGCAAAGCCGCCGATTAAAAGACTTATCAGGGCATTAATGACCATCCATTTTTTCATGGCGCGTACTCCAAATGCTAAATATTTACTTCCCCACATAACAAAAGATTTGCGCCACGCGCGAGACGTGCAACCATGAAAAATTCAGAATGACCACATTTCGATACTCAATGAATCAACAGGAATACAATCCGATTTCCAAACAATCTAAATCTATAACTTAGTCGCATACAGCTTGGACCCAGCTAGCAAACCAACTGCTGCGACGAACACAAACGCCAGTACACCATAGTGCGTCATGATCTCAGGTTGAGTTGTATTGATTCCAGCGAATGAGATCGAAAAAGCCAAGCAAGAAACAGCAATCGCGCGATTGCTTGCATCTTGAGAAATCAATCGGACAGACATTTTGACTAATGCGCCGATCAGAAAAACAAAGACGAGTGGGCCAAGCACGCTAAGCTTTAGCGCCAGGAAAAGATAGCCGTTATGAGTGTATCGCGGATAATCGTCCCAAGCCGCCAGCGAATACAAAGGCCGTCGATACTCACCACCGATTCCGATACCAGCGAAGAAGGTTTTATCAAGTGCTTCCAAACCTTTCTGAAGCTCGAACTCACGCCAACCAAATGAAGTTCCTTCTCCGCCTTCGTGAAATGTGCTTGTTACTCGTTCTGCGACTTTATCCAACAAATCCGGTCTTAACTGCATCAGCAATGGCACCGCGACTACGGCAATCGCCAAATTAGCCACTGCGAAGAGTACAAGTCCTCTGACTTTATAGCAGGCAGCGACCACAAACATGCCGATGAACGTCCAGAACCAGAGTGCCCTACCGTAGTTATAGATCAATCCAAGCATCAGAAATCCAAACACTAACAGCATGGGGAAAAATTTTATTTCCTTATTCAAGTAAAGGGATAAAATTGCAAAAATCGAAAAGACAACGAAAACAAAGCCAGGGATCTGGACTCGGATGGTCGAGATCGTTGTGCTGGATATCGAATCCAGATCGCCGACCCGCCCCGTCGAAATAAAGGCTCTGCCACTTACACCCTGTGCGACAGAAAGCCCTGCGATGATCAACCCGCAGAGGATGGTCATCCAAAACAGCCAGCGATGCGGTGCCTTATCCGGCGCCCACGCCATCAGGGGAATGAAGAATAGCCAGTACACAAAAACTCTGGCATCCCGGTAAATAAACGTGACTTTATTCTCACAAATAAAAACTCCATAAAAGGTGCATGCCGCCGCGAGAATTAACAAAAAGAGTGCGGGCTTGAAGATAGGCGATTGGGCGACCATGTCCCATCTCTTCTTACGGCGAAACGCCGGAATGGAAGCTGCGATCAGCAACACTGTTACTACATCAATCACAGGATAAGAGGGCAGCAGGAACGCAAGAAGAAAATACGGGATCAGAGCGAGATCAGGGCGCAGTGCGAAAGCAACAACTGCCGTAAGTGCTCCGCAAGCGATCGCGGACACTAGGGGGGACGCCAATGCAATAATGATGGCGAAGAGCGCAACCGAAAAGGTCAGAATGCCGAAGATGAAGCCTGGGCTCACGACGGCGGATCTTCGTGTTTCTTTCATCGTCATCCCTCACTGACAGACGGAATGCGCTGCATCACTCTGTCTATCAGTCGCGCAATGGGATGCAGTTCGGCAGGAATGAGTCTTGAGACCCTAAACGAATCCATGCCACCGGCAATGCGCTGGCGGGAAGCGGGATCGAGTGACTTCACCATATCCGCAACAAATTTTGCCTGCAGCGCATACGCGTGCGCCGGATCGCGATCGATCGACGATACCCGTACGATCATGCCGTCCGGAATTTGGCGTTGAAAACCGTACCTGAGCTGAGCGAGTCGCCGCTCGCGTTCGCCAACGACGACTCTCTCTCCAACAGTAGTCCAGTAGGTCAACGGTTCATAACGTTCCTGAAAGCGAGCCATCATGCGTATCGCTGGGATAGTCCCATAAGCAGTGGAAAGGCTGGTGCGCTCGATGTCCTGTACCTGGAAACCCTGGGCGGGGTAACAGATGTCGGGCCGATGAACCTGCCTGAGATCATTCTGTTCCCGGCCATAGGCGATGGACAGCATGATGCTCTGACCACCGGCGCCGACATAAGTACGGCTGAGCACTTGGCTATAGATGCTATCGACCACCGATTGCAGCTCCGGATTAACGACAGACTGCTGCGCGTTCTGCTCCATCGTCCATTCGTCGAACGCAGCGGGAACCGCACGCTCAAGATCGAATGTCCGACCTATATCGGCCATCCGGATCGTGGGCCTCATAGCCATTGCGGCGAATGACGCAAGTGCCATGCATGCGAGCATGAGTAGCGGTTGGAGGCGGATTCCAGACATGACGTTACGCGGTCGTGATCACTTGCTTCCGGCTCAGGCGCGCCAGAAGGAGATCAAAACCAAAAGTGATCGATAATGCGACGATGAACAGCAGCATCCCGGCGAAGCCGTGCGCGAATCCCTGCCCGGCAGCGTCGCCGAAGTAGTTGGTAATAAGAATGAGGATGACGACACGTACGACATTGGAGACGAATGCAATGGGTAAAAGCGCCGCGATAATCAAAATGTTATGCAGGACACTGGGACGCCGAACGAGGTATAGATACAGAAACCCTAGCGCGCTGAGGCTGAACATGGAGTTGAGGCCAGAGCAGGCGCCAGCAACGAGCAGCTCGTATTGCCCGATTGTGATCGTCACCCCGGTCCGGGCAACTGGATAGCCAAGGTGGTACAAGATCGTTTCCGCGAGTTCAGATACGTAACGTTTGAGCGGACTCGTCAACGTGTCGATGACGAACTCGGGCAACGGGATCAGGAAGATTAAAAAGACGATGGGGAACCATGCGGCCCGGAGCGAAGGAACGCCTCCGAGGATGAGAAGAACACCGGGCAGTATGAGCAGCAGGGAACCGATGTCGAGGATGTAGACGCTCTGCGAGCGTCCCAGCACGTATATCGCGAGACCCGCGAACAGAAGAGGCCAGCCCATTGCCGGCATCGGCGGGCCTATGGCTAGAATGCGGTCGCGTGATTGCCAGAATAGAAAGAGAATGACAGCGAGCACGAGGGGCCCATGCGCATAGTCCTCATGCGGCCAAAGCTTTTCACCGACTGCCAGGAAGGTTGGAACGTAAAGCAATAGCAGCCCGGCCGCCGTCAACCAGAGGGTGCTACGCGGCAATCTGCCGCTGGAGAGTACCCCCGTACCGGCAATTGAATCTGGCACGCCCGCAGGCACTCCTTTTCCTGAACCCATGAATCAGAATTCGTTAAGCACCGTACCCACCGCATGAGCGCCCAGTTGGTTTACTTCATCGATGAGTTCGCTCAGGGCTTCGATTTGCGTGTGGTGTTTACGTGCAATCACCAACGCACCCTTGATCTTCGACAGAATCACCTGGGCGTCCGCATAAAGCGACGTTGCGGGAGTATCTACAATCACTACGTCATATACCGAGCTGATGTATTGAATGACTTTGGCAAATATCGGCTTACCCAGCAGCTCTTGCGGATTCGGCGGCGTTGGCCCTGCGGCCAGAACCGATAGATCGACAAAATCCGGAATTCGCTTCACCGTTTCCAGCCCCATTCGTTCCGAAAGGACTGTCGATAAACCTTTGGAATTATCGATGCCGAAAAGCTTGTGCTGGCGCGAATTACGCATATCAGCGTCAATCAATAAAGTCCGCTCACCCAATTGCGAAAATACAATGGCGAGATTTGCCGCGATATAGCTGCGCCCCTCGCCGTTCGCATAACTTGTGACGGCCAGCCCGGTCTGCTTGGGTTCGCGCTCGAACCAGCGAAGCATGAGCTGACTGCGCAACGCACGCAGTACTTCGACCTGTTGCGAATGCGGTTCGTATGCGGCTACAAGCTCTTCTGAGATCGCTCCGTGACCTTTCAATAAGTAGGGATACTCGAACTGACGCGCGAGTGCCCGATTGATATCTTCTTGTGAAACCAGTCCAAGGCGAAGCGCAGCTTCGCCAAAACGAATCGACTCTTCCTTTTGCAACTTCAGAACGCGATCGGCATCTTCGACTGAAAGTTTTCCAGAGTCGATCAGAATTGCTCCCAGTGAACGGCTAAGGGCTCTCTGGGTAACGGTCAAGGCGGAGGACGACATATTCATGATGGGATCCTTCTGGTCCTTCATGTCAGGCCTTGACCAGGGAAGGAGGAGAAACGCGCCGCATAAACGCCGGCAACCTGAAACGCCGCGATGGAGATGACGGGTTTGGTACTAGCTCCGCAAGAACAGGAACGCCCAGCATGCCGGCAATGTCTGCGACCGATCGCACACGGCGATCCACCATTTCCAGCGCCAGCGTTGCGCCTATTCCGAGCAGCGTGCCCATGAAGATAGCGATGAGCGTATTCAACACTAGCTTGGGAGAAGAATGCTTGATCGGTATCGCGGCTGGTGTGAGCACTGAAATATTCGTGACGTTCGACTGGCTCTCCAGACTTGTTTCCGTGAATCGCTGGGCCACGGCGTCATAGGCCTTCTGTGCGGCGTCCACATCCTTTTCCAGTACAGCCATCTGATCTCGCAGCGCGGTCATTTCCAGCACCTTGCGCTTTTGCGTCGCAATCTCATCTTTCAGCACATTTCCTCTGGTTTCGCCGACTTTGTTAGCCATGCTGATGCTCGCGGCAACCCTGGAAATCTGCGTATTCAGTTGCTGCTTGAGCTCGTCGGTTTCATCCCTCAGACGAAGATAGTCCGGATGGTTCACGCCCAAGCTGCGGCCGAGCTGTGACAGTTTCGCCTCATTCTGGGCGATGCTCGACTTGAGGTTCTGGATCAGCGGGTTTTGGATCACTTCGGGCAACACGTTTGCCGACGCGCCAGGACTTTGCTTGCTCTGCAAATCGGCATTCTGCGATTGCGCCAGCGTCAGCTGTTCCGTGAGCCCGTTAAGTTTCGCCATTTCATAGTCAAAACCATTGTCGGAACCGCTGACAATACTGTTTTTTTGCTGAAAGTCGGAAAGACGACCCTGAGCTTCCTGCAAATTGTCTCGCAGCACCTTCGACTGTTCCTTGAACCACTGCGCGTTCTGTGCAGCCGGGGCGATTCTGAGTTCCAGATTGGTATCGATGTAGGCCTGCGCGAAGGCGTTGGCGATGCCGGCAGCTGCCTCCGGCGTAGTCGCCACAAAGCTAAGGGTTATGACGTTGCTTTCCTTCGACGGTTTAACGTCCAGCTTTTTCAGCAAGCGGTCGGCGAGCCAGACCGTGATATCGCCTCTGCCGCTGGTATTGCTCCTCCAATCGTCAATGATGTCGGCGTTGGCATCGAGCTTGAGCAATTTGATAACACGCATCGCCACGCGTCGGCTGCCGATAATATCCGTCTGAGTAGCCATGTACGCAGGCATGATCATGGCAGGCAGGATAATGCCGGCAACCGGATCGGGTGATTTCACATCCACGAGCACGTCCGCGCTTGCGGTGTATTGCTTGGGCAGAATGAGGCTAAGCAGGATGGTAACGAACACCAATCCCAACAAGGTCCTCAGCACGATTTTGCGTCGCACGCTAAGGATGTGGAAAAACTGCTGGAAGGTCATCGACTCGACTCTCTAAAAGTTTTCAGAAAAGACTTTCGCCGATGTAGATCACATCGTCCGCGCGAACGCGATCCATAGATTTCGGTTCGATTTTATCGGTAGCCCCGCTCTTGTTGCGACGATATACCCGCAAAGAGCGTTCCGTGCCGCGAGCGGTCAGTCCACCGCCGGCGGCTAGCGCCTGCACCATTGTCATGTTGCGCAGCAGCGGGTATGAGCCGGGGCGCTGGACTTCACCATAAATGTAGAAGAGAGGCGCGCGATCGACGTACAGAGTATCGCCACCCGCGAGCAGTACATCGTCCGCCGTTTTCCCATCGAGATAGAGGGAAGCGATATCGATTTCCTTGCGATATGGCTGTCCATCCCGGGTTCCGGTGAGAATCACAACGTCCCCGCCAGTCGGAGCGATGCCGCCTGCGGTAGCCAACATCTGCGAAACATGCGTGTTGAAAGTCACTAAGGGATAACTGCCCGGTTTGTTGATTTGCCCCAGCACGGAAACCTGATTGCCGACAATCTGGGTGAGTACGATGTTGACTTGGGCCTGTTTGACGAAACGACCGTTTTCGAGCGCGGTGGCGATCTTGTCCTGCGCCTCGCTCATCGTAAGTCCTCCGACCTTCACTTGGCCGATCAGCGGGTAAGCGATCGTCCCGCTTTCTGTGACCCGGGTATCAAGTGTCAGATCCGGATTCTGGAAAACGACGATGTGGATGGCGTCGCCTTCGGCAAGCCGGTAGTCATCGCCAGCATGTGCCGGCGCGCACAGGGCAAAAATGGCGAGCAACGAGAGCGAAAAACGGAGGATGCGCTTCATCATGTTCGGATTGATCCTTCAGGATAAGAGCGGAATGCGGGATTCATGCCGATGTGGCGCAGATCACTGCGAGTTGGTCACGGCAGCCGGCACTATAGGAGCTGCTGCGGTCGCTGTCGCGGCATTAAGAGGCGAAGATTGCGTGGATTCGGCGGCGGGACTGGCCTTGGCAAAATCCCCCATATATTCGATCTTGGTAACCGTGCGCAGGCGCTTGAGTTCGCCGTCGGCCGCTTCCTGCATCTGCTCGTTTATCAGAAACTGTTCGATCTTGGGCTGTGCCGTCGTTCTGTCTATCGGTGCGACTTGTGAGCTTACGATTTGCATGATGTGGAAATCGTCCCCTGGTGTTTCGATAGCAATGATGCCGCCATCGCGGGTCGCGTGTAGCTTGTCGATAATATTCAGAGGTAGTTCATCGGCGGCGCGCGTGGCGGTATTGCTTTTGAAGACGATTTTGTTCAATTGCAGCCACGCGCTGATTTCGTCGAGCGTCTTGCCCTGAGCGACCAGTTCACTGAGCTTAGGCTCCATGGTCCCGACCTCCTCGACGTCCAGTTCGTGCAGATTGTAGATGCGTCTCTCCGAGAACAGCGCAGGGTGGCTGTCATAGTAGCGATTGGCGTCGACTACAGAAGGTTTCGATAACCGGCCAACCACTTGGCGCATGTAAGCCTGCGCAAGAATTTCGTGCTTTGCCTGTTCGATCGCGAGGACGACTTCCGGCGTGCGGTCGAGCTTATTGTTGGTCGCTTGGTCGGCAGCTAAACGCTGGTCAATGAGCTTTTCGAGCACGTCACGACGCAGCTGTGCCGCATCCATTTGCGAATCGGACGGAAATTTGCCGAGGACCGCATTGATTTCATGCACGGATATCTCGTCAGTCCCGACTCGGGCCGCGACCTGCGTGGCAACTTCCTTTTTTGAGCATGCGGACAACGCAAGGCTTCCCAGGACCGCGAACACGAACATCCGCCGAAATCCATTCGTGATGCACGGCACTTCTGCGCGCTGGCTCATGGGACAGTTTTTCACTTTCAATTTTAAGGGCGGAACAAGATGTTGGGAACGGCGACCCGGCATTGTCCACAAACTGTGATTCGAATATAACCCGTTGTTTTATACCGTTTCGGCGGTCCGGAACGAGTCTTGAGTGGTATTTTCAGCCTCCTTACAAGTTTCGGCACTCTAATGGTTGGTGGCTTCACGCGCCAAATTGAACACTAACCGTCAATCCGCCGCCCAGATCGTTGTATTGATAGGAAGTAGGTAAATAGGTTGAGTCCCGACCTTGCCGCTGGAACGAACCGGATATGGTGACTGAGCGATACGGCGACCAGTCCGCCCCCATTTGAAAAGAGCGCTGGATGTCCCGACGCGACCCACTATCCGGCACCACTGGACCCCTGTAATGCAGACTGCTCAATGTGTAACCAGCGTGCAGCTTAATCTTCTCAGTCGGCGTCCACGTGGGCGTGAGGCTGATGTTGTTATTGGTCAAATAGCTGGAGTAGGACGCTTCGTAGTCAGAAATATCGTGTCCGGCACTTAACATGATGTGAATTTTGCTGGTTAGATTCCAGCTCGCTTGGCCGTAAGCGATCCACCCACTATAGTCTCTCTCCTGGAAGTGACTGAAATTGCGGGATAAATATCCGATTCGCCCATAAATCCCGCTCACCGCCGAATCTTCCGGCAATGCCGTACTCAAACGCATCTCACCCCCGGTTTGCTTGAAGCGGGTGTCGAGAAAATGAACTTCATCGACTGCCTGGTCGAGAAATTGGCCGATGGTTTGCTGGCCTACCCCAGTGATCGAATTGCCTGATCTGAACACATATTTGAGACCGGCTTCACCGTTGATGGCCCGATAGGAATTTTGTTCGACAAATAGCGCGCTGTTTCTGCGTTCGCTTTCAGAAATTTTCCCAACCGGATGCCAGCCACCAACAGCTTGCCAGTCAATAGAATAGGCGTAGTTGTTGGTCGTCAATACGTTTCGCTGAGAATAGTTGGTGTAGTCCGCGTAACTGTTCAGCTGCTGCAGCCGATCGACCGTTAGCACCCCACTGAGATGTGGCGTCAAATGCCACTGCCAGCTTCCGTCGAAATCGGTCGCAGTGAAATTCAGATAGGTGAATTTCTCATACCAGTATTTGTAAAGCGAAGCACTTAACTGAATTTCCTGCTGCGCGTAGGGCTTGTCGATTTCTACACCGACATAGCCCTCCTGGAGCCAATCCGACCGCTGCCCGGTTCCAAGGGCCAGCTCCGTATCGGCGTCATCCGGTAAGCGGAAGACGTTGGAGTCGTACTGCATACTGGCGCCGCCGAGAATGGTAAACACATTCGGTGCATCGGCCTGTGCTTCGGCCTTTGCCGGGCCGGACTGCATCATGCATACCATCAGGCAGACTACAACGCCCCCGCTAGCAATCGCGGAACGCCCCCACCCAAACGATGGCCGCGGGGATGCGAATCGATTCGACGATCTTCGAGCTGTCATTGAACCCCTAGGCCGCCCCAAATCATGATTTGCTACGGGCGCCCCGGCCGCCCGCTCCCTGTGTTTCACCGCCAATGCGCACGCTCCTCAATAGAGCAGCTGCACAATTCTGCTTCGGTGACTGTACGGATATGAGGCATACCAAACCGAAAGAAGAGGCACTAGGGCGGGGAATCGCTCAGCTGGCGCGCCGAGCAGAAAGCACTAAAGAATGCTCTTGCTTCAGCACAAGCCCGAAATACTCAGGCACTCAGTAACGAAGTGTACGAACTCAGCCGGAAGATGTGCCGCAAAACGCGGAATATATGAAAATCCGGGGGTAAAAACGCTCCGGGCACACCAAAGCTTTCGCCTTGGCATGCCCGGATACTTTCATCAGTTCTCTTCTACAAAAACCGCAAATCTACTTCGTTAAAGCCCCGAAACGATTAACTGCGTCGGGATAAAGCTCACATACATAAACCAAAAAAACTGGCTTGGCTTACGCGCTCATGCCGCCGAAGTCATCCGACTGGCGCTTCTTGCTACCCAGCACAAGCCCCATCAGCGCAAGACCTGCGAGCATCATTGCATAGGTTTCTGCTTCCGGAACTGGGGTTACTGAGACATTGTTAAGGAAGAAGTAGTCGGGGACATTCTTGAACGCAAACTTCAGCGTGCTGGTGGCTCCCGTGGCAACGGCGTCAAACGTGTAAGTCGTTGTTTTAAAAGCCGTGTTTTTTACTGAAAACAGCGTGGAACCGTCAAACATCGCCGAGAAAAACGTTCCCATTTTCTTGGGGTTGCCCAGATCGAAGCTGATCTGGTACAGCCCGCCCGCAACCGTCGCAAAACTCTGCGACAAGGAACCCAGCTTGACGGTGCCCAGATCGGCGCCACTCGTCCCGTCTGCATGCACGTACTGCCGATCGCCCGGTTGAGTCGCTACGTTCCATCCCGCCAGGGTACCGGTCGAGAAATCCCCGTTGGTAATCAAATTGGCACTCGCGCTCGTGGAAATGGCTCCACCGAGCAGCGCCACCGCTAACATCATTGCTTTCATGGCCTGCATCCCTTTTTGAACCGAAACTGGTTGTTAATTAACCGCAAATTATCTGCGCGCCGGATACCGAATCGAACCACCGCCACACATTCTTGATCATCTTTGGAAGGGCACCCCCTTGTCAATAAGACTGACTCGATTTTCCGTAGATAAAACTAACTAGGGTCGTCGTCCGAGCCAGCCAAACCGCCCTTGTTGAGCCTTTTGACTTTAATCGCTAGTCGAGACGCCAGCGAGTAATGAGCACGATACATGCCATCGTTGGAGGATGCGGGATGCACACTTTAACTCGTACTTAAACTTGACCTAACCATAGGCCAGCGAACCAAAGTGTAGCCACCGTTCCGCAAGCTATCACCTTGTAAAGTAAATAAATCTCGATGTAGGGAATGCGATGTCATGCACCACAAAAACCGCTTAATCAAAATGTATGAATATGCTACCGAATTCGATGCGCAAGTTATCGGTGTTGCCCAAGTGAAAGCGGGCCAGTAGGAAATACCAGCAACCGTTGCAGAGCTTTGAGATGGGAAGCCCCAGCTGTAATCACCCAGACTGGCTCCTTGTCGTCAGCTTAAATGCACATAGGGTTGGTTGCCGACTGCACTGACTCGGTGCAGCTTATGAATTCGCCGGGAGAGAAATGTTGTCTTCAATGAGCAGATTCGCTTGGCCTCTCGCGGAGAGGGCACCTTCGGTTAGCTCTACCTCGAAAATGACCGGAGCTATCATCCACGCCTCCCTTGCGGACAACAAGCGGCATAGGCCTTGCGCATCGAATAACGTCGTCCCGCGATGTTCGCGGCCACCACAATTACTGATTTGCTCTTGACCAAAGCCAGCGGACGCGTGCGAAAACTTAGGGTATATACCGGGAAGTATTTTCTTGCTACAAGCGTCGATATCGGCTGGGCGAATAGGACGATTTCGCGGGCACGCCCGCGAGATTTCGGCGCGGCATACTCCGCATTTAGGCCTTCTATCGCCATCCTCACCGCGCTGACATACGGTGTCGATGCGACCAGAAATGTGATTTAGATTTAGGAAGCGATGCATGCTGATTGGAATCCATTACCTCCGAGCGATAGCGGCATTGATGGTCGTAATTTTTCACGCGATCAGTTTTTTTGTTATCTATCGCAATCTTTCCACGACCCTGCCCTTTTACGTCATGTCTGAAGGCGTTGACATATTCTTCGTCATCAGCGGATTTCTGATGGTGGAGACCACGCTGAAATGCAAAGAGTCGCGGCTCGATTTCAGCGATTTCATGAGCAAGAGATTGCTCAGGATCGGACCCATATATTGGTTGATCACCTTGGCCATCGGCGTAATGGTGCTTGCTCGCCCGGCACTCTCGGAGAAAGTAGTCGATGGAACATTGGTACTTAAGAGCCTGCTGTTTTTACCGAGCAAGCTCAACACGAGCCATCTTCAGACCACCATCATTCCGCAGGAGTGGACGCTGATCTATGAAATGTTCTTTTATTCGCTGTTCGCTATTTGTACCAGCGTCCATTATAAAAAGGGCATTGCCGCGACTCTAGTCATATTGGCTTTGCTAGTCTGTATGCACCCGCTGGCCAAGAATTTTTATGTGCAGACTTATACAGCGCCGATCATTCTTGAGTTCGGCTTTGGCATCGTCATCGCACTGTTGCCGAGGATCGCGGCAAAGCCTGCGCAGGCCGCTTTATGCACTGCCGGCGCATTGTGGATTGTCGTGGGCGGTATAGTGGCTGGTGTCGATCTCACCTACCGGCCGTTGACCTGCGGAATCGGGGCAGCGCTTCTCATTTATGGCGCCAATGGCTATCGTCCAACGAAGCGAATCCCCCTACTACTGATTCTGGGGGACGCTTCGTATTCGCTCTATCTCATCCACATGTATGTAATTAAGGCCGCAGCGAAATTTCTTTCGCCGACGCCGTTCAGCATCGTTGCTGTTATCTTGATTGCATGCGTTACGGGTTACTTCGTCCACACATTGATTGAGAATCCGCTTCAAAAGAAAGCCAAGGAATCAATGGCAGCAATCAAAGGAATGTTCCTTCGCTTTTCGATGGAATCTTGAAAATTATTTGGCTCCAGATCATATCTGTGCCGCCGGCACCCCTACGCGCAAATCGGGGGCCGCTACGTCAAAATGATTTTCATCGATCCCGAACTACTGAGCCGAGATGTCAAAGAACATGACCGCGTGGGGTTGAATCATGTACTGAAGGGTGGTGCCCGACGAGGATTGGAAGCTGCCCGTCTGTGGACTAACCGAGGTGTCAAACAAGCTGCTGCCCGTAAGCAGCACGTAGTTAACGTTCACCGCCGTGCTGGCGCTCCAGAGGTTGTTGATCTGCAGCGTGATATTGGCAGTGCTGGAGCTGTTCTTGTTTAGAAGCATCACATGCAACACGGTCTTGCCGTTCACGCTGCCGCTTGTTGCGTAGCCCGATACAGCAGGAACCGTGTAGACGCCCACGCTGCAATTGGAAACTATGCTGGTGATGGTCCCCTTTGTGCTGATCGTGATCGGAACGACATTCCCTTGCTGCATTTTTGAGAAGCCCGCGAGGGTGTAGTAAACCGGTCGCGGGTTGCCAGCGGTGTCCAGGCCGCCGAAATAAGTGTCCTGAGAGGCTGACCAATGCTCGGCCGTCAGGATGTCCTTTCTTTGCGCCAAGGTGGCTAATAAATCAGCCGCATACAGCGCGCCGTCGAGCGTCTGAACGTAATCAGCCTGAGTGATCGAATTGCCGAAATCGACACTATGCTCGGTAATGGCGGTGGGGATGCTGGACGTAGGGTAGTACTGATTGATCAGCGACCGGATCGATGCCAGCCGTGAAGTCACCAGAGTTGTGCCGGTCATCGAAGCCGCGTATAGAGACGAATCCGTATAGGACGCACTGCTGCCTATGCAATACGGCATGTACGCTGGATGTGCGGCGACGAAGTTGAAGCCTGGGCTGGTGTGTTGCAGATTTTGCAGGACTGTCGCATTCCAGTTGCTGCTGGAATCGCTACTCAAAACGACACCGACCATGATGCTCGAATCAGCTGCCTTCATGGCACTCAGGAAAGCCGCAGCCTGGCTAGCATAGCTGGCGGGTGTCATCTTTGGGTAGAGCGCGTTATTGAGATAAGGCTCGTTGCCGATTTCCCAATATTTAACCTTGGGCAGCACTTTTCCGGTTTTGCTGGAAATCAGGTTCTGTTTGTTGACATAGGTCACCCAAGCCGCTGCTTCCGAGGCGGTGCCTGACATGACGTTGACCGTGATCAGCGGCTGAGCACCCACGGCTTCGCAAAGCTCCAGGAACTCCTGCGTTCCCATGAGAACTTGCTGAGTAGTGCCCGGACTATAAGCATCGACTTCGTAGCCGCGCGAAGACAGCGCGCCGACACCGTCTTTCCAATGATAGGCATCGGAGAGCGTGCCACCCGGATAGCGCAGAACCTTGATTCCTTGCTGCTGCAGATTAGTTAGAGCGGGATTGGCGAATGTTTCGGCGCTGCCATTGATTTTTAGCAATCCGTCGCCGTTCCAGACCCAGTCCAAATTGCTACCGCTGAGCATGGAATTGACCTTGGCACCAGTAGGCGTCGGAGTCAGCGTCACAGTCGCTGAAAAGGTTCCGGCCAGGGCAGGCTGGACCGCTGCGGACAGCCCCAAAAGAACCAAAGAAAAAATACACTTGCAAGACAATCTCACGAAACAAAACTCCTGTAATTAGTACAACCGTGAAAACCCTGAGTGCCTTAATGAATCGGCCAGAAAAAAAACTCCGCCGATCCGGACGGTTGTGAAAATCCGCCGGCTTATGAGGTAATTGGTTTAACCCGCTACAACGCTGCTTCGAGCACGCTTTTGATCCTCACGCGTGCTAAGCCGATCCAGGCGATAGATTTGTATTGGCAGCAGTTGCATAGGCGACACATGTCAAAAAGGTTTAAGGGCCGCACCAGAATTGGTGCTACGAAGCAGCAAGTCCTCAGATCGTTGCTACCGTCGGCGAGCTTCGCCGCAGGGTTGGTATCGGCCCTACCGATGCCTTCTTTAATTAGTGATCGCGAATTAAGCGATTGGGGCTTCTTGCCCGGACACCGAACCGGTGCTGGAACTGAAGTCTCGAAATTTATCGTTGCTTAGGACGTCATTTGGATGCTAACCCATATTATTTATGAAGTCGCCAGAAAATTTCCTGCTTTCGCTTGCACTGAAAGTGCCAGCGCCGGCGAGGTAATGACCGTATGACAGGAATCTCCGGGTAGATCGGCACGTTGCGGGCTTCGCCGACGGTCATCATTCGCTCTTTACATAAATTGACCTTTAGTTCAGACACAATTCAGCTTGAAAGGTGAATGATGCATGCGTCGGGAATCCGTTTCCGATACACGATGCGGAGTATTCCAAATGAACAAATCCTATAAATCCCCTTATGAGGCCCGTAAGGCCTTGATTGTGCTGGCTGGCAGTCTGGCGCTTCTGACGGGTACGGCGACGCGGGCCGATGAAACGGGCGCGGTTGTCGGTACAGTCGTCGGCGGCGCAGCGGGTGCCGCCATCGGCAGCAATTCGGGCGGGAATGGCGCTCTGGTCGGCGGCGCAATCGGGGCCGTCCTGGGAGCGATCGTTGGCAGCAACGCATCCGGTCAGGTCGCGGCGGCACCGGCGCCCGTTGTCGAAGCACCGGTGGTCATGGCTCCGCCGACGGTCGTTTACGCGGCCGCTCCTCAGATCGTGTATGCGGCTCCATCCGTGGTTTATTACCCATCGGCGCCGGTCGTTTATGGCTACCCGTATGGCTACCCGCAACCGTATTGCCCGCCACCGGTTGCGTATGGTGCCCCGGTGCACTACGGACCACCGCCGGTCGCATACGGTGCGCCGTCATACTACGGACACCCCTCGCAGCCTCATTATGGACAGCCATCGTGGGGCGGCGCGCCGCCGTCTTCTGGAGGTGCGTCGCAGATCCCTCGGCCACCTCCGTCCATGACCCGTTCGTATCAGAGCAACGGCTACGGCGGCAGCGTCAACGGCGCTGCGCGTGGCTACGTGCAGCGGACCAGCTGGAGCGGTGGCGCGACGCGTAGTGCGATGGTCGTGCATGCCGGCTCGAGTGCACGCGGGTTCTATCGTTAAGGGGTTGGGCTGATACCGAACCGGGCACCACAAGCCCATCGCAACCTTATGATGGCTCCGGGGTGAGCAGCGCAACCGTCGGAAAATAGACTCGGTATCTTTGCGTATCGCGCGTCAGGAGCGGACATTCGAGCACTGCCGCGTGCGCGCCGATGAAGAAGTCCGCTAATATGTTGCGGCTATGATGCGCACAGTCCGCCATGACGCCCGCGCCCAATGCCGCCGTCCCCTGCCCCGCCCCTCCAATTCAACGTCCGCTCCGATATGTTCAGTCAGCTGGCGGCGATGGAGAACGCGGGCCTTCCCCCAGACAAGGCATTTGCAATGCTGCGTCTGCCGAAGCGCGAGCAGAAACGGGTTGAACGCATGAGCCGCTGGCTGTCCCTCGGTCTGGACGTAAGCGAATCGGGGTTGCGCAGCGGATTGTTCACGCCGCTGGAAGCTTCGCTGCTGCGTGCAGCTGCCAGCGGCGGCAGTCCGGCACATATGTACCGGCGCCTGGGCGACTATTACGCGCAACGCGCGGCGCGCTGGGCGGCGATGAAGTCGCGAATGGCGATGCCGGTGGCGATGCTGGTCATTACGGCGTTCGTACAGCCGTTGCCGCAGGTGGTCGCCGGCACCTTGGGCAGTGGCGGATATCTGCTGGCGGCCATGAGGCCGCTGCTGTTCTTCGGCGTCGTTGCGTTCTGTGTGCTGCGTTCGCCGGTCTGGCTGCAGAGGAATTCGATGGCTGCCGCGCGCACGGCGCTTTACCGCCTGCTGCCGCGGATTCCCGTATTCGGCCCGATGCACGTGCGGCGCAATCTGCGCGATTTCTTCGAAACTCTGGCGCTGTTGCTGGAGGCCGGCCTGCCGATATTGGATGCTCTGCCCAAGGCGCTCGACACCATCGGCAACACCGTGATCCGCGAGGATTTCGCGCTCATCGCTACGCGCATTGAAGGCGGCGCCAGCTTCGCCCAGGCGCTGAGCGAACGGGCATTTGCCGGACGCGAGCGCGCGCATCCGCTGCTGCACAGCGGCGAGGCCAGCGGTTCGCTGCCGGAAATGCTGCTTCATTACGCGGATCAGGAGACGACTTCGATCCGGCTGTTCGACGAGCTGGTCGCGGAATGGATTCCGCGCCTGGTGTATGCGCTGGTGGCGGCGTCAATTGTCTATGGCCTGCTGCATGGAGCCGGCGTGGGGCCGGAGTTGCCCGAAGATCTGCGTTGATCCGCACACCTCGGATAAGATCGCATACGGTCGCTCCACGCATTCCAAATTGTGCGTACAATGTATATACATGTTTGACGAGACTTTGCCATGGCATCCACTTCAACCGCTCGTGAAACCACCATTAACCTTCGCGCATCGACGGCACGGCGGGCGCTGATCGATCAAGCGGCTCAGCTGTCGGGCAAAAGCCGGACCGATTTCATGCTAGACGCTGCTTGTGAAAAAGCTCAGCAAGTGATGCTCGACCGTACGGTATTTGCGCTCGATAAATCAGGCTTCCGGCGCTTCGCGAAGATCCTCGACGCACCGATTACGAACAGCAACGCAATACTCCGGTTGCTCAAGCGTCGCGCACCATGGGAATCGAAAGCGCGGTGAGGTTGAAGGGTGCTGCCCCGCTCGAAAGTACCCATCGGATCGACGCATTTCGCTGCACAGAACTCGCGTTGGAAAGCTGGCTCAAACAACGGGCCTGGAAGAATCAGCAAGAAGGTGCGGCACGCTGCTTCGTTGTCTGCGATGGACAGGAAGTTGTTGGTTATTACGCGCTGTCGGCGGGCGCAGTGCTGCATGCACAGACACCGGGAAGCATTCGCCGCAACATGCCGGAGCCAATTCCTGTGGTCGTTCTTGGCCGGCTGGCGGTGCATGCAGACTGGGCTGCCAAAGGTATTGGCGCAGGCCTTCTCAAGGATGCGGTATTGCGCGCATTACCGCTTTCTCAGGAAATGGGTATCCGGGCCATGCTTTGCCATGCGATCAGTGAAGAAGCAAAGCGCTTTTATCTGCACCATGGCTTCATCGAATCTCCAATCGAGCCCATGACCGTAATGCTGAATCTCGCCAAGCTGAGAAGCTCTTTTCCGATTGCGTGAAAATCGGCGCTCGCGCCGTCAGCTGCGCGTCTGCGGGCACGCAGCTGTAGAATCGGAAAAATAATCGGCATAAATATTTTTAATATCTATGATTAGACATAATTATTTTGTTTACTTTCATTGAATTAAATAAAACTTGTATCGGCATAATGATCGGCAGATAATTGCACGATGTTAAAGCCTGACCTCTATCATAGCCCGCATCAATTTGAGCCGCTGTTGCCGCAAACGCGGCTTGATGAACTGTATGCCGTTGCCCAGCAAATTATCGAGGCGTCTTTGAGCCTGCGGGGACATGTACACCCGGCAACGACCGCGTCTCTAGCGGAACGCCTGCGGGCCATGAATTCTTACTACTCGAACAAAATCGAAGGCCAAAGCACCCATCCGCTCAATATCGAACGCAGCCTGCATCAGGATTTTTCCCGGAAACCCAAAATCGCCAAGCTGCAAAGGCTGGCCCTGGCCCACATCGAAGCCGAACGCGAAATCGAGTCATGGGCGACAGCGGACGCACTTGCTGTGTTCACCGCAGAAGGCATCCACCGCATTCACCACGCGCTGTACAGCCGGCTATCAGAGCAGGACCGCACCACCGAGGATGGCCGCATTGTCATACCGGGCGCATGGAGGGAAGAGGAAGTCGAGGTTGGACGCCATATCCCGCTCGCGTTCAAGAGCATACCCGCCTTCCTCGAACGTTATGCCGAGGTGTACGCCAAAGAAGCAGGCAGGGATCGCATATTGGTTGCCACCGCCAGCGCGCATCAGCGCCTCCTCTGGCTCCATCCATTCCTCGATGGCAATGGTCGCGTCACTCGCCTTGCTTCGCAGGCTCTGATTTTTTCGCGTTTCTCAAATGGCCTGTGGTCGATCAGTCGCGGACTGGCACGCACGCAAACCGACTACTACGCTCGTCTGGAAGATGCCGATGAACCACGGCGCGGCGACCTTGACGGCCGGGGCAACCTGACTGAAGAAGGGCTGTGGAACTGGTGCAAATATTTTCTCGATCTTTGCCTGGACCAGGTCACGTTTATGGCGCGACTGCTCAAGCTCGACGGAATGCGGGAACGCATTCGAGCGCTGGTGACCTATCGTGCCGAAACAGAAAAGGGGATGCGCAGCGAAGCCGCTCTGCCTCTGCACTATCTCTTTACTTCCGGACCACTGTCGCGCGGAGATTTCAAACAGCTGACGGGGCTAGGCGAACGCAGCGCGCAAGCCCTGCTTTCTCACTTACTTGCTACGGGACTGGTTGCATCGGATACCAAGCTCGGATCGGTGCGGTTTGCGTTCCCGCTGGATTCGCTGCAATTTTATTTACCCGATCTTTACCCGGAAGCGGCCACTCAGCTGGACGAGTAGCTAGTCCTACTGCACTGAATCGGTGGCCGCTGCTTTCGGGGTCAGCGCTTGATGCGGGAAATTTTGGTGCCTTCGATGCTGAGGCTCGCCATCAATCCTTGCTGATCAAAAATGAAAGCATAGGCATCGTCCTTCAATGAAGACGAGGATAAATTCTTGGCGACGCCTTCATTCACGACCACCACCGTCGGACCTGTGCCGATTTCCCAGCCGTCCGACTTGTCCAGATACTTCAAGGCGCTGTCGCTCATGAGAAACAGCGCGTAGCCGTAAGACTGGGCACCTGCCTGCAGGCCCCAGGAAGCTGAGACGGAATTGTAGTATCCGACCACGCTTGTAGCCTTGGTCAGAACACCTTCGCCATAACTGCCGCCGAATACCAAGCCGGCTTTGACGATGTTGGGAAAAACCAGCACCGCTTTGGCGTGCTTCGCAATATCCTTGGCAACCGGGTTGGCCTTGTAGAGATTCTGCAGCGCCTGTTCGGCGTCGTGGTTCAGCTCTTCGGCCGACGATGCGCTTGAGCCACTGGCGAATGCGCTAAAGGAGAAAGCGGGCATGGCCGCGATAATAAGCGCTAAAGCGATGTTTTGAAGTGTTGTCATTTTCGTATTCCTTTACTTGTTGTTGTCTGTGAAAAATTGTCGTCCTGTTGACGTTCTGTCGATCGTATATATCCGTTTCTATCCTCAAACCTCAAAGCAACTGCTGCGCTCCCGCAGCATCTCCTCTCACGTGACGGATCCAACTCTCCGAATCCGATACTCACATCTGATTATTCAGTCAATATCGTTATCGCCTCTGCCAGAGTGCTTATTCGATACGGATGGAAATGGGTGTGGGAACTACCCAGTTCAGATGGTTGTTTGATGGCTAAAAGAACGACGACGTCACTCTTATCCACAAAAGCGGCGAAGCCGTGGTTCCGTGCGAACGCTGCAACGCGCGTGAGCTCAGCCGGTGCCAGTCGCGATCTATCCATAGAAACGGCTCCTGATAGTCCAACTATCGTGTCGGACATGAAGTTTAGACAAAGAAAGGAAGCAGCCGTTCACTTACGACTTGCGCATTGCAATCGGCCGGCTTCGAAAGAAGGCGGCTTCGCCATACCGGCAGGCCTTCAAGCGGTTGCTGATGGTGCACACCGATCAAAAACCGCTTGCGCCTGCCGGCGGCGTTCAGCGCCCTCCCGATGCCATTCCCGACTTGGTCGGCGTGTCGGGGGCGTCAACAACCAAGGCGACGCGGCGGTTGGCTTCACCCTGCTCGCCCCAGGCCCCGGCCGCGATCTGGCGGCTTTGCGCCTTGCCGTAGCTGATGGTGCGGAGCTTGTCGGGGTTGAGACCGCCCTGCGCCACGAGATAGTCCCGCACCGTCCGCGCGCGCCGCAGGCCCAGCAACTTGTTGTAAGTCGGAGAACCGGCAGCGTCAGTAAAGCCTTCAACAGTGACGAGCGCGTCCGGATGGTGCTCGCGGATGACGGAGGCAAAATCATTCAGCGCCGCCTTATCCTGATCGTGCAGATCCGTTTTATCGAAATCGAAGTGCGCTGACATATCCACGCGCACACGGCCCTTAAGGTCGGACACGCTGGCGTCGTATTGCTGGAACTTCGAGTCCAGTTCACTCTTCAGACCGGCCAGATTGGTACGCGTACCGGCCAGATCGGTGCGCATCCCCAATAAGTCGGTACGAGTGGAACTCAAACCACCCTGCAAATTTTGCTGGTTCTGTCGCAAGTCCGCGACGGTGGCTTCGTACTCGGATCGCGGGACGTAATCGACACAACCGGCGAGTGTGGCGATGGCGACAACAGCGAGAGTGGCGGCACTTCCATTACCTTTCATTTGTATAGTCCTTTACTTCGCACTCAATGCGTGCAGCAGTTCAGGTTATGCCTTCCAATCTGAAGTCCAGCTGAACGCGGATGAATACCGAATGAGCCCTGCCGCGCGCCAGATATGCAATACTTTTCCCAAGGTGCGCGGGGAGAACGCGAATATTTCGATGACCCAAAGGAGGGTTCATGGATGCCGTTCTTTTATCCCGCATTCAGTTCGGCTTCACGATTGGATTTCACATCCTCTTTCCGACGCTGACGATCGGACTGGCATGGTTCTTGGTTTTCTTCGAAGCCGCCCTGGGGCGTACACACAGGCAAAGCTGGCTCAAGCTCTATAGCTTCTGGGTCAAGATCTTCGCGCTGACCTTCGGCATGGGCGTGGTGTCAGGTCTCGTGCTCTCATACGAGATCGGCACCAACTTCAGCCGCTTTTCCACGATTGCCGGGCCGGTGATGGGGCCGCTGCTGTCGGTTGAAGTATTGACGGCGTTCTTCGTCGAAGCCGGCTTTCTCGGTGTGATGCTGTTCGGTTGGGAAAAGGTCGGGCCGCGACTGCATTTCCTTGCGACGCTATTGGTTGCACTTGGCACCACCAACTCCGCGTTCTGGATCCTCTCAGCAAATAGCTGGATGCATACACCGCAGGGCATCACTTGGGTGGATGGCCACGTCGAGCCTCAGGATTGGTTCGCCGTGATTTTCAATCCTTCGTTTCCGTACCGACTTGCGCACATGCTGCTGGCCTCGTTGCTGACCAGTTCGCTGGTCGTCGCCGGTGTGTCGGCAGCGCAGTGGCGGCGCGACGGCGATTCATATGCGAAAGGCGGTCTGCGCGTCGCGGTGGTCGCCATTGCGGTGCTGGCGCCGCTGCAGATCGTCGCCGGCGATCAGCAAGGACTCAACGTGCGCGAGCATCAGCCGGTGAAGGTGGCGGCGATGGAAGGCCTGTGGCATACGCGCAGCGACGTGCCGCTGATCGCGTTCGCGATTCCGGATCAGACGGCCCAGGACAACCGCTTCGCCATTGAAGTGCCGAATCTGGCGAGTCTGATCCTGACGCATTCGCTGCACGGTGAAGTCCAGGGGCTCGATTCGGTGCCACGCGATCAGCAGCCGCCGGTGCTGCCCGTATTCTTCGGCTTTCGGCTGATGGTCGGCCTCGGCTTCTGGTTCCTGCTGCTCGGCGCGACGGGTGTCGTGCTGCTGCTGAGAAAACGACTGGAACGGAGCCCGCTGTTCCTGACGACGCTGAAGTGGTCGACGCCGCTTGGCTTCGTCGCCACGATCTCCGGCTGGGTCGTTGCGGAGACCGGGCGGCAGCCGTGGGTTGTCTACGGCCTGCTGCGCACGGCGGATGCCACCTCGCCGATACCCGCGGCGGACGTGGCCGGGTCGCTGGCGGTCTTCGTGCTGGTCTATGGCGTGGTGTTCACCACATATCTGTATTTCATCAGACGCCTGGTGCGGGCGGGTCCGGTCTTGCCGGCGCGGCATCCGCAGGCGATGCGCGGCGCACGCGCGGCGGAAGTATTGCCGAAGTCCAGCGGATTCCAATCATGGACCTGAGCCTGATCTGCGCCGGCATCATCGCGTTCGGCGTATTGATGTACGTGATTCTCGACGGCTTCGATCTTGGTGTCGGCATCCTCTTTCCTTACATGCCAGATGCTGCGGCGCGTGATACCGCGATCGCCAGCATCGCGCCCGTGTGGGACGGCAACGAGACCTGGCTGATCCTGGGCGGCGTGGTGCTGTTTGGCGCATTTCCTTTGGCCTATGCCATTGCCCTACCCGCGTTCTACGTTCCGATCATGCTGCTGCTGTTTGCGCTGATCTTTCGCGGTGTGGCTTTTGAATTCCGGCAGAAGGCGACGACCTATCGATGGCTATGGGACGTGGCCTTCTCCGGTGGATCGACGATCGCCGCATTCGCGCAAGGCTTGCTGCTCGGCGGCCTGATCGAAGGCGTGAAAATCAAAGATCACGCGTTCGCCGGCGGACACTGGGACTGGCTGTCGCCGTTCAGTCTCGTCGCGGCATTGGGTGTGGTCGGCGGTTACGCGCTGCTGGGCAGTACTTGGTTGGTGCGCAAGACTGAAGGCGAGCTGCACGACTGGGCGCGCTACACGGCGCGGCGCATGCTTTATGTGTCGCTGGCGTTCATCGCCATCGTCAGCATCTACACGCCGCTGCGTTTTCCGGTGATTGCCGAGCGCTGGTTTGGACATCAGCATTGGATCAGCCTGGCGCCGGTGCCGATCGCAACCGCTGTCGTCGGGCTGTCGCTGTGGCGCGAGCTGCACTACGACAGCGACCTCATGCCGTTCTTCTATGCGGTGGGGCTGTTCATGCTCGGCTATCTCGGCATCGCCATCAGTCTCTGGCCGAATCTGCTGCCGCCATCGCTGTCGATCTGGGACGCCGCGGCGCCGCGCAAGAGCCAGCAGTTTCTTCTCATCGCGATCGCGGCGGCGCTGCCGATGGTGCTGATCTACACCGCTTACGCGTACTCAGTGTTCTGGGGCAAGGTCAGCGTCAACGATGGTTATGAACACTGACCGGCGCCGCCGGTTGCTCTGGTTTTTCGGGCTGTGGCTGGCCAGCGTCGTGACGCTGGCCGTGATCGCCGGCGCGCTGCGCTGGATATTTGGATTGGCGATGCTGCACCCGCCATAGACGACCGAGACGAAGTCTTTCAGCCGGAAAACAAGATAGGCCGGCCCCTTCGAGTTTTCGACTCTATCCGGCCAGCAGCCGGCGTGCGCCTTCCAAGCATCGTTGCAGCCGCTCCCGCGGGCCGATGCCCGCTTCGGCCTGCGAGCGCAGCGGGACTTCGATGCCGATCACCAACCCGGACGGCAGGGCGGCGAGGACGTCGCGCAGCGGCAGCTCGCCCTCGCCTGGCACCATCCGCTCGAACATCGCTTCCTCCATGTAGCTGGGAATACGAGGAACAAGTGGTGCGTCGCTGAGCTGCGCATAGCCGATCAGAGAGGGATCGAGCGCGGCGATGTCCGCAGCGCCGGAGCCGGAGCGCACGAGATGCATGGTGTCGATGAGCAGGCGGAAATCCGGCCGGCCGACATGACGCAGCGCGGCGAGCGCGGTGGCCAGATCAGCGACCGCCAGGCCCGGTCCGAATTCGACGGTGGTCTCGATATCGAGCGCGCCCGCCATCCCGGCCAATTCGCCGAACTGATCGAAGCTGCGGGTGAGGTCGGGATCGAGACTGACGGTGTTGATCCGTACGACGCCGAGTTCCGCCATCACCTGCAAATCCGCGGCGCGTTCGCGGATGTTGTCGCCCGCGCGAACGGAAAAGCCTTCGCCAAGCGAAATAGAGACGCCCCTGTCGCGCATCGCAGAGACCATCTCGCGCCTGAGCGCCGCGTCGTCCCGCAACGAGAAGGGTGCGTAACCGTGCGGGTTGAAGGGAGCCGGCGTCAGGCCCGTCGCGATGTAATGGCAGCCAAGATCCGCCGCGAGGTTGACGAACGCGACCGGCGGCAGTCCGAAAACGCTCAGATGCTCGATACCGAGCTTTTCCATGCGCACACTGTTGTTCGTCGTCATGCGATTACATGCGACGGGGATCGACCACTGTGCGCACAGGAGCAGAAGGATCGTTCATCTTGTGCAGCGCGTTCTCGACGCCGGTGAGGCCGATGCGGCCGCCGAGCCACGACGCGATGTCGACTTTGCCGTCAGCGATCGAGCGCAACGCGAGGTCAAGATCCTGCTGCTCTTCGCCGGCCGCGAAGTAGATCTTGAGCCGCTTCATCTGTGCCGGAGGAACATAGAGTTCTTCCGGCTCCAGGCAGAAGCCGCCGATCACGATGCGCGCGCCGAACCCGACCGAGCGGATGATCTCGTTGAGCAAGCCCGGCTTGCCGACGCATTCGTAAACCAGCGTCGCGCGACGCGTGCCGAGGCCGTGGACCGGACCATATGGCGAAAGCTCGCGCGGATCGATCGCCACATCCGCGCCCATGCGGATTGCGATGTCGCGCCGCTTCGCATCGAAGTCCGCGGCGACGATCGGACCCATGCCCATCAGCTTGAGTCCGACGATGACCCCGAGGCCGATCGCGCCGCAGCCAATCACCAGCGGGATGTCATCGCGCGTCGGTTCACCCATGCGCGCATGCTCGAGGCCGACCGACAGCGGCTCGGTCATCGCCGCCAGGTCGTCGTCGAGGCCGGCGGGAATCTCCATCAATGCGTTTTCGTCGAGCAGCATGTATTCGCCGAAGCCGCCGGGGCAATCGTGGCTCTGGCCGACGATCGAGTGTCCGCCCGCATGGCGCATCACGGGCTGCGAAGTCACCCTGGTGCCGGTCTTCAGCGGCCGCCGGCTGCCCGGACCGTAGTCGATGATCTCGCCAACATATTCGTGGCCCGGCACGATCACCCGATCGAGATCCAGGTTGGCATAAGGGCCGCCGAACTTGCGCGACATCTCGACCACCTTGTTGCCCGCATGCAGGAAGTGCGCATCCGACGCGCACAGCCCGCAGCTGTGCGTGCGCACCAGCGCCTGTCCCTGCGCGGGCACTGGATCGGGTACCTCTCCAACGTGGATTCGGTTCTTCAATAGATAGGCTGCTTTCACTTAATCATCCTCTAATCGTCCTCTCGTTCGCCGCTTACGGCGGCGGACGACTCATTTTCCGGTGAAATCAAGTTCGAGCAAAACTCAGGCAGTACGCGCGCTGGATCGGAGCATGCAAGCGGTTGGTATCAGTTCCCGACGTTCTCGCTGTCCTCGGTGATTCCACCGGTCCCTATCTAACAAAGCGTAATCGGATGGTATCGATAAGCCGGACTCCGCCTCACTGGGATGCAGGTCGCTTTTTGGATCGGGAGCGTCGCGCCGTGCTTCGTTTAGCATATATCGTCGGCCTGACGATCATAGTCTCGTAGATCTCGGCGGCATCCTCGATCGCTAAAGGCTTGCGCTGCCGCAGCCACCACGAGAGCAATTCGATGGTCGAGCTCGCAATCAGAAGGATTGCAATATCGGCCGGGGGCCACGCTTTAGGCTGCGCACGCTTGGTAGCGATTTCCCGCGAAAGGCGCATGAATTCTTCGCGCATTGCACTTTCCGCACCACCCGTCAGAAGGGCTGACCATAACGCGCGGTGATCGTCCACGTAGGTAAAAAGCGCTACCGCACCCGCACGCATATCGGTGGCCAAGGTAGCCGACATGGCCAGTGCGATGAGCTGCCGAATCTCCTCGGCCGCCACTTCGTTGAGTACCGTTTCTTTCGCCAAATAATGCCTATAGAACGTGGTGTAGCCCACGCCCGCTTCTTTACAGATATCCGGGATCGAGATCTGCTCTAGTGGCTCGCGTTCCAGGAGCCTTAGAAAAGCGTTTCGCACTGCTTCACGCGTCCGGACCGCGCGCGGGTCTCGCGCCGTGCGCAAGTGTGGCCTAAGGACTTTGTGACCCATGCTCTCGCTTGCCTAAAAAGTGGCGAGTGTGCCAAGCCGACGAGCCGCCTTGCAATTCAGGCCCATGCAGCAGGTGCGACGATAACTAGATCATCCATCTCCAATACTACACTGCGAACGGCCTATCGCTTGACGTAGCAAGCCATTGACTCGCTACGGCAATTCGATCATTCCCCTATGGGCTGCCACCAAACCGGTGGCCATTCAGTTGACGCATGCCGTCGTCTGTGAAACGATCCGTTTCACAATTATAGAGGGTAATGCTGCGCCGCAAGACGTGGCGGCCCCGGCAACATAGGAAGGAGGAATCACCATGCGTAAACAACTGAAAAACCAACATCCCGAAACTTCGTACTGTGGGGACCATATCCGCGACCAGGATATGCCGACAGAACACAAGCGGTCCGGAATCACGTTGCCCAAACGCACCGCCCTCGCACTCGGCACATTGATGCTTGCAGGGCTGTCATTGAGCGCGGGTTTCCCGACTGCGGCATTGGCGCAAGCGACGGAAGCCTGCAGCGGCAAATTGTATGCTGCCACCTCGTATTCGGACGCCGTCAGCGTGATTGATACACAGTCGAACGCAATCATCACCACCATCTCGGTCGGCCATCATCCTGCCCAGATGGTCTTTACGCCGGACCACAAGCAGATCTATGTGACGAACAGCGGGGAAACGTCGCTTTCAGTAATCGACGTCGCGACAAACGCCGTTGTAAAAACCATTCCCTTGGATGACTCTCCACTCGGCATAGCCATTACCCCCGATGGCAAACGGCTCGCTCTCTCCTCGGAGAAGGGCCAGATCAAAATCCTCACGCTCGCGACCAATGAAAGTACTCCACCGATCGCCGTTAAGTTGGTTCCTGAACAAATCCGCATGACGCCGGATGGAAAATACCTGTATGTCCTGAGCTTCCTAGCCAGCCAGGTGGAGGTCATCGATGTCGACAAGGCGCAGATTATTGCCACGATTCCGATCAAAGACGCGAACGGTGGGATTGTTCCAGCATTTCCATACAACGGCCTGATGTCGTCAGACGGGAAAACGCTGTACGTCGCGGCCCTTTTTGACAACTTCATGGCCGTCATCGATACCACCTCCAATGCTATCGTGAATACTTGGCCGGCTACGTCTCCCGTGGGAATTCAGTCTAGCCCGGATCACACAAAGCTCTACATCACGAACTACTACGGTGCCTCGTCCATCAGTGAATACGACGCTGCCACGGGCGAGCTCTTGAGAAATCAACCCCTAAACGTTCACAAACCCGCTTTTATGGCTTTGCGTGAAGACGGCAAATACCTGTATATCGGTCAGGCCTTCGGCAAGACCTTGACGGTTTTTGACACGGATACATGGACCGTCAAGAAAGAACTCAAGGTGGGCAAGGGAGCCAACGCACTACTGATTTGCAATTCGCCCTCTCCACCGTCCTGATCAGGCATAGCGGACAATCCGCTGGATCTCGGAGTACGTATAAGTGCAGCGCATTGCGCCGGATGTATGCAGGCGCACTGTTGGATGGGGTGAAATACTGCCTCACCGGCGCAATGCGGCTGATCATCTGAAGAGTCTGTATCGTTTGGATCATGGATCGTTTCTTCTGAAGTGACGTGGCGATCTTGAAGTAGATAGCCACATCAAATAGAAGCTCGAATCCAGCGACAGTCAGCCAGCTCTTGATCGAAACGATCACGCAGTTGGACCATGATGGGCGTCCGAACTTCGCTCATACCCGGCCTTTCAGTACATCATAGGAAGGGTCGGAACGATCGCGGCGCCCGATATCGTGATCTCCCATCGCGATTACGTCGCGTACTTCGTCGAAATCGCGGATGGAGATGCGCTTGTCCAGGCCCCAGCAGCCGTTGCGCCGTGACCATCGGTCAATATAGCGACCCCAGACCGTCACCTGCTTGAGCCGCCCGTCGCGCATGATGCGCAGCGAGGCGGTCACGTAGGATTCGCTGCCAGCGTGATCGCCGTTCACGTTCAGGTCGATGATGATGTTGGAGACCTGATGCGAGTGGTGCAGCGCGTGCCGGTGCTGCGCGCAGATATGGTCGATCACGCCACGTCCGTTGCCTTGATAGACCGCCTCGCCATAGTCGGCGATCGCGTCCTCGTGCCAGATCGAATGGCCGAGCGGGATGTCGAGCCGGTCCACAGATCGGCAATAACGGTAGATGAGATCGGTGATCTGTTGACGGTCAACTACCGAGTGCAGGCTTTCAACATCGTTCATCGTGGCACCCTTGCGGCTTTCCGCCGCCTCAGCTGTTGCCGAATACGCGCTTGCTCATCTTATCGATCATCAAAATGCGCTCCCGGCGCATGGCAGCGGAGTTGGGCGCGAAGCCTAGGGCATCGTCCGCTGCCCCCCAGTTGTGAACCGGGCCCTGTGCAAGGCGATCAAGACCGACCGTCGCCACATCTTCAGGGGACGCGATGTTGTCCGGAACCGGCATTCCTTTCTCGGCGAGGAGTTTGCGGAACGCCGGCGTATCGGTCTGCCCGAGGACTAGGTTGAGTACATCGACGCCGCGGGGACGAAGCTCCGCCCAAAGCGCTTCTCCCAAACACAGCGTGAACGCCTTGCTCGCCGAATAGGTGGCCATGAAGCTGGCTCCACCATAGCAGGCACCGGAATTGACGAGCAGCAGGCCGCCTTTCCGTCGCTCGCTCATCAACCTGCCGAAATGGTGACAGCACCGCATCATCGTCACGACATTCCGCTGGACTTGATCCAGCCAAACGGCGATATCGCGATCGAGAAAATGGGCTCCATTCGGGTCGGCTCCCGCGTTACTGACAAACAGCCCGACTTCGCGATCACCGACCGCGGCGATGATCCGATCGAAGGCGTCGGGCGCGGCCAGATCGATGCTCGCCGTGATGCACTCGACGCCAGTTTCGGCGCGGATATCTTTGGCCAGAGCAGCCAGTGGCTCTGCACGACGGGCGATGAGGATGGATGGCACGCCGTTCGCTGCGATCCTGCGAGCGAAGGCCTGTCCGGTGCCCTCTGAAGCGCCGGCAACAACAGCCCAAGGTCCATAGCGGTCTGAAAAGCTCATAACTCTCTCTTTATTGATTGATCACATTGAACGGAATGCCTCAGCCGTGCTGAGTCAGACGGCCGCAACGCCGAATTCCCGGACATCAGGGCGAATCAAATGCTCCCCCAATTGCTATTGTCTGGCAGAATTCTTACCTTAGTTTAGAATATCACTTAATTAATGAATATTCACAATATGATTAATATATCAACGCGCACCCTAGGCGACGACGAACACCGTTTCATCAACGAGATTGCTTCGCTGTTGGCGCCCTGGGGCATGCCGGTGATGTCCGGGCGCGTTTTTGGCTATGTGCTCCTGAACCAGGGACCAGTCAGCGTGAACCAGATCGCCGCCGATCTAAAGACGAGCAAGGTCGGTGCCTGGAACGCGGCGCGCCGGCTGGAAGAGTTTGGGCATGTGCGCCGTTATGGCGAGCCCGGCAGCAAGAGAGCGCTCTACGGACCCACGGACAATTTCGCCGCTCCGCTCGTGGAACAGTGTTCGCTGCTTGGAGCTCTTGGGATTTTGCTGCAGAAACGCGCATCCACGACCGCCAAGGGAGACGTCGCGGTGCGGCTTCAGGAAATGGCTCAGTTCTATCTTTCGATGCGACAGGCGATGGAAGCGGCGGTGAAGAAGTTAAACGCAAGCAGATCTGTCAAAAAGCGATGAACATATCCTTCGCGGAGCGTTACGGACCTTGGGCGATTGTCACCGGCGCCTCATCGGGCATCGGCGAGCAATTCGCCACTGTGCTCGCCGAGCGCGGGCTCAACGTGGTCATTGTGGCAAGACGCAAGGATCGGCTTGATCGTCTCGCCGCGGAACTCACCGCAAGGCACGGCGTTCAGGTGCAAGCTCTTGAGCTCGACTTGGCCGCCGCAGATTTTCTGCAGATCTTGCTCAACGCCACGGCGGACAAGGATGTCGGCCTTGTCATTTCCAACGCCGGGTTCGGCCTCAAAGGATTGCATCACCTGCAGGAACAGGGGCGGCTCGACAGCATGCTAAACGTCAATGTGCGCGCGCCCACGCTGATTGCCCAGGCGTTCGCACCCAGGCTCATTGAAAGAGGGAAAGGCGGGATACTCATCACGGGCTCGGTCGAGGGGTTTCTGGGCTTTCCTTGGTCAGCCGCCTATGCCGCGACCAAGGCATTTGTGCACTCGCTGGGCGAGGCACTTTGGGCCGAGTTGAAACCTCATGGCGTCGATGTGCTGGTGCTGGCACCCAGCGCCACCGATACGGACGCCGTCAGCCTTCAGGGATTTGACGCCAGCCAGATGCATAACCTGATGCCGCCGCGGCAAGTGGCGCAAATGGCCCTTGCCCATCTCAAGTACGGACCGACTTATGTGCCGGGCGCGATGAATCGGGCGATGGTCCGCTTTCTCATGCTGCTGCCTCGGCGCTGGGCGGTCACCCTGGCGGGCAAGGGGACGAAAGCAGCCATGGACAAAGCCGAAAATCGCAAACCGTTCTGATGTAGCGCTTGAGAGCGAATTCGAACGACGCGCTCTTTTCTCACACTCCGACATGCCAAGCAGCCTGCCGGACTTGGGATAACCTATAGGGTTTCGGGTGGTGAACGAAGCACCGCCCAAATCCTCAAACGATTACCCAAGTCCGACGGGCTGCTGGCAATCCCGCTTAGCTGCCGAAATTTATACGAACGTGGCCGCCATACATGCGGGGTTCGCCGACGCTTTCGCTCTCGAAACCGGCAGTGTTATAGAGTCCAAGGATGTAAGTCGTGTACTTTTTGTCGAACACGTTGGTCGCGAACAGGCCCGCATCGAAGCGGCTGCCGCCGATGGCTTTCCAATCGAAATTCAGGTTAACCAGCTCGTAGGAGGACGACTTGAAGTAAGGGCTGGAAACCGGGGCCGTCTGAATCTCACCGGAGGTATACGTATAGGTCGTGCCCAGCGACAGGCGGCCCAGGCTCTGGGACACGGGCAGCACATAGGCCAGTGTCGCCGTCGCCTTGTTCTTGGGCGTCAGCGGAATCTCGCCGCCGGCTACGGCTGTGGGCGTCAATATATCGTACGGGGGAGTTGGGGTCGGCAGTGCTAAACTCTCCAGCTTGCTATTCAAATAGGCATAGCTGAGATCCAGCGTGAGTCCCTTGAGCAGCACGAGGTTGGATTCGACTTCAAGACCCCAGATGCGTGACTTGCCCGCGTTGATGATACCGATGTTCGGCGAAACACTTCCCGTACTGCTTTGGTAACCGACCGAGATCTGCTGATCGCTGAAGTCGTTGTAGAAAGCGTCGACATCGAAGGTGCCGCGAATGAAGGTGTTGAAGCCAGTCTTGGTGCCGATTTCATAGGTATCGACCTTCTCTGGTTTATATGTTTGGTCGCCATCGGCGCCGTAGGGGCTCACGCTGCCTTCGCGATAGCCGCGGCTGTATTTGATATAGGTCAGAAGGTCTTCCATCGGCTTGTAGTCGAGTCCCAGAACCCAGGTCGGCTTCTGACTTTTCTCCGTGAACGATAACGGGCAGTCATAGGGAGACGCGACCGGGGTTGCAAAGCCCGGACTGAAATTCGGACTCAAGCTGCTGGCACAGTAAGCCACCGGCGTGTTGGCAGCCGGGAATTGATACACGGCCGACACCACGTCGGCGGCGGACCGATCCATCGTATAGCGCAGACCTTCCGTGAACTTGAGCGTGTCGGTCAGGTTGTAGCTTGACTGTTCGTAGATACCCAAGTCGCGATAGCGGATTTTGCCGACTTTGTAATCCACGGAGCCGACCGAAGAATGGGTGATCGAACCCAGAAGGTCGACGCAGTTCAAGCTGGCGGAATCGGTGCAGGTGATCGTCGACGGTGACTGAGCGCCAGTTGCGGACAAGGGCTCGTTGAACTCCGTGTAGGCGCCAGCCTGCCAGACTAGCTTGTTGTCGCTCGTATGCCCCTGCAGCTGTACTTCCTCGGTGGTCGTCGATTCGTCGTTAATCTTCATTCCCGGCGCCGTCGAGACCTCGGTGAACATGAGCGGCGGGCTCCCAAGCGGGAAGTCGGTGCCGAACAGGTCGTTCTCAAGGTAGTTGGAAAGCTGCGCATAGCTGACGATGTTCTTGACCGTCAGCGTGTCGCTGGCTTGCCAGGACGTGGTGTTGATGATCTGCCACTGCTGCATGCGCGATTCGGCTTTCGGATTATCGTTCGCCACCGTGTAGTAATCCGCACCCGCGTCTCGCGTCGTCTGGAGACAGGCCAAAGGCCCTAACCCTGCGCCGGCATTGCAAGCGAAAACCTTTTCCCCTACGCCGTTATGGTCCGATTGTGTCAAGGAAGCAATCGTGTAGTTTTCAATCGTAGGGGTGATGTCGTATACGGCGCTCACGCGCGCGGCAGTGTAGTTGATGTCGTTGAAATTGGACGGCCCAATCCCCGAGATGTTCTTCAGATACCCATCACGGTTCTCGTGATCCACGCCAAAACGCATACGGAACTGGTCGTTCACCGGCAGGTTGGCAACGCCCTGCACTCGGAGCATGTCGTAATTGCCGTACGACGTATCCACGTAGCCCTCGAGCTGCGAGGTTGGCTTGTTCGGCACCAGCAGAATAGCTCCGCCATCCGTGTTGCGGCCGAACAGCGTGCCCTGCGGGCCCTTCAGCACCTGCACGTTCTGCAGGTCGAAAAAGCTGCCCGGACCGGCGCCGTCGCCGCTGTTGATCGAACTGCCGCCGCGCGGTGCTACCACGTCGGCGAAGTAGACGGCCACCGAGGCCGTGGTGTAGATCTCCTGCCGGACCCCCCGTATCGCGAACGACGCGCCTTCCGACCCGAATTCCGAGTTGGTCGATAGCGACGGGGTATAGGTCGCCAGATCGACGCCCGAGGTCACGTTGCGCTCGGTCAACTGCTGCTGGTTGAAGACGGTCATGGAAATCGGAACATCCTGGGCTCGTTCCTCGATGCGCCGCGCCGTCACGACCACTTCTTCCATGGCAGGCGCTTCTTCCACCGCGGGTGCTTCGTTATGGGCTGCGGCTGCTGGAGGTTGAGCCGGAGCTGAAGTTGGAGTTGGAGCTGGATCAGTCTGCGCGCTCACAGGAAAGGCTGCGCCGAAGCCCAACCCCATCGCCAAATAGAATGCGGATTTGCAAAACTTGCCTTTCATGTATCTCCCCTCATTTTCAATGTACGGGTTCAGACCATTCACACGCGCTTGAGCGCGGCTTGCCAGGCACAGCCAGTTCTCGTCCGAAAGCCGGTTCCTCGGCAAGACGGAAAGCAGGGCGTATCGGAGTTCCTAAGAAACAGCTGCCAAAACTTCTAGCTGGCGGCAAACGCCAGCCAATCAATCAATTACAGAAGAAACCAATCTTCGCTTGTCTTCAGTACGTTGGCAAGCAAATTGGCCGTATACAGCAGACGGCGCAGTTCATTATTACTTACACGCGAGAATCCTGAAAGCTGATAATCGCTATCGGCCAACGCTTACATTTGCGCCGACGCGCCGGCTTGATATTGCGGTTCAACCGGTTGAATTTCAGCCAGCTGTAATCCCCGTATCGACGGTGATCAGCAGCCTATGGCGAGTTGATGGATAGGGTTGCTGCTGCCGTCGCCTGGCTGTCATCAGCACCGGTACAGACGACTGTCGCGAAGAAGACGCCCGGCTGTATGGTCCAAGTGCTCCGTGGCGTCACTTTTCTATGGCCACTGGTGGCGACCTTTCCGATAAACATTCCGGGTACCACTCCTTTCACGGCGCAGGACTGCGCAGCGGTTGATGACCAACTGAGCTGGGTCGGCTCGCCAAGCTTGACGGTTGCCGGCGTGAACGCGGCGGCGACGGACAAGGGCGCGTTCATGCTCAGCTTGAAGATGGCACCAGTACTGCCGGCACCACCCATGTAGCTGCCGCCGATAAGATTGCCATTACCATCGTCAGTCAGCGGTCCGGGTTCAAGGGCATCGGCGCTGCTGCTGGTCGTGGCGTTGCTGCCGAAGGTATAGAGCAGCGTGAACGCGCCATCGGGATCCAGCTTGTAGATGGTGCCGTAATCGTTGACGCCGCCGGTCAGGTTGGCGCCATAGAGACTGCCATCGGATCCTTGGATAAGTGATTCCGGACGCGTGCCTTCGCCGTTCACAAAGGAAACGTGGTGCCAACGGGGGACCGCATATAGGTCGAACACCAGGATCGTGTTGGTCGGCCCGAAGGCATGCAGAACCGTCGTCGTGCCTGCGAGTGTCACCTTGAACAGACTGCCGTTGCCGTTGGCGCCATCAGCGCCCGTGGTTCCGTAGAAATTTCCATCGCGCCCGATGATCAGCGCTTGCGCACTCGAGCCTTCGACGCTGGCGGATAGCGTGTGCATGATCGAATAGTTGCCGTTTGGCGTCAGCTTGACGATGCTGGAATCGGTCAAGCCGTAGAAGTTGCCGTCGCTACCCAGCTGCAGCTCCCCGGGCGCTGGCTGGCCTGCGGTAAAAGAGGCGATGGTGCTGAAATGTCCGGCGCCATCGATCTTGAAAAACGTGCCGAGCGCATTGGCGCCACCGCCGCCCGCGATGCCATACAGGCTGCCGTCGGCCACCGGCACGACGCGCGCAGGACGAGTGCCATCGGTATTGGAACCGCACGAGTCGCAGGCCCCATCAGTCACCGAAAACGTGTGGAGCAGCGTGAAGCTACCGTCCGGCGCGATGCGAAACACGGTGCCGTTGCCATGGGCGCCGCCAGCACCGGCCACACCGTAGAACATGCCGTCTGCGCCTAGAGCCAGATCGCGGGGGTCGGCGCCGTCCGCGCTGGTATCGCCGCCGTTAGGGTTCTCTGTTGATGGACCAAAGGCATGCAGTACGGTGACTGCGCCGGATGGCGTCATCTTGAACACTGTGCCGTTGAAGCCGGGGCCAAGGTAAAAGGCGGTGCCATAGAAATTGCCGTCATTGCCATGGACTAGTACCTGGTCCGGCGCACTGCCATCGGTGTTGGAGCCGTCGCTGGCCGGCGCGGCAAAGGAATGCAGCAGGGATTCCGCCGCAGACCATGCCGGCACGGCGTGGGTGAATGCGAGTACGGCGGCCGCCATCAACGCCGGCCGTAAATTTTTAGCAGTCATTGGATGCCGCACCAACGTCGGAACCATGAACGCAGCCTAGCAGGACGGGGCGTGCACAACTGTGACGACGTTCACACAGTATGCGGCCCGCCTGCAACGCAGCGATTCCCCATAGCACCTTCGACTTGAGAAACATCTTTGCCGAAAATGAGCGGCCATAGGTGGCCGGCATCGAGTTCATTTCACCGCCGCTGTACATCGAGGCGGGCAAGTGCGCGTCTCGCTGCCACCGATCCGGACCGCAATATCGTGGAGCTTTTACACTTAGATCCGCTGGGTTCTCTATAGGCGGAAATAAATAAAACCAGAACGGTGCGCGGAGACGGACAAACGCCATATCAACGAAAAACCCCGTATTTACACAGGACTAGGAATCGACAGAAATGAGGCGTTCTTGAGCAACAGCGGTAGTCATGGCTTGGTCCTCTAAAGCAAAGTTTCGTGTCATTCGTTATCTATTACCTCGACAAAATATCACCTGCTGCCTGACCCTTGACTTGACGCACGGGTCCTGTACGCTGTTACACAATTACATTTGTGTAACTATATATATATTCGTTGCGCGGTCCATGGCTATTTAGAAAGGGCCAGGCGCGTGGCATCGGTGAGGGGGAGATTCTGCTGCGTATTTGCGGATAGACCATCCGCGTAAGTACCCGTCCTGCGGGGACGGCGGCCCGTGGCACCCTCAACGGCTTGAAATGCTCGGCAGATCGCCGGCAGTGGTAGCGGGTAAATCCGCGATGGTAAGCGGTTAACAATGAAACTAAGTGGGAGGACGCATCTAATGGTTACACGTAAACTGTTTATGGCATTGACGCTGAGCTTAGGCTTGGGCGGTACTGCGCTACCGGTGCTGGCCGCACACACGGATATTCCGGCGCCCCCGGGGCCTTGGAGTCCGGGCGATTACCCATCTTCGGGTCCGGGAGGGACGGAATATATCGGAATGACTGGTTTAGACGGCCAGAAAGGGAATACACGCGAATACAAGGTGCATGTGCCGAAAAGCTATCGCGCCGGCGTTCCCATGCCGATCCTGTTCTGCCTCCCCGGCGTTCTGGAAACCACGACGATGTTCTGCGTCGATGGTAGCAACACCAGCGGCCCCGGTCCCAACGGTGACACCGGTGGTTTCATTACGCAGTCGGAGAATAATGGCTTCATCCTCGTGCAGGCTCAGGGCCACAACGATTCCTGGAATGCCGGTTTGTGCTGTTCTGGGGCCAGGCTCGACGACGTCGGGTTCATACGTGCAGTTCTGGCGGAAGTGGAAACCCATCTGAACGTCGATGCGAAGCGCGTCTACGCGGCTGGCTTTTCCAACGGCGGTTTCATGTCCGAACGGCTTGCCTGCGATGCGTCAGATGTCTTCGCTGCCATTGTTGACGGCTCCGGCGGTATTGTGACTTCCTGCAAGCCGCAGAAGCACGTTGCTGTGCTTGAATTCCACGGCAACAAGGATCGCATTGTTCCATACGCACTGTTCAAGTCGACCAGTAAAGAATGGGTGAAATTCAACGGTTGCAATTCGACGACGACGCCGGCGAGCTTCCCCAACAGTGGCGGCGATACCACTTGCGAGACGTATACGGGTTGCCCGGCTGACGGGACGATCACCGCCTGCACGATCGATGGCGGCGGTCACTGCTGGTACGGCAGCCCGAGCTGCGGTACCGGTTTCGGCCCGCTCGCTGCAAAGATTGCGCTTCTCGGTTCCAGCAATAGCAATTTTACGGTTGAGAGCGACGATATGTGGCCGTTCCTCAGCAAATACCATCGGTAGCTATAGTTTTGGAGTGGGCACAAGTTTTGAGGGTCCATTCTCAGATGTGGCAGGTAGTAAGTTGTTGGCTTCTCCACTGAAACTGGGGCGCCGTAAGGCGCCCCCTTTTTGTGCTTCAAGTTCCTCGCACGAGCAACATCTATCAGGCTCGACCGTCTGTGCTGCGGAAGGGAAAGACACCGATGTTGCCTGTACCTGCTATGCCGGAGTCATTGGGGCGATAGGTCGCGACCGGTGCGTCCATACCCATTGCCAAACAATACTTCGATAGGAATCCCGATCCAGTTCTTTAGAAGAGCCCTAAGATCGTTTTCGTTCTTTAATTGGTGATCCGGAATGGTGAGCAGTGACCACAATATTCTGAGCACCATGTGTGTAACTTCGCGGAGATTTTCCCGGCTGGCCTTATCCCTGTTCTCGATGCCTAGAATTCGTGCTAAGTCCTTGGTAGCCCGTTTCAGAGATGCGGGTGAAAAGACCCTGTCCACATCTTGTTTCTGCGGAGTGACGCCAAAAAAAATCGCGGCGAGCAGTTGATCTTTGGGGATCTCCCGATACAGAAAAATCACGGATTCCACCGCGCGCTCGGCAGGTGTGTTAAACCTTTCGGCCCGCTTATAAAGTCTGGAAATGGTGCTGTCGTTCGCCGAAGTGATCGCGCTATAAATAAGCGCTTCGACACTATCAAAGTAACGGTAAAAGGTTGGACGCGTGATTCCCACTTCGCGGGAAATATTGCTGACGTTGAGCGCGCCGACGCCAGAGCGTTTAACGGACCGCTCGATGACTTTATGCAGTCGCTCCCGCGCGTCGAAATCGGATTTTGGCGGAAACCCATTCCAAGCCTTGTTTCTCATGCAGGTAAGGTCAAAAAGGACGACGGAGCGGAGTCGATGCACACTCTCCCATTGTCAAATCAACGCTAAACGAATTTTACCCTTTTGTGGCAATGGGTTCCATAACGACACAGGTTGGTTGCTGAATGCTGGACGATTTGAGCGATCCTCATATTCACTCAGTGAAAGGGGATCAACCAGCAGGTCCACATCATTTTTTGCTGTGAATCAGATCGACGTGCGTCCCTGGGCGGTTGCTTGTCTCAGAGAGCACCGCAACCGTCGGGGGTGTACAAACCGATTGATCGGAAGAGCCCGGACGCTTGTGGGTGTAACTTTTTCCGGTTTGGTCTCGGAGCCCCGAGTTATACCCAGTTACACCCGGCTGTCAATGGACGAAATTAGACCTTCGCGGACGATCAGACATAAAAAAAACCCGCATTTACGCGGGTTTATGTACAAATTCCGGATGACTTAGGACCATCTCGGACTACTCACTGGTGCCGACGGGGAGACTCGAACTCCCACGACTTTCGCCGCTACCACCTCAAGGTAGTGCGTCTACCAATTCCGCCACGTCGGCATTGTTCACGTACAGGAACTTAATTGTAACGCCAGCTTCAATCAGCAGCGAACATGAATCTCGAAGCTACTCTGGAACCTTGACCGGGGCTGGAACCGGCTTGGATGGCTGCTCCGGCGGCACCACCACTGATGCAGGTGCGGCGGCTGGCGCCGGCTGCTGCGTTATTGGAACAGTTGCCGTCGAGGACGGGGCGGCGGCCGGAGCAGGCACCACAACGCGATCCACCACACTGCCGCCCGTAGTACGCCCGTGCAGGATATAGCCGAGCGCAAGGCTGACGATAAAAAATACCGCCGCGAGCCAGCCCGTCGTGCGGCTCAGGAAGTTCGCCGAACCGCGCGAACCGAACACGGTGCCGGAGGCGCCGCTGCCGAATGCGGCGCCGGCATCGGCACCCTTGCCCTGCTGCAGCAGGATAAGGCCGATCAGCGAGACTGCCACGAGCACCTGAACAATGACGAGAATCGTATACATCCTGAATTGCCTGTCTGTTGACGCCAGCCGATGCCGAGACGCGCATCAGCTTCGCGATTTGTTTGCCGCCGCTGTGGCGATGGCGAGAAAGTCCGCTGCCCTCAGCGAAGCCCCGCCGATGAGGCCGCCATCGACATCTTCTCCGGCGAACAGAGTGGCGGCGTTATCCGCCTTCACACTGCCGCCGTAGAGTATGCGCACGGAGTCGGCAAGTTTAGCATCGCGCGCGGCGATCTGCCCACGCAGCAAAGCGTGTGCATCCTGCGCCTGCTGTGGCGAGGCGGTCTGACCGGTACCGATCGCCCAAACCGGTTCGTAGGCAACGACCATATCCCTGAGCTGCGACAGCTCGACCGTATCGAGAACTGTGCCCAGCTGCGTTTTCAGCACTTTTTCGGTCGCGCCTTCGTTGCGCTCGGCCAATGTTTCACCGACACAGACGATGGGTCTTAGGCCTGCCGCAGTGGCCGCACGGGTTTTTTGCGCGACCATCTGGCTGGTCTCACCAAACAAGCTGCGCCGCTCGGAGTGACCGACGATCACATAGCGGCAACCGACGTCGGCCAGCATGGTGCCGAGGATTTCGCCGGTGAACATGCCTTCCCGCTCATATTCGGCCAGATTCTGTGCGCCGAGTTGCAGCGCATTGCCGGCGATCAGCTGGGCAACGCTGTGCAGATAGACATGCGGCGGACAAACCAGCAGTTCGACATCGTGCAACGAAGCCGCACCGGCAACCACGTCGCGCACGAGCTGCGCGTTGCGCATGAGTGAACCATGCATTTTCCAGTTGCCGGCGACGAGTGGCGTGCGGGAGCTCATATCGTTCTTTGGTTACGTATGGTTGTGAATATTAGTCTGAACCGGATTAGGCCTGATCCAAGTGAGCGTTAACAGGCCCTAGGCAGCGCAGGCCCGGACTTCACCGGCGAGGCGTTCGGCAGCTGAATGCGCCAGGGTCGCGTCGTCTGCCTCGACCATGACACGAACCAGCGGCTCGGTTCCGGAAGGGCGCAGCAAAACGCGACCGCGCCCCGATAACTCGCGCTCGACACGCTGTGCCGCCTCAACAAGCTCCGGTCGCCCGGCCACGGTCTTCGGCGCTCCGCTGACCTGGACGTTGATCAGCACCTGAGGGAATTTTTTCATACCCGCGATGAGTTGCGAAAGCGGTTGAGCCTCCACGAGCATCGCATCAAGCACTTGCAGAGCCGTCACCAATCCGTCGCCGGTGGTGGCGCGGTCCAGGCAGAGGGTATGTCCGGACGTTTCGCCGCCGATGATGCCGCCCTTGCGCCGCAGCAGTTCCAGGACATAGCGATCGCCAACATTGGCGCGCTCGAATTCGATGCCGAGCGCTTTCATCGACAGTTCGAGCCCGTAGTTGCTCATCAACGTACCGACGACTGGGCCGCGCAGCCGGCCGGTGCGCAAGCGGTGGCGTGCGATCACATACAGGATTTCATCGCCATCAACCATGGTGCCGTCGGCAGTCACCATCAGACAGCGGTCGCCATCGCCATCCAGTGCGATGCCCAGATCGGCCTTGCGCTCGATCACAGTTTTCCGCAAAGCCTCCAGATGAGTCGAGCCACATCCGCGATTGATATTGAAGCCATCCGGGTGATCGCCGATCGCAACGACATCGGCCCCGAGCTCGTTGAAAACCGCCGGACCGACCCGATAGGCTGCACCATTGGCGCAATCGATGGCGATACGCAATCCCTTCAGCGATGCACCGCCGAAACTGCCCTTGCAGAATTCGATGTAGCGGCCCGGCGCATCATCGACGCGGCGCGCGCGCCCCATCTGTTCCGCCGGCACGCAGACCAGCGGCTGCTCAAGCTGTGCTTCGATCTGCGCTTCAACCGCGTCATCCAGCTTGTCGCCGTCGGCGGAAAAGAATTTGAACCCGTTGTCGTAGTGAGGATTGTGGGACGCCGAGATGACAATGCCCGCTTGCGCGCGCAGCGCACGCGTCAGATAGGCGACGGCTGGGGTCGGCAGAGGCCCCAACAGAATCGCTTCCACGCCCGCCGCGGCCAGACCGGCTTCGATGGCCGATTCGAACAGATAGCCGGAACGTCTCGTGTCCTTGCCGATGAGAACGCGCGTGCCAGGTGCCTTCGCCAGCACGCACCCGACCGCCCAGCCCAGCTTGAGCGCGAATTCGGGCGCCATTGGCGGTTCCCCGACGCGACCGCGGATGCCGTCCGTACCGAAGTAACGACGACTGTTCATTGTTGATCTCCCTGTCCGGTTTCATTCGCGATCGGGCCAGCCGACGGCGAAGAAAAAGCTTTGATAGTGGCGCGCTCCCGTGCTTGCAGCGCAGCGGCGGCGAAGCGTACTGCCTCAACGGTCGCGCGTACATCATGCGTACGAATCATCGACGCCCCGAGCCATGTCGCAAGTGCGGCAGCGGAAAGGCCGGCATTGAGCCGCTGATCCAGCGGCAGGTCAAGCAGTTTACCCAGCATGGATTTTCGCGAAACACCGACCACCACCGGTAGATTCAGTGCCGCCAGTGCGTCCAACCCGCCGAAAAGCTCGAGATTGTGGTCGAGTGTCTTGCCGAAACCGAAGCCCGGATCGATCAGCAGCCGATGGCGTTCGATGCCCGACGCCTCGCAGGCCTCGACACGTGCGGCGAGAAAAGCGCGCACATCGTCGACGACATCGCGATACTGCGGTCGAACCTGCATAGAACGCGGTTCACCCTGCATGTGCATCAGGATGGCGGCGGCACCGGTGTCGCGCACGGCGTCGATGGCGCCCGGCGCTCGCAGAGCGAAAACGTCGTTGACGATTTCAGCGCCTGCAGCGCAGGCGGCACGCATCATCGCCGGCTTCATGGTGTCGATCGAAATCACGCAATCAAGCTCGCGCCGGATGCGATCGATCACGGGAATAACGCGATCGAGCTCCTCTTGCTCACCGACTGCTTGCGCTCCCGGCCGAGTCGATTCGCCACCCACGTCGATTACCGCAGCGCCCTCCGCGATCATCGCGGCCGCGCGCCTTAACGCGGAATCGGCATCTCGATAGCGGCCGCCATCGGAAAACGAATCGGGAGTGACATTGAGGATGCCCATCACGACCGGACGGGTCAGATCAAGCGCGTGTCTGGCCAGTTGCAAAGGCATTCGGGAACAGACCACCGCTGGCCGATCTACGCGGCACAGCACTCCAGGGGAAACGATCGCTCAGATCTGGTTGGCGGGCTTTGGCGCGGTTGGAGACAGCACGCCACCGGACGATGAGCCACCGCGCGGCGGCGGCGCTGCCGGCTTGTTGCCGCCCCAGCTTTCCGGCACGCCCGGATCGCGACCCTGCATGATGCGTCGGATCTGTTCCGCATCAATGGTTTCGTACTTGATCAGCGCATCGGCCATTGTGTGCAGCTTGTCGAGATTTTCGGTGAGGATCTGCTTGGCGCGCGCGTAGTCGTTATCGATGATGTCGCGGATTTCGCGGTCGATCGAATAGGCGGTTTCGTCCGCCATGTTCTTATGCTGGGTGACGCTCTTGCCGAGGAACACTTCATCCTCGTCTTCCGAATACGCCAGCGGCCCGAGTTTGTCGGACAAACCCCACTTGGTGACCATGTTGCGCGCGATTTCGGTGGCGCGCTCGATGTCGTTGGTCGCACCGGTCGTCACTTTTTCCGCTCCGAACACGATTTCTTCGGCGATACGGCCGCCGAACAATGTGCTGATGCGGCTGTTGAGTCGCTCCTTGCTGGTGCTGTAACGGTCGCCTTCCGGCAGGTATGAGGTCACGCCCAGCGCGCGGCCACGCGGGATGATCGTCACCTTGTAGACCGGGTCGTGATCCGGAACGACGACGCCGACGATCGCATGGCCGGCCTCGTGGTACGCGGTCAGCTTCTTTTCCTCTTCGCTCATCACCATCGAGCGGCGTTCGGCACCCATGATGATCTTGTCACGGGCACGTTCGAAATCCGATTGATCGACGAGCCGCTTGTTGGCGCGCGCTGCGAACAGCGCAGCCTCATTGACGAGGTTGGCCAGATCGGCACCCGAAAAGCCTGGCGTGGCGCGGGCCATGATCTCGGGCTTGACGTCATCGGCCAAGGGCACAGCGCGCATGTGTACACGGATAATCTGCTCGCGACCGCGCACATCCGGCAGCGGCACGACGACCTGGCGATCGAAACGGCCCGGACGCAGCAGCGCTGGATCGAGCACGTCCGGACGGTTGGTCGCCGCAATGACGATGACGCCCTCGTTGCCTTCGAACCCGTCCATTTCGACCAGAAGCTGGTTCAGGGTCTGCTCGCGCTCGTCATGACCGCCGCCCAGACCGGCGCCGCGATGGCGTCCGACCGCATCGATTTCATCGATAAAAATGATGCAGGGTGCATGCTTCTTCGCCTGCTCGAACATGTCGCGCACTCGCGAAGCACCGACGCCGACGAACATTTCGACGAAGTCGGAGCCGGAAATCGTGAAGAACGGCACGCCGGCTTCGCCGGCAATGGCCTTGGCCAGCAATGTCTTACCGGTACCGGGCGAACCGACCATCAGCACGCCACGCGGGATCTTGCCGCCAAGCTTCTGGAACTTGCCGGGATCTTTCAGGAAATCGACCAGTTCGGACACTTCCTGCTTGGCTTCCTCGACACCCGCCACATCATTGAAGGTGATCTTGACCTGATCCGCGTTCAGCATGCGCGCGCGCGACTTGCCGAAGCTCATGGCCCCACGGCCGCCGGCTCCGCCCTGCATCTGACGCATGAAGTAAACCCAGACCGCGATCAGCAGCAGGATCGGGAAGGCATTGAACAGCAGTTGCAGCAGTAGCGGAGTTTCCTTGGGCAACTCCCCGTCGAACTTGACGTGGTTGTTGATCAAAGTGCCGATCATCGCCGAATTGTCGGTTTCGGGGCTGATCGCTGTGAAATGCGAGCCGTTCTTGAGCTGGCCGCGAATATGCGACCCCTCAATCGTCACCGAATCGACGTTGCCTTGCTTGACCTGATCGTAGAATTCCGAATAGGCAAGCGGGGGCTGCGAGCCGGAATGGCCCGAAAAGCTCTGGAAGGCCATCATCAGAACAAACAGAATCAGGACCCAGACCACTAAATTCTTTGCGAGATCGTTCAACTCTAGCTTCCTCTCAGCATCGCACCTTGGACCTTACAGCACCCGATGGTTTCGCGCCAGCAAATAGACCTCTCTGCTGCGGGACCGTGACGCTTTCGGCTTGCGTATCTGTACCGTGGCGAATGCCGGCCGAAGTTGTCGCACAAACGGTTCGAAACCCTCACCTTGGAACAGCTTCACCAGCAACGTTCCGCCGGCTTTCAGGCGCTGTCTTGAAAATTCCACTGCCAATTCAGCGAGATACACCGAAGCGGCCTGATCCGCCACATCGACTCCTGAAATGTTGGGGGCCATATCCGATAAAACAACATCGACTGAAGTCGCAGACACCTTAACCTCCAGCTGATGCAGGACCTCGGCCTCGCGGAAGTCTCCCTGAATGATTTCCACATCCTTTATCGGTTCGATCGGCAGAATATCCAGCGCCAGCAACCGGCCTTTGGACCCTAGCAGCGGACGGACGTACTGCGACCAGCCGCCCGGCGCAGCCCCGAGATCGACGACCGTCATACCCGGCTTGAGGATATGGTCCCGCTCCTGGATTTCGCGGAGCTTGAACACGGAGCGCGAGCGATAGCCAAGCTTGCGCGCCTCATGCACATAGGGATCGTTCTCGTGCTCGGCAAGCCAGCGGGCGGAACTGGGGGTGCGTTTTTTGCCCATCTACAGCCGGGATTCGAGCCGGGACTCGGGACTCGGTACTCGGGACTCGTGAAAAGCCGGCTCTTCCCCGAGTCCCGAGTACCGAGTCCCGAGTACCGGCTGTACCGGCTTCACTCGTACAACACCTTCACGATTTCGAATTCGCGCATGCCTTTCGGCGTCGAAACCTGAGCCGCGTCGCCTTGCGACTTGCCGATCAAAGCGCGCGCGATTGGCGAATTGATCGACAGCAGGCCCTGTTTCACGTCGGCTTCGTCCTCGCCGACGATTTGATAGCGCCGCTCTTCACCGCTATCGGTGTCGGCGACTTCGACGGTGGTTCCGAACACCACCTTGCCGTTCTTCGGCAGCTGCGCGACATCAATGATCTGCGCATTCGAGAGCTTGCTCTCAATCTCCCCGATGCGTCCCTCGTTGAATCCGTGCTGTTCGCGGGCGGCGTGATATTCGGCGTTTTCGCGCAGATCGCCGTGCGAACGTGCCTCATCGATCGAAGCAATGATTTTCGGCCGCAACTCACTTTTGCGGCTACGCAGCTCCTCACGCAGGCGCTCCGCGCCGCGCAGTGTCATCGGTGTTTTACTCATGTAGAAGCGACGTCCTTATGCAGGTCCTGTAAACGATTGACCTCGACGCGGTCGAGGTGATCCATGGCGATAGCCGCCGCATGCGCGCCGGCAATGGTCGTGAAATAACACAGCTTCTGTGCAATGGCCGCAGCTCGGATCGAGCGCGATTCCTCGATTGATTTCTTGCCTTCGGTGGTATTGGCGATGAATTGAATGTCGCCGTTCTTGATCATGTCCACGCAGTGTGGACGCCCTTCCTTGACCTTGTTAACCCCTTCGCAGCTGAGTCCCGCAGCGCGCAGCGCGGACGCGGTGCCATGAGTCGCGACAACGCGGAAGCCCTTGGCGATCAGCAAACGGGCCAGCTCGACGGCCTTGCCCTTGTCGGCGTCGCGCACCGATATGAACGCGGTTCCGGATGACGGCACCGCCATGCCCGCGGCAAGCAGCGCCTTGTTGAAGGCCTCGCCGAAATGGCGGCCGGAACCCATTACCTCGCCGGTCGAGCGCATTTCCGGTCCCAGCAATGGATCGACACCCGGGAATTTGGCGAACGGGAATACGGCTTCCTTCACCGAGTAGTACGGCGGGTGAATTTCACCAGTCACGCCCTGCTCGGCAAGCGAGCGGCCGGCCATGCAGCGCGCCGCGATCTTCGCCAGCGGCCGGCCGGTGGCCTTCGATACGAACGGCGCCGTGCGCGACGCGCGCGGATTCACTTCCAGCAGATAGACGATCTCGCCCTGCAAGGCGAACTGTGCGTTCATCAACCCGATCACCTTGAGCGCGCGCGCCAGCTTGACGATCTGATCGCGGATTTCATCCTGCACCTTGCGGCTCAGCGAGTGCGCAGGCAATGCGCACGCCGAGTCGCCGGAATGCACGCCGGCCTGTTCGATGTGCTCCATGATGCCGCCGATCACCACATCCGTGCCGTCAGCCAGCGCATCCACGTCCACTTCGATCGCGTTTTCGAGGAACCGGTCCAACAGCACCGGCGAATCGTTAGAGACTTTCACCGCTTCGGTCATATAGCGCTTGAGATCGTCGTCATCGTGGACGATCTCCATCGCGCGGCCACCGAGCACGTAGCTCGGTCGTACGACCAGCGGATAACCAACGCGATGCGCCGTGGCGAACGCGCTTTCCAGCGAGGTCGCGGTACCGTTCGGCGGCTGCCGCAGCTTCAGCGCATCGACGAGTTTCTGGAAGCGCTCGCGATCTTCGGCGAGATCGATCGAATCCGGCGAAGTGCCGATGATTGGCGCGCCGGCCGCTTCCAGCGCGCGCGCCAGCTTCAACGGTGTCTGCCCGCCGAACTGCACGATCACGCCCTCGGGCTTTTCCAGATGGATGATTTCGAGTACGTCTTCAAGCGTCAACGGCTCGAAATACAGACGATCCGAAGTGTCGTAATCGGTCGAAACCGTTTCCGGATTGCAGTTGACCATGATGGTTTCGAATCCATCCTCGCGCAGCGCCATCGCTGCGTGCACGCAGCAGTAATCGAACTCGATACCCTGGCCGATACGGTTGGGGCCGCCGCCGAGCACGATGATCTTGCGCCGGTCCGACGGCTGCGCCTCGCATTCCTCGTCGTAGCTCGAATACAGGTACGCCGTGGTGGATGGGAACTCCGCCGCGCAGGTATCGACGCGTTTGTAGACTGGCCGCACATCTAGCTTGTGGCGCAATTCGCGCACGGTCTGTTCCGGCGCGCCGAGCAGCGTCGCCAGACGACGATCGGAAAAACCGAGGCGCTTGTAACCGCGCAAGGTGACCGCATCAAGCGTCGACAATCTGACCTTGCAGATTTCCGACTCGACCGCGATCAGCTCCTGAATCTGTTCGAGAAACCATGGATCAATTTTCGACAGGCGATAGACTTCATCCACACTGAGCCCGGCCCGGAAAGCGTCGCCGACGTACCAGAGACGCTTGGCACGCGGCGTCACCAGTTCCTCACGGATCCGCGATACCGTGGACGTATTAAATTCCGCGACCTGCGATTCGAAACCGTCGGAACCGACTTCGAGCCCGCGCATCGCCTTCTGCAGCGATTCCTGGAAGTTGCGGCCGATCGCCATCACCTCGCCGACCGACTTCATTTGTGTCGTCAGCCGCGAATCGGCCTGCGGGAATTTCTCGAAGGTGAAGCGTGGAATCTTGGTGACGACGTAGTCGATGCTCGGCTCGAACGAGGCCGGCGTGACGCCGCCGGTAATCTCGTTCCGCAACTCGTCGAGCGTATAACCGACCGCGAGCTTGGCCGCGACCTTGGCGATCGGAAACCCAGTTGCTTTCGACGCCAGCGCCGACGAACGCGACACGCGCGGATTCATCTCGATCACGATCATGCGCCCGTCGTCGGGATTGATCGCGAACTGCACGTTGGAGCCGCCGGTATCGACGCCGATCTTGCGCAGCACCGCGATGCTGGCGTTGCGCATGATCTGGTATTCCTTGTCGGTGAGCGTCTGCGCCGGCGCGACGGTGATCGAATCGCCGGTGTGCACGCCCATCGGATCGAAATTCTCGATCGAGCAGATGATGATGCAGTTGTCCTTGCGATCGCGGACAACCTCCATCTCGAATTCCTTCCAGCCGAGCAGCGATTCCTCGATCAGCACTTCCGTGGTCGGCGACAAATCGAGACCGCGCGTGACGATCTCCTCGAACTCCTCGATGTTGTAGGCGACGCCGCCGCCGCTGCCGCCGAGCGTGAAGCTCGGCCGGATAATCACCGGGAAGCCGATCTGCTGCTGGATCGCGCGCGCCTCGTCCATCGAATGCGCGACGCCGGAGCGCGCGGAGCCGAGCCCGATTTCGGTCATCGCGTCGCGGAACTTCAGCCGATCCTCGGCAAGATCGATGGCGCGCTCGTTGGCACCGATCAGCTCACAGTTGAATTTCTTCAGCACGCCTTCACGCGCCAGATCGAGCGCACAGTTCAGTGCGGTCTGGCCACCCATGGTTGGCAGCAGAGCGTGAGGACGCTCCTTCTCGATGATGCGCGCGACGGTCTGCCACAGAATCGGCTCGATATAAGTGGCGTCGGCCATTTCCGGATCGGTCATGATCGTCGCCGGATTCGAGTTGACCAGAATGACCCGGTAACCTTCCTGTCGCAGCGCCTTGCAGGCCTGCGCGCCGGAGTAATCAAACTCGCAGGCCTGACCGATGATGATCGGGCCAGCGCCGATGATCAGAATGCTCTTGATGTCTGTGCGTTTGGCCATGCTACCGAGTCCCGAGTCCCGCTTTCATCAGATCCACAAACCGGTCGAACAAGTAGCCAACATCATGTGGACCGGGACTCGCTTCTGGATGCCCCTGAAAACTGAAGGCTGGCGCGTCGAGCAGACGTACGCCCTGATTCGAGCCGTCGAACAGCGAGCGGTGCGTGACGACGGCGCTTTTCGGTAGCGTGGCTTCATCGACGGCGAAGCCATGATTCTGGCTGGTAATGAGCACGCGGCCGGATTCGAGATCCTGCACCGGGTGGTTGGCGCCGTGATGGCCGAACTTCATTTTCAAAGTTTTCGCACCGGCGGCGAGGCCGAGAATCTGGTGGCCCAGACAGATACCGAAGGTCGGCAACCTGCGCGCGATGAACTCACGCGTGGCGGCAATTGCATACTCGCAAGGCTCCGGATCGCCAGGGCCGTTCGACAGCATCACGCCATCCGGCTTGAATGCAAACGCATCTTTGGCAGTGGTCTGCGCGGGCACTACGGTGACGCGGCAGCCGCGATCGACGAGCATGCGCAGAATATTCCGCTTGACACCGAAATCGTAAACGACGACGTGGTGCTTACCGTCTTCGACGATGGGCTCGGCGTTGCTTTGAAGCTGCCACGACGCACGATTCCACGCGTAAGCAGCTTTGGTCGTGACCACTTTTGCCAGATCCATGCCCTTCAAACCCGGGAATGCCTGGGCGCGCTTCAACGCTTCCTTCTCGTCGACATTGCCGGCGACGATGCAGCCGTTCTGCGCACCCTTGTCGCGTAGCAGGCGCGTCAGCCGGCGCGTGTCGATACCGGCAATCGCCACGACGTTTTGCGCTCGCAGGTAGGCGCGGAAATCGCGCCGCGAACGGAAATTGCTCGGCGGACGCGGCACTTCGCGCAGGATCAGGCCGGCGAGCTGAACCTTCTCCGATTCGGCATCTTCGTCGTTGACACCGACGTTGCCGATGTGTGGATAAGTCAGCGTGACGATCTGTTCGCGATAGGAAGCGTCGGTGAGTATTTCCTGATACCCGGTCATCGCGGTGTTGAACACCACTTCGCCAACCGTCTTCCCTTCAACGCCGATGGAAACGCCGCGGAACAGGGTGCCGTCAGCGAGCGCGAGCAGGGCCGGGGTCGGTGCAGTCATGATTCGGCTGGATTTCCTGGGGCTTTGAAGGGCTGGAACAATTGGGATCTACACACGCAAAGGGGGGCTTGCGCCCCCCTTGCAGGATCAGGTCGCTATTTTAGCGTCCGCGGCGGCATGCGTCCATGCGATGCCGTTCACCGCGCCATCGCGTGGTCGATGCACACCTCTGGCTGTTGGCATTCTGTGTGCTTACGTATTGCGCCACTGAATCGCGACATTGTCCCAAGAAATTTTTGCCGTCAGTCTCCGCGGAGCGCGCACCAAAATGATTTCGAGGCTCATACGTAGGGCCCTGTTTCGATACGTCATGCCTCCGGGAGTCTTATTGACCGGCTTTGCGATGCCCGCATTCGCCGCTGAGGTAGCGCCGACGCGCCCTTTCCTGACTGCGTTTTCCAAGATCAGCGCAGGCGATACCGCCTGGATGCTGGCCTCGACGGCGCTCGTGCTGCTGATGACGATTCCCGGGCTGGCCTTGTTCTATGCAGGCATGGTGCGCAAGAAGAATGTGTTGTCCACCGCGCTGCAAAGCTTCACCGTGTGCTGCCTGGTCACGGTGCTGTGGGTCATACTCGGCTATAGCCTCGCCTTCACGCCCGGCTTGCCGTGGATCGGCGGCCTCGACCGGGTCATGCTGCAAGGCATGCTGTTCGACAAGAATGGCAGCCAGCTGACCGTGAGTCACATCGCTCCGACGATTCCCGAGTCAGTGTTCGTGATGTTCCAGATGACGTTCGCGATCATCACACCTGCACTGATCACCGGCGCTTTCGCCGAACGCATCCGCTTCGCCGGACTGGTGACGTTCATGTCGCTGTGGTCGCTACTGGTTTATGCACCGGTAGCACATTGGGTCTGGGAGCCGAGCGGCTGGCTCGCCGCGCTTGGCGACCAGGATTTCGCCGGGGGCACTGTCGTGCACATCAATGCCGGCGCCGCCGGCTTGGTGTGTGCCTACATGCTGGGTCCGCGCAAGGGTTACGGGCGCGAACCGTTCGTACCGTTCAATCTCGCGTTCACACTGATCGGCGCTTCGCTATTGTGGGTGGGCTGGTTCGGCTTCAACGCCGGCTCGGCTACCGCCGCCGACGGCCGCGCCGGCATGGCCATGCTAGTGACGCAAATCGCGACCGCCGTCGCTTCGTTGACTTGGATGTATGTCGAATGGCTGTCGCGCAAGCGCGTCACGCTACTTGGTGCCTGTTCGGGCGCGGTCGCCGGACTCGTTGCGATCACGCCGGCATCGGGCTTTGTGGACATTGGCGGCGCGCTCTTCATCGGTCTGGCGGCGGGACTCTGCTGCTACTGGGGCGCAACGGGTTTGAAGCGCGTGCTTGGCGCGGACGACTCACTCGATGTTTTCGGCATTCACGGCATCGGCGGCTTTGTCGGCGCGATTCTCACCGGCGTTTTTTCCAGCGAAGCGATCTGCGGTGCGAAAGCCAGCGTGATCGTGCAAACGATCGGCGCGCTCGCCACGCTTCTTTACAGCGGCAGCATGACGCTCGCCATCCTACTGCTCACCGATTGGACGGTCGGCCTGCGCGTATCGCCGGACGAAGAGCATGCGGGACTGGATCTTTCGCAGCACGGCGAGCAGCTCGTCTGAGCTGCTTATGTTTTTTGGGGAACGGCAACCACCACGTAAGAGGGATCGATATGCATGCACTCGACAACAACCTGCTCAATCTGGCGGCACGCTTCTATGTTCGCTTCCGGCGTCTTAGCGGCCGCATCATCGATGCGACCTGGCTGACGCAGGACAAAGCCTACGCGCATGAGGTCATGCGACTGGCGCGCCGAATCGACGACGAGGAACTGGCCCGCCTATGCGATCGTTTCGAGGACATGATGTTCGGCGTACGACCGCGATCGGCGAAAGTTGTCTCCGCCGAAATGGCGGCGTCTCCCGAACCGCCTGTCGCATTCCGATACGTCGGCGCACTGCGCTGAACAGCTGTTCCGCTCCGTACAGCTTTTCTTTACTGTGCTGTACAAGCTGTTCGTTCGCCAGAGCGTGCTATTGGGCGTTCGGTCTTAACCTCTCACGTGCGGGCCGAAAACGTCGTGCCGGCAAGTTCGCCTTCCACCCTGGCGGCACGTTCATTTATTGAACCTCGACTCGCAGTTCTTGCATCAGCGCCAATGCTGCACCAAGCTTACAGAGCAACCAGAACTTTGGTGCTTCTAGAGAATAGAGATGTCCCTTCAACCCAAGCCGCCGATCAAGGGGCGTGGTGCACTGACTCGGCCGGAAGGACGATTTGAATCGACGTCGAGAGCTGCCTTCGACGATGGGTGGCAGTTGGACGAAGAGATCTCTCCAGGACCACAAACCGTGGTCAGGCCGGAGCACGCGAAATCAATCATTTCGCGAAACCAATCGCCGGATATTCCGTTCGAGCAATCGATAAATCCATTTCGAGGATGTGAGCATGGATGTATTTACTGCTTCGCCAGGCCCAGCCACGCTTATGTAAATTTATCTCCCGGCCTCGATTTCGAGACCAAACTCTTTTACAAGGACAACGCAGCAGAGCTACTGGAACAAGAGCTGTCTAAACCCGGGTATCGGTGCTCGCCAATTAATCTGGGCGCCAACACCGATCCCTACCAACCCATCGAGCGGGATCTGCGCACGACGCGCAGCATACTGGAGGTGCTGCAGCGGTTTCGCCACCCGGTGACGATCGTGACAAAAGGAGCGGCGCTGATCGGACGCGATCTGGACCTACTGTCGGAAATGGCCGCAGCCCGGTTGGTTATGGTCGCGGTATCCGTGACCACGCTGGATGACGAGCTGAAACGCACATTGGAGCCGAGAGCGGCATCAGCGGCATCTCGCTTAAGGACGATACGCCGGCTCACAGACGCGGGCATTCCGGTGATGGTTCTGGTGGCTCCGATTGTCCCCTTCGTGACGGATGCCGAGCTTGAGCGCATCCTTGAAGCGAGCGCGGCGGCCGGAGCACGCATGGCGGGGTACGTAATGCTGCGCCTGCCGTTTGAAGTCAAGGATCTCTTCCGCGAATGGCTGCAGGCGCACGTCCCGCTGAAAGCGAAGCATGTGATGAGCCTTGTGCAACAAATGCGCGATGGCAAGGATTACGATGCGCAATGGGGTCGACGCCAAGTTGGCACTGGTGAGTATGCCGCGATGATCGCCAAGCGTTTCGAAGTCGCCTGCCGTAGATTCGGCATTCAGCGGCGCGGTCATTGGCAGCTCGATACCACCGCGTTCCGGGTTCCGCCACGAAGCGGGGATCAGCTCACCTTGCTGTAATCGTTGGATTGGGTCGGCGGGTCGATGAGTCTGGATTACTTCGACACTATGATCTTCATCTTCATTTTTGGATGGATCGCGCACTCCACATCGACGGTGCCCGAGCCGTCAAAAGTCACTTTCCTCGACTGCCCCGCTGGATAAGCGCCCAGATCGAAAGGCTTGGCGTCTGACAGCGAAAAGATATTGTGACTGACCGTGTCGTCATTCTTGAAAATGACGGAATCCCCGACTTTAATGTTCAGTACCGATACGCTGAAGGCCAAGTTCTTCTGGCTCGCTTCGTAGTCGGCGGCGTACGCCGTACTGACGCCCAGGAGAGCAACAAGGTGTAACAGAAAAAAACGAGACATAGTCGACTCCAGATAAGTTGTATCGTTAGCCCGGATCGTGAGTAGTCAGACGTGCTATACAGGATGCCTCTATTGTGAAAATCTTTTAATCGCCGCTGTTATCGCAATCAACGCAATCTGGCGTTGGCAGAACTAGAGCGAGGAACACACCTGGATGGAATTTCGCCAGAGTGTTCATGAGTATCGCCGGTTACGGGAGTTCAGAGATGATTACCGGCGCGGATTCGTTAGTCAACGACTGCAGGAACGCGACCAGATCTTCCTTGTCGCTCCGACTCAGATTCAGCGGTTTCATCTCGGGTGACAGGTTGGTCTTTACAGCACCGCCGCGCGCGTAGTGTTCGACGACGTCCATCAGAGTGCTAGCCGAGCCATCGTGGAAGTAAGGCGCGGTGCGAGCGACGTTGCGCAAACCCGGTGTTTTAAATGCGCCCTTCAAGATTGCGATCGGCTTCTGGGTGTAGCGACCCAGGTCAGGATTGTCGGCACCGAACGAAGCCAGCCCGATGTTGTGGAAACCGTTGTCGGTGAAATAAGGCGCCTGATGACAGGCTGAGCAATGGCCTCGGTCAGCGCTGGTGAAGATGCGAAACCCGCGGATCTGCTGGGCCGTCATCCGATCGGGTTCGCCACGCAACCAGCGGTCGAATGGCGAATTGTCGCTGACCACCGTTCGCTCGAAAGATGCGATCGCCTTGGCCAACGTTTCCTTGTTGATGCCATCACCAGGATAAGCGTTATCAAAGGCCTTTCGATACGAGGCATTTGCGTTGAGGAATGCGAAGATTGCCTCGTAGTCAGAGGCCATTTCATTCGGTGAATCCATAGGGCCGGTCGCTTGATCTTCAAGGCTGGTTTTGCGGCCATCCCACATCTGGATGGAATTAAATGCTGCGTTATAGATGCTGGGTGTCGCCCGGTCGAGCTTCTTGCCATGGAAGCCGCGGGCGGTTGGCAAAGCATCGCTCCAGCCGAGCGCAGGATTGTGGCAGCTCGCACAAGACATATCGCCGTCCTTCGACAGGCGCGGGTCGAAAAACAGCTTCTTTCCAAGATCGATGCGTTCTGGCGTCGGCTTGTTGTCGGCCGGATAAGGGGCTTCAGCCGGCATCTGCCAGATCAGATCTTCTTTCGTTGGCTTCAGATCACCCGCTTCCGCCACAGTGAACGCCAGAAGGGGGCTGGCAATGAGTCCTCCTGACACGATCCACCCGAAGTAACGCATGAAACAGCCCCCATTGAGCATGCGCAATGCCGCATGTCTCATCCCTAATCGACGAAACGGCGGTGAACTTGAGGATCGTTTGTTTCCGACAAACGGCGGGGCACTGAAGATTGGATGCAAGAAGCCGATATTCGTATCGCCTGGGCCCAGGCTTTGTCGAAGCGCACCCTTTAGCATTCGTCCCAAGCACGAGAAGGAATACAAAAGCCGAATACGATGGACGGAATCTGGTCGAGCAAAATCAGAAGCGTCAAAATCGGGACCCGTCTGGGCCTGGCTTTTGCCGGGCTGTTTCTGTTCATGATTGTGCTGGTCGGCCAAAGCGTTGAGCGTATGGCAACGATGAAAGAGCGGTTGACGCTCGTCGTCGATCAGACCAATAGGAAAACTGAATTGCTGTACCAGATGCGGGGCATCGTACTGCAGCAATCAGTCGCGGTACGCAACGTCATACTCGAAACGATGGACGAAGAAAAGCGCAATCAAGCGGATCGCATAGCGCAGCAGCGTAAGGAATACGATACCGCCGCGGAACAGCTCGCGCCCTTGCTGACCACCCCGCGGGAGCGCGAGCTGCTCGACGGCCTGAAGGACGTGCGCAGCGGTGTGAACGTCGCACTCGACAAAGCGACCGACTTCGCGTTGGGCAATAAGCCGACGGAGGCGACTGTCTATGTCAATCGTCGGGCGCGCCCTCTGCAGGAGAAATGGCTCGACGGACTCGACGCGCTTATCAGGCTGCAGGCGAAGCTCAATCGGCAGACCGTCGCCGAAGCAGCGATCGTCTACAACAACGCAAAGACATTCACGCTGAGCTGTGCGACCTTATTCCTAATACTGGGCATTTCGATCGCCGTCATCATTACCCGCAGCATCACCGGCCCGATCGCCGTTGCCGCGCGCGTTGCCGACTCGATTGCTCGCGGAAGGCTCGACAGCACGATTCTCATTGAGGGACAAGACGAATCGGGATCGATGCTGAATTCGATGGCACGCATGCAGGACAGCCTGCGGCATTTTGTCGCCACCCAAACCAAAATGGCCGCTCATCACGCCGCTGGAGAGATCGATACGACGATGCCCGTCGTGGATTTCGAGGGCGTATACAGTGAGATGGCGCAATCGATAAACGAACTGGCCGCCTCTCATCTTAGCGTTCAGCAGAAGATCGTCAGCGTCATCACCGACTACGCCCGAGGCGACCTATCCAGAGACATGGAGGAGCTGCCGGGCAAACAGGGCACCATCACCGCCGCCATGGCGGCGGTAAAAACCAACCTGCAAGCTGTTAACGCCGAGATTCTCACGCTAGTGGAGGCGGCATCACGAGGCGATTTCAAAGCGCGCGGACAGGCGCAGAATTTCCAGCACTTCCAAGGCATGGTTGAGGCCCTCAATCGTCTGATGGAAATCGCCGACAAAGGGCTCAGCGACGTAGCAAAAGTTCTCGGCGCCATCGCGCGCAGCGACCTTACGGAATCGATCGATGGAAATTATTCAGGCATTTTCGCGCAACTGAAGGACGACACCAACACGACGGCGCGGCAGCTGCAGCACATCGTCCGCGGAATCCGCGACGCAACTGAATTAATTCATGTTGCCGCGCTGGAGATCGCAAAAGGCAACAGCAATCTATCTTCGCGTACGAAACAACAAGCTGCGAGCTTGCAAGAGACCGCTGCAAGTATTGAAAGGCTGACGACCACCGTGCGTCAGAACGCGGGGAACGCGCACCAGGCCAACAATCTCGCCATCGAAGCCTCAGGAGTGGCCAGCAAAGGGGGCCAGGTGGTTGCCGAAGTGGTGCGCACGATGGCATCGATCTCAGACAGCTCCAAAAAGATCGTCGATATCACCAGCGTAATCGACGGGATCGCCTTCCAGACCAATATTCTGGCCCTGAATGCTGCAGTGGAAGCGGCGCGAGCGGGTGAGCAAGGCCGCGGATTTGCCGTGGTCGCGGCCGAGGTGCGAAGCCTGGCACTGCGAAGTGCATCTGCGGCTAAGGAGATCAAGATGCTGATTTCAAATTCAACGGAAAAGGTGAGCGCAGGATCGCAACAGGTGGCGTTGGCGGGCAAGACGATGCAAGACATCGTGGTGTCGGTAAAGCGCGTCACTGACATCATGGCGGAGATTACGACGGCATCGAATGAACAGAGCGTGGGAATTGAACAAGTGAACCAGACCATCACGCATATGGATCAGGCGACGCAGCAGAACGCAGCGTTGGTGCAGCAAGCAGCAGCCGCGGCGGAGTCGCTGCGACATCAAGCCGACGCAGTGGTTAACGCAGTATCCAGATTCCGTTTGGATAAAGCTGAGGAATCCCCTGCCGAACGAATGCCGAAACTCCGATCGCCCGCAGCCTCGCCGTCTGCGAAATCCACGCGGGTCTTGGCGCGGAACGGGAACTGATCGAAAGGATGAAAGCAGTGCCCTCCAAACTTTGAATCGCATCGCTCCCATATGAGCAGATGTCATCCGGCGACGCTTCCATCCCCGGCGGCGAATGTGCGCAGCGCAGCACCGGTCAGCCGAAATATCGTCCACTCGTCCATCGGCTTCGCGCCGACACTTCTGTAGAAATCGATCGACGGCGCATTCCAATCCAGCACCGACCACTCCATACGTCCGCAGTTTCGTTCCACAGCAATTTTCGCGACGGCCTGCAGCAGTGCACGACCGATGCCGCGTCCGCGAAATTCCGGCTCGACGAACAAATCTTTCAGGTAGACCCCGGCACGGCCAAGAAACGTGGACAGGTTGCTGAAGAAAATCGCGAACCCGACTGGACGTCCACCCGCAAAAGCGAGCAATGTTTCGCCGACCGCGCGTTCGCCGAACAGGGTTTCACGCAGGCCGTCTTCCGTCGCCACGACCTCGTGGCTGAGCTTTTCGTAATCGGCCAGCGCCCGGATCAGTCGCAAGATTTCCGCGACATCGTCAGGCCGCGCAGGCGCTATGCGGAAATCACTCATTCAGATCTCGATCTCGAAGCCAAGCTCGACGACGTCATCCGGCGGCAATCCATAAAACGCCGTTGCCCGCAAAGCATTACGCGACAGGAATGCAAACAAGTATTCGCGCCACAGCTGCATACCCTCCACCTCGACCGTTGGTATCAAAGTCTCGCGGCCGACGTAGTACGTCAACCGTTCCAGATCGATGTCCAAACCGAAGCGCTCGCACAGACGCAACGCCACCGGCACATTCGGCTGCTGCATGAACCCGTAGCGCACGATCAGGCGCGTAATACCTGGTGCAATACCATAAAGCCCCAGCCGCACCGACGTCGGAATGCGTGGTTGGCCCTCGGTGACAACCGTCACCAGAAGCAGGTGCTCCTGCACCACCTGATGTCGCTTCAGGTGACGCAGGAAGTGCGGCGGCACTTGCCCGCTCGGGGTCAGCACCACCCCGGTTCCCTTGATGCGGTGAGGTTTGGCTTGAGCAATGTAAGCCGCCAGCTCTTCCGGATCCTTTGCATCAGCGCCCCAGTTCCGCGCGAGCAGCTGTCGTCCGCGTGCCCAGGTGGCCATGATAATGAACACCAGCAGCGCAGTGCCGATCGGATACCAGCCGCCGTCCTCGATCTTCGACACGTTCGCCGACAGAAACACGATGTCGATGACGAAGAACGGAACCATCGTGAATGCCGCTTTGGATACCGTCCAGTGAAAGCGCAGCGCAACGAAAAACGCCAACACGGAGGTGATGACCATCGTCATCGCGACCGCGATGCCATAGGCCGAGGCCAGCGCACTTGACGAGCGGAAGCCGAGTACCAATGCCAGCGTTGCCGCCATCAGCACCCAGTTCACGAAGGGCAGATAAATCTGGCCTCGCTCGTCTGGCGAAGTCTGCACGACGTTGACGCGCGGCAGCTGGCCAAGCCGCACCAGTTGGCTGGTCATCGAGAAGGTGCCGGTGATGATGGCCTGTGAAGCAATGATCGTCGCTGCGGTCGCCAGCGCGATCAATGGATACAGCGCCCACTGCGGCGCGAGGTGATAAAACGGCTCTTGGGCCTGATCTGGCGCACTCATTACGATCGCACCCTGCCCGAAATAGTTCAGCACCAGCGCCGGCAGCACCAGCGCGAACCAGGCCCGCCGGATTGGCGCACGGCCGAAATGTCCCATGTCCGCATACAAAGCCTCGCCGCCCGTGACTGCGAGGAACACCGCGCCGAGTACTGTGAAACCGGCTTTGCCGTTTTGCACGAAAAACATGACCGCCTGCCACGGGTTGAGCGCCCATAGCACTTGCGGATTGTGTGCAATTCCAAAGATGCCCAGCGCACTAATTACAATGAACCAGACCACCAGAATCGGGCCGAACACGAAGCCGATGTCTTCCGTGCCGCGCCGCTGAACGGCGAACAGCGCAATGAGGATCACCAAGGTGAGCGGAATGATGAAATGATCGAACGCAGGGGCCGCGACCTTGATACCTTCGAGTGCGCTTAGCACGGAGATCGCCGGCGTGATGGTGCCGTCGCCGTACAGCAGCGCGGCGCCGAACAGTCCCATCATCATCAGCACATAGCGCAAAGACCCCGGCTTGGAGCGCCAGGGATTCAGTAGCGCGGTCAACGCGGCGATACCACCTTCGCCATGATTGTCCGCACGCATCACGAACACCAGGTATTTGATCGAGATGGTCAGAATCAGCGCCCACACGATCAGCGATAGCACTCCGAGCACGTTGTCCGGGGTTGGCGTGACATGCCCGCTACCGAAGAAGCACTCGCGTAGCGCGTAGATGGGGCTGGTGCCGATGTCACCGAAGACCACGCCGAGTGCGGCGAGGCTCAGCGAGAGATCGCGTTTATGGGTCATTAGACTCGACGAAATTTTATGCCGGATGCACATCGGGCTCGACGACAATGTAACCCGCCGCGACGGCGCTTACTTACCTCGGGCCGATATTTTCTGGAATTCACACTCGGAACCGGGACGCAAGTGGTCTATTTAAACGATAGAAATCGGCTCATTTCCTATTCAGACTTTTGATTATCTAGAAAGCGTGCGTCGGTCGGACATTGGAACATGCCGATCGAAACCGCGAACAATAACGAAGTACTGCTGCGAAGCTGAAATATCTTGGCTGCGCAATTTGGGGGATGGACCGATGCAAATCATAGTGCGGCAATTAGTGCGGCAACACTTGGCGATATCGATGACAGCAGCCGCGATTGCTCTATGCGGGTGCTCGAACTCTCAAAATCCGGACTCTCAGAGTCCGAGTTCGTCGCCTACGGATGTGCCACCACCCCTTAGCGGTGGTGGGCCGGCGCTCACCCAGACGAGCTACGACACCAAGATCACGTCGTTTGACGGCACCAAGATTGCCGCGACGGTGTTCGTTCCCAACGCTCCCGCAAATACACCCGTGCCTTTGATCGTGCACAGCCACGGCTGGGGCGCTCGCCGCATGACCTCGCTCGACCCGAAGGGCATTGCAAACCTCTTCTATCAGCCGCCGGAACAGGCGGTGAAGATCGCCAACGAAAACGGCTACTACGTCATCAGCTACAGCGAACGCGGTTGGGGCGATTCCGGCGGCACCGACGAAGTCATGAGTCCGGCCTACGAAGGCAAGGACTTCGAGGCCGTGCTTGACTGGGCGGAAGCGAATCTCGGCCCCCAACTTGCCCTGCGCGACGGCAAGCTCGCCGTCGGCCTGCTCGGCTACTCCTATGGCGCTGCTTTCCAGCTTATGGGCGCTTCGCTCGACGAGCGGGTTGCAGTGATCGTGCCGGCGCTGATCGGGCACAGCGGATTTCCGCCCGGCCTGCCGACGCCGCAACCGCAGTCGGCATGGGGCCAACTCCTGCAGGCCGGTGCCATCGCCGGTTCCGCGAAACTCGACCCGATTTATGTGCAGGGCAGCAAAGAGTCGTTGCAAACCGGCGTCTTTCCGCAGTCGCTGATCGATCTGACTGCCGCGAACTGGCCGAGCGCCTATTGCGACTTCGACGTCGATCCGAATCCGGGCCAGTTCGTACCGCACGTCCCCACTTTCCTGGTGCAAGGCTGGAACGACACGCTGTTCAGCGTCAACGAAGGCTTAAAGAACGCGCAATGCCTGCGCGACAAGGGCGGCGCCGACGTACATCTGCTCATCCAGCAGTATGGGCATACGCTGCCCGGACAGCTGAGGATTCCCAAGGGTGACGGTGTGACCGGCGTGGCGATGCAGGCGCAGGTCGACTGCGGTGATGGCGGCAACTTTAACCTCGCGGAAGCGATGTACTCGTTCATCGACGAGCACCTCCGTGGCGTCGCCGCCTCCGGTCCGCATGTCGATGTCCCGCAGACCTGCGTCACCCTGGACGACAACACCGGCATGACGTTCGACACGATCGACGCCATCCCGACCGGAAACACGCCGTACGTGGTGAGCGCGACAACGGTCAGCGGTCCTAACTTCATACCGCTGTATACCGCCAGCGCGCAGAAGATCCTGCTCGGCATTCCGCACATGGCCATCAACGTTGCGGTCGCGGACAGCGCCACACCGTATGCCTTCTTCGGCATCGGCATCCAACGCGTCGGCAGTTCGACCGCGACGCTGCTGGACGATCAGATCTTCCCCATACACGGCACCGGCGATTTCGATACCGACATGCTTGGCGTCGAGACGGTACTGAACGCGGGCGACGTCGTCGGCATAATGGCCAGCAACAGCAGCGACCAGTACGCCTATCCGACGCCGGAGTCAGAGACGCCAGCGACGTATACCTTCAGCGGGACATTTTCGCTGCCGTTTCTGAACTAGGGCGTGTCGCCCTACATAAGGCCCGTCGTCAAATCCTTTGACGACAGGCCCTAAAGAAAGACAGACTTTAGAACCGATAGGTCAGGTTCAAACCGATATTGTCGCGGTCCGCATACGGGTGCGTCGTGAAATTAGGGCTGCCGAAATAAGCGCTATAGACAACACCGATGTCGAAGTCTTGCTGGTAAGTGAAGGTGGTACCGATGCTCGCCCGCTCGTCCCCTGCCCCTTGCAGGGAGCCGAACGCACCCGCCAGCGAGGATTGTCCAACAGCGGTAGCTGAGTATGAGATCGGGATATTCAGATCCCATCCGTCAAATATGCTGGCTTCGCCGATCTGTACTAGGACTGTACCGGCCACCGAGGTCCGCGAATAGTAGAGCTGGGTAAAAATCCCTGGCTGACTGGGTACTTCGTCGGCGTGATTGACGGGATCAGCGTGGTTCAGAAAGACATAGCCAACTTCACCGGCGACGCTGATGCTGTCCCATAGCCGTCCGGGGCCAGCGCTGTAGATCGCATTGAGTAACCCCTGTGTAACATTGCTGCGGACCGGTGTAGCAACGTTCCCGGTCAGAGTAGAACTGTAATTGATTGACGTGGGGCTCCCTTCCCGATAGATGGCTTCGCCGCCCAGGCTGAGTCCGAACAGATGCGTGGAAAAGCTGGCAGCTGTCATATCGATGCCGTCGAAGTACGGCGTGTCATAGCTCACCGGCACACATGCCGCTCCACAGCCGAAGTGCTCGTGAACACTCGGATTGGTGCTGTGATAGCGCAAACGATACAAGCCGATGCTGGTATCCGCCGTCAGGCTGTACTTGATACCTGCGCCATACTGCCCGAACGCGCTGGGATTCACGTTTCCGAGGTAGGGAAGCGGAGTTCCGATCGGGCTCTTGAACCCTAAAACAAATTGAGCGCCCGGACCCACTACATCGCTGGTGGAAAAATAAGTTCCTACCGGATCCAGTTCAGTGGCCTTGAACTCTAGCTTGTATTGCCCTAGTAAGGTCAGACGGTTCGTCAGCGACAATTGCATGGAAACCTGATCGACGGGCAACAGGATGCTCTTGACATCGGCGCCGGGGACGTTTGCTTTGGTGGCATCGCTGGGAGCCTGCGCAAGCGCGACGCCGGAAAAGAACAGGCTCTCGCCCCAAGCGGCGACGTGTCGCCCTGCACGCACATTCAGCTTGGTCTGTTCTCCGAAATACCAAGTCCCGAATGCATAGGCATCCAGCAAGCGCATGCGTCGGCCGTCGAAACGACGCGCATCGGACGAGAACTCATTGGGGCTTCCGCCAATTCGGTTAAGAGTCGAAGGTGAATCGTTGTCGTTGACACCCAGGTAGACGCTATCGGCAAAAGCATCTCCGCGGACCTGCGCGCCGTACTCTCCTCTCGTGAGGTTCAGTTCACCCAACAAGGTGACCCGGTTGTTGATGAGGCTGCCGCTCTTAAAATTACGATCGCCGTCATCGTAGTTGGCGGATTGCGGATACCTGTATGGGTCGAGAAACGATAGGCCTTGGGCAACCAGCGGATCAGGGGGCGTATTGATGATGCCGTTGGCCGGATTCTTGAGGCGCGCCGCCAATGCATAGCTCGCTTGCATGTTGTAGTCGCCGTCGAGACCCAACAGTTTGAAATCGTCCCCCGCATGCGCCGCGTGGTCGAAGCCAAACGTGCCCAAAAACAAACTCGTGACCAACGTCGCGGTCTTGCGGCTCAGCTTCCTGTATTTCTGGCGAAACAGGTCTGCAATCACCGTACTCTCCCATGGCAGTTATAAATTCGGATTAATTAAATGTGGCGGCTCCAAATTAATTGAATACCCTTTTCCAACCACACTAAATAATATTGAACGTGATTTTCGGTCAGTGCGCGGCACATCAGATTCACAGCCCAAGCACATCGCGCATTTCATACCGTCCCGGCGCACGCCCATACAGCCAGGCCGCCGCCCGCATCGCACCGCGCGCGAAGTTGCTGCGACTGCTGGCCTTGTGGGCGATCTCGACACGTTCCCCGTCACCAAGAAACATCACGGTGTGATCGCCAACGACGTCACCGCCACGCACGGTCGCGAATCCGATTTTCGCGCGCGCGCGCGCGCCGGTGTGTCCTTCGCGCGTGTAAACAGCGCAATCCTCGAGCCGGCGGCCCAACGCGCCGGCCACTGCCTCTCCCATGCGCAGTGCGGTACCGGAAGGTGCATCGACTTTGTGCCGATGGTGCGCTTCAACAATCTCGACATCGTAGTCGTCGCCGAGCGTTTGCGCCGCCAATTCCAGCAAGCGCAAACAAACATTCACGCCGACACTGAAATTGGCCGCCATGCACAAAGGAATCGATCGCGACGCCAGCGCGATGCGCTCTTTCTGAGCGGCATTGAAACCCGTGGTGCCGATAACCATGGCCTTGCCTTGCGCAACGCAGGCATCAAGAGCGGCAAGCGTGCCGTCAGGACGCGAAAAATCAACAAGAACATCGGCAGCGGCAACCGCAGCCACCAAGTCGTCGGCAACGGTGACCCCGACTGGCGCCAAGCCGGCAAGGCTCCCGGCATCACTGCCGAATCCAGGACTACCGCGCAAAGCAACCGCAGCGGCAAGCCGCAATTCGGGCATCTGCGCAGTGGTTTTGATCAACGCATGGCCCATGCGGCCAGTTGCGCCAAGGATGGCGACTCGAACGGGGTTACTCATCTAGATAGCTTAGCCGGGATTGTGTTTTTTTGATCGCTAAAGCGTGCTCTTAGGACTTGAAACCAGGTACCTCTGCTATCGACATAATTTGTCAGTCACCGACACCCGGCTGTGTCGCTTCCTGCGCGGATGCGACCATTTTTCCGCGCTGCAACACTGGAATTCTCAATTTTTTGCATCGCAGCAATTGAATGCTGAAAGAAAATTCACACGCCTGTGCCAGACCTTCCGAAATCCGCTGGACGGCTTGATTTTGCTTGGTTCCTTTCACGTAGACCGCGATTGAGTCGTAGTTTGAAAACGCGGGAACTGTGACGCGCGTCACAGTTCCGGGATACGGCCTGCAATTCACCCGCAACGTTGGCTTAACGGTTGCTTAATAACCAAGGGGGAGTTGGCGAGGGTCGACGCAATAATTCAGGAACGCGTCCGGTGAAAGCTGCGGACGGGATTTCTTTAATCGCGAACCTTGGGGGGTATATGACCGCGGAAACTGGGAGTGCGAACATCATTTCGAAGCTGCCAAAGCATTGCTTGTCGCGCGATCGGCTGAGCGGCCGGACCGTGATTCTGATTCGAGGGAAGATCGGGGCCGCGAAGACGGACACCGCCGAGATTCCGGAAGTCTATAACCATCGGCTCGGTTTGACCTATGAACAGATTGACGCGATGGAATACGGCAGCACTCTGGGATTTGATGTGCCCTTGGCCGACCCGGATTACGTCCGCCGCGTGCGCAGCGAATTCGGGCAGCCGGTGGGTCCAATCGAAGTACCGGCCGCCGGGGGTAAATCAGCAGCAAAACCAGCGACAGCGCCCCCTCCGCCGTCGCCGATACGGGACAGCGTGCTAAGCAATACGGCGGATATAAACTTGCTGCCGGAGTTCAAAGCGGCCTGATCGACGATCAACAGGCTCTATCGGGAAACCTATAGCAGCCGCCCCATGCGGGGCGGCGCCTGAGCGTTACTCCCGCCGGATGTGCTCTTCGAAAAACTTTTTCGCCTTGAGCAGCCATGACGAGGCCTGCGGACTATGCGCGCCGCCTTCCTTGTCGAGGGTCTCTCCGAGTTCGCGCAATAGCTCCTTCTGACGCCAAGTCAGATTGACTGGCGTTTCAACGATGATGTTACACAGGAGATCACCAGGCATTCCGCCGCGCACGGGCTTCACACCGAGCCCGCGTAAGCGCAGGACCTTGCCGCTTTGCGTGGACTCGGGAATCTTCAGCTTGGTCGGTGCGCTGCCCAGTGTCGGCACTTCCACCTCGCCGCCCATCGCGGCGGTTACGACATTCACAGGTATTACGCAGTAGAGATCTTCGTTGTCGCGCTCAAATACTTCGTGAGGTTTCACGGTGACCTGCACGTAGAGATCACCCGCCGGTGATCCGCGGGTCCCCGGCTCGCCTTCGCCGGTCAGACGAATGCGATCACCGGTATCGACACCGGCCGGAATCTTGATCTGCAATGTCTTCTCGTCGCGCACCTTGCCGGCGCCGCGGCAAGTACGGCAGGGATCGGTGATCTGCATGCCGCGTCCGCGGCAAGCCGGACAGGTTTGCTGCAAAACGAAAAACCCCTGCTGCATGCGCACCTGCCCGGAACCGCGGCAGGTCGTACATTCGCGCGGTGCCTTGGCGTCGGCCGTGCCATGGCCGGAGCACGTCGCGCAATCCTTGATCGAGGGGATACGAATGGTTTCCGTCGCCCCAAACACCGCCTGCTCCAGCGTCAGTTCCATCGTGTAACGCAGATCGGAGCCGCGCCGCGCGCCGCCCGGACGGCCGCCACCCGCGCCACCGAAAATATCGGCGAACATGTCGCCGAAGATGTCGGCAAAACCAGCGCCCATGTCCGCGCCGCCACCGCGCCGCAAACCTTCGTGGCCATGGCGGTCGTAAATCTCGCGCTTCTGAGGGTCCGACAGAACTTCGTAGGCCTCGCTCGCTTCCTTGAATTTCTCCTCGGCTTCCTTATCGTCCGGATTGCGGTCCGGATGCAATTTCATCGCGAGCTTGCGATAGCTCTTCTTCAGCTCATCGTCGCCGGCGTCCTTGACGACACCGAGCACTTCGTAATAATCGCGCTTGCTCATGTTCGGAAATCGGTATGCGGAATTATGGGTTCAACAAAATAATCAAGGGCACTAACGCAAGAAATCGGCCCCCACTCGCGCAAGGGCCGATTTCTGATTCCCGGATTGTCAACTACCGGCTTACTTCTTGTCTTTCACTTCCGTGAATTCCGCATCGACGACATCATCCTTCTTCGCCGAAGCGCCACCCGCGGCTCCAGCATCGCCGGCGGCGCCTTCGCCCGCCTTCGCATACGCGCGTTCGGCAAGCTTCGCGGAGGCCTGCGCAAGCGTTTCGGTTTTGGCAGCGATGTCGTCCTTGTCGTTGCCCTTGAGCGCTTCCCGCAGGGCGGCGATGGCGTCCTCGATACTCTTTTTCTCGTCCGGCTGCACTTGCTCGGCAAGATCTTTCAACGACTTCTCGACCGCGTGCACCATCTGGTCGCCTTGGTTACGCACAGTGATCAGTTCGTTGAACTTGCGATCTTCCTCTACATTGGCTTCGGCATCCTTGATCATGCGCTTGATCTCGTCCTCCGACAGACCCGAGTTCGCCTTGACGACGATACTCTGAGACTTGCCGGTGGCCTTGTCCTTGGCGCTGACGTTGAGAATGCCGTTGGCGTCGATATCGAACGTGACCTCGACTTGCGGCACGCCGCGCGGCGCTGGCGGGATGTCGGTGAGATCGAACTTGCCGAGCGATTTGTTGGCGCTGGCGATTTCACGCTCACCCTGCAACACATGCACAGTCACTGCGCCCTGGTTGTCGTCGGCGGTTGTGAACGTTTCGGACTTGCGCGTCGGAATCGTCGTGTTCTTTTCGATCAGTTTGGTCATCTTGCCGCCCAGCGTCTCGATGCCCAGCGACAGCGGCGTCACGTCGAGCAGCAGCACGTCTTTGACTTCGCCGGTCAGCACCGCACCTTGGATCGCCGCACCAACGGCAACCGCTTCGTCTGGATTGACGTCCTTGCGCGGTTCGCGGCCGAACAGGTTCTTGACGACTTCCTGCACCTTCGGCATGCGCGTCTGGCCGCCGACGAGGATAATCTCCTGCACTTCGGAAGCCTTGAGGCCGGCATCCTTCAGCGCGGTCTTGCAGGGCTCCAACGTCTTGTTGATGAGCTCCTCGACCAACGATTCGAGCTTGGAACGCGTCAGCTTCATGGTCAGATGCTTCGGACCGCTCGCATCTGCCGTGATATAGGGCAGATTGATGTCGGTCTGCGTCGTGCTCGACAGTTCGATCTTGCCTTTTTCGGCCGCTTCCTTCAGACGCTGCAGCGCGAGCGGATCCTTCTTCAGGTCGATGCCCTGCTCTTTCTGGAATTCGCTGGCGATGTAATCGATGACGCGCATATCGAAGTCTTCGCCGCCAAGGAAGGTGTCGCCGTTGGTGGACAGCACTTCAAACTGGTGCTCGCCGTCGACTTCCGCAATCTCGATGATCGAGATATCGAAGGTGCCGCCGCCAAGGTCATACACGGCGATCTTACGGTCGCCCTTGACCTTGTCGAGACCGAACGCAAGCGCGGCCGCGGTCGGCTCGTTGATGATGCGCTTGACGTCGAGACCCGCGATCTTGCCGGCGTCCTTGGTGGCCTGGCGCTGCGAGTCGTTGAAATACGCCGGCACGGTGATAACCGCTTCCGTGACCTTTTCACCGAGATAATCCTCGGCGGTCTTCTTCATCTTCAACAGCACCTGCGCGGATACTTCCGGCGGCGCCATCTTCTTGCCCTTGACCTCAACCCAGGCATCGCCGTTGCCCGCTTTGCCGATCTTGTACGGCACCATGGCGATGTCCTTCTGGACCACGTTGTCCTCGAAGCGCCGGCCGATCAGGCGCTTGACCGCATACAGCGTGTTCGCCGGATTGGTCACCGCCTGGCGCTTGGCCGGGCGGCCGACCGTGATCTGACCATCGTCCGTATAGGCAACGACAGACGGCGTGGTGCGCTCGCCCTCGCTGTTCTCGATGACTTTGGGATTGCCGCCCTCCATGATGGCGACGCACGAGTTCGTGGTACCCAGGTCGATGCCGATGATCTTGGCCATGTCTATAAGCTCCGCTGAAATCTTCAGTAGTTGCGTTAGTCGCGTTGTCTAGGGTCTGTTGACAATAACTTTGATCGCTGCGCTGTGCCCATACGGTCTTCGTCGCAGCGATCAAAGTTATTGTCAACAGACCCTTTATTAAGGCCGTCGCCGACCTAATTCAAGGGGTTGTCAGACCCGATTTACGATTGCGCCGCCGCCGACGCCTTGGCGACGACCACCATCGCCGGCCGCAGCGTACGCTCGTGCAGGCGATAGCCTTTCTGCATCACGTTGAGCACATAGTTCGCAGGCACATCGGTGGAATCGACGACCGCGACCGCTTCGTGCAGCTCGGGATTGAACGGCTGGCCCTGTGGATCGACCAGCTTCACGCCATGCTTTTCGAGAAAATGGATGAACTGCTTGTGCGTGAGCGCGACGCCGTCGGCGATCGTCTTCACCGTCGCCTCTGGCGCGCCTGCGGCTTTCAGGCCAAGCTCCAGGCTATCGCAGACCGTGAGCAGGTCGCTCAGTATGCGTTCTGAGCCGTACTTGACGCCGTTGTCGATCTCGCGCTGCGCGCGTTTGCGCACGTTATCGAGTTCGGCGACGGCACGCAGTTGCTGATCCTTGGCAGTAGTAGCGGCGCGTTCGGCTTCTTCGAGCCTGGCCTTGAGGCCGGCAATTTCCGCGAACAGCGGAGAGAGTTCGGCAGAGTCCGCCGACGGAGGAACGGGGGGGATTTCTTCAATCATACGGTTTTCGTTCAAATTTCTGGACTGATTAACTAAGGGCAACCGTTAACGCGGCAGCGCATCTCCACGCCACGCCCAGACGCTTTTGGGATCAAACGACCGATTTCAAGTGCCGGACTTGAGCCCGACGCCGAGCGCCCGTGCGGTCTCCGCGACCAGCGGAATGATGCGATGGTACGCCATGCGGGTCGGTCCGATCACGCCAAGCACACCAGCCACGGTGCCATCTACATAATAAGGCGCTGTGACGACGCTGCATTCGTCGAGCACTTGGTAGCCGGACTCGCCGCCGATGAAGATCTGCACGCCGGAAGCATTCAGGCACTGGTCGAACAGTTCCATCAAGTCGCGCTTACGATCCAGCGCATCGAACAGGTTGCGCAGCCGGCCGATATCAGCAAGCTCCTGAAAACCAAGCAGATTCGGTCCACCGGCCAGCACATAGTCATCGCTGTCGGACGCTCCCGACAGCGCGCGCTCAGCCAGCGCGGCAGCGTCGCGCAGCACCTGATTGACGCGATTCTGCGTCTCCAGCACGTCGTCCATCAGGGTGCGTCGCAGTCCGACCAGATCGCGGCCGGCGAAGGTTTCGTTGATCGCGTTCGCATACAGCTCCAGCTGCTCAGCGCTGTAATCGCACCCCATATCGATCACACGGTTCTGCACCTCGCGCTGATTGACGACGAGGATGGCGAGTACTCGCCCTCCTGACAGCGGCAGAAATTCGATGCGGCGCAGCACCGCGAGATTGCGCTTGGGCACGGTGACGACGCCGGCCATCGCCGATAACCGCGAAAGCAACGTCGAAGCCGCGATGACAAGATCCGTTGAAGACTTATTGCGCGGCACCAGTTCCTCGGCGATATGCTCCTTTTCCGCATCCGTCAGCGGTTCCGGTGCCAGCAGGCTATCCACAAAATAGCGATAGCCAAGCCCGGTCGGCACCCGGCCGGCTGAGGTATGCGGCGAGGAGACGAAACCGAACTCCTCGAGATCGGCCATGACATTGCGGATCGTCGCCGGCGACAGGTCCAGACCCCCCGCCGCGCGCGCAAGCGTGCGCGAACCGACCGGCTGGCCGTCACGCACGTAGCGGTCGATCAGGAGCTTCAGCAGCTCCGCGGCGCGGGCATCAAGCTGCGGTGTCATGTGTTTTCACTACCGTCCCCACGGCTTTATATCTTTATCAAACCTTCACACTAACGGTGTCAAGGCGTTTAGATAATGATAATTTGCGTCGATTCCGAAAAAATCAATCCTCATGGATGCTTTTACTACGGTTGGCGTTATCGGCAAGCACAGCGACCCGCGCGTCGCGGGCCCTGTCGCGCAAGTTTGTGCCACCTTGCACGAACTGGGCCGGACGGTGCTGGTCGAGGCTGACAGCGCCCAATTGCTCGACAGCAGCATCTATGAAAAGGTGGATCGCAGCGAGCTTGGCCAGCGTTGCCAGCTGGTCGTGGTCGTCGGCGGCGATGGCACGCTGCTCAGCGCCGGCCGCAGTCTGGCGCCAGCTGGAGTCCCGGTACTAGGGGTCAATCAGGGGCGGCTTGGGTTTCTCGTCGACGTGCGTCCTGACGAACTGCGCGAAGCACTGCGCACGGTATTTTCCGGCGCCTCGGTGGTCGACGAGCGGCCATTGCTGGAAGCACGCCTGCTAACCGCCGGCGGTGGTGCGGGCGCCGCACAATCAGCGGTCAACGACGTCGTTCTGCGCAACCAGGCGACGATCCGCATGCTGGATTTCGAAACCTGGCTGGACGACGAATTCATCGGCGAGCACCGCGCCGACGGCATGATCGTGTCGACGCCGACCGGTTCGACTGCCTACGCGCTGTCAGGCGGCGGCCCGGTGCTGCACCCGAGCCTTGATGCCGTCGTGCTGGTACCCATCTGTCCGCACACCCTGTCCGACCGGCCGATCGTTGTTCCTGGCGGCGGGCGCATCCGCATCCGGCTGCGCGGGGACATTACCGGTGCCACCATCACCGTCGACGGCCAGCTCAGCGAGCCCATAACGCCCGGCGCCACCGTCGAAATCACGCGCTCGCCGCATCGCTTGCGCCTGTTGCATCCGCGCGGCTACAGCTACTTCAGCTTGCTGCGCGACAAGCTGCACTGGGGGCGCAATCCCGCCGGCCAGCTTGAGCGTTCCTGAGCTGCACGGTTCATGAAACCACCGATGCTGCGCACGCTCCACATCCGCAATCTGGCGGTTATCGACGCGCTCAGCCTCGATCTGGACGCGGGTTTCAGCGTATTGACCGGCGAGACCGGCGCCGGTAAATCGATCCTGATCGATGCGCTCGGGCTGGTCACCGGTGCGCGCGCCGAAACCGCTCTGGTACGCGCTGGCTGCGACAAGGCTGAAGTCACCGCGGAATTCGATATCGCCGCCGCGACGCCGGCGGCAGCCTGGATCGCCGAGCACGAACTCGCCGACGACAATACCTGCGTCGTGCGCCGCGTCGTACAGGCCGACGGACGCACCCGCGCTTTCGTCAACGGTAGGCCGGTATCCGCCACCGAACTGCGCGTGCTCGGCGAACATCTCGTCGAAATTTTCGGACAGGGCGAGGGCCAGACGCTGATGCGGCCCGATGTACAGCGCAGCGTGCTCGATGATTACGGCGGCCATGCTCAAATGCTTGCGGCAGTCGCGGCGGCGGCGATGGAAGTCGAACGCATCGACGGCGATATCGAGCGCCTGCGCAGCGCGCAGCAGCGTGATCCGGCACAGCTGGAGTTTCTCGCCTTCCAACTGCGCGAGCTCGACACGCTCGTCTTGCAGCCCGGCGAAGTCGAAACACTCGACAGCGAGCACCGCACACTGGCCAACGCCGGCAAATTGATCGAAACCGGTGGCAACACATTGCAATTGCTTTACGGTGGCGATGCCGCCATTTACGACCAGCTGTCATCCGCACTAAGTGGGCTGGGTCAGCTCAGCGCGCTGCACCGTGATTTCGGCGAAGCGGAAACACTCGTCATGTCGGCACAGACACAAGTCAGCGAAGCCGCCGATGTTGTGCGGCGGATCCTCGACCGGCTCGAACTCGACCCGCAGCGTCTCGCCGACGTCGAACGGCGCATCACCGCGATTCACGATCTCGCGCGCAAGCATCGCGTGCGTGCGGACCAGTTAATCGAACGCCGCGAACAACTGCGCGCGCAACTCGCGGACGCCGAGGGCGCCACGCAGCAGCTCGAAAAACTCGCGAAGAACCGCAACGCGGCGATGACCGTCTATCGCAAGCACGCCGACGCGCTGAGCCGCGCGCGCGCGAAAGTTGCCACCGCGCTCGCGGAAATGGTCACTGGCCGCGTGCGCGAACTCGGAATGCCGAACGCGAAGTTCGTGGTCGCGGTCGAACCCGGCGCACGCGAACGGCCGAGTGCCAGCGGCGACGATAGCGTGCGTTTCGATTTTTCCGCGAATCCCGGCCAGCCGCCGCGCCCATTGGCGAAAGTTGCATCCGGCGGCGAGTTGTCGCGCGTCAGCCTCGCGATCCAGGTAAGCCTGCGGCAGCAGGCGGGCGCACCGACGATGGTATTCGACGAGATTGATGCTGGCATCGGCGGCAGCGTCGCCGAGGTGGTGGGAAGACAATTGCGCGCGCTGGGAAACGGCCGGCAAGTGCTCTGCGTCACGCATCTGGCGCAGGTTGCGGCGCAAGGGCAGCGTCACTATGCGATCAGCAAATCAGTCAAAAGCGGTTCGACGTTCACGCGGGTCGACGCGCTGGACGCAAAGACTCGAGTCGAGGAAATCGCGCGCATGGTCGGCGGCGAGCAGATCACCGCCGCGACGACCGCCTTAGCGAAGGATTTGCTGAAGCTCGCTTAAGACCACGGTGATGAGCGCACGAGCGCACCACCGGCTTAGGACTTAGGGTTTGGGCGCCTCGTCCGAAAGCGTACTGACGCTATCCACGAAATAGCTTGTCTCGGCGAAGCAACTGTTCGGCACGCCGCGATGCTCGGTGTAGTGAAGCTGAACTTTACCGCCGACGGCCTTGCGAATCTGGTCCGCGACCGCTTCGTCGCGCACGCTAAAGTACCAGATTTGTGGTGCCATGCCGCCAACAATGTACTGGGCCAGCTCGCCCTCGTAGGTCTTGCACAGCCAGCCCTTGCTACTGAATTTCTGCAGCAGGCCGGCACGCTCGCCTTCGGAATAGCTCCAGCTCAGCGTGAACCAGGTATAGAGCCCACCGATCACGACAATAGCTGCCGCCAAAATCGCGAGCCAACGTGTCGCGACCTTCCCCGCATTGCGCAGCTTTTGCTGCGCGCTGTCCAGATTTCCCATTGAACCCTGCCTCCCGGCAATTCCCTGAATCGTGATTTGGATCGCCGGCAAGCGGCGCTTTCGTTCTGAAAAACTGCGTTACTTCGGCATCACCCGCCGCGGCATCGTCGCTTGCTTCTGCTTGAGGTTTGGACAGTCCTTGCGCGTACATTCGCCGTACATGATCAGACTGTGTTCAATCAGGCGGAAATCCATCTCCGCCGCGAGCTTGCGCTGACGTTGCTCGATGGTTTCATCTTCGAACTCGGTCACGTGGCCGCAGCGAACACAAACCATGTGATCGTGATGGTGTCCACGTTCGAGCTCGAAGACCGCGTGTCCGCCCTCGAAGTGATGGCGCGTAACCAGAGCAGCGGCTTCAAACTGGGTCAGCACACGATAGACCGTGGCGAGCCCAATGTCCTCCCCGGTCTCTTTGAGCTGGCGATATATCTCCTCGGCGGACAGATGGCGGGTCGTGCTGTGCTCCAGCATTTCCAGAATCTTCAGCCGCGGCAGTGTGACTTTGAGTCCAACGTTTCTGAGGTCTTGGGATTCCACTGCAGCTCCTATTTGCTCCCCGCGACTTCCGTCACGGCCAAGCGGATGCGAATATCCGCTATTATCCCACTTCGCCCCCAAGCCTCAACACGATGTTGCGCAAAATTTTTCTCGTCATTACAGCACTGTCGCTTGCCGGCTGCGCGATCGTGTACAAGCTGCCGACACGCCAGGGCAATATCATCGATCAGAAAGATCTGGATCAGGTGAAAGTTGGCATGACCAAGGACCAGGTTCGCTTCCTGCTCGGCACGCCGGTCGCGACAAGTCCGTTCGATACGCAGCGCTGGGACTACTTCGGCTACTACAAACCGCCGCGCGGCGGCTCGACTAGCCGTACGGTCACTCTGTATTTCGACGGTGAGAAACTCGCGCGCCTGGACGGCGATCTGGCGAAGAACGATCCGATTCTGGGCACACCGGACTTCGACACCGTCCAGAAGCAGGCCAAGAAGGATAAGACCGACAAGTCCCGCGACGAAAATCAGCAGCCGAGCGGCGTCAATATTCCCACGCCGGCGCCCTGAATTTTGTTTTGAACCCGGTACGGAGTGTTATTGCCCTTCGACCGGATGGCAGCGCTCCTGCTCTGTGGTCGTTTCTTTCTTCCGTTCACTGAGCCTGTGGCCAACCATTGCGCCGCCCACTGCGCCCGCCGCTGTCATCGCCGTATTTCCCGAGCCTTTCCCGAACTGATGGCCAGCAAGGCCACCGACTGCGCCGCCAGCAAGCGTGCCGAGAACGGGGTGGCCGCCTTCGGAAGCTGTCGTCGTGCTTTCCTTATTGCACTCGACTTTTTGCCCCTGTTCGTTGGTATAGACATCGGCCTGAGCGGCACTCATCCCGCAGACGGCCAACATCGGAAAACTATAAATCAATATTCTCAATTTCCTTTTCATGACGCCTCCATGGAATCAATCGCACTGTCCTGCTTCTCTTTGACCCATAAAGGCGAAATGAGTTTCCATCGTTGAGAAACTAAAAAGTATTGAACGAGGTGAGCCGCCATTTCGATCGATTCTTCCTCGCCCGTGCCGCTGCGACCCGCCGGTGCCGGTTCACCTTGGCATCCGCCGTCAGCGGCCGGTACAACTCGATGCGGTCGCCGTCCATCAGCGACTCATCCAGTCCACAGCGACGACCGAAAATACCCACGCCATCACGCTCTATGGCAATGTCCGGAAATCTCGCCCGCAGCCCTGAGAGATCGATCGCGATGCGCGCAGTAGCCATCGCCGGCAGGCGTAACTCAACCACGACCTGCTGATCCGGCAGCGCATAAACAACTTCGACGCCGATCGACGATGGCGCGGGTGCGGACGGCGAAGACTGGGGAACATCAAGCATCCGTATAATCTCGCGATGAGCAAAGCCGACAACAAGAATAATGATGAGGGGGAACGCCAGATCGCCGTCAACCGGCGCGCACGCTTTGATTATTTCATCGAAGACAGCTTCGAGGCTGGCGTCGCCCTGCTGGGCTGGGAAGTCAAAGCACTGCGCGCGGGCCGCGCCAACATCACCGAAGCTTACGTCATCCTCAAGAACAGCGAAGCCTTCCTGCTCGGCGCGCACATCACACCTTTAACACAAGCCTCGACGCACGTGCATACCGAACCCGTGCGCACGCGCAAGCTGCTGCTGCACAGTCGCCAGCTTGCCGAGCTGATCGGCAAAGTCGAGCGCACCGGCTATACCGTCGTCCCGCTCGATATGCACTGGACGCGGGGGCGCGCCAAGCTCACGATTGGTCTAGCCAAGGGCAAGAAGAAGCACGACAAGCGCGCGGACATCAAACAGCGCGACTGGAATCGCGAGAAAGAGCGTCTGATGCGGCACTAGGGTCTGTCGGCTCCAAGGTTTCTCTACGGTTTCCAGCGGTTCAGAAACTCGTTGACGGATTTCGGGTCCATTCCACGCATGGATTCGAACTCACCGTTCTGCTGCGCATAAATCAGCTTGCCTTCGGCATCCAGAACAGCAAGCGCCGGCACGCCCTTCTTTAGCGGAATGCCATACCGCTTGGCAATATCGAAGTTGTCGGTGATGCCATCGCGGCCGACATTGACGCGCACTAGCACGTAGTCCGCCTTCAACAACATCTCATTCTCCGGACGCGCGAGAAGGGTAGCCAACACCCGGCAGTCAGGACACCAATCAGCGCCGAAAGCCACCAGCACGCGCTTGTGCTGCGCTTGCGCAATTGCCGTGTCGATATCGGCTTGCGCCCGCGCGGGAACGGGAAACGCTCCAGCGCGCGATACCATCGGCACAAGCAGAGCCAGTACCGCGGCCAGCGTCATCATCTGGACGGTATTGATTGAATGCTTCGCGATACGCACCATGTATTTCATGCTGTTCGGACCGCAGCTTTTCTCGACAATTCCGGCGCGCAGACTGCAAAAACCCCTTTTGAACTCTTGAAATCCGCCCGCGTGCTACCATTCTATCGATCAACACGGGGGTGACATGGCTTCGACGCTGGCATTGAAACCTAACGTGCATGCCGAGGTGCAGTCCCCCTCGTAAATCAGGCTGCAAACCAAGCTAGTTGCGAACGACGCTAACTACGCCCTCGCCGCCTAAACCCGGCGAGCGGTTGACCGGCCGGTGTTGATGCCTCCGAATCAACCGTCGACTCTCATCAACTCGCGGTGAAGCCCGCCCTTGGCTGATCTGCTAAAACCCTAAGGGGATAAGCGTCGGCGTTCCGTGCCTATCCGGGAACCGGCGACCAAAACCAAAGACGGGCTACGCATGTAGAGCGAAAGGCGGAGAGCTGACGGACGCGGGTTCGATTCCCGCCACCTCCACCAATTGAGGATCCAAGGTGATCCAAGGAAGTACAAAAAAGCCCGGTAATACGGGCTTTTTTGTTGTTTTGCGTCCACCGATGTCTATCAAAAGCCATAAACAGCCGGGGGTAAGTGGGGGTAGTTTTCGGGGGTAACTCAGGCAGCGCACTGGCGAGATACCCCCAAATGCCACTTACAGACAAAGCCGTTCGAGCGGCCAAACCCAAGGACAAGCCTTTCAAGCTCTTCGATGAGCGCGGCCTGTATTTAGTGATTCAGCCGAGCGGCGGTCAGTGGTGGCGGCTGAAATACCGGATGCTCGGCAAGGAAGAACTTCTGGCACTTGGGACCTACCCCGATATCAGCTTGGCCGAAGCACGTGGAAAGCGCGATGTGGCCCGTAAACTGATCGCGCAAGGGATCGATCCAGGCGAACATCGGAAAATCGAGAGGACCCGATCCGCGGCCTCCGCTGCGGACAGCTTCGAGGCCATCGCACTTGAATGGCTGACGAAGTTCGCACCGACCTGGTCCGAAGGCCATAGCGACAAGATTAAACGCCGACTCGAACGCGACGTGTTTCCGTGGCTCGGTTCCAGGCCGGTGGGAGCTATCACGCCATCGGAATTACTGACTGTTCTGCGCCGGATCGAGGGCCGTGGTGCCGTGGAAACTGCTCATCGGGCTCATCAGAATTGTGGCCAGATTTTCCAGAACGCCGTAGCGACGGGACACGCCGAGCGTGATCCGAGCGCCGATCTTCGGGGCGCTCTTCCTCCGGTCAAGCAAACGCACCATGCGTCCATCATCGAGCCGAAAGCCATTGGGGAATTGCTGCGGGCCATCCAGACACCCAAGATCAACGGCGCCCTCGTCGAACAAATCGCCCAGCGGCAGGCGCTGGACGCGCGTCGAATCGACGATCTGATCAATCTCTGTGTGCAGCTGCTGACGATCACCCGCGTATTCGCGCAGGCCACCGATAAGGCACTGCTCGATCAGGAGCTGCAGAGCGCCAAGCAGGTGATCGCCGATCTCAACACGCGCAGGACCACTCCCGCCGCCGCAGCCCTTCTACACGACAACCGGAGTTCCCCATGAAAGGACTGCACGATGTATCCTGGATTCGTCGCCGCCAACGATTCCGTTCCCTTGGCTGCCTGACACCCCGTCACTTGAGTCGCTCCCTTTCGCTACCGCCATAAAACGCAGCAAATCAAGACGACCCCGCATCAAATGTGATCCAGTTCACAGATTTTTCACGCGCAGTGCTTTATCTTTATTTTTACATGAAC
>CAZOOK010000011.1:0-137951 GCA_964581385.1 uncultured Salinisphaerales bacterium
ACAACGAATCCGCCGTTTCTATTTCAGCGTCCGCTGGTGACGTATCCGGGCTAGCGTAGAAGCTGCGGTCCAAACTGATAACACAATCCCACCATCAGTGTTTCGGCGCTATAACCGGAATCGAACGTGCCCGATAGTTGCGGGGCGGGTGCCGAATAGCGGAAGTCGCCGCAGTTTCCGCAGGACGCGGATAAAGTTTAGTGGAAGAATTCACCATCACCGGTTTTCGGAACCGGTCGGCGCGATCAGCGCTGAATGTTTCTTCCGTAGAAGATTTCCATGATCTCGTGGTTGACGCGCTCGCGGATGCGTTTGGCTTCGCGTGGCGGCAGTTCGGAGACGCCTTCGCCGAACAAGTAGGTACCGACGTCCAGCTCTTTCAGCCGCATCTTGGTGTGGAAGATGTATTCCTGGTAGACATTCACGTCCACCATGTCGTAGCGCTCGCGGATTTCGCGTGAGATGAAATTCTGGATCGAATCGATGTTGTGGTCGATGAAGTGCTTCATGCCGCGTACGTTGCGCGTGAAGCCGCGCACACGGTAATCCATCACCACGATGTCCGATTCGAAGCTCTTGATCAGATAGTTCAATGCTTTGAGCGGTGAAATCTTGCCGCAGGTAGACACGTCGATGTCCGCGCGGAAGGTACTGATGCCATTATCCGGATGCGTTTCCGGATACGTGTGGACGGTGATGTGGCTCTTGTCCAGGTGCGCGACAACCGCCTCCTTTTCCCGCTCCCGATCCGGCAACGACGTGTATTTGGTTCCAGGAATGTGCAAACCATCGTGATGACCTTCGGAGATCAGCATCGTCACCGACGCGCCCTGCGGATCGTAATCCTGGCGCGCGACGTTGAGGATGTTGGCACCAATGATATCGGCAACCTCCGTGAGGATGTCGGTCAGCCGCTCGGCGTTGTAGGCTTCGTCGATGTATTCGACATACTCCTGCTGATGCTCCTTGGAGCGCGCGTAGCAGATGTCGTAAATGTTGAAGCTGAGCGTCTTCGTCAGGTTGTTGAACCCGAGTAGCTTCAGCTTAGGGTTATTGGTGGGCTTGATACTCAACTGCTTGCTCCTGCGCAAACCCGGCGCGGCGCGCCCGAAAATTTAGGGGCGAATTATGTATCAAAAACGTGCGTCACGCTCATGACGGGGGAGTTCCTCAAGGTTGCCGATAGGTATGGCAGGCTAGGCGCATCAAGCAACTGGTGTTCGTTGATGCCCATAGTCGGATATTTACCTCGTCTCGGTTCTTTGGTGAGAGCCGCCTTGAACTTATGCGGGGCCGGATGGGCCAGACTTGCGCTGACTCAATTTTCGATGCAGACGATTGCTTTCAAGCCACTGCCACCAGATCAGCGGCGGCAGACCGAACAGCAATTCGCGCATGCGCTTGGCCAGCGATAGCGACAGCGCGATATCGTTGCCGAAGCCGACCATCTGGCCGAACAGCACCAATCCGGCTTCCTGCACGCCGAGGCCGGCAGGCACGAAGAACGCGAAATGGCGCACCGCCTGCGTCAGACCCTCGATTGCGATCGCGGTGCCGAAATCCACTGGGGCACCGAGCAGGCGCAGGGCGAACCAGGTTTCAAAGCTCCCGGCGACGTAGCCGGCGAGCTGCCAAAGCATGGCCCCAACCAGCCGCCAGTGGTGGTTGTAGAGGGCGCGGATTTCCGTGTCGAGACTGGAACCGCCTAGCAGCGCAGCCAGCTTGCTGCGGTCGCCGAGCAAATGCTCGACGACGCGCTCCATGCGCTCGAAGATCGAGCCGTAGCGCAGCAACGCACCGATCAATACCGGGACCGGCAGGCTCAATGCGAGACCGACGAGGATGGTCCAAGTCATTGCGGTCGCATGCGTCAGCGCGATCAGCAGCACTAGACCTAGCGCGGTGAACACGTATTGGTTCATCAACGTCAACAGCACTTCGATGATCACGCTGGCGGTGACGGCAGCACCATCGAGCTTGCGCAGCAGAACGAGGCGGATACCGATGACCTCGCCGCCGACATTTGCTACCGGCAACAAGCGATTTGCCGCCTCACGCACAGCGGCGACCCAGAACAAGTAGCCGAGCCCGGCGCGACGTTCCGGATCGCGCGGCGCCAGCAACGTGCGCCAGCCCTCGGCATCGAGCAGGATCGGCAACGCGTGGAAAGGCACGATCCACAGCAATTGCCAGCCGGCCTGCGAAAGCACGTGCACGACCGAGCCTAGGCCTTGGTTCGCGACCAGCCAGATGGTTACTGCAACGCCGATGAGGCCGGCGAACAAAGTCAGGAATTTCATACCGCTGTGGAGGGCGCTCGGGGGTCGGCAAAGCTAACGCGAGGCGTCACCTCAGATCAGATATCGGGTGCGCGGTAGCTGAACAGCCAGTAGTCGCGCTCATATATTTCGAAAACCGTGGTGCGCACCAATCGGTCGCTGCAATCGCCATCCAGTGCCGTTGCAGGCTTGCCGGCATTGAGATTGGGAAGATCGATCGTCCGCTTAAAAACCGATTCCAGCATCGGAATGGATGCTTGCATCTGTTCGAAGCGGATCACGAAATCGATCCCCATCGGGCCATACGCATACTTTTCGACGTATTTGTGCTGTTCGGTGAAATGATGGCGCACCGGGAATTTCTTCTTGACGAGAACATCCGTCACGAATTCGCCGAAAGTCATCGAAGGTGGAATGTTTTCACGTGCCCACCGACGATCCTCTGGCGTCAGCCCGCCGTTTTTGACAAAACGAAACGCCGAAAATGCGCGTTCTAACGGATCCCGGCACACCGCAAATTTGAAATAGCTTTTGACCGCCTCCGGCGCGCTCAAGCCGTACTCGGACATGGGCGAATGTCCCACTTGATGCCCGTAAAGCGCTTTGCATAGCGATATTCCCCCGTTCTTGGGGATATGAATAAAAATCGTTTTCGTGAAATGGAACGATGCGGGAATGCGATCGAACAAGCGTCGCAGGATGTCGGATTCCGACTCCGGCGGTGGTGGCGGTTCTGGTAGTGGTGGCTCTGGTGGCGGCAGCGGTTCTGGGATAGGTTCCGGCTTTTGGAAGAAACGTAGCAGAGAGTTGCGCGCCATTGCGTGATCTTCTTCAGTTGTGCGGGCTGAAATCAAGAAACGTTTAGGTATCCGCCTTCATCGACGTGATTTGCAGAACACGGTATCGCAGACAACTACAACCCATCCTGCCGATGTGGCGGACGATAGCCAAGCTCAGCCAGTAATCGTGTATGCAACGGCGGAGTGGCGGCCAATACGCTGGTGGTGGTGAGTGCGATCGGCGCGCCGGTGAGATCGGTGAATACACCGCCCGCTTCACGCACGATGACGCTGAGGGCGGAGATGTCGAGGATATTGACATCCGATTCGATGACCGCATCGAGCTTGCCGCTCGCCAGCCAGTGGTAGTGCAAAAAATCGCCGTAGCCGCGAATGCGGTGCAGGCGCGGAATAATGCCACCGAGCCGTGTCCAGGCTTCGCTTTTCGCCAGACTGGCGATATTACCGAGCGAAAGCGTCGCTTTTTCGATGGCCACCGTATCGGCGATCTGCAGCCGCTGCGTGCCCAGCCATGCGCCGCGCCCGGTCTCGGCCCAGATGATTTCGCCGGCTCCCGCGTTCCAGCACGGCGCGCTTGATACACCGGCGATGATTTCGCCGCGATGCATGAGACCGAGCTGCACGGAGAACAGCGGATAGCCGCGCACGAACGCCTTGGTGCCATCGATCGGATCGATCAGCCACACATAGTCGGCGTCGGCGGACTCGCGGCCGAACTCTTCGCCGTAGAACCCGTGTGCGGGGAAGTGCTTCTTCAGAACGCTCTTGATGGTCTGTTCAGCAGCTTCATCGACCTCGGTGACCGGGCTGGCGTCCGCTTTATAGCGAACTTCAAAATTGCCGTGATAAGCCTTGCGGATCAGCGCACCGGCGGCGTCGACTGCCTCCAGCGCAGCGCGAATGAATTCACTGGGTTCGACGTTGGACATGAGAGTCGTTCCGGACGGGCACACATGATAACCGTTCGCGCTGGTCAGGCCGCCGGCTTATCCTGTCGCCCATTTCATCGAATACGGGATCGGTAATGGGAAATCGTCTCAGTAAAATCGTTACCCGCACCGGCGATGCCGGCGAGACCGGCCTTGCCGACGGCTCGCGCATTCCCAAGAGTGGCGCGCGTGTGCAAGCGCTCGGCGACGTCGATGAATTGAACTGCTGCCTGGGCCTGCTGCTCACGCACACGGTTCCCGACGCCGTCCGTGAAACATTGGGTCGCGTGCAGAACGAGCTGTTCAATCTGGGCGGCGAGCTATCGATGCCCGGTACAGCGCTTATCGACACGGTGCCGACCGCAATGCTCGAAGAAGATGTCGAGCGGCTCAACCAGCATTTGCCGCCGCTGAAGGAATTTGTGCTGCCCGGCGGCAACGCACCCGCGGCAGCGGCCCATCTGGCGCGCGCCGTCGCGCGTCGCGCGGAACGTTCCTTGTGGGTACTGAATGACGCTGAACCGTTGAATCCGCAAGCGCTGCGCTATCTGAACCGGCTATCGGATTACCTGTTCGTCTGCGCCCGCACGCTGGCCCGCAGCGACGGTGGCCGCGAGGTCATGTGGAAAAAGCCGGCGCTTTGATAACCGGCAACGCTGTCCGCTAATCCTGCGGATCCCGCGACGGCGGCGCACCCGGGGCGCCCTGATGTTCGCGATCCAGCGGATTCTGTGTCTGTTGGAGGAACGCCTTGCTGGAGTCGTCGAGCTTGTTCGGGTCCGAATGTTCGGAGGTGTATTTGTGGACCCGATCGACGGCGCGCTCGGTCACGCTCTTCTTCCGTTTTCCGTCACTGTTCAGATCCGGAAGCGATTTCTGTACTTCTTTCAGACGGCGATCCGATTCGCTAAGCGGATTGCGGCGTCCTTTGACCACAACCCCTGGCGTTTCCACGACGTCGACATCCTTCGCCGGCGGTGTATTGACGGATGAAGGGGGCGCCGGTTTTGTGGTGTCGTTACCCGGACTTTGCGCGTCAGCCGCGGATACCGCCATCCCTGCGCCGAGGGCGCAGGCGGCCAGCAGCCGCGCGAAATGTGATGCTGTCGATAATCGCTGTTTGCTCATCACGGAAGCTTAGCGGTTCGGCGTTCCCAAGCACAGCGCGGCGCGTAGCTTGCTCATCCAGCCGGCCGCCGGGCCGCCAGCCGAGCGCGCGCATCGTCAAGGTCGCGGCATACGGCTTCAATGCCGTCGAGCATGCGCGGCGCCGGTTGCGCGAGCAAATCAGCAGCAACGGCATACAACGTACCGAAGCGTGACGGATCCGCAGCTGGCAGGCGCCCCCAGTAGGCGCGCATCGTCGCCGGTGCATCTTCGCTGCCGTAGATCACTGCTTGCGGACGTGCGGCGAGCATGGCCTCCGCACTGACCGCGCCGGCAATTTGCGGAAGACCGGCAAAGACGTTGATTCCGCCACACAGTGCCATGCCTTCACTAATCGGGCTATCACTGTTGACGGTATAAGCCGGCGACGTGCCCACCTGGTACACCACACGCAGCGGCGCGCTGCCGCGCCAGCGTGCACGCAATCCCGCAAGGCGCAGGCGAAAGTCAGTGGCGGCAAGGCGGGCATCGGCGTCCGTGTGCAGCCACGCACCGATGGTTTCCAGGGCATCCGCAATACTGTCGAGCCGGCGCGCACGGACCAATTCGACATGCACGCCGAGCGCACGCAAACGCCCGATTGCGGCCATTGGCGTGCCGCCGTCCCAAGCCAGTACCAAGTCGGGATGCTGCGCAAGAATACCTTCATAGCTAAACGAAAAGCCGTCGCCAATGCGCGGCAGAGATGCCACGCGCTGCGGAAATTTGCTGTACTCGCTGACCGCCACGAGCTGGTCGCAGGCACCGGCAGCACAGACCAGTTCGGCTAGATGAGGCGCCAGCGTCACGACGCGCGCCGCATCGGCCTGTTCTGTGGACGCGAGCAGCGCAGCCGTCGCGAAGCAGAGCCATCGCGCGTGGCGCGCGGACACGAATGCCAGGGCCTCTGACACTAGGCGAAGGTTGCGCCCGCCGCGAGCAGCGCATTCGCGGCCAGCAGGATCAGCAGCGCGCGATTCTGCATGCGCACGATTTCGCGGAAGCAGGTTTCCAGAGAGACCGGCATCGCCGGGCCCTCGCCGCCGTCGATGTCGATCGATGCAGTCGCGGTTTCGGCGAGCACCGACCAAGTGTGCTGACGCCAGTCCGGATGGGGCTCGATGCGCAACCGGTACCAGGCGGCGAGCGCGTCGTCCATGCTGCCGGCAAATGCGAACAGCAGCGCGGTCGCGCGCACCGGCAGCCAGGCAAGTACGGCGTGTAGCGTTTCAGTGCCGCGCAGCGCAGGTGAGTCCGCGTCAAGCAACGTCGGCAGGCGACTGGCGAGCCGGTACGCCACCGCGCCGCCGGGGCCGCAGGCGATAAACCAGAACAGCACGCCGAACACGCGCTCGTGCGACTGGATGAACAGCGCGCCGAGCAGCGAACGGTGATCTGCTTCCGGTTCGGGTCCGCGGTGCAGCGTGCGCACGATGCGCTCGGCAGCGGCGGTCTCGCCGTTCGCGCGCGCCGCCAGCAGGGCATTGACTTCGGAGGCAATGTCGCGAGGGCCGAGACAGATGAACAGGATGAGCGCGGAAGCCAGTGCTGCCAGCAGCGCATCGTGGATCGAGGCGACCGCATAGCCGGCGAGGACTGCGACGACGACGACCATTGTCGTAGCGACCACCGCCGAGCGGAAGCGGCAGAATCGATACAGTGGCGCGATGACGCCCGGGCGTGCATCGTCGCGCCAGTTGCCGAACGCCTGTTCGGCAGCGAGCGCCGTTACCACCGCGAGCAGGCTCATCGCGGGAACTCCAGCTCGAAACGCAGCCGCTGCCAGTCGAACAGCGGACCGGGATCGGTTTTGCGCAGCGGCGCGATGTCGGCGTGGCCAACGATGTTTTCGCGGCCCAGCTTCGGATAAGCGCGCAGCAAGCCGGCGGCGAGACGCGAGAGCGTGGTGTACTGCGCGTCGGTGAACGGCTGAGTATCGCAGCCTTCAAGTTCGACGCCGATCGAAAAATCGTTGCAGCGGGTGCGTTCCTCGAACGTGCTTTCCCCTGCGTGCCAGGCGCGGCGGTCGAACGATACGTACTGCGTGAGCGAGCCATCGCGGAAGATACAGGCGTGCGCAGAAACGCGCAGATCGCGGATCGTCGCGAAATACGGATGCTTCGCCGTGTCGAGCTGGTTTAGAAACAGGTCGTCGATATACGACTGGCCGTCGCCGCCACCGAATTCACCGGGCGGCAGCGAGATGGCGTGCACGACGAGCAGCGAAATATCGCTAGAATCCGGGCGGTCGTCCGCGTTTGGGGACGGCAGGAAGCGCGCTCCCGCGACGCAGTGAGTCGCCGGATCGATATCGAGCGTCGGCGGGCACGGAAACGAAACTCCGTCGCGACCGTCGCTGTCCATCACGCTGTTTGGGTAACGGGATTCCCCCATGAACCGTAGTCTCGTGTTCTGCGCTTCATTGTGCCTCGCGGCCTGCGCCGCGACACCTTCCTCGCCTGCCCGCACGGCGGGATCCACAGCGAGTGTAACGTCGGATTTGCCGTTGATCGACATTCCTTATACGCGGTTCACGCTGGCTAACGGGCTGACGGTCCTCGTGCACGAGGACCACAAGGCGCCGGTGGTCGCGGTCGATGTCTGGTATCACGTCGGCAGTAAGGACGAACCGGCGGGTCGCCACGGCTTCGCGCATCTGTTCGAGCACCTGATGTTCAACGGCTCGCAGCACTACGACGATGAGTATTTTCGCGCGCTGGAACCGGCCGGTGCGACCGATATGAACGGCACGACCAACACCGACCGCACCAACTATTTCGAGACGGTGCCGACCGCCGCGTTCGATCGTGCCTTGTGGCTCGAATCGGACCGCATGGGCTATCTGACCGGCGCGATCAACCAGGCCAAGCTCGACGAGCAGCGCGGCGTGGTGGAGAACGAGAAGCGGCAGGACGAGAACCAACCATACGGAAAGGTCGACGAGATCATCGCCCGCGAAACCTATCCGTCCGGGCATCCCTATTCATGGACGACGATCGGTAGCGAAAAGGATCTCGATGCAGCCACCGTGAATGACGTGAAGGGCTGGTTCCGCAGCTATTACGGACCGAATAACGCGGTGCTGGTGATCGCCGGCGATGTCGATGTCGACACCGCCAAGGCAAAGGCGGAAAAGTATTTCAGTGCGCTGCCGCCGGGTCCGCCAGTCCCGCACGTCGAGGCTTGGCCCGCGCCGATGAACGGCGACAAGCACATGACCGTAGAGGATCGCGTGCCATTGCCACGGCTGTACCTCACCTGGAACGTGCCGGGCGACGGCAACCGCGATGCCGTTTTGCTGCAGCTCGCCGCGGATGTGCTGACCAGCGGTCGCGACAGCCGCCTGTTCCGCCGGCTGGTTTACACCGACCAGATCGCGTCTTCGGTCTCGGCGTCGGTGGATACAGACGAAATTGGCTCGCAATTCCACATTGTTGCCACAGCACAGCCGGGCGGGAGTCTTGCGCCCATCGAAAAAGCGATCGAGGAAGAGCTTGCGGGTTTTCTACGCGACGGTCCGACCGCGGCGGAGCTGTCCTCTACGAAGTTCGCGATCTACAGCGGCTTCGTGCGCGGAGTGGACAAGGTCGGCGGCTTTTCCGGAAAAGCTGATCTGCTGGCTGCCAATGAAACATTTCACGGGGACGCCGGCGAGTACAAGCAAGAACTGGCATGGCAGACGGCTGCGACGGGTGAAGATGTGCGCGACGCCGCGCAGCGATGGCTCGGGCAGACCGGCCGCTTTGCCCTCGAAGTGCTGCCTCGCCGGGAATTACAGACCGCAGCGGCGGACGTCGATCGCAAAACCCTGCCTGCTCTTGGCGTCGCACCGAAACTGAAAATTCCCCCGTTGCAACGCGCGACGCTGGCCAACGGCATGAAGCTGATCGTGGTCGAACGCCACGAGGTGCCCGCCGTCAGTTTCGACATGTTGTTCGATGCCGGGCGCGCAGCGGATGCAGGCATTCGCAGCGGCACCGCAGCCTTGACCATGGATATGCTCGACGAAGGCGCTGGCAATCTCGATGCGCTGGCAATCTCGCGTCGGCAGCGCGAGCTAGGAGCCGGCCTATCGTTCGCAGTTCACCGCGATACCTCTATTGCTGGTCTGTCAGCAATCAAGCCCCGCATGGCAGAATCGCTCGATCTCTACGCCACGATCCTGCGCAATCCGAAGTTCCCGGAAAGCGAACTGGCGCGCCTCAAGAAACAGCAACTGGCGGCGATCGTTCAGGAGCAGGCGCAGCCGTTTGGAGTCGCGCGGCGGGTGCTGTCGCGATTGCTATACGGTGAAGGGCATCCGTATGCCTATGCCGGACTCGGATTGGTACAGGATGTGAAGGCGATTTCGCGCGATGATCTCGTCACTTTTCAACGCACCTGGCTGCGGCCCGACAACGCAACGCTGGTCGTCGTCGGTGATACCACGCTTGCCGAAATCAAACCGCTGCTGGAAACACGCTTCGACAGTTGGCAGGCATCATCAACGCCTCTGCCGAACAAGAACATCGTCGAAGTTCCGTCACACCCGTCACCGCGTGTTTACCTGATCGATAAGCCGGATGCGGAACAATCACTAGTGCTTGCCGCGAACCTCGCGCCGCCGGCCAGCGATCCTGACGACATCGCCATGCAGACAGTGAACACCGTGCTTGGCGGCACGTTCATCTCACGCCTGAACATGAACCTGCGCGAGAACAAGCATTGGAGCTATGGCGCCAGTTCGTTCATCGGAGCGGCACGAGGGCAGCAGATTTTCGGCGCTTACGCCAATGTAGAACGCGCGCATACGGCCGAAGCGATCCGAGAAATGCGAGGCGAATTGAACGGCATCGTTGCCGGCAAGCCGATCACCCCGACCGAGGCGGCATCAGCGAAGCAAACGCTGGTGCTGGCGCTGCCGGGCGAATTCGAGGCCGCACCAGAACTCGCCGGTGCGATCAGCACGCTAACCGAACTGAAGCTGCCGGACGACTATTGGAACGCTTATGTCCCGCAGGTCGAGGAACTGGGATCGACCCAGATGGAAAACGCCGCGATGCGACTCATAAAGCCGCAGGCACTGACATGGATCGTGGTCGGCGACCTCGCGCACATCGAAGACGCGATCCGAGGCGCGAACCTAGGAGCCGTGCAGGTTCTGGACGGAGACGGTCGTGTTATCCGCTGACTTGCCAGCAGTCGGACGGCCGAGGCCGATTCGTCAGTTGAATTCGCCAAGCGGCCGCAGGAACGTGAATTTCGCAGGTTCCGTAACGAGACGTCTAGCCGGCGCCGAAACGTCGCCCGACAATGCTTCAAAGGGCAGACCCAGGATGAAGACCGCCGTGCCGAGAACAGTGGCGCCAAGACCCAACGGACGGCCCAGCGCCAGATCGAAGACCATCGCGGCGCCGCTCGGCTTGGTATCTCCGACATCTTGGGTATCCTGCGCTGCAGCGAGCGTCGGACCGCAAGACAGTGCCGCAACCATCGCGACGGTAACGAGGCGTCCCGAAACCTTGCCCAGACGCTTTGACGACGTATTCATGATTTCCCCCGGATGGCCCATGCCTGACATTAATGGCCGCACGTATGGCAGCCTAGGCAGACGCCAAGCTGCTGTCAATATCATAAAGTCATTGTAAGGTATTGTGCGATAAGTGATACATGTTGCCCTTTACGAGCCGGAAATCCCGCAGAACACCGGCAATATCATCCGTTTGTGCGCAAACACCGGCGCACGCCTGCATCTGATCCGTCCGCTCGGCTTCGTGCTCGACGACGCACGCCTGCGTCGAGCCGGCCTTGATTATCACGAGTATGCGGATCTGGTCGTACATGACAACCTCGACGGCCTGCGCGCCGCCGTTCCGCAAACGCGCTGGCTGGCGTTCACGACGAACGGTATGATTCGTTACGACCAAGGGCAGTACGAGGACGACAGCGTGCTTCTCTTCGGACCCGAAACGCGCGGTTTGCCGCCGGCGCTACTCGACGAACTGCCCGCCTCGCGGAAGCTTTTTCTCCCGCAGCAGCCGGGAATTCGCAGTCTGAATCTCGCGAACGCAGTTGCGATTGCCACATATGAGGCATGGCGCCATGCAGGATTCGCAGGTGCCGCTGGTAGGCGCGGAGCATCGAAGTGATTGGCTGTTGGCGGTAACTCTTCAGCAACCTGCTAATCGGAATAAGCGGAATTCGAAACACGTGAAACTGGAAGACATGCAAGAAGCCGATGTACCTAGGCTGCGCACGGTAGCTGAGCTGTCGGTGATCGTTCCAACGTTCAATGAACGCGATAACGTCGCCGAACTGGTGCGGCTGCTGGATTTAGCGCTTCCGGAAATCGATTGGGAGGTTGTGTTCGTCGACGATGATTCCAGCGACGGCACCGCAGATGTGGTGCGTCAGTTGGCGCGGGCGGACGAACGAATTCGTTGCATCCAGCGTATCGGCCGGCGTGGTCTGGCTTCGGCCTGCATCGAGGGCATCCTGTCTTCTTCGGCCCCATATGTCGCTGTGATGGACGCGGATCTCCAGCACGATGAACGCATCCTTCCCACGATGCTCGCGAAACTGAAGGATGAAAACATCGATATCGCCGTCGGCAGCCGTTACGTTGAGGGCGGTGGCGTCGGGAACTGGCAGGCCGATCGCGAGAAGATGAGCCGGTTCGCGACTTGGTTGAGCAGTGTGGTCGTGCGCGCCGATCTGAGAGATCCAATGAGCGGACTTTTTATGGTTCGCCGCACGATATTCATGGAAGCGGTGAGGGATCTGTCCGGCATCGGATTCAAGATTCTGCTGGATTTGTTCGCATCCGCACCGCGCCGGCTGGCGTTCGTGGAAATCCCGTACAGCTTTCGCGCCCGTGCGGCGGGTGAATCGAAACTCGATTCTGCCGTGATGTGGGACTACCTCATGCTGCTTCTCGACAAGCTGGTCGGGCACTACATCCCCATCCGTTTCGTATCGTTCCTGATCATCGGTTTCGTCGGCGTGGGCATCCACATGTTGGTCCTGACTGCAGCCCTCAACGGTTTGCATGTCGCGTTCGACTGGGCGCAGGGAACAGCTACTGGCGTGGCTATGACCGCGAACTTCTTTCTGAACAATGCGCTCACCTATCGCGATCACCGTCTGAAAGGATGGAAAGCTGCACGAGGGCTGATTACATTCTACGCAGCTTGTGGTTTGGGAGCGGTTGCCAACGTCGGTATCGCCAGTGCCATATTCGAGCATCACTACCGCTGGTGGCTCGCGGGCATTGCTGGAATCGGAATCAGTGCTGTGTGGAATTACGCGGCCACGGCGATTTTCACGTGGAATAGAAAATAGACTGATCTTCTCGATATCAAGTGGTCATCGGATTTTGGCCATCCGCTGACGGATAATTTTGAGCTGGCTCACAGAACGGGTTCATTTGGAACAATGAAGGATATGGTGCGTGGGAAATACGCAGTGGAGAGTTCGCTGGCGCTGCTGTTCTTTCTAGTGTTCGCGATTTACGCGCTCGCGCTGCCCCTATATTTGATTCCAAGCCATTTTCCTCGTAGCTATAACGAGGGTTGGAACGCGTACCACGCAGCGGCGGCGATGAGCGGCGGCGGACTCTATCCACCCGCCGACTCGATGCTGGCGAACAATTATCCGCCGTTGTCGTTCTACCTCGTAGGGATCGTCGGAAAAATCGTCGGCGACTATATCGTCGCTGGCCGGCTGATTTCCGTGATATCGCTGGGAATCGTCACCTATAACGTTTTCCGGCTTTGCCAATGGCTCGGCGCCGGTAAATCCCTGGCAGCCGTGGGCGCAGGTGCATTCCTGATGGAAATCGCTACGCTTTCGGCGACATACATCGCGATGGACGACCCACAGTTTTTGGCTCATGCCTTCATCACTTCGGCCGCCGTTATCTTTCTAAACGCATCGCCTCAGCTCGGTAGCCGCATGCTGCTTGCGGCGACGCTGGTGGTGGCGGGAGGGTTAGTCAAGCACAACGTTGTTTCCTTACCGCTGGCATTGTGCACGTGGGCTGCATTTTACGACCGCAAGCGCTTGTACATCTTTCTCCTGTGGCTGTTTGCGATAGGAAGCATTGCCCTCGCGCTCCTATACGGTATGTGGGGACGGATATTGGTTGACAGCGTATTGTTCCATGCGCGGGTCACAACCATGGAGCGGGCAGTGAAAATAAGTCTCGGCCTATTGCCCAGACTGGTACCGCTAATGCTGCTGACCATTGGGGCTTGTATTTGGCTGCGCAGCTCGCGGCAATCCCTGTTTCTGCTCGCGTATTTTTTATGGGCCAGCGTAACAAGCTTTTTAATGTTGTCCGGCGATGGCGTGATTCTCAACATTATCTTCGACGTTGTAATCGCGATCGTGATCGGATCGGTGGCATTTGTCTTCGCACTCGAAAAAAAGGAGGGGCACAATTCCGAATATTCCGCTATGTTGAGGAAAGGGGCCTTGTTGACCTTGGCTCTCTCCGCTCTCGGCTTTTACTTCGCTCAACCCAAGCAACAACATTTTCTCTCCAAAAGCGTCGAGACCCTGAACTACGCCAGAGAATGGTCCGCGCTGGCCGATCGACTCGCGCGGACGAATGGTCCCGTCGCATGCGAAATGCTGTCCATCTGCTACTGGGCTCAAAAGCCGCCGGAAGTTGATTTTTTCAACTACAGCCAAAAAGTCAAAACAGGCCGCATTTCAGATTCCGAATTCAGGGACAAGCTTCACTCTCACTATTACCGCTTCGTTCTGATTGAGCTTTTATTCAAGAATCCAACCACGCGATTGCCGAGAGAAATCGAGGAGCAGTTGTTTTTGAACTACGAGCCGGTCTGGCTCGTCGCGGGTGGCAGCGGGTTGCTTCTGGCTCCTCTTCCGCAGAGCCTGGATGAATTGGACAAAGCGGAAAGTGCCAATTCGCCGTAACCGCGTCGTCTGCTTTGATGACGCGATTATGTGCAGTAGAAAGAAAGCCGTTTGGACAGTTCGGATTCACTGAACATCGACTCGACTTTCCTGCGGGCCGCCAAGCCCACTTGCCGGCGTAACTCCGGATTTTTTCGGAGCTCCTCAAGTATCGATATCGCTTCGTCCTGTGTCTCGAACAGGAAGCCATCCACGCCATGTTCTATGAAATCCTTGTGTCCACCGTAAACGTGTGCAACGACGGGCAGGCCGCAAGCCATGGCTTCAAAAATAACGCGCCCGAAGGTTTCCAGCCAGGTACCTGTTCGATAAAAGAAGATATCGAGAGAATGGAGAAACTTGGGGGCGGGCTCCGCCATCGCCGGCATCAATTCAATGTTGTCGGAGGCTTTGATCATCCTTCGCATACAGGTTCCGCCCATCAACCGCACCTTGCAGCCCTTGTCCGCAAAATGCTGATAGAGGGAGGGATCGTATAAAAAATGATGCTTCGAGAGCTCATCCCTGCTCAAACGCCCGATCACCACCCGATCATCCGATGAGCTTCTGTGCTCGATGGCGGGTCTGAACAAATCAACATTGATTGGTGAAGGATGAATGACCGCTTCCACACCGAGCACATCCGCAAGAAACTTGCTAACGCACACCACTTCGGGTTCCGGTCCCACTTTTCTTAAATAGCCCACCAGATTTACAAAATCATAGTAATCCAGCGTGTTCGCAAGGATGATCTGGCGTCTGGGCCTGGCGATTTTGAGCCAGCTCTTGGGCTTCCAATAGACTCCCACGTATACGCAATTGGAGTTTCTTATTTCCGACAAGTACTTCATTGGAGTCAGGTACTGAACCCGCTTCTCATCCTTCCAGAAAGCGTTCGCGGTGGATGTGCTATACCAACAAGCGGCTTTCGTCCGCTGGGACAGCATTTCCCATAGTGTATAGGCCTCCCACTCGCTGCCGCCCGACGGATTCCGAAACGGGTTAATGATGTTGACAGGGTGAAGATCACCGCTGGGCGAGAAAAGTGGTTTCATTGCCTCTCGGTATGGGGGCTTCAATTGATCGCCAGAGTTCTTGTCGCGAGATGCCGGCTTATGCCGGACAGCGCGTGGGTGCGTCGCCCGCTCAATAGTTCGGAAAGCCGCCGTTCATTATCGCTCAATCCCTGCCTGGGCGCTGCCGAGTGCCACAAATGGATTACAGAGGTGGCAAAGCGCCCTTCCTTCCGACATACCCCGCTATGGATGAGGCGGACGACCAGATCGGCATCCTCGTGTCCCCAACCTACATAACTTTCATCGAAACCGTCGATCTGCATGAAATCGTCACGCCAGATGGCAAGATTGCAGGTTTTCGCGCCGTGCCACTCGCGTGGCTTGCCTTTACGGGGCCAATTGGCGGGTAGGCGCAGCAAGGGTGCAAAGCGATTGATATCGCCGCGCCATCGTGCGCCGAGCCACGCGCCCGGTCGCCGCGCTGACCAGTCAGCCACCGCTTCCGGCGTGGATAGCAATCGTGTCGTGAAACGTTCCGACAGTAGAACCCGGTTACCTGCGACAAACCAGCCCGGTTCGGATAAGGCACGATGCGCGGCCAGAAAATCGGGCCGCGTCAGGCAATCGCCGTCGAGAAAGACCAGATAATCTCCCTTGCTCATGGCCACCGCGCGGTTTCGCGACTCCGCGGCGCGAAAATTCTGATGCGGTTGCCAAGCGTGTCGGACCGGAATGCGCGCTGTCTGCTGAAAGCCACCGATGACCGCAGCGGTCGCGGGGCCCGACCCATCATCCGCGACAACGATTTCAAACCGATCATCGTGCTGGCGATCGAGGCATTCGAGCACACGTTGCAAGGCTTGCGGCCACTCATAGGTGGTGACGATTACCGAGATGAATCCGGGCTTTCTCATGGTCATGACTTCACCCGGAAAGCCGTCCACCACGTTCCGCCAGCTTCAAGTATTTGTAATAGGCGCCTTCGGCGTTCGACACCGCGAGCACGAAGCCGAGTTTTCCATCGAGGAAGCCCGCTCGCAAAACATAGGTGCGTAGGAACGCAAAGAAACCGTGCAAAATCGCGCTGGCGAGGCCGGCACCGCGTCCGCGTTCCGCGAGGGCCATCGCGGCCGCTGTGGAATAGCTGTCCATTTTGCCGATCACCTGGGCCAGATTTTTGAACGGGTGGTGGATCAGGGGAACACGCAGACGACCGGTTCGGCCTTCAACGAGCAATGCTTCGTGGACTGGCACATCGCTGAAACGCGCCGCGCCGCGCCGAAACAGGCGTGTGACGTAGTCAGGCCACCAGCCACCGTGCCGCATCGGCCTGCCAAGATAGGTGGATAACCGCGGCAACTCATAGGCGTCGGCCTCGGGCGCCAACAGAATGCCGTCGATCTCGGCGCGGAGTTCCGTGGAAACCCGTTCGTCGGCGTCCACGGAGAGCACCCACTCACACGTGGCCAGGGCTAGCGCACGATTCTTCTGCATGCCGAAACCGAGCCAGTTGGTGACATGCACATGCGGCGTGTAACGCCGGCAGATTGCCGCCGTTTCATCGTCGCTTCCGGAATCGACTACGATGATCTCGTCCGCCCAAGCCACGGATTCCAGACAAGCCGCAATGCTCGCCGCTTCGTTGTAGGTGATGAGAATCACTGAGAGCGTGCTGCGCATTTCTCACTGCCCTTCCACTGCCGCCGCCGCTTTACTCCGCCGCAAGCGTCTCCACGGGTTGCGCAGTTCATGGCGTACCAGCATTTCCAGACCCCGCCATCCCAGTCGCCCGCTGCCCAGCAGCGCCATAGCCAGTCTGTGCGCGGACTTCATTTCTCCGTCGCTATAGCATCCCGACATGGCGAACAGACGGTAGTGCGCGAGGATTGCCGGTTGACTTGCGAGAAAAGCTGCGTTTTTTTCCAGCAGCCGCAGCCGCAGCTCGGAATTAGCGCCGCGATTCCTGCTCAGACTCGTGCCTTCGCCGATATGCACGCGCAGCAATGGTGCCGGCAGCGACTTATAGGGCGTAGCCGCCGCAACCAGCCGCATTGCCAGATCGATGTCTTCGCAACTCGTGAAGCACTCGTCGAACAGACCGACAGCGAGCAGCATATCGCGCCGGATAGCGACGCCAAACGACAACGCAAAGCGTTTGAGGAACGGGTGCTGCGACGGCTGTTTGCCATCCCAGGCGTCGTTCCACAGCAGGACCTCGGCATGTAGTGGAGTGCGATCATGCCGATACCGTTCGATTCCAGTCCAGATCAATCCCAATCCAGGTTCAGCCGCAATCAATTTGCGCACGTCGGCGATGTAGTCCGGCAACAGCTCGTCGTCATCGTCGACAAACGCGACCCACTTGCCCCTCGCATTCCGAACGGCAAGGTTGCGGGCCGCGGGCGCTCCGCGCGCGACGTCATTGCGTGAGCTGCGAATGCGCGGATCTTGCGCGAACCCAGCCAGCACTGCTGGCGTGTCGTCGGTGGAGCCGTCATCGACCACCACCAACTCGAAATCGGGATCGGTCTGCGCGAGCACGCTGCGCAGTGCACGCGGCAACAGATGAGCACGGTTATGCGTTGGCAGCACGATGCTGATGGCGGGAGCAGTCATGACTCAACGGTAAGGCGACGTTCGCTCTGCGCAGCTGCGACCGCATCCAGCAATTCGCGGGCAGCTGCCGCCAGAGCATCGTTGGCAATACCGTGGCAAGCGTCCTCGGCAACATCCTCGGTAAAGATCACACGGTGCAGCGGTTCATTTATCCCTGGAGCCCAATTGCGATAATCCCAACGGCGCCGGTACCAGCACACACTCGGGGTGTGCACCATACGCGCCACGTGCAGGCCGCCTGAATCGCCTGACAGATGCAGACGCGCGCCATCGATCAGTGCAATGTACTGATTTACATTCAGAGTGCCGTCAAACACGCGCCACGGCTGGAATGGCAGACTACGAACAAGTGCGCGCAGAAGTGCGCGTTCGCGCTCAGCCGGCCCGCACGACAACGCGATACGCCCGTACCGCTCGTGCAGGCGAGTGAGCAGATCGACGTATTGCTCGACTGGCAGCTCTTTGCCGGCGAAAGAATAGTACGGCGACACGTGCAGATAGGTCTTGCGATCCGCCTCAGTCAGTCCGCATTCAAGGAACCATTCCGGCTTGATCCGCGCGCCGAATTCGACACGGTCCCCTTGCAGCCCGCACATCTTCAACAGTTTCCAGTGCTGTAGAAACATCGGCTCCTGGTGCCATGGGAGATCCACAGTGTGCGTATACAGCAGCGGCTGCCACCACCAGGGCTTGTTGTGATCGGTACGACGGCCGACGCGGTAACGGGCACCGATCAGGTTTGCGATCAGTCCAGCACGATTGTGCCCGCTGAATACGAATACCACGTCGATATGCTCGCGGCGCAGCGCTTTGATCAGGCCGATATTGTCGAATGGGCGCCGCCGCATCGCAGGCTGCGGTACGTCCACCCAGGGGGCGATGGACTGGAAGAACGACGGTGCGCCAGCGATGACCTGCAATTGCGCGCGTGGGTAGTTGTCGCGCAGCAGTTTCAACGCCGGCAGCAGATGGATGGAATCGCCGAGCGCCGGATTCTCGATCGCGAGCACCTTCTTGGCGTCGCGAGTCAGCTGATACAACTCGGCCGGATCACGCATGCGTGCGCACCGATTGTTCCGCACGCACGGGCTGGAAGCCTTCATAAAACGCGGCGAACCGCTGTGCCTGTCCGAGTCGCGTGTATTGATTGTCGACAATGAAGGCACGCGCAGCCGTCCCAGCCCGCTCGCGCAGCGCACGATCGCCGGCGAACAGCTTCATTGCGGAATAGAGGTCCTCGACGCTGCGCGGTGGCACCAACCGACCATGATCGGGTTCGACGAATGTCTCGGGAATACCGCCGAGCCGCGAGGCGATGACCGGTTTGGCCGCAGCCATCGCTTCCCAGATCACCAGTCCCAGCGCTTCGGTACCGACCGCCGGATGCACGAGGACATCGATCATCGCGTCGATGCGCTCGACATCCTCGACAAAGCCGACCATGCGAATCGCATCGCCAAGGCCGAGCTTGGCGATGCGCTGCTCCAGTACGGGAATGAGCGATCCCTCGCCCACAATCAAAAGGCGCACCGCCGGGTTTTCACGAACCAAGCGCGCACCGGCTTCAACGAATTCACGCTGACCTTTGCCGTCCGGAAGGCCGGCGCCGCCGATCACCGCGAAAACCACATGTGATTCGTCCCAACCGAATGCTTGGCGCATCTGCGACCGCGCTTTTTTATCCGGTTTGAAACGGGCTGTATCGATGCCAGCGTAAATCAGATGCAGTCTGCGCGGATCGCCATGAAGCTGAGCGGCGAGATCGTCGAACACCGCTTTGGAAACCGCCGTTACATGACCCAGCCGCAACAGAAAACGCGCGCTGGTGGCGCTGAGCGGCGTCATCAGATGGCGCGTCAGAGCGACCTCGGGGCGGTTGTTGGCAAGTCGCGCGGCAACGCCGGTGACCCAGAAATCGCGCCCGTGATGCGCATGGAGAATCTGCGCTCCGAATTGTTCCGATAACCGGCGCAAGCGTAGCCCCCATGCGACTTTGGAGCCTTCGACATATTCGATACGCAAACCCGGCACGGCGGTCGCACGCGCGGTCCAACGCGCACCTTGGCGGATCGCAAGCATGACCTCGTGACCCTGCTCAACCAGTCCCGCGCAGAGTTCCAACGTCTGCGTATCGACGCCACCGCCGTTGAAAATGGAATTGACTTGGATAATGCGCATGAAATTACGGGTCGGACGGCGCTGTCGCGCCGCAGCCGTACAACGCCGGCCCGCAAGTTTATAACTTTACCCGTATGCGCATAAAGGCGGGCACTCCCTCCATGGCACAAGCCGTGCGCGACCAACTGCCGTTTCTAGGTTAAATTGAGTTATGGACGCGGAAAGAGAGACGTTTGAACTTGGCGGCGTGAGAATCGCGCCGGGCGAGCGTCGTACCGTCAACCTGCAGGTGGCGAATCTCTATACCAACGCGCCAGTGAATCTGCCAGTGATCGTACAGCACGGCACTACGCCGGGGCCAAAGCTGTTTGTCAGTGCGGCACTGCATGGCGATGAAATCATCGGCGTCGAAATCATCCGTCGGCTACTCAAACTACCCGCGCTCGATGAACTGCGGGGCACATTGCTGGCGATCCCGATCGTTAACGTGCCCGCCTTCCTGCTGCAATCCCGTTACCTGCCGGACCGGCGTGATCTCAATCGCAGCTTTCCGGGCAGCGATACCGGTTCACTCGCGGCACGGCTCGCATACCTGTTCTTGAATGCCGTCGTCGGCCGCTGCGACTACGGCATCGATCTGCATACCGGCGCGATCCACCGGCCGAACCTGCCACAGATCCGCACCGATCTGTCACAACCCGAAAATCTGCGGTTGGCCAAAGCCTTCGGTGCGCCGTTACTGCTCAACTCGACGCCAGCCGCCGGAACATTGCGAGAATACACGACAAAAAAAGGCATCCCGGTGCTGCTTTACGAGTCGAGCGAAGCGCTGCGCTTTGACGAAGTCTGCATTCGTATCGGCGTGCTTGGCGTGCAGAACGTCATGCATCTGCTCGGCATGCTACCGCCGCCGATCGAGCCGCTGTCGCCGGCGACAGAACCGGTGATCGCCCGTTCCAGCGTATGGACGCGTGCGCCGGCGAGCGGAATTCTGCGCGCGCAGGCTCGCCTGGGCGACGAGGTGCGCAAGGGACAAGTGCTCGGCATAGTCGGCGATCCATTCGGTGAAATGGAAACTCCGGTCACGGCATTGGCCAATGGTCTGATTATCGGCCGCTTGAATCTGCCCTTGGTTTACGAGGGCGACGCCTTGTTTCACATTGCGCGGATCCAAGGGACTGAGGCCACCGCGCCGGTATCGGCGCGCACCGAGCCCGACGTCACTGGACAGGTGCCGAACAGCGACGAGCCAGCGGTTGTCTGAGTCGGCCAGCGGGAAGCAGACGCCGGCGAAGTGAAAATGCATTCGGCCCAGCTTGAATCGATCGGGACGTCGGGTTCGCCGGCAGCTTCTAGAAAATCCCTTTTCTCGTCATTGATCGCAGCACTCGCCGTCTGCGCGGGTGCGGTATGTCGATGGGCGGGCAGGTGGTGATTGAGCCAGTCGCCAAGATCGGCCCACATCCGTGACGACTCCTCCTTTGTGGGAATCCGCGTCGATTGCGGAAGTTCCAGTGTCACCACCGGCAGACCAAGGCTGAGTCCGGCGTAATCGCCAAGTGAGCCGGGGTAGGTGCCGATCGGTTGCAGGCGCAGATAGCCGACCTTGTGTGGCGCCTCGGGCGGGCCGTCGTAGTCGAGCACGCCGTATGGCGCGTGCACGCTGATGATGGCATCGGGCTGGAACTTGGCGATTTGTTCGACGAGCCAGCGCGTCTCCGGCTCGGAGGCCGGCGCGACACCCGGATAACGATGCGGGTCGCGACCTGTCTTGGTGATCCAATACTTGAGCGCCTGCGTTGCCGCATCGGGTGCAGGGAAGTTGCGGTTGAGATCAACACCGGCGGCGTTGACGCGGGTCGGATTGCGCGCGAACAGGCCGTCGGGATTCACCAAGGGCGCGACGCGCCAATAGACCGACCGTTCCTTGGTCGTGTCGAGCCGATGCATCCAGTCGAAAACCAGCTCGACCGCCGCCAGTTCGTCACCGTGGATCGCGCCGACCATCAGCACTCGCGGCGGCTCACCGCCGGTGGTTTCGGTCTGCGGAAAATCGCGCACCAGCAACGGTCGCTTCTGCACGCTGTGTGCGCCGACTTCCAGCTGCGCCGCATTGCAGCGTGCCTCGTTGACGTGCGCCAGGCGGTGGGCAAGGGATTTGCAGAACTGCTGCGGCTCGGTAACGCCGGCCGCCTGTACCGCATTTCCCGCCGAGAGCAACAGCCCGGCCAGAATTCTGGCGTATTGTGTCTTCAGAGTTTGCGCTCCTTGCGCGCCTTCTCGACAAGAAAATCGACCACTTGCAGCATACGGCTAAAATCGCCGGCCATCCCACCATCAGTCAAATAACGGCCATCGACAACCATCGTCGGTACACCGGTCACGCCATAATTACGCGCCAATTCGTCAGCGCGGCGCAACCGGCTTTCGACCAACGGATCATTTGCCGCGACATCAAACGCGGTTGCTGCGACCAGCGCTTTCTCACCGAAAAAGCTGCGCAGGTCGTCGAGGGTTTCCAGCGGTCGGCCACCTTCGTGAATCGCCTCGAACAGCGGAATGTGGATACTGTCAGAAACTCGGAGTATCTGCGCGATGTAAAACGCACGCGCATGCAGGACACCAACAGGCCGCCCAAGCGTGGCCGGAACGCGCTCAAAGGACACATCGCGCGGAATCTGCCGCACCCACTCGCGCAACGTCGGATCAAACGCAAAGCAGTGTGGACAGCCGTACCAGAAAAACTCTTGTACGAGAACTTTGTGGCCGTCGGCCGGCGCGGCGGCGTGCGTCGCAAGCGTGTATTCCTTGCCTTGCTGGAACGCGCCGCTGGCACCGGTGCGCGACGAACAAGCCGCTAAGAGAACGACCAGGAGTAAATGGCAGAGGCGGTGCAGCCGGTGCATACCGCCGTTGCGGCCTTACTGCAGGCCGGATACGTATGAACCCAGCGCGGCGATTTCAGTATCCGACAGCTGGGCGGCCACGGCCTTCATCATCTTGCCCTTCGTGTCCTTGTCGCCGGCGCCGCGCTCACCGGCGCGATAGGCCTTGAGCTGTGCGACGACGTAGCCACTATTCTGGCCGGACAGGCGCGGCATTGCCGCCGCGGCATTGCCGAGGCCCTGCGGGCCGTGGCAGCCGGAGCATGCGGGCAGAGCACGCGTCGCGTCGCCGGCACGATAAAGCTTTTCGGCGACCTTGACCGCGTCCGCACTGGCGACGCCCGGTACTGCCGCCTGCGAGGCGAAAAACGCACCGAGGTTGCGCATGTCTTCATCCGATAGCGCCGACGCCTGACCCATCATGACCGGATTCTTGCGCTGGCTGGATTTGAACGCATTCAGCTGCGAATAGATGTACGCGGAATGCTGTGCGGCTAGTTTCGGCCATTCAGGGTTGATCGCACCGTTGCCGTTAGGGCCATGACAGGCGAAGCAAGTCGCCGCCTTGGCCGCGCCGGCACCGGCATCGCCATGGACGAACGGATCCTGCTTTGCACCTTCCGCAAAGACACTGGACAAGCTCACAGACAGAACTGACGCTAGCAGCAGGCGCTTCATGAACGGCTCCGGATGGGATATCCCGGCGACTGGTGATCAGCGCCGGAAAGAACTATGTTGCGGTGAAAGTTTACAACAAGCCCGACTTAAAGTGCCTCGTTCGACGTCAACTTCAGATTCAACCGCGGATGCGACGCCCAACCTATTCGCGTCCGCACAGTTTCTGCTTTCCGCGGCGGACGGCCGCCAGCTGCCGCACGATGACGCCCCAGAAGTGGCTTTCGTCGGCCGCTCCAACTCCGGCAAATCGAGTGCCCTCAATACGCTCAGCAATCACCGCCAGCTTGCGCGCGTCAGCAAAACACCCGGCCGCACGCAGCTCATCAACCTATTTGGACTCAGCGGCGGCGCGCGGCTGGTGGACTTGCCGGGCTACGGCTACGCCGCCGTACCGGAAGCGATCCGCAAGCGCTGGCGCACGCTGGTCGGCGGCTACATCAGCGAGCGGCCGAATCTGCGCGGCGTCGTCATCATGATGGATGTGCGTCGTCCGCTGACGGACATTGATCGGCAGATGCTGGACTGGGCGCACGCGCACGGCAGGCGCGTTCACATTCTGCTCACGAAAGCCGACAAGCTGTCGTTCGGCGCCGCCAAGCAGACGCTGCTGAAAGTCCGCCACGAGCTGCCGGGTGATATTGGCGTGCAGCTGTTTTCAGCGCTGGCGCGCAGCGGCGTCGAGGAAGCGCGCGCTGCGGTCACGGCGCTGCTCGGCGCGGATTCCGCGGATCCGGTGGCATAGCAAAAAAAATTGCCCGGCGGCACAGGGAGGAGCCGCCGGGCAACGAGTTCCGGCTTGGGGGTGCCGGAAATTCCGCCCAGGGAGTAAGAGGGCGGGAGCGCGACAGGGAGATCGCCGCTCGCAGGATTAGAGGCAACACCGGAAAACAAGTTCAACGCAACGCAGCAAAATTTCCGGGAGCAGCCTCAAAAAGCTTGCAATGTTGGTTCAACTTATTGATGTAAAAGTATTTTAAGTTCTCGTAAAAAAGCGTTACGAACGCGCTTCGCCGCCCCCATCGTGGCTGCGGTCCCAGTTCGGACCGATTCCCCAGTTCGCAACGATCGGAACCTCCAGCTTCGCGATCCGGCACATGCGTTCGGCGATACCCTGTGCCAACTCGCCGATTTGCGCATGGGGACCTTCGAACACCAGTTCGTCGTGCACCTGCAGGATCATCCGGATCGGCGGCGCGTACTGGGCAAGCCAGCCGTGCAGATCGATCATCGCCAACTTGATCAGGTCGGCAGCCGTACCTTGCAGTGGCGCATTGATGGCGATGCGTTCGGCATAGCCGCGCGCGGCGGCATTGCGCGAGTCGATATCTTTCAGATAAAGACGGCGCCCGAATAGCGTTTCGACATAGCGGCGTTCGCGCGCCTGCACGCGCGTCTCTTCCATATAGCGCTTCACACCCGGGTAGCGCGCGAAAAACGTCTCCATGTAACTCTGTGCTTCGGCGCGTCCGATGCCGAGCTGGCGCGCCAGACCGAAGGCCGATATGCCGTAGATCAGTCCGAAATTGATCGCTTTCGCGGCGCGGCGCTGCTCACTGTGGACTTGTTCCAGCGGGAGTCCGAACACTTCGGCGGCCGTCGCCTGATGGATGTCGAGACCTTTGGCGAATGCCTCGCGCAGGCGCGGATCGGCCGATAGATGCGCCATCAATCGCAGTTCGATCTGCGAATAGTCAACCGATAGAAGTGCGCTGCCGGGCTCAGCAATGAATGCTTCGCGAATACGCCGCCCCTCGGCGGTGCGGATCGGGATGTTTTGCAGATTCGGATCGGACGACGACAGCCGGCCGGTCGCGGCCACCGCCTGGTGGTAACTGGTATGGATTCGTCCCGTCTGCGGATTGACCTGTAATGGCAGCGAATCCGCGTAGGTCGAGCGCAGCTTCGACAAGCCGCGCCAATCGAGAATCAATCGCGGTAGCGCATGTGTGGCGGCGAGCTGTTCGAGCACCTCTTCGGCGGTCGAGGGATCGCCTTTCGGCGTCTTGCCAAGCACCGGCAATTGCAGCTTCTCGTAGAGAATCGTTTGCAGCTGCTTTGGCGAACCCAGATTGAATTCGCCGCCCGCTTCCCGAAACGCCTGCGCCTGCGTCTCATTCATGCGCAACGCCAGCTCGGTGCCGATGCGCGTGAGCAGGTCACTATCGATCTTCATGCCGTCACGTTCCATGCATGCCAGCACCGGCACGAGCGGCATTTCGATCGTCTCAAACACGTGCTTCAGCGCGGCAACTTCGCAAACGCGCGGATATAGCATGTGGTGCAGACGCAACGTGATGTCCGCGTCCTCGGCGGAATATTCGGTGGCCTTGTCGATCGAAACCTGATTGAACGTGATCTGTGATTTGCCCTTGCCGGCGACATCCTCGTAGTGAATCGTGCGGTGGTTCAGATATTTTTCCGCGAGCGTGTCCATGTCGTGACGGTTGCCGGCCGCGTCGAGCACGTAACTTTCGAGCATCGTGTCGAACGCCACGCCGCGCACTTCGATGCCGTGGCGCGCGAGCACATTGAGGTCGTACTTGATGTGTTGGCCGACCTTTGGCTTGCGCACATCTTCAAGCAGAGGCTTTAATTTCTTCAGTACCTCGTCGCATGGCAACTGTGGCGGCGCGCCAAGATAGTCATGCGCGACGGGTACGTACCAACCGGCACCCGCGGTCACCGCGAACGACAGCCCGACCAGCCGGGCGCGCATCGAATCGAGGCTGTCGGTTTCGGTATCCACGCAGATCAGTTCTGCCTGCTCGAGCTGTTTCAGCATCGCCGCCAACGCAGCCTCGTCGAGCACCGCCTCCGCGCGCGTGCGCGGCGAATCGATCGCTGCTGTTTGTTCGCCGGGCGAATTCGCACCGTCAGGCGTATGACCCGCCGGGCTCGTGTGCTCAGTTCCCGCTTCCGCTGCTTTCGCTTCCGCGCCATCGAGTTCAGCCAGCAATCTTCCGAAGCCAAACTGCCGATAGAGCTCGCGCAACCGGTCCGCGTCCGGTTCCGACGACACCAGTGCATCCAGTATGACGGGCAGCTCCACATCGCAAGCGATGGTGGCCAGCTTTTGCGCCATCGGCAGTTGATTGCGCGCGATGCAGTCGCGCAGGTTTTCGCCGGCCTTGCCGGTGATATCGGCTGCATGCGCGACGATTCCGGCCAGCGAGCCATGCTCCTTGAGCCACTTCGCCGCCGTCTTCGGACCGACCATTGGCACGCCAGGAATGTTGTCGCTGGTATCGCCCACCAACGCAAGGTAATCGACGATGCGTTCCGGCGGCACACCGAATTTCTCCTCGACGCCGGCTGCGTCGAGCCGACGGTTCTTCATGGTGTCGAGCAAATGCACACGCGCATCGACGAGCTGCGCCATGTCTTTGTCGCTGGTGACAATCAGCACGTCGTGGCCAGCGTCCTCGGCGCGCTTCGCCAGTGTACCGATCACATCGTCAGCTTCGACCCCATCGACTTGGAGCAGTGGCAGCCCGAGTGCGCGCACGACGTCGACTACGCCTGCGAATTGCGACGACAAATCCTCCGGCGTCGCATCGCGGTTCGCCTTGTAATCCACATAGATTTCGTCGCGAAAGGTTTTGCCCGGCGCGTCGAACACCACCGCGATGCGTGCCGGGCGGTATTCACGCAGCAGGCGCCGCAGCATGTTGACCATGCCGTAGATCGCGCCGGTCGGCTGACCGGCGGAACTAGTCAGCGGTGGCAACGCATGGAACGCACGAAACAGCCAGCCTGACGCGTCGATCAGGATGATTGGCTGCTTGGCGGCGCTCACAGCAGCGCTTCTCCGCGCCACAAGTCCTCGTAAGTCTCGCGTGATCTTGCAAGATGCACGTTCTCGCCATCGACGAGCAGCTCCGCCACGCGCGGACGCGAGTTGTAGTTGCCGCTCATGACGAAACCATAGGCGCCCGCCGTACGGATCGCCAAAAGATCACCCTCGGCGAGTGCGAGTTCGCGATCCTTGCCGAGCCAATCCCCGGTCTCGCAGACCGGGCCGACGATATCCCAGACGGGAGTCGTCGCCGCGCCGACGCGCGGACGCACCGGGACGATGTCGTGCCAAGCCTTGTACAGCGACGGCCGCAACAGGTCGTTCATCGCGGCGTCGACGATCGCGAAATTCTTGTGCGCGGTCGGCTTCAGCAATTCGACGCGCGTCAGCAGCACCCCCGCGTTGCCGGCGATCGCGCGCCCTGGTTCCGTCATCACCCTGAGTCCACGGCCCTGGAGTTTCGGTCGCAGCGCCTGCGCCCATGCTGCGGGCTCCGGCGGATTCTCATCGCGGTAGCGCACGCCGAGTCCGCCACCGACATCGATGTGCTGCAGCTTGATGCCGCGCATCGCAAGCCGCTCAATGAGCGCGAGCACGCGATCGAGCGCATCGAGAAACGGTGACAACTCGCACAGCTGCGAACCGATATGACAATCGACACCGTGCACGACCACGCCCGGCAGCAGGTTCGCCATGTCGTACAACCGCTCGGCTTCCGCGATATCCACGCCAAACTTGTTGTCCTTGAGCCCGGTCGAGATGTACGGGTGCGTCTTTGCATCGACATCCGGATTCACGCGCAGCGCGATGTTGGCGCGCGCACCGCGCGCGGCGGCAATGCCGGAGATGCGCTTCAGTTCCGCTTCTGACTCGACGTTGAAGCAAAAAATGCCAGCGTCCAGAGCAGCCTCGATTTCGTCCGGGTGCTTGCCAACGCCGGAGAACACCACCTTGGACGGATCGCCGCCTGCGCGTAGCACGCGCGCGAGTTCGCCGCCGGAGACAATGTCGAAGCCACTGCCGAGCCTGGCTAGCACTTGCAGTACCGCAAGATTGGAGTTCGCTTTCACCGCATAGAACACACCGTGGTCGATGCCGGCCAGGGCATCGTCGAAGGCCCGATAGTGCCGTTCCAGCGTCGCACGCGAATAGACGTAACACGGCGTACCGAAGCGCGCAGCAATGTCGGTCAGCGAAACTTGCTCGGCGTAGAGCTCACCGTCGCGATAGTTGAAGTGGTCCACAGTTCAGTTGGCCGGTACGGTGGGGGGAGGAGAGATGGAGGTTGGCGGCGGTGGCATCGTCGGTGAAGTAGATTCGACCTGCTTGGCGGGCTGTGATACGGAGCCGGCGCTTGAATCCTGCTTCGTCGGTTGCCCGCTGCCGGTAGACGTCGCCGGCTTAGGGAATTGCAGCGGACCGGTCTGGCCGCATGCAGTGACCAGCAGCGCCGCGAATATGAGGCTGAATATTAGGCTTGCAAGAAGACGCATGGTGAAATTCAGTGCGGGCCGCGTTTCAGGGCGGCGTGAATCCAGGGTCTGTCGTCAATCGCCTGGTCGCAGCGATCAAGCATTTGACGGCAGACCCTAGTAAGGTTGACGTGCATTTTATCCGCTTCTACCCCAGTGACCATGAACATCCGTGAAACCCAGGAAGCCGTTATCATCGAACCCGCCGTTCCGGCCGTCGCCAGCGTGATCTGGCTACACGGGCTGGGCGCCGATGGCCACGACTTTTTACCGATCGTTCCGGAACTCGACTTGCCGGCCGGCACCGGCGTGCGATTCATCTTTCCGCATGCGCCCGTGCGGCCGGTCACGATCAACGGCGGTATGCGCATGCGCGCCTGGTTCGATATCCTCAGCACCACACGCATGGATCTTCAGGACGAAGCCGGCATTCGTGCTTCGTTACGGACTATCGATAGCTTCATCACGCGCGAACTGACGGCCGGCATCGCGGCCGACCACATCGTCCTCGCCGGCTTTTCGCAGGGCGGGGTGATCGCCCTGCATGCGGGATTGCGTTTTCCGCTGCGCCTCGGTGGCATCCTTGCGCTGTCTACATTTCTGCCGATGGCCGACTCGCTCACCGCGGAACGGCACGCAGCCAATGCCGACCTGCCAATACTGATGTGTCACGGCGAAGACGACGCTGTGTTACCGCTATGGCTGGGCACCATGGCGCGCGATTTCCTGCGTAGCATCGGCTATGCAGTGGATTGGCATGAGTATCCGATGCAACACCAAGTCTGCGCTGAGGAGATCGAACAGATCGGGCTGTGGATTACGCAGCGGCTCGTTTGAGCGGCTCGTTTCGACGCCGAGTTCAGTGTCCGCGCTCGATCGTATAAATCACATCACCACCGCTGGCAACACCGGCTTCGGTCTGCACTTTGAAGCCATGGCCAAGATCGTAGAGCAGGCGGAACGTCTGGCCCGGCTGGAACAGGCTGACGCCGTAGCTGACAAACAGGCGCGGCGTAAGGTATTTGCCAAGCGTTAGCTGCGCGGTCTGCGAACCGACCGGAGTGCCGCCCGGAGTCTGTGCAGCTTGCGAGCCGGCGATCAATGTGGGATCGGCGGCGACATCGGAGCCACCGGCCGGCGCGGCACCGACCGATACTTCATCAATGCCTACGCGTTTGCCCAATTGCTGTGCGAGATAGTCGCCGCCGGTGAGACCCAGCGACAGTGCGGCACCTGAAACCAGACTGCGATCGGCAGTTGAGTTCTGGTCGAGCGGACGCCCCAGCAGCAGCCATGACAGTTGCTGTTCGCGCGCCATTGCCGGATCGGAATCGAGCGTCAGCATCGGTTTGTCGAGCGTGCCACGCACACGTACACCGACGGTGATGTCGTCGCGTGGATGGCGCGTTGCATACAGATCCACCGCCGGTGTGGTCACTGTGCCACCGCTGAAAATCAACTGTCCGGTGTCAATGCGCAAATCCTGTCCGTACGCCTTGTATTGGCCATCGACCAGACGCACCAGGCCCTGCGCGCGCGTATCCCGTGGTGGTTCGTCGAATACCACGACCGTGCCCTCCAGCCGCGTGGTCAGCCCGAAGCCCTTGAAGCGCACCGCATCGCCGAGCTGAAACGCAACGATTGACGACATCTTCAGCTTCGACGCCGGCTTTTTCTGGTCCTCACCGACGATGATTTGATCGCCGCTGGTCGAAACGCCGCCTTCGAATCCTTCCGGCGTGATATCCGCCTTCGGCACGATCAGTGCACCATTGAGTTTGACGCCGTCCGCATCGCTGGTAAGACGCAGAGCCGGACTGACCCAGATGCGGGCATCGCGCGTCGCGACCGCCTGAAAGGAATCGCCGTTCAGATTCAGATCGACACGCGGCGGCACCTGCGCCGGATCGACTGTGCCAGCGAGATTGAGCGTACCGCCACCGGAATGCATCGTGCCTTTGACGGCGAGCGGACCGTCGCCATTGCCGGCAACACTGACATCGATATCTGTAATCTCGATGCCGGGCGTCGCCAGCCGCGCCGTGCCGTCCTTGAGAGCCATGTCGCCAGCGAGCCGTGGCTGTGCGATGGTGCCGGCAAAGTTCAGCTTGCCTTCGATATGTCCGCCGATCGAGCGCAGTTCGCGAATGAAGGGCCGCACGAACGCAAGGTCCGGCACCTCGACTTGCAATTGGCCGGTCAACGCACGATCGGCCATCTGTGGAGCCGGCTCCGCCGTCACGTCGGCGCTAACGGTACCGCGTGGACTGTGCACATCGAGCACAGCGTGCAGCCGGTCGTGATCCTCATCGACATGCAGCGTCGCCGGATCGATGTCGAGCGACGGCGCGTCCGCCGTCCGGAAATGCGCGTCACTCAACCGCAAATCGGCCTTCGCGTCGCTGACGTTGCCGTCGACCCAATGGAACTCGCCGCTGCCGTTGACTTGCCCTGCCACGTCGATCTGCGGCGGCAGTAGCGGCTTGAATCCATCCAGCTTCACGGCCTGCAACGACCAGCCGAACAGCAACCCGGGATTCAGCACCGCGCGCTGCATGTTGAAACAGGCGCGGCCGCCGTCATTGGCGAGACAGGCCGGTTCGAGGCTGCGCCGCTGCGCGCCGAGCAGCAGACCGGCCGGCTTTTCAAGCAACCACGCTGCCAGCTGCAACGGCGCGATGCGTAGCGCGACGAGCTGACCGCCCCATTCCTCGCGCTTGCGGTCGTAGCCGCCTTGAAAGGTGATGTTGACGTCGCCGCGTTCGGTGGCCGCGTCGAGTTGCGCGTGGTGATAGACCTCGGTGCCGTCAATGCCCAGCTTGGCGTGTCCGATACGCAGGCCTACGCTCGCATCATCGGCGGTCAGCTCCACACGTGACGGGGAACGCGGCTGCACATCACCGTTCCACGCCGCTTTACCGATGCGATAGTCGAGATAGTGCAGATTCGCGGCCGTGCCATGGGTCAGCAGATGCGGATTGTCGCGCTCGCCGCTGAGCGTCATGTCGAACGCAAGCGTGCCGGAGAGGCCGGGATAAAGCGCCGCCAGATCGGGACTGTCCAGATGTGCCTCGGCGGCGAACGGCGGGGTTACGCGACCGCTGGCGGATAGCTTGGTCGTGCCTGAAGTCAGAGTCAGCTTTTGCAGCGTCACTGTGCCTTCGCGCACGTCGCCCTGCGACGACAGCGTCAGCGGGTAATCGCGCAGCTTCGACTGCGCGAGCTGCACCTCGAACGCAATGTCGGGCAGGCCCACGGATGTATCGCCGGAGTGCGTGGTACGCAGGTGCGCACTGCCGTTCAAATTTCCGCCCCAGCGCGGCGCGAACGCGGCCGGATCCAACTGGCTGAGCAGAAGATCGGCGTCGATGGTCAGTACGGGTGACCACACAACCGTACCTTGCGCCACTACTTTTCCCTGCGCGATCTGAAGCGTGGCTTCATCGATGTGTGCGCCGTTGAGGTCACCATGCCCGCGCGCCTTCAGTGACAGTGGATAGCCGCGCAAGGTCGAGTTCGCGATATCGGCAGTGAACACGATGCGCGGCTGGCCATCTGCGAATGTGGTTTGCGTGCTGGCGCGGGCGTTGATATCGCCGCGCCAGTCCGCGGCGAGCAGCGCGGGATCGAAGTGCTTGGTGCTGACATCCAGATTGGCGCGGATTTGCGGCGACCAAGCGATGTCACCGCTCACGCGCGCAGTTGCCTGCGACTCGTGCAGAGTCAGCGTGTCGATGTGCACCGCGTCGAGCCCACCGCTGCCACGTGCGGCAACTTGCGCGGCGAGGCCGTGCAGCAGTGCGTTTGCGTTCAGTTCAAAAGTGTAGCGATTGAGTAAACCCGAGAGCTGCGCCTCACCACGCAAATCGGTGACCGGCGCTTGTTCCGGCTGCGTTTGCATCAGCGGCCAGTGCATATCACGCCAGCGCACATGAAAATTGCTCGGCACGCGATCGACACCGAGTGTGCCGTTCATATCGACGCTGCCGCCGTCGATCGCGAGGTGTATCTGTTCTAGCAGCACACGATCCTGCGCCATGCGTGCCTGTGCATTGAGCACCACCGCGCCGGTCTCCGGCAGCGTCGTTTTCAAGCTATCGATTTCAATCCGCTCGCCGAGCCAGCGTCCAACAAGATCGGCGCTGTCGAGATTGAACAATGTTCTCTTCGACTCACTGATGGCAAGGCCGCGTAGTTGCAAGGCATCGATCACCACATCAATTGGCAGACGCACCGGCAGAACGGTTTTGCTCGGACCGGTAGCGGCAGAGGGCAAGGTGATCGTGAGCGCGTCGATTTCACTGGATGCGATATGCAGGCGCCGCCGCGCCAGCTCCAAAGGGAACCAGCGCAGGCGCACGCGATCGGCATGGATACGCATACCGTCGGGTGTCGCGATCAGCACATCCCGCAGGTCGAGTTCGTCGCGCAGCGCACCGTTCGCCGTGCTGGCGCTGAATACGCCGCCGCCGAACCTTTCCATGCCGGCGATGACTATACGCAGACCGCTCTGCGTGGACGTCAGCACGTAAAACGCCGCGGCAATCGCCGTCGCGATCACGGCGAGCCCGAGCGCGAACCTTCGTACCCACTTCACAGTCCGACTCGCACGCCGAGATGCAGGTGCACCGGACTGGCACCTTGATCGAGTGGATGCGCGATGTCGAACATGAAGGCACCGAACGGCGCGCGGTAGCGCAGACCGATCCCGACACCCTCATGGAGACGCACCTGTGGTACATCGTCGGAGCCACCAGCATCGAAGAATGTAGCGATCGCGTATTTGCGCCACACGTCATAGTCCAGCTCAACACTGCCCGTGGTCATGAATTTCCCGCCGATGATGCGCCCTTTGGCATCCGTGGGGCCGATGGACTTGTATGCGTAACCCCGCACGCTTTCGTCGCCACCGGCGAAGAAACGTTGCGACGTCGGCAGCTGCGAAAACTGCGACACCATCGTCGCGCCCTGCTCCACGCGCGCCAGCAGATGCAGGCGCGGCCATAGCGGCACCACGCCGTGCAGCTTGATATCGCCCTGGATGAAGGTCGAATCGGAGAAGATCGAGTTGTCCGCGCCATGCAGATCGATAAACACCGACCAGCCGAGGCGCGGATAGATCGGATCATCGGCATCGCTGTGCGAAAAAGAAATACCGGGAATCAGCAACCGGCTGACCGTCAGTGGCTCATCGGTGAACGCAAACGCATCGCGCGTGTATTCGAGGTAATAGCGCGGGCTCCAGGTACCGAGCCGGCGGCTCACGCTGGTGCCAATCGTGTACAGATGCTCGTTGATGTCGGCGACGTCCTCCGTCAGCCCCTGCGCGGTGAAACTGAGGTTGTCGCCGGGACTATGTCCGATCGGAATCCGATATTCGGCGGTCGCCGCGCTGATGTTCTGCGACGGTTGCAGCGTGAGGATGAGTTTGTGGCCTTCCTCATTGAGCCGCCGGAACTCGGCGCCGACCAGACCGCGCACACCAGTGTCGGTGCCGTAGCCGAAACCGAATTTGTAGGCGCGCGGCGGTTTGGAAGCCGTGTGAATGCGGACCGGAACGTGATGATCGGCGTCGGCGCGGTCCCGTTGTGGCTCCACTTCGACGGTGCGGAAATAGTCGAGATCGGTCAGTGCGAACTGCGTCCCGAGCAGCTTGTCGGTATCGAAGGGCTGACCGGGCACCATGGTGATATAGCGGCGCAGAAATACCTCATCGAGATGACCGTCCTGCTCGATGGTGATCTCGCCAAAGTAGTAGCGCGGTCCGGTGTCGAGCGTGAGCGCGATGGAGGCGGTATTGGCGCTGACATCGACACGCAGTTCTCGGCGCGTGAAATTGGCGTCGAGATAACCATCTGCGTAGGCCGCTTTCATCAGCTGCGTCTTGGTGTCTTCGTAGTCTCCATGCTTGAGGCGCTCGCCGGTGCGCACACCCGGCTTCTTCACCGCCCGCAGCAGGACCGCCGAATCCCGGCCGTCGCCGGTGAGCTGGATATCGACATCGGTGATCGTCGTCGGTGGACCGGCATCGACTTCGTAGATCGCCGTCCAGTCCGGCATGGCACCGCGCAGCTCGGAACGGACCACTGGGTTGTACCAGCCGAACGGTTGCAGCGCCGCGCGGATATCCGCCTCGCCCTCGTTGAACAGCCGCTGCACTTCGTAAGAATCGTACTGCCCTTTGGCTGCGTCCACGCCCTTGGCATAGCCGAGCAGTGCGTCCTTCGCGTACGCGTTGTCGCTCTCATCGGAGCCGAGCCCCCGAATCTGCACATCGACACCGGCCAGCGCGGGGCCGGCAACGACTGCAAGAACCAGGAGGAAAAATGCGCGCGCGAATCTCATTACCCGGAATATTACCGGGCTCGCCGCTGGATGCACTCTATCGAGATGGGTATAAGCGAAGCGCCAATGCCGGAAACCCTCACTTCAGATCGTACCGATCCACCGCGTACCCGAGCGCGCGCAGACGTCCGATCAACCCATCCGGTCCGACGCAATGTGCGGCGCCGACGACGACCAGTTGCGATTGCGACGCGGCGTAGATTCCCGGCAGTTCGTCCATCCAGGCGCGGTTGCGCGCGGCGAGCAGGCGCTCGTAAAACATCGGATAACGGTCGCGCATATCGTTGACGAGCGTGCCGAGCGCGGAGATGTCGTTGCGACGCCAGGCCTTGTAGATCGCCTGCGGCGAATCGGGACCGTTGTCGTCATCGTCAATGCTCGCGGCGAGCACCTCCTTCGCCATTGCGTTGGACATGTCCGTGAACAATGCGATCTGCGATTCCGCGGGCTCCAGTCCGCGGCGTGGCTTGCCGTCGCGTCCCGCGCGCTCATAGAGCTGTTCGTCGATGCCGGCGGCACCGACGAAGCCGGCCTTGCTGAACGCCGCCAGTTCCATGAACAGCCCGCACGACCACGCGTGCAACGCATCGCAGAACGACGCCGGCAGGCCGCGCGACTTGAGCCGCGCCTGCGTACGCGCGTACAGCGTCGGCCCGACTTCGGCAGATAACCCACCGCTGCCGGCGCGGCCGCTCAGGAGCAGACGCTGCTGCAGGTCGGTGCTTTTCAGCGCGTCGAGATCGCTCTCGAAAACCAGTCCCCGTGCGCGCGCATACACAGTGTCGATTGCCACCGGCAGATCGGCGGCATCTTCTGGCAACAAATGCACTGAGCCGAGCAGGTAATGCGGAGTGCCGCCGGCCTTCTGCACTTGCCATAGGAATGGTGCGTCAACGGCATCAGCGGCCGGCGACAGCAATATCAAGACCAACGCGAACGTAGTGCGAATGATCTTCATTCGAGATTTTCGCCGCCGCCGATCAGCCAGTTGCGGTTGGCACCAGCGCCGCCGTCGAGGCCGGCGAAGTCGAATAGCTTGGGGTCGGCGAGCTGGCTCGGCGCAACGTTGCGCAGCGCCGCGAAGATGTGTTCGACACGGCCGGGGTTCTGGCGTTCCCAGTCGTCGAGCATGCGCCTCACCACCTTACGCTGGAGATTTTCCTGCGAGCCGCAAAGATTGCACGGGATGATCGGGAAACCGCGCACGTCCGCATAAGCGGCGATATCGGCTTCGCACGCATACGCGAGCGGACGGATGACGACGTGGTTGCCGTCATCGCTCTTCAGCTTCGGCGGCATTGCCGACAGCTTGCCGCCGTAGAAAAGGTTGAGAAAGAACGTTGCGAGGATGTCATCGCGGTGATGGCCAAGCGCAATCTTGTTGAACCCCTGCGCCTCAGCGTAGTTGTACAGTGCGCCGCGCCGCAACCGGGAGCACAACGAGCACATCGTCTTGCCTTCCGGAATCACACGCTTGACCACGGAATACGTGTCCTGCTCGATCTGGCGGAATTCTATCCCGCGCTCTGCGCACCAGTTCGGCAGCACTTCCGCCGGGAAGTCCGGCTGCTTCTGGTCGAGATTGACCGCGACTAGCTCGAACTCCACCGGCGCCGACGCGCGCAGTTGCATCAGCACGTCAAGCATCGTGTACGAATCCTTACCGCCGGATAGGCACACCATCACGCGGTCACCGGGCGCGATCATCGCGTAATCCTGAATCGCCTGACCGACGAGGCGACGCAAGCGCTTGGCCAGCTTGTTGTGCTCGGTACGCAGTTTGAGTTTTTCGGTGGTTGCAGTCATGACCATCAAGCCGCGGTTGCAGACGCCGAGCCATCGTGACGCACATAGCTACGTTCGCGATAGATCATTGCGACGAAAATAAACAGTATCGCCGCCACCACCATAATCGCGGCGAAGAACAGGAAGTAAATCGGGCCGACCAGCGCATACGTCGAGACCTGCGCAGCGACCGCGTCGAAGTGGCCGCGGCTGGCCACGGGCTTGCGCTCGATCGCATCCATCAGCTCGACGCGGTTACCGGCGCCATCGATCGCCGCGATCAGATAAGTGCCTTCGAGCGTGCCGGCCTTGCCATCGACGCTCATCGTCTCGATACCGGTTTTGCCCGCGAAATCGATTTTCTGGCCAACGACGAACGGCGATACATCGGTGAGTTGCACCCAGGTCTCAGCGCCGGTTTCGATCGCCGTCGCCGCTAGCGGCCGCACCATGTAGTGATTCACGCCGGCAGTGAACAGATTGCCGAGACTGACCGACAAATAGAACAACGCCATGATGAAGCTCTTCATGCGCAGCGGTGCCTGCCGGTACGAAAACTCCAGTCCCGTGATCGACACCAGCACCTCGCCGGCTGTGAGCAGCGCATAGGCGAAAATCTGCCACCACACGTCGACGACATGGCCACTCTGGATGCGCGCTTCGATCCATGCGACGACGACAAACGAGCTAGCGGTGACAAACAGTCCGATGCCGATCTTGCGCAGCGGCGTAACCGTGAAGAATTTCTCCCAGAACGGATAGAAAACATAGCTGAACAGCGGCACCAGAATCAGAATGAACAGTGCGTTGACTACCTGAATCTGTGCGGGCAGGAGCACCAGCCCGAAACCGAGATTCTTGTTCATCAGCGACGACTGCGCCTGCAAGGTCCAGGTCGTACCGTTGCTCTGGTCCCAGAGCGCCCAGAAGAATGCGATGAACAGATAAATCACCAGCAGATTGACGATGGTTTTCAGTCCGCTTGCGCTGAGAACGTCCGTGAGCCACGCACGTCCGGCCGGCGGCACTACCGCGAAACGTCCGCGGCCTGACCAGAACACCAGCACCGCGGTGAACATCACTATTCCCGGCACCCCGAACGCGAGACGCGGACCATAGTGTGGCAGCAGGATCGGACACAACCAGATCGAAATCAGCGAGCCGGCATTGATCGACAGATAAAACCAGGAGAACGCGCGCTCGATCAGATGCGCATTCTTATCCGTGAACTGATCGCCGACGTTGGTCGATACGCAGGGCTTGATTCCACCCGTGCCGAACGCGATCAGGAACAGTCCCATTGCCAGCGTCTGTGCGCCTGCGCCAAATGCGAGCACCGCACAGCCGGCGCAATACACGAGCGAAAACAGAACGATGGTGCGGAACTTGGCGAGGAACACATCCGACACCACCGCACCGAGCAATGGAAAGAAATACGCACCCGACTTGAACAGCGACTGCCACGTGGTTGCCTGCGCCTCGCCGAAGTGCAGGAAATTCACCATGTACACCGACAGGATCGAATTGATCCCGTAAAAGCAGAAACGCTCCGCGAACTCGTTGACGACGATGTTCGGGATGCCGGGCGGCATGCGCTCCGTGGTGGAATGGGTCATGAAATCTGGGCGACAGCGAGAAGGTGCGGGGCGCATTGTCGCATGCGCGCTGCCGCGTGCCGCGATTGCAAAATGCAGAACTTAGCTGTTACGCGCAGCTCGGCGTTTGCGCACTGCAAACAGTACGCCCATCAGTGCCAGTACCGGCATCGAGAAGGCGCCGCCGGTGGGGTCCGAAGTGCCAGCCATGGCGTTCGATGAGGTCGGTCCGCCGGAACCTGTATTGCTGCCCGAGGTGTTGCCTGAGCTCGCGACAGTCAGATCCGATGGCGTCAGCGGCACTGACACCGATTCGCCGGAATTGGCCAACGTCACGCCGGGAGCGATGGAGATCGCACTTTCGGGAATCAGATTTCCTTCAATGGTGGAAGCGTTGAGACTGTTCGTAGTGATGGAGACGCCCGATGAATAAGGATTCACGGAAACTCCAAAATTGTTCCATCCGATCGACAGTGGACCGTCCAAAGTGAAATTAACGGTCGATGCGGAAATCGAAGTATCGTTGCTGATCGACAGCTCAGCACTGGCCGTGAAATCGAGTTCCGACGCGACCGATATTATTCCGCCGGCTGTGAGAGAGTTCCCGGCCATCAAATCGGCCGAGTCCGCACTGATCGTGACATTCCCAGTAGAAATCGAGCCGCCCGTGGCACTGATGCTGACCGAGCCGCCTGCCGTCAGATTGCCGCCGTTCGTGATGTCGCCACCGGTGCTCACGATGCTGATCGAACCACTCGCCACGAGATCGCTAGCGACCGACAGATCGCCGCCCGCCGTGAGCGCAAGCGCCGCCGTCGAAAACTGGACGCTGTCGATCGAAAGCTTGCCCGTTGCCGTTACGCTGATTCCGGAATCAGCCGACAGAATCCCGCCCTGCAACGACAGATCGCCGTTGCAGTCGATCGTCAGCGCGTCCGCGATATTCGTGGTCAGCGTCCCCGAACAATTCACATTCTCAATGGCGTCGACCGGCGCATCTGCGTGAGCCAGCGCCGGCAGCAGAATGGCGGCACCGACCAAGAATCCCGAAATACGCATCACACGCTTCACTCCGTATGCGGGCCGCTCCCTCGATCGGTTCGGCTCCACGCGGGAGAATTCTGCCCGACGGCATGATGGGCGGTCGAGTCGGTAATTCATCGCATCCAATCAGCAGGATTTCAGTCACGGCGGTCTGGCCGGTCCTGATAAAGTGTCTTCAGTTTCAACATGGATTCGGGCAAAAGCGATGCGTGGAGTTGCTTGGGTGATTTTCGCGGTGGCGGCGCTGCAAGCGGGAGCCGCCAGCGCCGATATGTACAAATGGGCCGACGCCCAGGGGCAAACGCACTTCGACGACCACCCGCCAGCCACCGGCAAAAGTGAGCGGGTGATTCCGAGCGTGAATACTTATTCCGACACTGAGGTTATGAAGAGTGACTGGGCCCCGTCGGACGGCTCGCAAGCGGCACCGCCGGCGCAGAAGGTAGTCATGTACAGCGCGAGCTGGTGCGGTATCTGTCGCAAGGCGCGTACGTATTTCCAGCGCAACAACATTCCTTTTGTCGAATATGACGTGGAAACTTCGGACAAAGGACGCGCCGACTATCGCGCGCTGCACGGACACGGCGTGCCGATCATTCTCGTCGGTAGCCAGCGCATGAACGGTTTTGACGCGCGTGACTTCAACCAGATGTATCAGTCCGCGTCCGGCAGCTCGTAGCACTCCGCAACCGGATTCCGCGATGACTTCCACAGATTCTCCGGACACTCCCGTTGCCAGCCCTTGCATCGGCACCTGCACCCTCAATTCCGCGAGCGTGTGCATCGGTTGCGGACGCAGCATCGGCGAAATCGCGCAGTGGTCGCAGGCGAGCGAGGCCCGGCGACGCATCATCGTGGGCGCCGCACAGCGGCGGCTGAGGGAATTGTGTGGGCCAACAGATACTGCGCCGACAGCATCGGGACCCCCGGTATCCAGCTGAAGACATGTTCGCCCGTTTCACCGATCCGATACGGGGTTACCAACAATCACATGTTGTGGCCTGTCGTCAAACGCCCTGATCGCTGCGGTGCACAACGGAAATCTTGGTGCCGCTGACGGCACCGGCCCACTCCTCTAACCGCTGGGAGTACCGAAGTCGTCCGCTCGACGCCTGTTCTTCGCTTTCCGGCTTCCGCGATCCGCTAAATAGCATTGGAGAACTTCGGCTCGTCGATAACAAGCCGCAGCGAACCGCGCGCGGGGATGTCCAGGCGTTTTGATCTGGGGTCTTTGCGGGACCTGTCCAATTGCCGGTGACTGTGTGACGACAACTCGAGACAGCTGTACAGCGACTATGACGGTGGCCCGGGATCCGAGCACTGTCGGCGTTGTCGAATACTTTGTGCACCCTGCGTTGCGCCGGAAGCCTGACACGCTTTATCGGACGCGTGTCCTGATTGGCTTGTTGATCGCGTTTGCATCCATCTTCGCCTTGGCGTGCATCATCCTGCCACTCACCAGTGTCCCGCGGCTGAATTTGGTATTGGGTCTCGGCATCTGCTTCCCATCCTTCGTTGGGACCTGCCTGCTGCTGACGCGATTGCAACGGCACGGCAGCTATCGGTTTTGCAGCGTGGCGACGGGGCTGCTGATCGAAATGGCCGTCGTCGTCGGCATCTGTCTGTCCGGCGGCATCATGCAGTCATCGGCTGCGCAACTGCTGGCGGTGCCCCCGCTGGTCGCCTATTTTTTTGGCAGCACACGCGGAGGCAGCTATTCGCTGCTGTTGTCGCTATTCATCGTATTCACCTTCGTGGCGGCGGAAAGAGCCGGCATTCACTTTCCGCAAACCATAGGTGATGCACGCGACTTGAGAACCGTGCAGCTGCTGATTTGCTTCATTAACGTTCTAGCTGTTTCCGCGATGGCTTTTGCCTACGAGCTCACGGCAATCAAGCTGAAGTGCGAGCGCGACCGCGAGCACCAGAAGGCGCTGACAATGGCGCAGATGGATGTGCTGACTGGACTGGCGAACCGGCGCAGTGTCGACACCAACCTGCGCCGGCGCATTGAGGTCTGTGGTACAGCGATTCCGCCGCGCCCGTTCGTGCTTTGCTGCGTGGATCTGGACGGCTTCAAGCCTATCAACGATCAGTATGGCCACAGGGTCGGCGACGAAGTTTTGCGGGTCGTCGCGGAACGGCTGCGTCTTTCCTTCCGCGGCAACGATATCGTTGGCCGCCACGGCGGCGACGAATTCATGGCGATGTTTGACGCGACCGGGTGCTTGCCCAACGCGGAGGGCAGTAGCGTCGAAATGCTGGCGGAGCGGATGCTGCAGATTATCGGCAAACCCATCGAAACGAGCGTTGGCCGCTTGCAGGTCGGCGCCAGCTTGGGATTCGCGTTCTACCCGCGCGACGGACGCGATGCGGACGCTTTGAAAAGAGCCGCCGATAGCGCGATGTACGACGCCAAATGCAATGGCGGATCGACATGGCGCTTTTTCCGGCCATCAACGAACTCTGCACCGGTAGCCCAGGCGCAGGTATTACCTAAACCGGCGGCACCGATAGTGGTCGCTGCCACGGATACCCGCACGTCATTACCGCCGCAGAGCGGGCACGAAGCAACCATTCTCGTGGGAATCAAAGCCCGATTCCTGGCGCTAGTGGATACCTTCGTGCATCCCACGCTTCGCACGGAATCGAGCACTCTGAGCCGTGGGCGCATTCTGGCGATGACGCTTCTGCTGACCGGCGTTGTGATTTTCTCCACTGGCGTCGTGCTTGCCCTGGCGCCTCTCCCGGTGCGGTCGAAAATCCTTGGCCTTGCGATCTGTGTGCCGATCGTCGCCATCGCGGCGCTCCTGTTGGGGACCTTGCGCCGCAGCGGAAACTACGTTTTATGCAGCGTATCAATGGTGCTTGTAGTTTTTTTCGCCGTGCTGGCAGGTACCTGCGTTTCGGGAGGCGCCGCCGTGTCCTGCGCGGCGCAACTAATGGCGATTGCTCCACTCGTCGCGTATTTCTTCGGCGGTGCCCGCTGGGGCGCCGGCATGGTCATCGCGTCGCTCGCCGTCATCGTGCTGTTTGCGCTCCTGGAAATGACCGGCTTTCGTTTTTATGGAGCGCTCGATCCTGCCACCGCCGGAAGAATGCAATTGATGGTCGGCGTCATCGGCCTCATCTTCACGTCCGGCATGGCGTTCATCTACGAATTCGTCGCCAGAAACTTGAAGCGCGAACGCGATCAAGAGCAGAAGGTCGTTGAACGACTGGCGCAGACGGATGCCTTAACTGGATTGGCGAATCGTTTCAAGTTCGATACGGAATTGAGTGCGCGCATCGTCCATTGCAACGCGACCGTGCCGCCCGCCCGCTTCACACTGTGCTACGTCGATCTCGACGGCTTCAAGCCGATCAACGATCAATATGGCCATGATGTGGGCGACGAGGTCTTGCAGGCGGTATCGGAGCGTTTGCGCGGCTGTCTACGCGATCGGGATGTGGTGGGACGTCATGGCGGAGATGAGTTCATGATGCTGTTCGACTCAGTGAAAGATGAGACGCAAGTGGAGCTCATCGCCAGACGCCTGCTGCGTGCGCTCGCACCGCCGATCGCAACGCGCGCGGGCACAGTGAGCGTGCAGGGCAGCCTGGGATTTGCTTCGTTCCCCGATGATGGAGATACCGCTGACGCACTGAAGAATGCCGCAGACAAAGCCATGTATGTAGCGAAAAAACGTGGCGGCGGCTGGAAATCCTACCAAACCGCGCTCCGAGAAATTGAGCCCTCGCGCCGGGAGCGCACGGGCGGACGGAGCCCGTCCGCCTGATCGTCCACGACTTCTGCGACGATCAACCAAGTCTGGCAGCTGCTGCCGCTACCCTTTACCTCTGGTCTTAGTCTTTCCGGGCTTCGCCGTTTTCTCGATGAATTCGATGATGAGCGAGGCAATATCGAGCTTGCACGCGTTTTCAATGCCTTCGAGTCCGGGCGATGAGTTTACTTCCAGCACCATTGGTCCGCGCTTGGAGCGCAACAGGTCAACACCGGCGACGTTGAGTCCCATGATTTTGGCGGCACGGATCGCGGTGGAGCGCTCCTCCGGAGTAATCGTCACTGTTTTTGCGCTGCCGCCGCGATGCAGGTTGGAGCGGAATTCGCCGGCCTTGGCCTGCCGCTTCATGGCCGCGACGACGCGATTGCCGACGACGAAGCAGCGGATGTCGGAGCCTTTCGATTCCGCGACGAAATCCTGCACGAAGAAATAGGCATTCAATCCACGAAAGGCATCGATGACGCTTTCAGCCGCTTCCGCGGTTTCGCAGAGGACAACGCCGATGCCTTGCGTGCCTTCGGCGAGCTTGACCACCATCGGCGCACCCCCGACGAGATTGATGAGGTCAAGCGTGTCGTCGGGCGCGTAAGCGAAACCGGTGCGCGGCATGCCGACGCCCCTGCGCGCGAGCAGCTGTAACGCACGCAGCTTGTCACGCGAGCGCGTAATCGCCACCGATTCGTTGAGTGTGTAAACGCCCATCATCTCGAACTGGCGCACGACTGCGGTGCCATAGAACGTGACCGACGCGCCGATGCGTGGAATTACTGCGTCGAAGCGTTCCAGCGGTGCGCCGCGGTAGTGGATTTCCGGCTTGCGCGGCGTGATATTCATGTAGCAGCGCAACACATCGATGACACTGACTTGGTGGCCTCGCGCTTCTGCCGCTTCGACGAGCCGGCGCGTCGAGTACAGATGCCGGTTGCGCGACAGAATCGCGATCTTCATGATTTCTTTCTCCTGCCCAAGTGATACGACGCGGCGGGATCGACGACGAACCGACCGGCGAGAGCACTGCGCCCGATCAGCATGCGGAACAGCATGGTGTCGCGCGCCGTCAGCGTAACTTCTATCGGCCAAATCAGCCCGCCGAGCATGACGTGCGTGACGATGACTGGACGATATTCGCGATGGCCGCCGGAGTCCGAGACCCAGCGCTCATCGTGCAACTGCGCTTCGCACCAGACCGCACGCTGGCGCTTGCGCGATGGGCGCACACCAAAGTACACGCGGTCGGGCGCCACCCGTTCGATATGAAAGGTGTGGATCGCGGAAGTGCGGGCGCCGGTGTCGATCTTGGCCTTGATGGCTGGAATTCCAAGCTGCGGAAGCGCCACCCATTCGCGCCAGCCTGCGATGATCGGTTTGTCCATTCGTTAAGAGGTTGTTTTTATACAGTTGGCAACACGGGTCAGCCTAGCGCAGTTGCCCGTGCAATGGCGGGATATACTGCTAAGGTCGCTGGCTGCCGGAGCCCCGCATGAATACCGCCGTGACGGGATTTTCCTCATTTGCTGAGTTTTACCCGTTCTACCTCAGTGAGCATGGCAATCGCAGTTGTCGGCGCTTGCACTTTGCTGGCACCTCACTGGTCATCGCGACACTGATCTTCGCGCTGGCGACGGCGCATTACGCAAGCCTGTGGCTGCTCCCGGTAGTCGGCTACGGTTTTGCCTGGGTCGGTCATTTCTTCTTTGAGAAGAATCGGCCGGCGACGTTCAAATATCCGTTCTACAGTCTGCTCGGCGATTTCGTGATGTATAAAGACATCTGCACTGGCCGCATTCGACTCTGACTGATGAACAAATTTTTCCGGACCGCCGCATTCGTGGCTCTGCTCTGCGCGGGCTGTGCCAGCGCGCCGTCGCCGCCGGAACCGCCGATTAGCATGATCGGCTACCCGGACGTCGCTTCAGTCCACACCATGCTGGCCGGGCGTAGCGATGTGCGCCGCTTCACGCTGCCGAGCGGCTGGACCGTGATCGAAGTGCCATCCGAGCAGATTGTCTGGGCTTTCGTCCCGGATAACAGCCCGATGGCGCCAGCCGTGGTCAAGAAGCAGCTCGAAAAGCTCGCGGAACGCACCGTCACGCACTTCACTTCGCGCTGCGAAGGGCAACGCGAAGCCTGCAACGGATTGATGCAGGAATATGCGCTGGTCGCGCCGCAGATCGAGCAGCTGTTATCGCCGACGGCATCGATACCCTGAGTCGTAATCCTGGTCGCAGATCGTTTCAGGCGGCGGAAGCGGGTTGGGCCTGCGCCTGTTGCGGATTCACCAGGGAAAGAATGTTCACCGCCACCGGATCGGGCCAGCCTTTGACTGGTTCAAAAACACGCGTCGCGGCTGTTTCGCCGGCGAGATGCAGGGTGGCGTCATCGGCACGGATTTCGCCGGCGCGGGCGGCGGCGCACAATCGGGCCGCCAGATTCACGGCCGGGCCGACGGCCGCGTATTCGAGGCGCGCGCCCTCGCCGATCACCCCGACCGCGATTTCGCCCGTGGCGACACCAATTCCACAGGCCAGCTTTTCAGTCGCCAGACGCGACGAGAGTCTGGACATGAGATCGCGTGCGAGTTCGAGTGCCTGACGCGCCGAATTTTCGCAGGGCAGCGGTGCGCCGATGATGATCAGTACGCCGTCGCCGGCAAGGTCCTTGATGGTACCGTCGTGCGCGGCAACGATTGCGCCGACGTCCTCATAGTAGTCGCGCAGCAGACGCAGTACTTCTTCCGGCGGACGATCGTGCGCATGCGCGGTGAAGCCGCGGATGTCGCAGCACACCACCGACGCCGTCAGCCGCCGCGGTCGCATCGCTTGCGGCAGCCCGCGCTGCTGCACCAGCTCGGCGACCTGCGGGGCGAGAAAGCGGCCGAGAAACTGCGCGCGCGCGCCCTGCAGGATGTAGTAGCGGAGCGCGCCGACCAGAAATACCAGCTGTCCCCCGGCGACCAGATACGGCGCGGCCACCTTGGGTAGGATCAAGGCCGACGCCAGAATCGGCATTGCGGCCATCATCGCGGAAATGCGCGCAGCTTCTGCAGGATCGGGACGCCGCTTGAGCAGGAGCAGGCCCGCCGTCCCGGCGAGTAATCCGGCGAACAGCATGGGCGTAGCGAACAGATAAAAAGCCGCAGCCGGCGCTTTGCGCAGGCTGATCGCCTCGACGAATACCGTCGCACGCAGATCGGGGCGCAGTGTCGTCAGTACACCGTACAGCAGCACTAGTGCCTGCGCGCAGCGCATCATCAAGGTACCGCGACGCCTGACTTCGGGCCTTTCGAGCATGCGGCCGACGCGCAAACCCCATTCGCCACCAGCGATACAGGCTACCGTCTCCGGCAGACCCATGAGTCGCGACCACGATTGCGGCATTGCTATATTGATCAACGGTTCCAGCCGCGAATTGACGAGAATCGCGACCCCCAGCGCGATCAGATAAACCACCAGTGCGCGACTGGTCGGGCTCGCACGATCGGTGAGCCAGAAAGCAGCTCCCATGCCGCAGGCGATCATCGCGTTGATGTCGAACGCAGTGGGGTCCAAAGGCGCTCCGGCAAAACGGTGATTGAATCCGGAGTATGCAAGAGTCCGGTTGGTGAAGTAATCGGTCCGGTGCCGCAAATCGCACCGAAGAAACACGGGGCTCGGGCGCTAAGAGAAAAAGCGTGCCATCCGTATTTGCTGCTGGGAGCCCAAATTTCCATAAACCGCCAAAATCCGAGCCCGTTTTATTGCCTGAGGCGGTGACTGGGCGTAGGCTGTCGCTTCCTCAGTGAGGAGGAAGTGCCATGAGCATGACGTGCCACTTTTTCATCAGCGCCGATCTCGATGAGCTGGAACGGTTGGAACAGGATCTGGAACGCGCAAGCATCGTAACCCCTCAGATCCATGTGCTATCCCTGGACGATACCGGCATGGCCATGCACCGCCATCTGCACGCGGTGATGTCATTCATGAAGAAAGACGTCATCCACTCGACGATTCTGGGAGCCATCGTTGGCCTGTGTGCGGCGATTCTGATTGTCGCCGGAGTGTACATGGCAGGCTGGTCGGAAACGCCAGCGGGATGGACGCCCTTCGTCCTTCTCGCCATTGTTGTGCTGGGATTCTTCACCTGGGAAGGTGGTCTTCACGGCATTCAAGTACCCAATGGGCGCTTCCAGCGCTTCAGGCGAGTCCTGGATGAAGGCAAGCACCTGCTCTTCGTCGATCTGGAGCCGAAGCAAGAACGCATTCTCGAAGCGGTCATCAACAAGTATCCCACCGTTGAAGCCGCTGGCGAAGGCCGGGGCGCGCCGCACTGGTTCGCGCTCTGGCAATACCGCGTCAAACGTTTCTTCGTGGAGACGTTTCCCTGATCAGGAGCTCATATTATTAACGTTAACGAGCCCTAGCCCAGGCTACGCGCTGCTTGCGCGTAAGCTTTTGGAAACAGGATCGATACGGCGTCAGTCAGCGTACGGACGCGTTGTGGATGGAAATAGATGTGGGACATTCCGCCGATCACTCGGCGTCGAACTGGAACGAAAACAACGGCACCTTGATTGTCGGCAAGCGCACTGATCCCCTGAATGAGGGCGTACGCCACGACGCGCTGAAGTTCGTCTGGCGATAACAGTGATTCATTCAAGAAACCGGTTCTTGGCAAATTCCGTTTCTCCGTTTCCGTCGCCACGAATACCGGCTGCTCCAGCGTTGGCTCCACCGTATGGAACCAGTCGGAACGACGCCGCTCCCCACCCCGGCGGCGGCCATCGGCGCCGCCGAAAATATCACCGAAGATGTCGGTGCCGCTGGCACGCTGCAAGCCTTCGTGGCCGTGACGATCGTAAGTCTTGCGTTTCTGCGGATCCGAAAGGATTTGGTAAGCCTCGCTTGCCTCCTTAAATTTCTCCTCGGCTTCCTTGTTATCAGGATTGCGGTCCGGATGAAGCCTCATCGCGAGCTTGCGATAGCTTTTCTTCAATTCGTCGTTGCTGGCATGCCTGGCGGCGCCGAGCACCTCGTAATAGTCCTGCTTTCTCATATACAAAACCGATTTGCGGAATTACGGGGGCTTACAAGCTCGCCGCTCGTAATACACGATAGCCGAAGTGCATTGCACCATATGTAGTTGCAAATACACCAGAGTGAGGGCCCTGGAATCGCAGTGAGGTATAGCAGGGTGTTCCGGAAGAGTCCGTCAAACACGCGCATGAGAGTGGCTGATGGCGAGCGCAACTTGAGTCCCCGCGCCCGCCGCCCCAGCATCAATCATAAATATCCCGCCGATCCCCCGGCTGATACTTGAACCGCTTGTGCACCCAGAAGTACTGCTCCGGGCATTCGCGGATTGCATCTTCGAGCACTGCGTTGATGCGGCGCGCGTCGGCGGCATCGTCGCCGCTCGGGAAGTTTTCCAGCGCCGGCAGGACGGTGACGCGATAGCGGCCGTTCACGCGCGCCGGGAAAAACGGCACCACGCGCGCACGGCCCATTTGCGCGAGCTTGGAGGTCGCGGTCAATGTCAGCGCGGGCACGCCGAAAAACGGCACGAACAACGCGCTCGGCGCCTCCAGCGTCTGGTCCGGCGCATACCACATCGAAGCGCCCTGCCGTAGTGCGCGCACGATTCCGCGCAGATCGTCCTTCGGCAACGCCGGCGCTTTGGAGCGATCCTCGCGCCAGTGGCGCATCCAGTAATCCAGCAGCGGATTGTCGATCGGCCGGTACATTCCAGATAGCTTCACTCCGGATAGGCACAGGTAGCGCGACCCGATCTCCATCGTCGTGAAGTGACCGGTGAGCAGCAGCGCACCGCTGCCGTCAGCCGTCGCCGCATACAGATTTTCGAGTCCGACCACGTCGCCAACGGTGTGCAGCTGGCGATCCGAAGTGAACCAGGCGGCCGCTGTCTCGAACAGCCCAGCGCCGAGCGCGGCAAAGTGCGCATTGACCAAGCGCTCGCGATCAGCTTCCGGCATTTCTGGAAAGCACAGCTTCAGATTTATCGCAGCTACGCGACGCCGGTTTTTCGCGATATGCCCGAACAGGCGCCCGAGCGGCGCACCCGTCGCGACCAGCCACGGTAGCGGGAGCAGGCACAGCAACTGGATCAGACCCACGCCGATCCACAGCGGCCAGAAGCGCGGTCCGAGGAAGCGACGCTGGAAAACGGGGTGGGATGAAGAAGGCTCGCTCATTCGGCGATTTTATCCGCTAGCAGCCTGTCGGACTTGGGTGATCGTCGCGAGGGTTTGGGCGCGTGAGGCGAAAAATATGCGCGCCTGAGGAGAATATCGGGTCATATTTGACGAAGGCGCGCGTAGTTTTCGTCCGCGCGCCCGAAGCCGCAGCAGATCATCCCAAGTCTGACCGGCTGCTAGGATTCACCATTAAGCGTTTCGTGAAATTTGACCCTTACCCAATCCATGAATCCCGAACAATTCACCGAATACCTGCACCGGAATATCCCTTTGACCGCCGCGCTCGGCGTTACGGTTGAGTCCTGTACGCCGGACCGCCTGCGCGTGGCGGCGCCGCTGGCGCTGAACCGGAACCATCACGGCACCGCGTTCGGCGGCAGTCTGGCGACGCTGGCGATCATCGGCGGCTGGTCGCTGCTGCATCACGCGCTGACCGCGGAGGGGATCGATACGCGGCTGGTAGTTCAGCATACGGAATGCGATTTCCTGGAACCGGCATTAGCCGACTTGGCGGCTGAGACGCGCCTGCCGCCAGCTGACGAATGGACGCGTTTCGTCGCAATGCTGCGCAAATTCCGGCGCGCGCGCATTACCGTTGAAACCAATCTTTACGCAGGTGAGCGCAAAGTGGTGACGCAGCGCGGAACCTTCGCCGCCACCAGCGAGGTCTGACCGCCATGTCCACCGATTTCAGGTTTTGTCCGCGCTGCACGCGCGAGCTCGTGGAACGCCACGATGGCGAACGTCCACGGCTGGGTTGTTCCGACCCAGCCTGCGGCTTCGTGCACTGGCAGAATCCGACGCCCGTGGTCGCCGCCATTGTCGAACATCATGGCAATATCGTGCTGGCGCGCAATCGCGCGTGGACTGCACCATTTTTCGCGCTGATCACCGGTTTTCTGGAGAAAAATGAGAAGCCTGAGGAAGCGGTGCTGCGCGAAGTCGAAGAGGAACTGGGGCTGAAAGGCCGCGATCCCACCTTCGTCGGTCACTACACCTTCGAGCGCATGAATCAGCTCATCATCGCTTATCACGTACCGGCGGACGGCGAGATCGTGCTCGGCGAGGAGCTGGTGGAATTCCGCAGCATCCCGCCGGCAGAAGCGCGCTACTGGCCGGCGGCGACCGGGCTGGCGCTGCGCGATTGGCTGCGCACACGCGGCCATGAGCCGCAGGAAGTGGAGCTGCCGTTCCGGCGTTCCTGAGCCGGCATGGATCGATGGATAGGTGCAGCAAAACGAGCGGTGGGAAAGAGCTTCAGGCGCCGCCTGACTTCGGGGTGGTGCGTTTGCATTAAGCTTAGCTCCTAAGGTCCCTACACAATGGACGCAGCACCGGTCCCGGGAGCGCGTCGGAGCATTTGAATGACCATGTACGAGCCGAAGCAAGATGTTGATCCAGATCCACAGGAAACGCGGGAGTGGGTGGAAGCGCTGCAAGCGGTGCTCGAACGCGAGGGACCGGAGCGCGCGCATTTCCTGATTGAAGCGCTGAACGAAAAGGCGCGGCTGTCCGGCGCGTTCATTCCGTTTTCGCCGAACACCGCTTACGTCAACACCATTCCGCCACATCTCGAAGACCGGCTGCCGGGCGACCCGCAGCTGGAGTGGAAGATTCGCTCAATCATCCGCTGGAACGCGATGGCAATGGTCATCAACGCCAACCGCCAGAATTCCGGTCTCGGCGGCCACATTGCCAGCTTCGCTTCGGCGGCAACACTTTACGACGTCGGCCTTAACCATTTCTGGAAAGGTCCCGATCACGCGGACGGCGCGGATCTGGTTTACATCCAGGGGCATAGCACACCGGGCATTTATGCGCGCGCTTTCCTCGAAGGCCGGCTCAGCGAGGAGAAACTGCGACGCTTCCGGATGGAGGCCGAGCAGGGTATGGGACTGCCGAGCTACCCGCATCCGTGGCTGTTGCCTGACTTCTGGCAGTTCGCCACAGTCAGCATGGGGCTGGGACCGATCACCGCGATCTATCAGGCGCGGCTGATGAAGTACCTGGAAAATCGCGGCATGGCGAAGATGGGGGGCCGCAAGGTCTGGTGCTTCTGCGGCGACGGCGAAATGGACGAACCGGAATCGCTGGGCGCGATCGACATCGCCGCACGTGAAAAACTCGACAACCTCATTTTCGTCATCAACTGCAACCTGCAGCGTCTCGACGGACCGGTGCGCGGCAACGGCAAGATCATCCAGGAACTCGAGGGCGCGTTCCGGGGCGCTGGCTGGAACGTCATCAAAGTAATCTGGGGCGGCCGCTGGGATCCTTTGATCGCGCGCGACAAGACCGGCCTGCTGATGAAAACTTTCAACGAGACGGTCGACGGCGAATATCAGGCCTACAAGGCCAAGGGCGGCAAGTTCACGCGCGAAAACTTCTTCGGCAAGTATCCGGAGCTGCTCGAACTGGTCGCCAAGCTCAGTGATGAAGACATCTGGAAGTTAAACCGCGGTGGGCATGATCCGCAGAAGATTTACGCCGCTTATGCCGCGGCAACCCGACACAGCGGCACGCCGACCGTGATCCTGGCGAAGACGGTCAAAGGCTACGGCATGGGCGAATCCGGCGAAGGCCAGAACGTTACCCATCAGCAAAAGAAAATGGGCGAAACCGCGCTGAAGGCGTTCCGCGACCGCTTCCATCTGCCGATCTCCGATGCGCAGATCGCGGACACGCCCTTCTACAAACCGGCGGCGGATTCGCCGGAAATGAAATATCTGCATGAGCGTCGCCAGAAGCTCGGCGGTTTCCTGCCGCAGCGGCGCGTGAAAAACGAGACGCTGGAAGTGCCACCGCTGGCCGCGTTCCAGCGCCTGCTCGAATCCACCGGCGACCGCGAGATCAGCACGACGATGGCGTTCGTGCAGTTCCTGCAGATCCTGATCCGCGACAAACAGATCGGTCCGCGCGTGGTACCGATCGTGCCGGACGAAGCGCGCACTTTCGGTATGGAAGGCATGTTCCGCCAGCTCGGCATTTATTCCTGCGTCGGCCAGAAGTACAAGCCGGAAGACGCGGACCAGCTGGCGTTCTACAAGGAAGACATCAAAGGGCAGATTCTCGAAGAGGGCATCACCGAAGCCGGCGCGATGTCGAGCTGGATCGCGGCCGCGACCAGCTATGCCAATCATGGTATCGCGTTGCTGCCGTTCTTCATCTTCTATTCCATGTTCGGCTTCCAGCGCATCGGCGATCTGTGCTGGGCTGCTGGCGACATGCGCGCCCGCGGCTTCCTGCTCGGCGGTACCGCCGGCCGTACGACGCTGAACGGCGAGGGCTTGCAGCACGAAGACGGCCACAGCCCGGTGTTCGCCAGCGTGGTGCCGAATTGCCGCTCCTACGACCCGGCGTTCTCCTACGAGTTGGTGACGATCATCCGCGACGGTCTGCGGCGCATGCTCGTCGATCACGAGGATGGCTATTACTACCTGACGGTTTACAACGAAAACCACACGCATCCGAAAATGCCGGAGGGCGTGGAGCAGGGCATCATCAAGGGACTCTATCTGTTCCAGTCCTGCGAAAAGCCAAATGAAACGCATGTGCAGTTGCTTGGCTCCGGCTCGATCCTGCGCGAAGTGATTGCCGCCGCGGAGCTACTGAAGAATGACTGGGGCGTGACCAGCGACCTGTGGAGCGCGCCGAGCTTTACCGAGCTCGCGCGCGACGCACAGGACTGCGAACGCTGGAATCTGCTGCATCCGCAGGACAAGCCGCGCAAGCCTTACGTCACGCAATGCCTCGGCGGCATGACGGGCCCGGCGATCGCGGCGACCGACTACATCAAGAGCTATGCCGATCAGGTCCGTGCCTGGATCCCAATGCCGTATCACGTGCTCGGCACCGACGGCTTCGGACGCTCCGATACGCGCGAGAATCTGCGGCACTTCTTCGAAGTGGATCGCCACTGGGTTACCGTCAAAGCGCTTAAGGCATTGGTCGACGCCGGCCAGTTGCCGGCTGGCAAAGTCGCCGAGGCGATCAAAAAATATGGGCTGGATTCCGAAAAGCCGAATCCGCTGAAAATCTGAAGGGCACGCACGATCATGGCGAAGGACATCGAAGTTACCGTCCCCGATATCGGCGACTATCACGACATTCCGGTCATCGACATCCTGGTCAAGCCAGGCGACACCGTCGATAAGGATGCACCGCTGCTGACGCTCGAATCCGACAAGGCAACGATGGACGTGCCAGCCCCGGAGGCGGGCGTGGTCGGCGCGCTCAAGGTGAAGCTCGGCGATCGCGTCTCGCAAGGCTCACTGGTGGCGATGCTGAAGGCGAGCACAGCGGTGGGCGATGCGAAGCCGGCCAAACCGGCGGCGGCGGCGCCGAAGCCTGCCGTCAAAGAAGAGACAAAAGCAGCAGCGGTGACGACACCTGCCGCTGCCGCGCCGGCGCGGATGGCGGCCGTCACCGTTCCCGACGTCGGCGACTATCACGACATACCGGTCATCGAGGTATTTGTGAAGGATGGCGACCGCGTCGAGAAAGATGCACCGCTAGTCACGCTGGAATCCGAAAAGGCGACGATGGATGTGCCGGCGCCGGCCGCCGGCATTGTCCGTACGCTCAAACTCAAGGTCGGCGATCGTGTCTCGGTTGGTTCGGCCGTCTGCGATCTTGAAACTACGGACGCCGCACCGGCGGCCGCAACGCCAAAGGCAGCCGCGCCGGCATCGGCAGCGCCGCCAGCACGCGAAACGATCGCTGCCGCGGTGCCGCCGCCGCTGGAAGTCGCAACCCCGGCCGCCGCCGGATCGTTACCACACGCTTCGCCCTCGATCCGCAAGTTCGCGCGCGAACTCGGCGTCGAGCTGAGCCGCGTCAACGGCTCCGGCCCGCGTGGGCGCGTCACGCGCGAGGACGTGCAAGGGTTCGTGAAAACCGCGCTGCGTACCGGACCAGCGGCGGCTACGCCGGCGGCGGGCACGGGCATCCCGCCAATTCCGGCGGTCGATTTCGCGCAGTTCGGCACGATTGAAATCAAGCCACTGGCGCGTATCCGCAAACTGTCGGCGGCACATCTGCATCGCTCTTGGCTGAACATCCCGCATGTCACGCAGAGCGACGAGGCGGACATCACCGAGCTGGAAGCCTTCCGCAAGGCACAGGGCGAGGAACTGGCGGCGGCCGGCAAGACCAAATTGACGCTGCTGCCGTTTCTGCTGAAAGCCTGTCAGGTCGCGATGCAACAGTACCCGGAATTCAACGGTTCGCTGGCACCCGACGGCGAAAACCTGATTCTGAAAAAATACTGCCACATCGGTTTCGCGGCCGATACGCCGAACGGCTTGGTGGTGCCGGTGATCCGCGATGTCGATCACAAGGGTGTCGTGCAACTGGCCGCTGAATGTGCGGATCTAGCGAAAAAGGCACGCGACGGCAAGCTCAAGCCAGACGAAATGAAGGGCGGCTGTTTCACGATTTCGTCGCTCGGCGGCATCGGCGGCAGTCACTTCACACCGATCATCAATGCGCCCGAAGTCGCGATTCTCGGTGTCTCGCGCAGCCAGATGAAACCAACGTGGGACGGGACCCAATTCGTGCCGCGGCTGATGGTACCGTTATCACTATCGTACGATCATCGCGTCATCGACGGCGCGTATGCCGCGCGCTTCATCGTGCTGCTGGTGAAGCTGTTGTCGGACCTGCGGCGGATTTTGCTATAGCGATACACGCTGGCGGACAGCGATCGACTGTATTCTCCAAAGAGCAACGGGAACAGCCGTTGCGATTATGGCCAACGCAAGGAACGGATTTTTTGGAGGTAGTTAGATGAACTATTTCGTCACTGGTGCGACCGGCTTTATCGGACGTTTTCTGGTCGAGCGTCTCGCCGAGCGCAGCAACGCGACGATTTACGTGCTTGTCCGCGAAGGATCGCAGGATAAATTCGACGCACTGTGCCGGCGCCTTGGCGACAACGGCAAGAAGCTGGTGGCGATCCACGGCGATATCACTACGCCCGGGCTGTTCTCGACGCCGGAAGGAAAAAAGATCAAGGGCAAGATCGATCACGTCTTCCATCTGGCGGCGGTTTATGACATGACCATGACCGACGTGGTCGCCGATCGCGTCAACGTCGGCGGCACCCGTCATGTCGTCGAGTGGGTCAACGGCCTCAGCCGCGGCGTGCGCTTGCACCACATGAGTTCGGTCGCGGTAGCCGGTGACGATTTCGTTGGCCCGTTCACTGAAACCATGTTCAATGAGGGCCAGCCGCTGCTGCATCCGTATTACCGCACCAAGTTTCTCGCGGAAAAGCTCGTGCGCAGCGAGTGCACGGTGCCATACCGGATTTACCGTCCCGGTGTCGTCGTCGGCTATTCCGCGACCGGCGAGATCGACAAGATCGATGGCCCCTACTACTTCTTCAAGTCGGTGCAGCGCGTCAGCCTGCGCGTGCCGCAGTGGATGCCACTGCTCGGCGTCGAAGGCGGCAGCGTACCGATTGCGCCAGTCGACTACATCGCTTCCGCGGTGGACTGGCTCGCGCACGAGGAACATTTCGATCGCCGCTGCTTCCACTTGTTCCAGGCGCATTCACCGACGGTCGGCCGTCTGATCGAGATTTTCCTCGCGACCGCGCACGGCCCGGAAATCACCAGCAAGCTCAATGTTTCGCCGGTTGCCGGCGTCATCAGCAAACTATCGCGTCAACTTGGCCGCGCGACGCCGGAAAGCGCCAAGCGCCAGTTCGCGGACGCCATCGGCGTGCCGATTTCGGTGCTCAGTTACGCCTGGAATCGCACCGAGTTCGATGCGCGCGACACCCGCGCCGCCCTGCGCGGTAGTGGCATCAAGTGTCCGGACATCGGCCGCTATGCCGGAAAACTATGGAGCTACTGGGAGCAGTATCTCGACATCAATTACCGCAGATCGCCGAAGCTCGAACGCCGCGTCCGGGACAAGGTAGTGCTGATCACTGGCGCGTCGAGCGGCATCGGTTTCGCGACCTCGAAGCGGCTGGCCATGGCCGGCGCCAAGGTTATTCTCGTCGCACGCACCAAATCCAAGCTGGAGCTGACGCAGAAAATCATTCAGGCCGCCGGTGGACAGGCTTTCATCTGGCCTTGCGACCTGAACGATTTGAAGGCAATCGATTCGATGGTCACCGGTGTGCTCAAGGAATTCGGCCAAGTCGATTTCCTCATCAACAACGCCGGCCGCTCGATCCGCCGCGCGGTCATCGAATCACTCGATCGTTTCCACGACTACGAACGCACCATGCAGCTCAACTACTTCGGCGCGGTGCGGCTGATTCAGGGCTTGCTACCGTCGATGGTCGAGCGCCGGCGCGGTCATATCATCAACATCAGTTCGATCGGGGTGCTCGCCAATGCGGCGCGTTTCTCCGCCTATGTCGCCAGCAAGGCCGCGCTCGATGCCTTCACACGCTGCCTGTCCGCGGAAGTGAAAGCCAAACGCGTCTACACCACGGCGATCTACATGCCGCTGGTGCGCACGCCAATGATTGCGCCGACCAAGTTGTACCGCTACGTGCCGACCTGGTCGCCCGATAACGCGGCGGACACCGTGGTCAAAGCGATTATCGAGCGGCCAAAGAGCATCGCCACACCGCTCGGCACCGCCGCTTCGATCAGCTACGCGTTGTGGCCGAAGGTCAACGACTACATTCTGTCGAAAGGTTTCGAACTGTTCCCCTCGTCCACGTCGGCGCGCAGCGCACGCGACAAGGACTCGCGCGACAGAGACAAAGACATGGAGCTGCCGCCACCGGACTCGGACAAGCAGCGGCCGACGCTGGAGCAGGTCGTTTTCGCGAACGTGTTCAAAGGCGAGCACTGGTAGGTTTCGCGGATTGCCCTTGTCGGGCGCTGTGGCAATCCGTGTCGCTGCAGTGATCCAAGAGGTGTATAACAGCCCTTGGGTTCGGGAAAAGGGCTGTCAGCAGTGACTTTTTGGACCCGGTAGGCGTCAGCCCTAAATGGTCCGGCGGATGTGCCGATAGCAGACCCATGGCAAATGGCTTGGGACTCCGACAGGATGTAGCGCGCCTCATGGCTCTATGCGGTGCGGGAGTGTCCGTGCGGCCGCCGTCCGGGACCCGCGAGGTGGTGGGGAAGGTACCTTTGATCCTGATGGTCGCGGCGCTGATCGGTCTGCCAGTACCGCGGGTGATGGCGGTGGAAACGCAGGAGCAAGGCTTCGCCGACCTCAGCATCCAGGACTTGATGAATATCGAGATAACCAGCGTCTCCAAGAAAGCCCAGAAACTTTCGGAGGCGCCGGCCGCCATCTTCGTCATCACCAACGAGGACATCCGCCGTTCCGGCGCCAGAAACGTCCCGGAAGTGCTGCGGCTGGCCCCAGGGGTCGATGTCGCGGCGATCGGCGGTGGACGCTACGCCGTCTCCATCCGTGGATTCACCGGGCGCTTCGGCAACAAGCTCCTGGTCTTGATCGACGGTCGCAGCATTTATACCCCGATATTTTCCGGTGTGATCTGGGAAGCCCAGGGACCGGTGCTGGAAGACATCGAACGTATCGAAATCATCCGTGGTCCGGGAGCGGCAATCTGGGGCGCCAATGCGGTCAACGGCGTCATCAACATTATTTCCAAACATCCGACAGATACACAGGGCATTCTCGCCTCTGCCGGCACGGGTACCGAAGATCGCGGATTCGCAACGCTTCGATATGGAGGTCGCATTGCTGCCGATACGAGCTATCGTGTTTACGGCAAAACTGAGGCGCACGGCGAATCCGATGACGCGGCCGGCAACCCAGGTAACGACCGCTCACATTCTTCGCGCGCGGGCTTTCGGGTCGATAGCCAACAGAATGACGGACAACTCTCCGTGCAGGGAGAAACCTACAACTTTGCAGCAGGCGATCGCATCGAGTTCCCGCAAGTGACGCCCGATACCTCGCAGACTCCGCCTGTTTACTCGCAGACCCGCAACATTCAGCAACACGATTCCGGCGGCGATCTACTCGGCCGCTGGGACAAGACGCTGACTCCAACGCAGGATCTGAGCCTGCAAGCATATGTGGATTTCTCCTCGTTCGTGATCGATGAGGTCACGGCGTCGCGCCTGAAAACGCTCGATTTCCAATTTGAACACCGCATCGGCGTCGGCAGCAGCAACGACGTGACCTCCGGACTTAGCTATCGGGTCATGAGTTATCGTACTGAGAGTCAGGAGCTGAGCAGCTTCACACCCGACAGCCGCGATCTACGGGTCGCCAGTGGTTTCATTCAGGATCAAATCCGCCTGACCCCGGAATCTCTGCGCATGACGCTCGGAGCCAAGGTCGAGCGCGACAGCTATTCGGGCACCCAGTTCATGCCCGACGCGCGGCTGCTGTGGAATGTCGATAGAACGAGCCAGATCTGGGCATCGGCTTCGAAAGCCGTTCGCACCCCTTCGGTCGGCGAGCGCGACGCTGGCCTAGGTCTCACCGCGATTATCCCGCCCAATACGCCGCAAAATCCGGCTCCAGTGCCGATTCGGCCGATGACCATTCCGGATGCTTTCGGTTCGGAGCAGTTGAACGCCCTGCAACTCGGCTATCGGTCCGAGATCGCCAGCAACTTATCGCTCGATCTGACCGGCTTCATGCACCACTACAAGGGACTGCGTGACTACGAATTTCTCACCGACAAAGCGTACGTGACCTCTGCCAACAACGTTCCCTACGCGGTCCTGCCGTTCGATATTTATAACGGCCTCTGCGGACAAGAAATCGGTGTCGAAGCGGCCGCGGATTGGCGCGTCAGCAGCTGGTGGCGACTGCAAACCAGTTATGCGCGCACCAGGATCAAGCAGAGCACACCAACCACGGAAAATACCGATCCGTCACTCGACGCCTCTCCACGCGGCCTGCTCTCGCTGCGCTCGTCGATGGAAATCGCCGACACCCACTTCGACTTGTGGCTGCGCCACGTGAGTCAGCGACTGTCGCCTGCATTCAGCAGCTATGTTCCGGAATACACCACGCTTGATTCGGTACTGTCGTGGAAACTGCCGTACAACTTCGATGTTTCGCTGATCGGCAAGGATCTGCTGGACGAGCGGCATCCCGAATTCGTTGCCGACGTCGTCAGCTCGCAACCCCTGACCGTAGAGCGCTCCGCCTACGTCAGGATCACCTGGACCCACTGAGCCGGGTTCCGCGCATCGGACAGAGCGAATTTAATTTACGCCGACCGTCGCAAGACTCCTGTTTTCTTCAGATGGATCAGCAGCAACGATACCGCCGCTGGCGTGATGCCGGAGATGCGGCCGGCCTGAGCAACGGTCTCAGGCCGGTGTGCGCCGAGCTTCTGACGCACTTCGTTCGATAATCCAAGAACTTTCGAGTAATCGATGTCGTCCGGCAGCGGTGCGTCCTCGTAGCGCCGCGTGCGTTCGATGTCGGCTTGCTGACGCTCAATATAGCCGGCGTACTTGACCTGGATTTCCACTTGTTCGGCCACCAGCGGATCGAGTCCATTGTTCGCCCAGCCGAGCCGCATCAGCGCGGCATAGCTGCCTTCGGGACGACGCAGCAGATCGAGTGCGGAAGCGCCACTGCTCGCCGGCGCGGGACCAAACGTTTCGACGACTTCAGCGGTGGCTAGCTGCGCGGGCTTCAGCCACAGCGCGTCAAGACGTGCACGCTCGCCATCGATCGCATCGCGCTTGCGGCTGAAGGCATCCCACCGAAAATCGTCGACGAGTCCGAGTTCGCGACCCACCGGCGTCAGGCGCAGATCCGCATTGTCCTCGCGCAGCAGTAAGCGATGCTCGGCGCGCGAGGTGAACATGCGGTACGGCTCGCTGGTGCCGCGCGTGATGAGGTCATCGACGAGCACGCCGATGTAAGCCTCGTGGCGCTGCGGCGTCCACGGCGCTTCGTCGCGCACGAGGCGCGCCGCATTGATGCCGGCGAGGATGCCCTGCGCGGCCGCTTCCTCATAGCCGGTGGTGCCGTTGATCTGGCCGGCGAAAAACAGATTGCGGATGACTTTTGTCTCCAGCGAGCACTTGAGATCGCGCGGATCGAAATAGTCGTACTCGATCGCGTAGCCTGGCCGCGTGATGCGCGCGTTCTCGAAGCCCTTGATCGTGTGCACGAAGGCTTCCTGGATGTCGTACGGCAGGCTGGTCGAAATCCCGTTCGGATAAATCTCGCGCGTGTTGAGTCCTTCCGGTTCGATGAAAATCTGGTGCGACGCCTTGTCGGCGAAACGGTTGACCTTGTCCTCGACGCTCGGGCAATAGCGTGGCCCGGTGCCTTCGATAACGCCGGTGAACATCGGCGAACGATCGAAGCCAGAGCGGATAATTTCGTGGGTGCGCGCGTTAGTGTGCGTAATCCAGCATGGCACCTGCCGTGGATGCTCGTCGCGCGAACCGAGGAACGAAAACACGGGTGTCGGCTCGTCGCCGGGCTGTACTTGCAGGCCGGTGAAATCGATCGTACGGCCGTCGATGCGCGGCGGTGTTCCGGTTTTCAGACGTCCGACGCGCAGCGGCAGTTCGCGCAGCCGCGCGGCGAGCGCATTCGACGGCTGATCGCCGGCACGCCCGCCCTGATAATTCGCCAGACCAATGTGAATCTTGCCGGCGAGGAAGGTGCCGACCGTAAGCACGACGGCGCGTGCGCTGAAGCGCAGCCCCATCTTGGTGATGACACCGACAACACGATCGCCTTCGACGATCAAATCCTCGGCTTCCTGCTGAAACAGCGACAGGTTCGGCTGATTCTCCAGCGCTTCGCGCACCACCCACTTGTAGAGCATACGGTCCGCCTGCGCGCGCGTGGCGCGCACCGCCGGACCTTTCGACGCGTTGAGAATGCGGAACTGAATGCCGGCGCGGTCCGCCGCGCGCGCCATGAGCCCGCCAAGCGCGTCGATTTCGCGGACCAGATGTCCCTTGCCGATACCACCGATCGCCGGGTTGCAGGACATCTGCCCCAGCGTCTCGATATTCTGGGTCAACAACAGCGTGTTGCGGCCCATACGCGCGGATGCGAGTGCCGCCTCGGTACCGGCATGACCGCCGCCGATCACGATGACGTCGAATTGCTGCTGGGGAGTAACCATGGCGAACCGCGCGGGAAGATCCGGGCCAGATTGGCTGGTTATTTTATCAGCAGTGCACCGAAGGTATAGTTCGAATGCTTCACTGACATGCACTTTCCATCTGCTGCTTTGCCGCTTCACGCCGCTGCTCGAGTTCCTGATCGCTGAGGTAGGTACGCTCACCCTTCTCATCTGTGGCGAACATGCGGCCGCCTGATTCGAGAAAGGCGGAGTGACGCGTGGCCTGGCTACAGCGCGCCTTTTTCTGCGCAGCCAGTTCCGTGGCTTTGGCTTTATCGCGATCTTCCTGCGCGTGCTCCTCGTCGAGCTTGTGCACATAGCTGCGAAGTGACTCATCGGAACCGCTGTCGCTCGAAGGAGTTGGCGCGGACTCACCAACGATCTCGCATTTGCCGGATGCGGCGGGCGCCTCACTGAACTGAACGTTTCCACCTGGTCCGACGCACTTGTAGATCTGGGCCGAAGCAAGACTGGAGCTGCAAAGTAGTGATGCCGCCACCAACGGCATATAGGGGATTCTCATCGTGGTTTCTCTACGCAATGGAGGTCATGATTGGCGGTAACGCCAGCAACGCCAATATTGAGCAATAGCTTGCAGCAAGATGAATCGCGCCGACAGCGGGGCAAAATACCTCATGCCTATCGTACCGATCGGTATGCCGCGAACCGGCGCCATCACAGCGGAGCCAGGAGTCACAGCTCGACTTTCTAATCGCTGGCGCGGATGCGGGCAACCAGCGCCTTCGTGAACGTCTCGGTGTTTGCGGCCCCGCCGAGGTCGCCGGTACGCACCTGATCGATGTTGAGCGTGTCGTCAATTGCTTTGCGCAGCCGCTTGGCTTTCGCAGGGAGCTGGCAGTGGTCGAGCATCATCGCGGCGGCCAGCAGCAAGGCGATGGGATTAGCGATGCCCTTGCCGGCGATGTCCGGCGCCGAACCGTGTACGGCCTCGAAGATCGCCGCGTCGAGGCCGATATTGGCGCCCGGCGCCATGCCGAGTCCGCCGACGAGGCCGGCGACTTCGTCGGACAGAATGTCGCCGAACAGGTTGGTCGTCACCAGCACGTCAAACTGCCAGGGATCGAGCACCAATTTCATCGCACAGGCGTCGATGATGACTTCGCTCATCTTGACTTTGCCGTGGTATTTCTCGATGTAGAGATCGCGCGCCGTCTCCAGAAAAATACCGGTCAGCGCCTTCATGATGTTGGCCTTGTGGACAACGGTGACTTTCTTGCGACCGTTGGCGATGGCGTAATCGAACGCGAATTCGATGATGTGGCGGCAGCCCTGCCGCGTGTTGATGCCGGTGGACATGCCCACGGCGTGTGGGTCGCCATCGATCGGGATGAAGTGCTCGTAGCCCATGTATAGGCCTTCGACGTTCTCGCGCACGATCACCAGATCGATGTTTTCGTAGCGGCCGCCGGGAATCAGCGTACGCGCCGGGCGCAGGTTCGCGTAGAGCTTGAACTCCTCGCGTAGGCGCACGTTCGACGAGCGATAGCCGCCGGCCGACGGTGTTTCCAGAGGGCCCTTCAGTGCCAGCCGCGTGCGGCGGATGCTGTCGAGCGCCGCCGCCGGCAGCGGATCTCCAGCCGCCTTGACGCCGGCGAGTCCGGCGACCTGCCGGTCCCAGTCGAAATGCACGTCAAGAGCGTCGAGCGCCGCCAGCGTAGCGTCGACGATTTCCGGCCCAATGCCGTCGCCCGGAATCAATGTGGCGGGAATATGCGTATCCATGGGGAATTCCGTGACGGACGTTTGCACCATTCGGACCTCCTGTCTCACGCAAACTTCACGCCGGGAAGATTAAAGCTAAAACACGCTTACGATGATCCCGACCGCTCCTTGCGTGCGCGCGGATGCGCGGCGTCGTACACCTGTGCGAGCCGCTTCCAATCTAGATGTGTGTAGATCTGCGTGGTCGACAGGCTGGCATGGCCGAGCAGTTCCTGCACCGCGCGCAGATCGCCGCTGGATTCGAGCAGGTGTGTTGCGAACGAATGGCGCAGCTTGTGCGGATGCAGATGCCCGGGCAGACCGGTGGCGACTGCCCACGCGGCGAGCCGGCGCTGAACGGTGCGCGGCGTCAGGCGGGTCCCGTCGCGACCGATGAAGACAGCGGTTTCGTCCGGCTCGGCCATGCCGGTACGCGCGCGCACCCAGTCGCGCAAAATTGCGCGTGCCTTGCGCCCGACCGGCACGATGCGTTCCTTGCGACCCTTGCCGAGCACGCGCACTTCGCTGAAGTCATCGCTGAATTGCGCGAGGTCGAGACCGCATAGCTCGGACAGGCGCAGTCCGGATGAATAGAACAGCTCCACCAGCGCGCGATCACGCACCGCGAGCGCACCATCACCGGAAGGCATTTCGAGCGCGCGCTGCAAATCCTCGGCGGTGGCGGGCTCCGGCAGGCGGCGGCGTAATTTGGGACCGCGTACGTCGGCGGCGGGATTGGTATCAAGCTGTCCTTGCCGGACCAGATGACGGAAAAATCCGCGGACGCTGGATAGCTCGCGCTGGATGCTCGCGGCCTGCAAGCCGGCGCGGGCGCGTGTGGCGACAAAGGTACGCATCGCGTGCACGTCCGCGCGCTCGGGTGCGATGGCCTGTGTGGCGCAGAAAGCGATGAAGGCGCGCAAATCGCGATCGGCAGCCACGAGCGTGTGCGGCGATGCGCGGCGGATGTCGCGCAAGTGGCGCACATACTCGGAAACGGCGGCGGGAAGTGACGCTTTGGTATCACTGTCAGCGGACGCGACAGCAGACGCTTTGGATATTCGCTGCGCGGAGCCGGCCACTTGGTATTACGTCAGACGTGCACGCACAGCCGCCGCGATCAGCTCGGCGGTCATTTCCAGGAACAGCTTGCCCTGGCGCGGCTGAAAGCGATCCGCTTCACGCGAGCCGAGCGCGATCATGCCGAGGTTCTTTTCTTTTTCCAGCGGCACGATCGCGGCGGAGTGGATGATCGCGTCGCAGCGCGGGAACAGCAGCCGCGCGCGCGCTTCGTCGATCGGCCCGCATTCGACGAGACGCGTGCGGAAAAAATTGTCGTAGGCGCGCGCGATAACACTTTCCGGCTCGATCGGTACGATGCCTTCGATGTCATGTCGCAGAAAAGCCGTGCCGTTGATGCCGATGAAGACATCGTCGATATCGAAATCCTCGCGCATACACGCACGCAGGGCGGCAGCGACGGATGCGAGCGACGGCGCGCGGATCAGCGCGCGCGCAAGCTTGTGCATATTGGTCGCGCGGCGCTCGTTGTCGCGTGCGAAATCGATAAGGCTGGCGATACGATCTTCAAACCGCCGGTTCTTGGCGCGCAGCAACTCCACCTGACGTTCGATCAGCGAGATCGCCGCGCCGGATTTGTGCGACAGCTCCAGCGTCTCCAGCAGATCGGGATGCCGCTCGACCAGATCGGGATTCGTGCGCAGCCACGCAATCACCTGCGCTTCGTCCAGCATCGGTGCCACTGCCAACTCTTCGCTTAGTCCGCCCACTCCAGGCTCCCTTCAAACACGGTTTCCGCCGGGCCGGTCATCCATAGCGGCTGGTCGTCGCCGGCCCATTCCAGATGCAGGATACCCCCGCGTAGCTCCATCGCCACGCGCGTACCCAGTCTGCCCCAAATTCTTCCCATCGCCATCGCTGCGCAGGCGCCGCTGCCGCAGGCCAGCGTTTCGCCGCTGCCGCGCTCGTACACGCGCAGCCGCGCGCGCGCTTGGTCGATCACTTGCAGGAAGCCGACATTGACGCTCTGCGGAAACGCTGGCTGCGCCTGCATGGCGGGACCGAGCGTCGCCACCCGCGCCGTATCGACATCGGTGACCGCGATCACGGCGTGCGGATTGCCCATTGATACTGCACCGAATTCGATAGACGCGCCATCGACATCCAGCCGATAGCGCAGTGCGCGCGCCGGCTGCGTCAGCGGAATATCGCGTGGCTCGAAGCGCGGCACACCCATGTTGACGGTGACGAGGCCATCGTCACGCAAGTTCAATTCCAGCGTACTGGTGGAGGTGCGCACGCGCAGCTGCGATTTTTTGCTGAGACCGTGATCACGGACGAAGCGCGCGAGACAGCGTGAACCGTTGCCGCACTGACCAACTTCCGAACCATCGGCGTTGAAGATGCGATAGCCGAAATCAACATCGGCCGCCGGCGGCGGTTCGATAATCAGAATCTGGTCGCAGCCAACGCCAAAACGGCGATCCGTGAGGCGGGTCAGCAGTTCGGGCGACGGCGAAAACGACTGGCGAGTAGCGTCGATAACGACGAAGTCATTGCCGAGCCCCTGCATTTTCGTAAAGCGCAGTTCCATCGCGGAAGGTTAACAGGGCAGTGCATCGCATGGCGAGATAAAGGCCTCGTGCAACTCGGACACGAACACACTCCTTTCCATTTCAGGTGCGGAAGACGAACTAAGCCGCACCGTATGCGGTGCACGACTTCGCAGCGCGCGATTTCGATCCAAAACGGATTCCTCGCCGAGCCGCAGCAAATGACTGATTCTCACTCTCTATTGCAAATACGAATCGTTATCACTAACATCCGCACTGAAATGGGGAAGGGTGTTCACTGGCAACGATGAACTTGAATGGCGCATCTCGGGCGGGCCTATGTGCCGCGCTCACGGCGGTTTTGCTCGCCGCTGGCTGTGGTGGCAACAGCAACGGCAAAGTGGCGGCCGCTACCGGGCTTTCTCCCGCCGCGGATCTGGGGCGGCAGGCATTTTCCGATGTCGCGTTATCGGCTTCCGGAACCCAGTCCTGCGCGAGCTGCCACATCGCATCGAAAGCTTTCACCGACGGGCAGGTGGTGCCGTTCGGCGGCCTCCACTTCGTTCCGCCGGCCACCGGTGATGCCGGCCTCCGCAACACTCCGACGCTGATGTATGCGTCGTACTCGCCCGATTTCTTTTTCGATACGGACGGCACACCGACTGGCGGCTTTTTCCGTGATGGTCGCGCGGCGACGCTCGCCGATCAGGCGCAACGTCCCTTCACGACGTCCTTCAAAATGGCGAACGCCAGCCCGGACGAGGTCGTCCAGCGGCTGCGGACGCGGCCTTACCTGCAGCAGTTCATCGACCTCTATGGCGCTGATTCGCTGAACAACCCGGAGGTTGCGGTGGGCCATCTCGCCGAAGCGCTGGCCGCGTTCCAGACGGAAGATGAATCGTTCCATCCGTTCACGAGCAAGTACGACTTCTGGCAAGCAGGGCGGGCGACGCTGACGCAGCAGGAGTTGAATGGCCTGCGCCTGTACAACGATCCGACCCGCGGCAACTGCGCAGCCTGCCATCCGAGCACTTCGGCCGACGGCGGCCTGACGCCACCGCTGTTCACCGATTTCACGTACGACAATCTCGGCGTTCCGCGCAACCCGAACATCCCCGCCAACGACGATGCGCAAACATTGGCCTATGTGCCCTACAACAGCGCCGATGGCGCGCATAAGTATTACGACATGGGCCTGTGCGGACCCCTGCGCAGTGACCTCGGCGCACAAGGCGCCAACGCTTCGCTGTGTGGCGCTTTCAAGGTGCCGACGCTGCGCGATATCGCGCTGACGGCGCCCTATTTCCACAACGGCGAATTTCCCACGCTGCAGGAAGCGCTCAGCTTCTACGTCACGCGCGATACCGATCCATCGCGCTGGTACCCGACCGATGGCGCCGGCAATGTCACCAAGTTCGACGATCTCGAAGCCGTTTACGGCGGGGAGTTCGTCATGAACATCAACGTGCTCGGCAGCGACGCCAACTATGTCGGCAACGTCAACACCGTCGAGATTCCGTACAACCGCAAGTTCGGTCAGACGGCGTCCTTGTCACCGGCTGACATCGATGACGTCATCGCGTTTCTGTGCACGCTGACCGACGGCTATGACCCGCAACATCCCGAGAATTACACCTTGCCAGCGCAGTGTGCGGCGACCTCTCCTTGACCCTAACGATTAGACGATTTCCGGACCAACCATGACCCCGAACCTCTTCCCAAAAAAATTACTGATCGCTGCCGCCGCAATGAGCCTTGCGGGCGCCGCCTCGGCGGCTGATCCGAACGCCGCTGCCACGCAACCGTTGGAGCAGAAAATCGATAGCCTGTCGCAGCAGCTCGATACGCTGAAAGCGCAGCTGCAACAGCTCAAGTCGCAGAACGACGCGCTCGCCACGGCGCAGGAGCGACAGGAACAGCAGACCGCGCAAGCGGCGCAGCCGCATGCATCGCCATTCGACAACCTGAGCCTCTGGGGTTACGGCGAGGTGTACTACACGCGCCCGATCCACGAGACCGAAAAGACCGTGGCCGATCTTGCGCGCGCGGTGTTCGGCATCGGCTATCGCTTCGATGACAAGACGCGCTTCAATTCCGAGTACGAGGTCGAACACGGGGTAACCTCGGCAAACGATCCCGGCGAGTTCGAAGTCGAGCAACTCTATGTGGATCATCAGTTCAATCGCTGGGCCGCTGTGGAAGGCGGACTGTTCCTGATTCCGGTGGGCCTGATCAACGAACACCACGAGCCGACCGCCTTCTATGGCGTACAGCGCAATTTCGTCGAGACGCTGATCATTCCGAGTACCTGGCGCGAAGGCGGCTTCGCCTTCCATGGCAATACCGATTTCGGGCTCGACTGGAATGTGGGCCTGACCACCAGCGTCAACCTGTCGCATTGGGAAGGCAACCCGGAAGATCCGATCTACAGCACCGCGCTCGAACTCATCAATGAGGGAGCCGGACCGATGGCAGGCACGCATCAGGAACTCGCGCTCGCCGACGCGCAGCATCTGTCGCAGTACCTGTCGCTGGTCTATCGCGGCGTGCCGGGACTCGAAATCGGCGCGTTCGGCTCCACGGGTACTTCAACGTCGCCGACGGTGCCGGATGGCCCGACCAGCCAGCGCGTCTCGCTTTGGGAAGGACATGTGCGCTGGACGCCGGGCCGCGCTGATCTGTCAGCACTTTACGCGCGCGGCACCATCGGCGGCACGGGCGCTTACAACGCACTGAGTGTCGGTCAGTCGAATCCGATGCCCGCGTCTTTTTCCGGCTACTATGCCCAGGCCGCTTATTCAGTCTGGCAAAATGAGACCTACCGCGTGGCGCCGTTCGCGCGCTGGGAACGCTACAACATCGGCCAGAGCTTTGAAGGTATTCCCGCGGGTGTTTCGCCGTATCCGACCGGACCGACTTCTACCGGCGGCCCCTGGCCACAGCCGTATGATCGCGTGTGGACCTATGGCGCCAATTTCTACGTCACGCCGAACGTGGTGCTGAAAGCCGACTATCAATCGTTCCAAAACAACAGTGATCTCTCACGCTTCGATCTCGGTCTGGGCTTGGCTTTCTAAGCCGAGAGCCTGGCTGGCGGCGCTGATACTGTTCAGCGCCGCTGGGCCCGTCATTGCCGATACGGTATATCTGTCGCCGGATAATTTTTTGCGCGAAACCTTTGGCACCACGTTGCCACAACCACAATTCCTTTGGCTCGACGACAAAGCGCAGGCGCAGCTCAAAGCCATCTTCGGCCATCCCTATCCGCAGGCGCGTTTGCGCTACTGGCGTGCGGTCGGCAAGACGGCTTGGGTGCTGGAGGACACCGGCAAGGAATTTCCGATCACTGCCGGCTTCGTCGTCAAGGATCACAAGATCGATACGGCGCGGGTCATGATCTACCGTGAGTCGCGCGGCGACGAGATTCACTATCCGTCTTTCCTCAAACAGTTTAGCGGCACCCATCTGAAGGACGACGAGCTCGATCCGGGTATCGACGGCATTTCCGGTGCGACGCTGTCGGTCGCCGCAATGAAACGCATGGCGCGCGCCGCGCTGACGCTCGACAGCCTTCTGGGTCCGGATCTCTGACGCCGTGCCGACCGCGATGACGCTGCAGTTCGAATCCGTGCTCACCGCGCCGCGCGAGCGGATATGGGGATGGATCACCTCGGTGGACGGCATCTCCGCCGAGCTGTGGCCGCTACTGCGCATGACCGTGCCAAAGGGCATCCGCTCGCTCACCGATGTCGAGGTACGATCGGGCGAGCGCCTGTTCCGTAGTTACATCCTGCTGTTCGGCCTCATCCCCATCGATTACTCGGACCTGACGCTGCTGCACCTCGAACCGCTACGCGGATTCGTCGAGCAGTCGCCGATGGGATTGATGACGCTATGGCGGCACGAACGCAGCATTCGCGAGCAGCTATCCGAAAACGATGGCACGGTCGTGATCGTCGATCGTCTCGCCTTCAGCTCGCGCGGGGCTGGTACTCTAGTCCGCTGGTTCCTGCGCAAACTCTTTCAACATCGCCATGCGGTCCTGCGCGCCCGTTTCGGGCATCGCTGAAAAATTCCCGACGGGGAGGAGCGTACGCGCCGGCCCGCTGTCCGTGCTGCTGCGTGATGTGGTGCGCTCGCACGCGTTCTATCTGGCGCCATGAACAGTCCCGCGCAACGCCGCCGCCGCGCCCAGCACGCCGCCCGCATGCGCATCGGTGTGCTGCTGCATCGCTGGCATCGCCGCCTTGGACTATTCGCCAGCCTGTTCCTGATCTGGCTCGCGCTCAGCGGCATTTTGATGAACGAAACCGCCACGCTCGGACTTGATTCCGCACGCGTGGGCTGGCCCTGGCTGATGCGCTGGTACGGATTGACGATGGACGTGCCGACAACCGGCTTCGTCGCCGACAGTCATGTACTAACCACGGTTGGCGACAGTATCGTTCTCGACGGTCGTGTCTTGAATCCAGCGCTACACGCGCCGCTCGGCATGGTCGCAAGCGGCCCGCTGCTATATGTCGCCACGACAGATAGCGTGCTGCTGCTGAAAGCCGATGGAACCCGCGTGGACGAGTTGCGCTCGCCACCGCTACCCGAAGCGATACTCCGTCGCATTGGGACCTCGACCGATCGCGTGGCCATCGTGGACGCCAACGACAAGGTTTATACCTCGAACGACGGCGAGGAATGGAAACTGGATGAGGCTCCGCAGATCCGCTGGTCGCTGCCTCAGCCGCTGACCGCTTCACAGCGCCAAACAGCCGCGAGCCAGGCCCGGCCCAGCCTTCCGATTTCGCGAATCCTCGCCGATGCACACAGCGGACGACTGTTCGGTCGCTTTGGGCCCGCCTTCATAAATTCCGTCGGGTTGGCGTCGATGCTGCTGGCAATCAGCGGCATCTGGCTGCTATGGCGTGCTGCGCGGCGGCGAACTGCATCACTCTGATGCGCACACCAGGATTGGTGAAGACGCTATTTCAGTGCAAGAGCTGGCTCATCGCCGGCGGCACGTTCTTCGCAATGCGTGGCGAGTACAAAAAGAAAGGGCCGCACGAGGCGGCCCTTTCCGATACTGCTTGTGCCGCCTGCGATCAGGAAGTCGGTGTGCCGAACTTGTAGATCGCTTTGACTTCGACTTCGCTCTGGTGACTGCTGAAGTCGGTGCCATTCACCGTATCTGAGCCCGGATTCGGATACAGCTGGTCGCCCATGTCGTAGCGAACTTCGCCGAGAACATCGAAATTTTTCGCCGCCGAATAATCGGCTGTGAAGGTAACCTCGCTGACCTGCGCCTTGCCATCAGTCTTGTCGTAAGCGACCAGATAGCCACCACTGCTCTTGAGATATTCGCCGCGCAGCGAACCCTTCCACTGGTCGCTGAACGTGTAGTTCAGGTATCCAGCAGCGCCGTAGATACCGGCGGCCGGGCCGGCCCCATCAACCGGAATGAAACGAGCCCAATCGACGTTTGCTACAAACTGGAGGGCGGACGTGATGTTGAGACTGGCCACACCATCCAGGTAGTTGTGGCGAACTTCGGTTGCACCATTGCCGCCATCAACCCCGTAGTAATCGGTCAGGGCCAGCGTCGTCGTCGAGCTCGGTGTGAACGTCACGTTCGCTTCGGCTGTTTTCGGCTTGTTCGTATCTGCCGTCATCGCAGTGGTCGCCGTATTGGCAATACCCACGTTGGCAGAGAGCTGGTCGCAGAACTTGTAGGTCGCACGCACGCCGGTGTGCGCGAACGGTTCGGCCAGCTGGAACAGGAACGAACGTGAAATGTTCGTATTCTTCGAATCCGCCGTGACTTCAGCGCCGGCAAGAGTCCAATAGCGGCCGCCGATCACGGTGAGATTGCCCGTGGCGTATTGGAGGTAGGCTTGCGGGAGCGCGAAATCACCCTTGCCGCTGCCCAGCGAACCGTTTACGACGCTGGCATCGTTGCCCGCCAGCACTTCGACCAATGCGCCGAAACCGGAGGATGGCAACGAAGAAAGTGTGAGATCTGCCTGATTGAGTGCGAAGGTGTTAGCGTCGGTATCGAACGTATGCCCGGCGAGAACCTGTCCCTTATTAAAGCCGGCTGTGTATCCGCCACTGAAATAGCCTTGAGCGGAGATGCCGGAGGCACCAAGAACATCACTGAGCGATGGCGCAGCCGCCATACTGATCGCGGGGAGAGCAGCGAGGCCGGTGGTGGCCAACAAACTGAAGTACTTACGCATGATGCTCCTTCTTAATAATTGAGAACACGCTGAAATAGCAGCGCAGTGCAGAAAGCACGGAATATGCCAAAGCGGCATGATTCAGTGCCGCCGGGGAATCCCGAAAAGCACGGAATTCCCAATCGCAATGGATCAAACCATCACGGAAAACGAGCATCGCGGGCGCTGTGATGCACAACAATGGCCAACGAATGCCCCTTTCTGGGGCGCCATAATAATGTAATAAACGGCGAATTAGATAATCCGGGCCATATTGGCGCAGAAATCACCGCAAGAGGATCAGAGCCCGGCCTGTCCCAGCATGTACTGGATGGCCGACTTAACTTCCTCGTCGCTGAGATCGGCATTACTACCACGCGGCGGCATTGCGTTCTTGCCGGCGATGGCGTTCTTGACCAAGCCGTCGAGGCCGCCCGCATCAGACTTGCGCGCACTCCACGCAGTCTTGTCGCCGATCTGCGGCGCGCCGAGCAAGCCGACGCGATGACAGGCACCGCAGGTCTGGGCAACGATTTGCGCCCCACTGAGTGGCACATGTGCGGCCGGCGCAGGAGCCTTCACCAGCAGCGAAGGATCGGTGATGACTTTCCCGACCGGCGCAGTGCGTTCGTCGAGTAACTTCGCCGCAAGTTTCGGATCGGAATCGGTGCCGCCGCCGAGAAAGCCGGCGATGATTATGATCGCAAAGAACAACGCGAAAAGGGCTCCGAGCACAAGCATGAATGTGCTGAAGAACGGCTTGTCGTGCGAATTGTCCACCTTTATGACTCCGGCAGCGCGAAACAGGGAAAGTGTGCTTTGGTATGTGCGTCGGGGTCGCCGGCGGCTTTTTGCGATCGATGGACCGATCCGAAAACCGGGCCGCTCGGCAGGATTTTAGGACCGCCGCCGCACGATGCGGGCGCAAGTTTAACAAACACCGATCCCCACTGTCCGCCATCATGGACTGAACCAGCGCTGAAATCGGTGTCAAAGCAATGCAGCTCGTCACGGGCCGGTGGTCTTGCATATACATAATAGTCAGCAGCTACAGCCATGCGGAGGGAACCCTGGCTATGCGGGAATCCAATCAACGCAGCCATCACATGGATGCACCCTGGCTGCCGGCCGCTACGGCGCTATTCCTCGATTTCGATGGCACGCTAGCCGAGCTGACTGCGCGTCCCGGCGATGTGGTCGTGCCGGACGATCTGCCGGCGCTGTTGATGGCGCTGCACAATCACTTCGATGGCGCGGTCGGCATCGTCACCGGCCGGCGTCTGGAAGATATCGACCGACGTCTCGCGCCGGTGCGGCTGGCCGGTGCCGGCCTGCATGGCGCCGAACTGCGAACGCTGGCCGAGGGCGATATTCGGCGGGTCGGAGAAACGGACCGCCTCCAACCGATCATCGCCAAGTTGCGTGCGCGCTTTGGCGACGATCCGCGCATTCTAGTCGAAGACAAGGGTGCGGGCGTGAGCTTGCATTTCCGCCTTGCGCCGGACCGGGCCGCCGAATGCCGGCAAGTGATGCGCGAGGCCGCCACTTCGCCGTCACTAAAAATTATCGACGGCAACGCTGTGGTGGAAGCGCTGCCCGCGGGCGTCGATAAGGGACGCGCGATGCGAATACTGCTCGGCGTGGAACCGTTCCGTGGGCGGCAACCGGTTTTTGTCGGCGACGACCGTACCGATGAGGATGGGTTTGCCGCTGTCGCCGCATGCGGCGGCTTCGGAGTGAAGGTGGGTACGGGCGACACGATCGCGCCGTATCGCCTCGCCGGCGTCGGCGCCGTCTATGCCTGGCTACACGCAAGTCTGCACGCGTGCGAATAGGGAGTGCCTCGCGATGACCAATCTCAACCTCGGTGTAATCGGTAACTGCGTGGTATCGGCCCTGATCGATGAATGCGCACGGGTGGTGTGGTACTGCCTGCCGCGTTTCGATGGCGATCCGGTATTTCATGCGCTGATCGATAATGATGCGGGTCGCGGCATGTGGGCCATAGAGCTATGCGGCTTCGTGCGTAGCGAACAAGCGTACCTGGGCAACACCGCGGTGCTGGCGACACGGCTCTATGCGGAAGACGGCAGCGCGATCGAAGTCGTCGACTTCTTTCCGCGTTTCACGCTGCACGGCCGCATGTTCCGCCCACAGGCGATCGTCCGGCGTGTGCGGCCGCTCGCGGGTACGCCACGTATACGCGTGCGATTGCGTCCGGCCTTTGATTACGGCGCTACCGCATCGCAGCGCACACATGGCAGCAACCACATTCGCTATACAGGGCCAAACGACACGCTCAGGCTGACCACCGACGCACCGATCAGCTATCTACTTGCGGAAACAGCATTTCTACTCGAAGAACCAGTTTCCTTTTTCCTGGGTCCTGACGAGACCTTGCGCGGCAGCGTCGAAACGCTGGCGCGGGAATTCCAGGAGAACACGGAAGACCATTGGCGCAATTGGACCCGCCGCCTCGCCTTGCCGCCGGAGTGGCAGGATGCGGTGATCCGCGCCGCCATCACGCTCAAGCTCTGCACTTTCGAGGAAACCGGAGCGATCGTGGCGGCGATGACCACCAGTATTCCGGAAGCGCCCGGCACCGTGCGCAACTGGGACTACCGCTACTGCTGGCTGCGCGATGCGTACTTCGTGGTGCGCGCGCTCAACTCGCTCTCCGAAGTAGAGACGATGGAGCACTATCTGCGCTATATCGCCAATATCGTCTCGACCGCTGAGAACGGACACCTGCAGCCGGTCTATGGCATCGCGCAGGAAAAGCGTCTGACCGAAACCGAGGCGGCGGCCTTGTCGGGCTATCGCGGTTCGCAGCCCGTCCGCATCGGCAATCAGGCCTATGAACACTTGCAGCATGATGTTTACGGCAATGTGGTGCTGGCAGCGGCACAGTCATTTTTCGACCGCCGGCTGCTGCGTCCGGGGACGCTCGTCGATTTTGAGCGGCTGGAGCGCGTCGGTGAGCAGGCGTACAAGGTTTACAACGCACCCGACGCCGGCATGTGGGAGCTGCGTACGCGCGCACGCGTGCATACCTCGTCGGCGCTGATGTGCTGGGCCGCCTGCGACCGGCTCGACCGCATCGCGGCACACCTCGGCCTTGAAAGCCGTGCCGTGCTATGGCGCGGCCGCGCGAATGAAATCCGGCATGCAATCGAACAGCATGCCTGGAATTCCGAGATGGGCAGCTACGCGGAGAGCTTCGGCGGCAATGATGTCGAAGCCGGACTATTGCTGATGGCGGAAGTGGGCTTCCACCCGCTCAACCATGCGCGCTTTGCCGGCACCGTCGCCGTCATCGAGCGGCGCCTGCGTCGCGGCGACTATCTGTTCCGCTATGCGTCCGCGGATGACTTCGGCACACCGACGACGGCGTTCAACATCTGCACGTTCTGGTACATCGACGCGCTGGCACGCCTGGGTCGCATCGACGAGGCACGCCGGTTGTTCGAGAACATGCTTGCCTGCCGCAATTCAGTCGGACTGCTATCGGAAGACGTGGATCCAGCGACACGGGAACTGTGGGGTAATTTTCCGCAGACTTACTCGCTGGTCGGAATCATCAACGCCGCGACCCGTTTGTCGCGCAAATGGGAAGACATTGCATGAATAGGATCGTTGCTGTTTCCAACCGGGTCGGGCCGGTACGCGGCGCGGCACTGGCCGGAGGCCTGGCCGTCGCACTGGTTGACATGCTGCGTAATTCCGAAGGCCTGTGGTTCGGCTGGAGCGGCGATATCGTGCAGGGTGAACCGCAGATACACGTGCGGAAAGAGAAGGAGCTCACCTTAACGACGGTGGACCTCACGCATGCGGAGCACGAGGGCTACTACTCCGGATTTGCCAACCGCTGCTTGTGGCCGCTGTTTCATTTCCGTCCCGATCTGATGCAATACGATCGCAGCACTTACGAAACTTATCGGGACGTGAATGCGCGTTTCGCGCAGACACTGCTGCCGATGCTGCAGCCCGACGACTTGATATGGGTGCACGACTATCACCTGTTTCCGCTCGCCGGCGAACTGCGCGGGTTGGGTGCGCGCCAACGCATCGGGCTGTTCCTGCATATCCCGTTTCCGCCGCGTGACATTCTGGTCACTCTGCCGAACCACACACAGATCGTGCGCAGCCTGTTCGACTACGATCTACTCGGTTTTCAGACGCCGCAGGATCTGCGGCGCTTTCACGAGTACGTGATCCACGAGGCGGGCGGTCGCGTGCAAGGTACGACGGTTAAGGCTTATGGACAGCACGTCGAGGCCAGTGCATTTCCGATCGGCATCGATGCCGAACAGTTCCACGGCTTCGCGTCGTCAGGGCTGGGCGCGCGCGAGTGCAAACGCATGCGCAACGCCTTGCGTGACCGCGCGCAGATTATCGGCGTCGACCGGCTCGACTACAGCAAAGGATTGCTGCGGCGGATGAACGCGTTCGAAACCCTGCTCGAACGTTATCCGGATACACACGGACGGATCGAATTTTTGCAGATCGCGCCGATCAGCCGCGGCGAAGTGAAAGCCTATCGCGATTTCCGCCGCGATCTCGAAAGAACCGCCGTGCGCATCAATGGGCATTTCGCGCGCGTGGATTGGACCCCGGTGCACTATCTCAATCAAGCAATGCCGCGTCGCGCCTTAGCCGGCCTGTTTCGCGCCAGCCGCGTCGGCCTGGTGACACCGATCCGCGACGGCATGAATCTTGTGGCCAAGGAATATGTGGCGGCGCAAGACGCAGATGATCCGGGCGTGCTGGTGTTGTCGCTGTTCGCGGGCGCAGCACAGCAGATGACTTCAGCGTTGCTGGTGAATCCGTTCGACGGTGCCGAGGTTGCCGAGGCGCTACGGCGCGCGCTCGGTATGAGTCTGGAGGAACGGCGCGAACGCCATGCCGCTTTGATGCGCGATCTGCTGCAGTCCGACACTGCGCACTGGTCGCGCTCCTTCATCGATGCATTGGTGGCCACTCAACGCGCGCGGCAACCGCATCGAATTTCAAAACGAGGATTTCCCGGATGATCCTGGTCGGCGACATCGGCGGCACCAATACCCGGCTGGCGCTTGCGGTTACTGCGGACGATGGGGTCCGCTTGGAGCATGAGCGGTATTTCCGTACGCCGCCGGATCTGGCACCGCTGATCCGCGACTATCTCGCTGCCGCAAATCGCGCCGCGCCGGCGGCAGCGGCACTGTGCGGCGCCGGACCGCTGCGCGCCGACGGCTCGATCCACCTCACCAATGTCGATTGCACACTGGAGCCGTCGGCGATCGGCACGGCAGCGGGGGTCGGGCGCGCACTCATCGTCAATGACTTCGAAGCCGTCGCGCAGGCGATTCCGGCGTTGACGCCGGACCAGCTGCGCGCCTGCGGCGGCGGCACTGGCGACGCGCGCGCACCGCGCATCGTCCTCGGCGCCGGCACTGGTCTGGGCATCGCATCGCTACTGCCGCACAGCGGGGAATGGATTGTCATTCCCGGCGAGGGCGGCCACGTCGATCTCGCGCCTGTGAACGACGAAGAGCTGATCGTGTGGCAACGGCTGCGGCAGACCAGCGATCGCGTTTCGGCGGAGATGGTGTTGTCGGGCAGCGGACTGCAACGTCTGTATCACGCGCTGTGCGGAAGCACTCTCGACAGTCCTTCGATCACGAAAGCGGCGACCGCTGGCGACGTCGCCGCACACCGCGCACTGCATCTGTTCACGCGCTGGCTCGGCCGCGTCGCCGGCAACGCTGCGCTCACCCTCGGGGCACGCGGTGGCGTCTATGTTGCCGGCGGCATTGTGCCCGCCTGGGGTGAGCACTTCGATGCAGTACAGTTCCGCGCCGGCTTCGAGGACAAGGCGCCATTCGCTGGCTGGCTTGCAGAAATCCCGAGCTTTGTCGTCACGCACCCGCAGCCGGCATTGCTCGGATTGGCACGGCTGGCAACACGCCAAAGCAAAATCTAACCGCACTTGAATCTCGTGTTGGTAGGGCAATGTGAACTGCCACCTGCGCTGACCGGAAATGACACCGCTTTCGGCATCGGCTAGTCTGTCGGCCGATGGCTGCAAAGGAGTGTGTGCAAGTCGGACGCAATGCAGGAGGAGTCCGATAAATCGTAGGTGCCTGGCGAGGACCGCAAAGTCCTGGTGACGGATCGATTCTTCAAACACCGTGCATCAAACCGGCGATCCTGCCCTCACTTTTGTGTCATATCAGGACGCGACAAAGATTGGCGGGATTTTCGGGAGTTCTGACGGTGCGCTCCTGCGGATGATTGCCCGATGCGGGAGATTTCTCGATAGAAGAAATTAGGAACAAGGGCCTAAACGAAATGTTGTCTATCAAGAAACTGTGCGCCGGCATCGGCATCGGACTGGCGAGCTGCGGTGCGGCAAGGGCCGCTGTCATCTTCAACGGATTCGGCCAAATCATTGTCGGCACTACGCTCGACAACAGCCGTCCGATGAACGTCCGGACACCCGCTTACGCCTATTCCGCCGATCCGAGCTTTCTTTCGGAATCGCTGTTCGCCCTGCAGACGACGGCGACGTTGTCGGACACTCTCAGCGCCGTTGCGCAAATCGTTGCTAGCGGCGTGCCGGGCGAAAAGGACACTTCAGGCAGCGTCACTCCCGGCAATTTCCAGCCTGAATTCTCGTGGGCATACCTGCACGGTGAGCTCGACAATCAGTGGTCAGTGAACCTCGGGCGCCAGCGCCTGCCGTTGTATCGCTATTCGGGATACCTGCAGGTGGGCGTGGCATATCCGTGGATACGGCCACCATCGTCGGTCTATTCCACGCCCATCAATAACTTCGACGGTGTGCTGCTGAACGGGGATTTCTCCCCGGGAGATTGGTTCCTGCATCCGCAATTCTTCTACGGCGGCTTCAACGGCAACGCGCTGATCTCAGCCACGCCGGTTTCCATTAAGCTGAACAATCTCGGCGGCGCCGTGATCGAGGCAACCTATGCGAATTGGCTGACCCTGCGCGCGGAATTCGGCGGCGGCCAGCTGACCTTTCACACGGCCCTTCCGGATCAGATCATTGACGACTGCCTCAATGCGACGGCCTGTGCCACATTGCCGGCGCCGTACAACACCCTGAACATCTTCACGCCGCTACCCGCCGCCGCCGACGTGCTCAGAAGCGATAACAAGTGGATCACATACACAAGTGCCGCCTTCGAATTAAATCGCTACAACTTCGTGCTGATCGGCGAAATCAACGAGCAGCGCATCATCGGCGGCTCCTATCTCGCCAACTACCGCAACTACTACATCGGCGCCGGCTACCAGTTCGGCCGTCTGCTGCCGATGCTGACCTACTCACGGGGGCGCGCCAAGAACAGTGATCCCAATTCCCTCAACATCGTCACCGCCGATATAACAGCCGGCAATCCGTTTGGCGCGTCGGACCCGCGCATTCTTGTCGTCCAGGGTCTCTTCGCTCAGATCAGTACCATCGACGACTACTACGAATTCAGTCTGCGCTACGACCTCACCGCAACGGTCGCTCTCAAACTCGATTACACGTATTACGCCTCGCCCGCGGATCCGGCCATATTCACCGCCCAGGGGTTTCAGCACGCCCAGATCGTTTCGGGCGGCGTGGCGTTTTCGTTCTGACGGATGCGGACGACATGAAGAAATTGAAAATCCGCGCTGCCCAAAATGCTTCAGCAAAATACTTGCGTCTGCCGGTCCTGCGCGCGCTGCTGGCGAGCCTGTGGTTGGTTCTACTCGCAGGCACCATTTCCAGCGCGCATGCGTCGTCACCGCTCTATATCATTGTCAACGTCGCTAATCCCGCCACGGAATTTTCGCGGAAGGATGTGATCGGCCTGTATATGGGCCGTATTCATGCGTTCGCGAACGGCGACCGCGTCGTCACACTCGACTTGCCGCGCGAGAGCGAGACCCGTGTCCGTTTTTACAAGCTGCTGACCGGAATGAGTCCGGCTCAGATCAACACGTATTGGGCCAGACTTATTTTCACCGGCCAGACGTCGGCGCCACAGCCGCAAGCCGACGAGACGGCCATGCTCGAGGGGGTCCGGCACAATCCCGCCGCAATCGGTTATCTCTCGTCTACTCCCGCCAGCAGCGACGTGCGCGTCGTGTTCGTGCTTGATGATGGACCATAGAACCCGAACAGTGGGCGGTCATCTTATCCATACACGCGTTTCGCTCTGATCGTGCAGCGGAGCAGCGCACCTGGACCACGGACACCGCAATGGAAGAAGACCGTGCGCCCGATCACGAACTGCGATTGAACAGGCCGTACGCTGCCGAGCCCCCAACATCATTTGCCGCTGCCACAGGCATCGCGGTAGCGCGCATTGAGTTTTTCCATGCCACTACCCTTCGTTGCAAGGTCATTCTGCAGGGTCTGTAGTGTTTCGCGGTAGCGCTGCATCGCAACCTTCTGATTGGTGATCCTGGATGCATTTTTCACCAGCGCCATGCTGCGCCGGTGTAAAGCCGTTTCGGTGGCGGTGGCGACTCCGGACTGCTGCGCGGCCACAGCGTAGTACGCCGCACAGTCGGTCAACACGTCGGATTGCTGCTGTCGCAGCTGTTCCTTTTCCGTCCCCGACACCAGTGCAGGTAGCAGCAGCGCGATTACGGCGATCAATTTCGTCCGCATGTTGAAAACGTGCTCGATCTCGATTCAGACATCAGCATAGCGCTGCGAGGTGCCGATCCAACGGTCGATGAGCGTGCGCGCGGCCGGCAACTGATGTTCCAGCCAGTCGTCGGCGAGTTTCTGCAGCGGCGGCACCAACGCAGCATCGCGCAGCGGATCGGCGAGCTTGAGGCCAATGAGACCGGTCTGGCGGCGGCCGAGCAATTCGCCCGGGCCGCGCAATTCCAGATCGCAGCGCGCGATTTCGAAACCATCGTTGGTCGCGCGCATCGTCTTCAGCCGTGCGCGCGCCGTGTCCGACAGCGGCGCCTGATATAGCAGCACGCACTGGCTCGCCTGCGCGCCGCGACCGACGCGGCCGCGCAGCTGGTGCAACTGCGCAAGCCCGAGCCGCTGTGCATCTTCGATGATCATGATGCTCGCGTTCGGCACGTCGACGCCGACCTCGATAACCGTAGTCGCGACCAGCAGTTGAATCGCACCGTCCTTGAACGCACGCATCATCGCCTCTTTCTCAGCCGGCTTGAGACGTCCATGGACGAGACCGACGCGCACGTTCGGCAATTCCGCATGCAGCGTGTCGTACGTCGCTTCGGCGGCCTGCGCTTCGAGCTGTTCGGATTCCTCGATCAGCGTGCACACCCAGTACGCCTGCCGGCCCTGCGCACAGGCTTCGCCGATGCGCGCGAGCACGTCCTGGCGACGCGCTGCGTTGATGACGACCGTCTGGACTGGTGTGCGGCCCGGCGGCAGCTCATCGATCTGCGATACGTCGAGATCCGCGTATAGCGTCTGCGCCAGTGTGCGTGGAATCGGAGTCGCCGACAGCACGAGCTGGTGCGGCACGTAGCCGTGCGCACCCTTGTCGCGCAGCGCCAGCCGCTGACCGACACCGAAGCGATGCTGCTCGTCGACGACGACCAGTCCGAGTCTCGCGAATGCGACGTCGATCTGGAACAGCGCATGCGTACCGACAACGACCGCAGGCTCTCCTGACCGCAACTGTGCCAGCGTGCGCGCACGCGAAGCGCGATCGAGCTTATTGGCGAGGTAGACGACGCGCACGCCGAGCGGCTCCAGCCAGCGCGTGAGCGTAGCTGCGTGCTGCTCGACCAACAGCTCGGTCGGCGCCATCAGCGCCGCCTGAAAGCCAGCGCGCACGCAGGCCAGCAACGCAACTGCGGCAACGGCGGTCTTGCCGGAACCGACATCGCCCTGCACCAGCCGCAACATCGGCTGGCCGTCGCCGACGTCGTGCGCGATTTCCGCGAGTACGCGTTGTTGCGCGCGCGTCAGCGCGAAAGGCAGAGCGGCCTGCAATTCCGTCTGTGCCGTCGCGAAACCGGACAGTGGCGGCGCAGCCGCGGCGCGCGCGCGGCGGCGCGCCAGACGCATGCACAGTTGATGCGCGAGCAATTCCTCGCGAACCAGGCGACGCTGCGCAGGATGCGCGCCACCTGCGATCGCATCGAGTTCCGCCGCTTCGCGCGGGCGATGAATGGCACGTAGCGAGGTGAGTGTGTCCGGACCGTCCAGTCCCGGCAGCGACGTTTGCAAACCCGCATCCGCCGCCGCGACCGCCAGCGCCTGTTCGATCAACGCGCGCAGGCGCGGCTGACCCACCCCTGTCGTCGTCGGATATACCGGCACCACGCCTTCGCCGGCCGGCAGTTCCTCGGCGCGATCGGCAAGCTTGTATTCCGGATGCACCATCTCCAACCCCTGCGCGCCAACGCGCACGCTGCCGTAGACGCGTATCCAGCGCCCCGGCACAAAGTTGGCCCGCTGTGTATCGTTGAAATGGAAAAAGCGCAGCACCAGTGTGTGATGTCCTTCCTCGGCTGCGACTAGCAGCATGCGGCGGCGGCGCATCTGCACTTCGGCGGCACTGACGCGTGCCAGCACCAGTGCGTCCTCGCCGGTGCGCAGTTGCGCGACCGGTGTCGGCGCGCGGCGGTCCTCATAGCGCAATGGCAGATGGAATAGCAGGTCCTGCACACGCAGCAGATCGAGCGTGCGCAGCTTCTGCGCGACGGCGGGGCCGGCACCCTTGAGGTAAGTGATTTCTGTGGCGAGCGTCAGCGGCGGCTTCGCGCCGGCGCGAAGTCGCCCAGTGGCGTCACTCAAGCACGAGGATCGCGTCGGCTTCGACGCGGGCGCCGCGCGGGAGCGCAGCAACACCGACCGCGGCACGCGCGGGGTAAGGTTTGTCGAAGTACTCGCTCATAATCTCGTTGACCTTCGGAAAATGTGCGAGATCGGTCAGATAGACGTTCAGCTTTACCGTGTTATGCAGCGTACCGCCGGTTGCTTCCGCCACCGCGCGCAGATTGCGGAATACCTGGTGAATCTCGGCGTCGATCGAATGGTTGTGCATCGCCATGCTCTTCGGATCGAGCGCGATCTGCCCGGACAAAAATACCATCTTGCCGGTGCGCACGGCCTGGGAATACGTACCGATCGCCTCGGGTGCGAGGTCAGTGTGAATGATCTGGCGGGTCATCTGGATTTCTCGGAATTGCTTCGGAGCTTTTTGGAATTCGAATAAGGAATCAGGTGCGGGTGACGCGCTGCACTGCATCGAGCCGGCGCAGCCGCCGCATCACGCGTGCGAGATGCGTGCGGTCGCGGACGGTGATGATAAAACGCAGCTCCATCGCCTCGGAGCCGGCGCGATCCGGCATTTGCACATTTTCGATGCTGGATTCGGCGCTGGAAATTTCGCCGGCGACGTTGGCGAGCAGACCGCGCCGATTTTCCGCCTTGAGCTGCATCTCGACGAAGAAATCGCCTTCGACCTTCGGTGACCAGATCAGCGGAACACGATCCTGCAACGCACCTTTGCGACCCTGCACGTGGCGGCAGTCGAGACGATGAATAACGATGCCGCGTCCCACACTGACGTAGCCGCAAATGTCATCGCCCGGCACCGGATAGCAGCATTTCGCGTAATCGACGACGAGTCCTTCGGTACCTTCGACTGCGAGCGGCAAGCTTTCGTGCTCACCGGTTTCAGTCTGCGTATCGGGCAGGAAGTGTCGCGCGACCAGCGGTGCCAACCGCTGCCCGGTACCGATCGATGCATACAGATCCTCAATGTCCTGCAATTCGTAGGATTTGATGACCTTGTCCACTGCGGCGTCCTTGAGCACGGTCAACGGCACCTTCAACTCACGCAGCGCGATTTCAAGCAGACGTCGGCCGAGCCGGATCGCCTCGTCCTCACGCTGATTCTTGAGGAAGTTGCGGATATGCGAGCGCGCCTTCGCAGTCTTGACGTAATTCATCCATGCCGCGTTCGGACGCGCGTGGCGCGCGGTGATGATCTCGACGGTCTGGCCGTTCTGCAACGGCGTGTTCAGCGGCTCCAGATGCTGATCGATGCGCGCGGCGACGCAATGGTCGCCCAGCTCGGAGTGCACCGCGTACGCAAAATCGACCGGCGTCGCGCCCTTCGGCATGCGGCGGATTTCACCCTTGGGCGTAAATACATAGACTTCGTCCGGAAACAGATCGACCTTGACGTTCTCGACGAAGTCGAGCGCGCCTCCGCCGGTCTGCATTTCGAACAGACCACCGAGCCATTCGCGTGCGCGCACCTGCGGCGCCGAATTCGGATCGCGCGACACACCGAGCTTGTATTGCCAGTGAGCGGCGATTCCCGCTTCGGCAATGTGGTGCATGTCGCGCGTGCGGATCTGTACTTCGATTTTGTGCCCTTGCGGACCGACGCAAGTGGTGTGCAGCGACTGATAGCCGTTGATCTTGGGGTTGGCGATGTAGTCGTTGAACAATTCCGAGATCGGCCGGTAGACGTGGTGCACGACGCCGAGCGCGCGATAGCAATCATCCACTTTCGAGACAATCACCCGGATGCCGATCAGATCCATCACGTCGAGCAAGCGCAATTTTTTGCGCTGCATCTTGTAATAAACGCTGTACAGCGTTTTCTGTCGGCCAATGACGCTGCCGCCGATACCTTCGTCGCGCATCGCCCGTTCGAGGCGGTGCTCAATTTCCTTGAGCAGCACTTTGGTGTCGCCGAGCCGGCTGGCAACGGTCTTGATGAAGACCTGGTGCCGGTGCGGATACAGATTCATGAACGACAGATCTTCAAGCTCGCGTCGCAGCGTGTTGATGCCAAGCCGCTGCGCGATCGGGGCGTAGATCTCGAGCGTCTCGCGCGCGATGCGACGGCGTTTACCCGATTCCATGGTTTCGAGGGTGCGCATGTTGTGCAGACGATCGGCGAGCTTGACCAGAATCACGCGCAGGTCCTGCGCCATCGCCAGCAACAGCTTGCGCACGCTCTCGGCGCGGCGCTCGGCGCCGGTCATGCCTTCAACCTTCTGGAACTTGCTGACACCATCCACCAGCGCCGCGACGTCGGCGCCGAACTGCTGTGCGATCTCTTCCTTCTGCACGACGGTGTCTTCAATGACGTCGTGCAGGATCGCGGCGATCAGAGTCGTCGAATCGAGTCGCATCTCGGCGAGAATGCGTGCGACCGCTAACGGGTGGAAGATGTAGGGTTCGCCGGTTTCGCGGCTCTGGCCCTTATGCATGCGTGCGCCGAATTCATAAGCGCGGCGCACTTCATCGATATGGGCTTCCGGCAGGTATTCGGCCAGCGTCTTGCACAGCGCGTCGATGCCGTACTCGCGCGCGACGCGCTGAGTACGGAAGGCGGTGCCCAAACGCTGAATGACCGGGAATTCCATCGCTCGACCTTGCCAGATGCGGTCCCAGTATAAGCCGGGATTTTTCGCGCGAGCGACGGCGTAACGGACGACAGGCCCAGTCGCAAGCAAATTTCCGCCGGAAGGCGGCGACCGGACGCTCAAGTGGCATCCCACCGGCACGCTCTATGTGCGCTCCCAATATGCGAGACTGGTCGTCTGGACGGGTCCTGTGGATAGCTCCGTCGCTCATCCCATTGATCAACCTAGCAAACAACCGTGGAACCGGGTCAGGATTGCGACGCCATCGTCAACCGCACACGCGCACGCATCATTGAAATGATCGGCGGCGAGGCGGCTGCGATCTTCGTGCGCGAACCCTTCATCGATCCGCGCTGCCCGCAAACCTCCGACGCGGATGTGCTTGCCTTCGGCGACGTCGACAGCCTGCTGCCGGTACGGCTGAACCTGCCGGCGACGCCGGGGACGCTGCCCATCGACGTGATCTGGCTGCCGCGCGCGCTGCTCGCGGACTCGCAACGCTTCGCAGCCGAAGGATTGCTGCCACACCGTTTGGTCACATCGGCGCTGTTGCAGGATCGAAACGGTGAGGCCGAGGCCGCGCATCGGCGGGTGCGCGTGGCGATCGAGCAGCCGCAGGCACGCGCGGCGCGTATCGCAGGATTCATGCAGATGGGCTTTCTCGCTGTGCGCGAGATCGGCGTGACCTGGGATTTCCCGGCAATGGCGTTGTTCTGGCTGCATACCGCGTTCGCGGCGGCGACGGCGGCGCTATGCGATGCGGCCGGCCAGCTTTGCCCGAACGTCTATACGCGCCCGTTCGACAACCTGCGCAGCCTGCCGGAACCGCTGCGGGAAAACTGGGATGCGCGTATCACCGGTGCGCTGCGGCTGAATGTCGATCCCGAGTCGCTGATACCGGTGCTGCGGGAGTTGCATGGCACCATCGCGCGCCGTTTCCCGGAACCGTCGTGGCCGGCCGCGATACGAGGCACCACGCGTGCCGAATACGTCTACTTCCTCGATCCCGCCGAACTTGAATGGCGCATCAGCGTGGCGCGGGAAATGGCCGCCCGCGGCGATGCGGTCCAGGCGGCGTACTACCTGCGCTTCTGGGCCTATAGTCTCGCGCGCGTACCCATGGTGCACCAATGCGCGCAACAGGGTCGCGATGTTTCGTTCATGCGCCCTGAGCGGGCGATGGCGCCCGCGTTGCAAGAGTTGTGTGTGGATATCATCGATCCGCTTTCGGCTATCCTCGCCGCTGCGACACTGACCGCAGATGATGTGCGCGACGCACTGGCGGTCGTAACCGCACTGCGCGTGCATGCAGTCGATGTCGCTGCCGGCCGCGGACTGATGCCTGGCGCGTTGCAGCCGTGGATTCCGTTTGAAAAAGGTGGGGACCCGTGAGTTCGCCGGCCTCTTTTTTTGAGGCCCGACTTTTGCGAGAACTTGCGCCGAGCGGCGGCAACGAATATACCGACGCGGTGGAAATCCATCGGGGGTGGACAGGCAGCAACAAAAGGAACATGGAAATACCGAGATCATATAAGCGGAGATAACGATTCATGAGCGCTCTCAGTCAGATTTGCGACACCTGTAATACGAAGATCAAATCGGTCTTCGATCCCACTACCGGAACACGCGATGTCGTGATCATCACCGGCGACATGTTCGTCAGCGACTGCTGCTTCGTCGCCGACGAAATCGTGTTCCTGAACGGCGGCCGGCTGATTTTCGTCCCGTCCATGGGCACAACCGGCAAGGATCAGAAAGGTTATTGCCAGCAGTACGCGGTGGTCTGCCGCAAGCTCACGGTAAAGGGCGGCCATAAGCCGGTCGTCCTCGATCCTTGCAAGGCAGGCGACCCTGGCAGTACATACGAGAACAACAACGCGATCTCGTGGAAGGATCGGCTCAACGCCGCGGCCGACGGCACAGCCGTGCTGCCGTCGCATGCGAACAACGGCGACGATTTCGGTGCGTGGCAGGACAAGGGCCAGGGCGACAACGGCGCCAATGGCGGCGGCGGCGACAACGGCCAGCAGGGCAACCGCGGCGGCAATGGCAAGAGCGCGCCTAGCCTGGTATTGGTCGCGCTCGAAGTCGATATCGGCCTCGGCGATGTGCTCATTATCGACTTCGACGGTCAGGACGCCGGCGACGGCAGCGATGGCCAGGATGGCGGCCGCGGTGGTCATGGCATGCACGGCCACATCGGCAAATCGGACACGACTTGGCCCGGCACCGGCTGCGACCGTTCGCCCGGCAACGGCGGAAAAGGCGGCAACGGTGGCAATGGCGGCAGCGGCGGTGACGGCGGCAACGGCGGCAACTCGGGCAACATCACGCTGGTCAGTACGGCAGCCAATCTCGCGGTCAGCGGTCCGTTCTTCAGCGGTAACTTTGTCTATGTGTACGACGGCGGCAGTCCCGGCACCGGCGGCCTCGGTGGTCATGGCGGCGTCGGCGGTGCGGGCGGCGGTGCGGGCACGCCGACCAGCGAGTGCGATCCGGCCGTCGATGGCATTGATGGTTCCGATGGCGATCCGCCACCGGGATTCGGTTCCGGCACCATCAACAAGGGCGCGACCGGCAACCACGGTGCAGGTGGCACGCTGAAGCCGGAGCAATTGCCGGCCAAGGGCAGCTGCGCGGACCTGATTCCGGCACCGATCAAGATCACCGGCGCACTGAATCCGAACCACTATTGCCGCGATTTCAATACACCCGAAACCGCGGAAGGTACATTGACCGGAACCAATCTCGGCCAAGTCACGGCAGTCGATGTTTCGCTGCCGAACATCACGGTCACGGTGAAGAACTCCAGCACCGACACCGAACTCGACCTGCGCTTCGACATGGCCGGCAACGGCGGCACCGGTAATGCGGATCTGATCCTGCATCGCTCGTTCGGTCCGGATGTCACCGTGCCGGCCGCCGCGTCATTCTCGCGCTTCGAAGTGCTCGGCATGGTTCCGAACACGGGCCAGCACAACAAGCAGGTGGCGGTAACGATCAACGGCAACTGCTTCGATCCCACGGCCGTGCTCCAGCAGGTCAATGTCAGCGGCATCGGCGTCGACGTGCTCAACGTGTTGATCGTCGACGAACACACGATCAGCTGCGTCTTCGACATCGCCACACTGGCGGCGCAGACCGCGCGCGACATCACGGTGAAGACCGGCACGCGCCAGCACACGTTGATCGGCGGATTCACCGTTACCTGACGCCTTTTCCGGCGCGCGGCATTCCCTGATCCGGAATGCCGCCGCCGTTATTGCTTTCATGAACCACGCAACCGAAGCCGTGATCGCGCGCGCCGCGGGCTTTCTCATCGCGCAAGCCGCAGAAGACTTCTCCGAAGTCCGGCACACGATGATTTTTCCTCGTGCCGCCGGATTCAGCGCGGTCAACGAAACACAGTCCTCCGATGTATTTGCGCGCGCGGTGCTCGGCAGTGTGCTTGCAGAAATCGCGGAAATGACGCCTGCCTCTGCCGGCGAGTGGCAGGCGCTGGCCCGCCGCGAGGCCGATCACGTCGCCGCATCGCGTCTAACTACCAGCGCCGGCGGCTGGAGTTATTTTGCAAATCTGCCGGAACTGCCGCCCGACGTCGACAGCCTCGGTGCGGCACTGGAATTGTTCGTCCGCGCCGCTCCAGAACGCATCGCTCTCTGCGACGACCCGATCGAACTCGCGCTGGCCGGCCAGAACGACGTGGGCTCGGTCGAAACCTGGATCATCCCGGAAACCGACGACACGCTGCGGCGGGAACGTATGCGCGTCGGTGTCGAGCATTATTGGGGTAGCGATCGTGCGGTGGATGTCTGCGCGCGTTTCTTTCGCGCACTGACCCTGCGCAATGTCGACCGCGATCGTCCGGCGATCAATGCCGGTGCGAAATTCGTGATCGGGTCGCAACGGGATGACGGCGCCTGGAACGGCAGCTGGTATTCCGGCTTGCTCTACACAACCGCGCTATGTACCGATCTAATGAAGACCCGCACCACCGATGGCGAGGTCCCTATCGCGCGCGCCATCGAGTTCGTGTGCAAAACTCAACGCGACGACGGCGGCTGGGGCGAACTTAAAAGCCTGCCGTTGGATACCGCGATGGCCTTGTGGATCTTGGGCGATGCGCGCGAAAGCAAAGTCCTCGCAGCGATTCTGCGCGGTCTTGACTGGCTGCGCACCGCACAAAAACGTGCCGGCTACTGGATGCCCTCGCCCTGGATTCGGATGGAAGTCGGCCGCGCACAGGGCCATGTGTCGCATACGCTGCACTATCAGAGCGTGACGCTGACGACGGCGTTCTGCATGCGCACGCTGCTGCATTTTGGAAAGAGTTTCGACGAAAGTCCGTAATCGTTTGCGACGGTACGTGATCCGCCATGGAATCAGCAGTATCTTGCCGCCGACGCCGCCCCGCTCCATGAGTTGATGTCCCCGCACAACGTCCGACAAACCCGGTGCCGGCTCAGTGATCATGCTTGTGCCCGCACCCATGCTTCGGTAGCGGCCCAAAGGCGCGACGATGTCAGTGAATCTTGGGTGTCCGCACTTGCCAATGCGGGCCGGCATTGCCGGTAATAGAGACCGCCGCGCGCGCCTGGATGTGTTGCGCAGTGGACTTGAGTTTGCGCCCCTTCTTCAGGCGTCAGCAGAAAGAATGCTTCGACGGGAGCAAGCGCATTGCGCAGATTTTCGATCAGCGGACTTCCCGCGAGCCCCTTGTTGGCAATATTGGTGAAGACGCCCCCAGGGTGCAGACAATACGCTTGCACGTTGGATGTGTAGGCATTGCGGCGCTGGATTTCAAAGGTGGCATGCACCAGTGCGAGCTTGGACAGGCCGTAGGCGACCCACGAATTGTAGGCTGCGGGTGGTGTAAAAAGTCCGGCATTCGACCCTCTTGTGTACAACTGCGACACGACATTGACGATGCGGGCTTCACCGCTTGCCTGTCCGGTCTTCTGCAATAGAGGCAGGAGCAGGTGCGTCAGGTGAGCCGTGCCGAGATAGTTGGTACGCCAGTGAATTTCGACGCCATCCTCCGACAGCCGCGGCGCTTTCCATTTTGAGAGCAGATCGAGATGGATGCCGGCGTTGTTGATCAGCACGTCAAGCCGCTGGCCATGCTTGGCGGTATACCAATCCGCGAATCGCGCGACCGAGCCGGCCTGAGATAGATCGAGTGGATGGGAATCAATCGCTGCGCGCCGATCCGCGTCCGGCAGCAGTGCATTTAAAGTGTTGACGACCGCCTGTGGATTCGAGCGGGTGGTGATCACCACCGATGCACCCCAGGACGCAAGGATTCTCGCTGTTTCAAAACCGATGGAGCCGGGAGCGGCCCCGGTGACAATGACGTGCTTGCCACTCAGGTCGACGCGCCCGGCATAGGGCGCGGAGACAAACAGTTTGCGGATGAGTTGGCGCAGTGGTCGGCGCTTTTGTTCCGATTCCATCAGGCTTCAAAATCGATGATCTGGATCGGATCGCGCGCGCCGTCCCATTCCCGCGATGCTTTGACGCCCGCGGCAAATCCTTCGAGTACGATCGGAGCCGCCTCGATGAATTCGAGCAGCAGGCCAGGCTCCTGAGCGGACTCCATATATGCCACGCGCACCGCGCCATTGCTGACAACGAACGCCGGCGTAAGACCCCGTTCCTCGGCCTTGGCGACATCGCCATCGATATCGCGCGAATGCCAGGCGATGTGATGCATGCCAACGAGAGTGCGGCCGGCCGCATCCTGATAGGGAGACGGCGTGCGGCTGGTGACCCGGATCAGCTCGATCTGCAACTCACCCTGATAGGACAAACCTACATCCATATTCACGACCGTTTCGACGCCGCGGAAATGACCGCGCATCGAAGCGTTCTTGTATACCGTCCAGGGACCGACGCCAGCGAAATCAATCCAATGCCGGATAGCGGCATCGAGATTCTCCACCAGATACGCAATCTGCCTGATCGGACCAAAGGTTTTTGCGTTCATGAATTCTCAGCGGACAGTTCCAATGGAACGCAGTGTAATCCGGGAGTTCACGCTGCGCGCTGTCACGGGGTCCACATGAAAATGGCTTGCGTTTTGATTTGGCTTATTTTCTCTGCAATTGCGTCAAATAAGTGACGAGCTGTTCCATCGTTCCACCCCAACCCTGCTGCATGCCCGGACGGCCCTCGTCGAAGGTCTTGATCTCCACTTCGGTCGCGTTATACGGCGCCCAGCGGATCGTCAGCAAAGTCCCGCCATCTTTTTCGGCGAACGTAATTGTCGATAGCATTTCGCTCGGCCAGTTTTCCGAAAAGGGATGTCTGGTGAGGCCACCCTGCGCATCCGAAAACGTGTTGATGAATACGATGCGCTCCGGCGCCACGATTTCGCGGAATATCCATTTGCCCCACATCTCTTTGCCGTCGGGCAAGCGCATGCCGTAGTGATAGAAGCCCCCGGGGCGGAGATCCATCTTCGCGGCCAGCACCGTAAAGCCCTTCGGGCTGAACCACTCTTGCAGATGCTGTGGTTGCGTCCACACTTTGAACACGAGTTCGCGCGGCGCGGCGAGAATACGTGTAAGAACAAACTCGGAGCCCGCTTGGGCAACGGTGGAATCAGCTTTCTTCATCATCTTTGCTCCTTCTTCGTTGAATCTTTCAGGTATCCGTCGAGTGCGCCGAGCAGCTCGCCCAACCCCTATTCACGGCGCTGAGGCTACTTCTTTTTACGTCCATTTCTACTTCCCTTACCCTTAATTTTCGGTGCAGCGCTCGGCTTCGATTTGCGGGTTGCCGACCGTGTGGTTTCCTGCGCCTGCAGTTCGCGAAGGTAATCCTCCAGACGATCAAGACGCTGCTCCCAGAACCTGCGGTATTGCTCCACCCAGTTGGCGACCTCGCGCAGCGGCTTTGGGTCGAGCCTGCAGGGCCGCCACTGCGCCTCGCGACCGCGCGTAATCAGGCCGGCGCGCTGCAGCACCTTGAGATGCTTGGTTACGGCGGGAAGACTCATCTCGAACGGTTCGGCAAGCTCCGTCACCGATCGCTCGCCCGAAGACAACCGCGTAAGAATCGCGCGTCGGGTCGGGTCGGCCAGCGCTGAGAACGTGGCGCTGAGATGATCAGATGTTGTCACTTGAAACCTTTAGGTTAATTAACCATAAGGTAAAATAATATGCGCCCGACTCGCCTGTCAACCACCGTCGCGGACGGGTTTTAGGTCCGGCTCATTCCTTGCGCTGCCGCTCCAACAAGGCCTTGAGGTCGGTAAACGGATTCCCGGTCGCCACCGCCGGTGCATCGTTCGCCCCCGGGGCGCCGCTGCCGGTGCGGTCGATATAGCGGGAATGTTCGTTGTCGTGGCAGTACAGACACAGCAACTCCCAGTTGCTGCCGTCGGGCGGATTATCATCATGATTGTGATTGCGGTGATGCACCGTCAGTTCCCGCAGGTTCGCGCGCGTGAATTCCCGCGCACAGCGTCCGCACACCCATGGATACAGCTTCAGTGCCTGCTCACGATAGCCCTGGTCACGTTGCTCGGCTTTGCTGCGGGCGTCGCTGACGATCCGGTCGAGCTTCGCATTGTCCGGCGGCGGTTTTCGTGTTGACATCGTCCTGTCCTGTTGCGGCGCTTCGAGAGTGTCGGCGAAATCGGGATTACCCGCACGCATCGTGCTGTCGAAGACGCTCTCACCGCAAGTCCGCAAGATGCCAGGTATCTCCTGCAGCGCTTCGTCCATTGGATGATGGACGAGGATGTCTGAGCAGCGATGAAGCGTGGCCGGCCTGTTCCGCTCAGACGCCGGCGCGCGCCACCAGCGCTTCGCTCTCGATCCACAGCCGCTCGGCCGCCATCTCGTCCTGCGCTGCAGCGCTGGTCGGCATCGGCTGGCATTGGTGATAGTAGCCGCCGCTGCTCCTCCCTGGCTCGGCCGCAGTGGCGAGCCATACCAGCGTTTCGGCGGCCTGTTGGGGACTGACTGCAACGTCCTTCAGCGTCGCCATATAGCGCTGCATGCTGGTGTCGGCGCGGTTGACGAAATTGCTGTCCAGAACCACACCCGGCTCCATCGCATGCGCAACGATGCCGTCGCCTGCCACGCGCGTCGCCAGCGCGCAAGTGAACAGGATGTTGGCGAGTTTGGCGTTGGTATACGCACCGCCCGTAGTGAAATTGCGGGTGCGCTGGATGTCGCTCCAGTCGATGCCGGGGCAATTCTGGTGACCGCTCGAGGACACGGCGATGATCCGCGCCGCGCCCGGGCAGCCCGCCGCGGCGGTGCGCAGCAACGGCAACAGCCGCTGAGTCAACAGGAAAGGGCCCAGATGGTTGCTGGCAAAGGTGCCCTCATTGCCTTCGGCCGTGATCACCATCTCCCTGGCAACGCCGCCGGCATTGTTGATCAGCACGTCGATCCGCTCGGTGCGCGCCATCACTTCGCGCGCGGCGCGCGCGGCGTCCACCAGGAGCGATAGATCGGCCCGGATTATCTCCACCTGCACGCCCGGCGCAGCGGCGGCACGCAATTCCGCCGCCGCCGCCGCGCAACGCGCAGCATCGCGACCCAAACCGATCACGCGCCAGCCTTTGGCCGCGAGCACCTTGGCTGTCGCTTTGCCGATGCCCGAGCTGGCACCGGTTACTACGGCCACATGGGGCCACTGCTGGATCGTCATATGGGCACTTCGTTTATGGCTTCGCGTCGCTCATTTGTTGCGCGCTGCAGCAATTTGGCAGGCAATAATAAATGCTTCGTACCGGGGCCGGCGCGCGGGTCGCTCGATGGTAAACAAACGGTCGCACGAACACTAAAGCTATAGACACCAACCTATCTATCGGAATTCGACAGATAATCAACAATGATGTTGATTTATTGGTTTATGCTTCGCTAAGATGATCTGGCGATTGATGCGCTGGTGGTGTAGGGCATGAATTTGTTCGAATCGAAACCGGAAATTCCGGCGGCGCTGGAAAGGCGGGGCCTGAAGAAGAACATGAATTTTTACACTGGCCTGCAGGTGCGGGGCACGCCGGAGCAGTGCTACGAGATAACGGTGTCTGTGCGCCAACTCATTGGCTGCGATGTCTTCGTCACAATTTCTACTCCGCCGGCATCACCGGCGCGGAAACCGAAACGGTCGTGCCGCGCCTGATAGCACTGGGGTAATCTCATAAATGCAGGCAAAACCACTCTTTAAGTTTTGTTCATCCTTACAAACGATCTTACAAATAATCAAAAGCAGTCGCGAAGAAAACGATCATGAACAATGCCGCAACGATAGCTGAATTGGTGACGATGGATTTAAGCGATGTCGAGCGACGTGTTGGACAGGAAGTGGGCGGTGGTGAGCTGATCGAGTCATCCTCGGCAACCGACATCCGACGCTGGGTCATGGCGATGGACTATCCCAATCCGGTGCATTGGGATGACAAATTCGCCAAGGGCTCGCAGTTCGGCGACATCGTCGCGCCACAATCATTCGCCGTGGCAATCGACTACGGCCACGGCGTGCAGCCGGCCTGCGTCGGCCTCATTCCCGGCTCGCACCTATTGTTCGGTGGCGAGGAATGGTGGCACTACGGCCCGCGCTTGCGGCCGGGCGACCGGTTGACGCAGCAGCGCCGTTTCCACGACTACAAGCTGACGGATACCAAGTTCGCCGGCCCCACGCTGTTCTCGCGCGGCGACACCTTACACATCAACCAGCACGGCGTTCCGGTAAGCAAAGTGCGCTCCACCTCGATTCGCTATCTGGCGGCCGAAGCGGAAAAGCGCGGCATGCACAACACCTCCACCGGCGCCATTCCACGCTGGACGCGCGAACAGCGCGAAGCCGTCGACCGCGAACGGCACGCTTGGATCATGTCCAACCGCCAGGGCATTTCGCCGCGCTATGAGGAAGTCTCGGTGGGCGACCGGCTGCCACGCCGTGTGATTGGTCCGCACACTCTGGTCAGCTTCGCCACCGAATACCGCGCCTTCGTGTTCAATGTTTGGGGCAGTTTCCGCTGGGTGGCACCGGCGGGCGTACCCGACCCCTGGATCAATCAGGACCCGGGCTGGGTCGAAGGTTTTGGCTTCGACGAGGAGGGCGCCATGATCGACCCGCGCCTTCGCGACGGCCTGTACATGGGCCCTTCGCGCGGTCACGTGGATTCCGACAAGGCGGGCGCGATCGGCATGCCACGCGCCTACGGCTACGGCGCCACCATGGGCGCCTGGGTGACCGATTACGTCGCTTACTGGGCTGGGCACAAAGGCTACGTGCGGTACTCTAATGCCTCGTTCCGCGGACCGGCGCTTGAAGGCGATGTGACCTACATGAATGCCGAGGTCGCTGAAAAGCGCGGGGAAACGGACTGGGGCGTGCCGCTGGTACGCCTTGAAGTCACCATGACCAACCAGGAAGGCACCAAGCTCGCCACCGGCGTGGTCGACGTCGAGCTGCCGCTGAACTAATCACGAGCAATAACTATGTCATCACTTGTCGGAAAAGTTGCCGTCGTTACAGGCGCCGCGTCGGGCATCGGCTTGGCCACCGCACAACGTTTCGCCAAAGAAGGCGCCAAGGTCGCGATCTGGGATCTCAACGAAGCCGGAGCCCAGGCCGCTGCCGCCGAACTGACCCGGGCTGGCCACCAGGCGATCGCGTCGCGGGTGGATGTGTCCAAACGCGCCGACATCGATGCTGCAGTCGCGGCAGTGCGCGCACGGTTCGGACCGGTGAACATTCTCGTCAACAACGCCGGCATTCCCGCTTTTACGCCCTTCATGGAAATCACCGAAGAACTGTGGGACCGGGTAATGAGCGTCAACCTCAAGAGCATGCTGATCTGTACGCAGGCCGTGCTGCCGGACATGCTCGCCGCCAAATGGGGCCGGATCATCAACGTCTCGTCGTCGAGCGCGCAGACCGGCTCGGCGCGCATGGTCCACTATGCCGCTTCCAAAGGTGGCGTCATCGGCTTCACTAAGGCACTGGCGCAGGAACTGGCAGCGGCCGGCATTACGGTCAACAATGTGCCACCGGGCTTCGTCGACACGCCGATGCTACGCGCGGGCGATCTGCCCGCCAGTGTCGAGAAGATCGCTGCCGCTTCCCCAATGAAACGTCCGGGACGTCCGGAGGACATGGCCGCCGCGATCGCCTTTCTGGCCACTGAGGACGCCGGCTATATCACTGGCCACACCTTGAGCGTTAACGGCGGCCGCTACTCCAACTGATTGCGGCAAGGTGAATCTCGCTTATTGGTAGAACCGTGTGCGCGGAGTGAGCCGATCGTCAGCGATTTTTAGTCTCGCGTCGCAGAGGCCGCTTTGAATCGAGCTGCAATGACTGCTGAGGGGAAAATTGTGAAAGCGTTGAAGGTCCTCGTTGTACTTCTGTGGATCTCACTCGTGGGAATTACTTGGCGCGCGCTACATGAACTCGGAAGCGATGGCGGAATGGTGTTCTTGTCCGACTTCCTGCAACCATGGCGCGCCCAATTCAACACCGACTTTTCCATACATCTACTGCTCTTCGCGATTTGGGTGTTCTGGCGCGAGAAATCGAAAGCTTTAGGTGCCGTATTCGCTTTGCTTTGCTTGATGGGAGGCCTGTTTACGCTCTTATATCTTCTGATTGCTATGCATCGCGCGCAGGGTAATGTGAAATCCTTGTTACTCGGGGCGCACGATAGTCCATGAATACCGGTCTGTGAGCTCCGTGGTGGGACAATACCGGCTTGATGCACCGAGTCACGACTTATGATCCCGATTGCGGTCGGCCGCTCAACTGCGCCAAGATGGAATGTGACGAGCCTATCGCCTGAACCCGCACTTAGCGTTCTCAGCGCCAGTAAGAAAGCCAATCGATGGAAGCAGACGGCTGTTTTTCAAGACAGACTTAAGTTCCTGTTCGCCTATTCGCGCGGCATTGTCAGCTCACGGGGGATCGAGTGGGCCTGCCGGGATAACGTGACCTTGATCGCCCTATCCGGCGCTCCGGTTCCGCATTTCACCACCATCGCCGCGGTGTTCAAGCAGGTGCTGGCGATCTGTGACCGGCAGAGGCTGATCGGACGTGTGATTTTATTTACTCCGCCCTCTTTATTCCGGATGTTTGGAGGGCGCCACATTGTTTACTTATACTCCCATGTGCCCGCTTGGCTTTCAGCCGGTTGTGAAAAGTGGGCATGTCGGCGGCGCCCATCCCGTGCCCCCGGAACTATCCCAGGCAAGCCCGGTTATTGGTGGTAAACGCTTCCGCCGCCGGCAGAAGCTCGAATAGAGAGCCAATATGAACGATAAGCAACACGAGTTTGAAAAGTACGATTTCTTCCGCAGCGACCGGTTCGTGAACGATCCGTACTCCTATTTTGATTACCTGAGACAGCAGTCTCCGGTACTGCGTGAGCCGCATCAGGGCATCGTCATGGTAACGGGCTACGACGAAGCCCTTGAGATCTACAACGATCCCGATCGCTTTTCGTCCTGCATGTCGACCACTGGACCGATTGCGGGCTGCCCCATTCCCCTGAAGGGACATGAAAACGAGGACGTTTCCGAGCTGATCGAAGCCTACCGCGACAAAACGCCATTCAGTGATCAGCTCCCGACCATGGATCCGCCGAAGCACACCGACCACCGGGCGTTACTGATGGCCCTGATCACCCCAAAGCGCCTCAAGGAAAACGAGGAATTCATGTGGGAGCTGGCCGATAAGCAGATCGACAGCTTCATTTCCCGTGGCGAGTGCGAGTTCATGGGCGCCTTTGCCCAGCCTTTCGCCGTGCTCGTCGTCTCCGATCTCTTGGGCGTGCCAGCCGAGGACCGGATACAGTTTCGTAAGCGACTCATACGCCAGGAGCAAGAGAGTGGCGTAGCCGGGATTGGCGGCGTGGACGGCGAAGTCCAGCACTCGCCGCTGGAATGGCTATACAGCACCTTCTCGGCGTATATCGAAGACCGCCGGCGCAATCCCAGAGGAGATATCCTCTCTGGGCTCGCGAAAGCCACCTTTCCCGACAAGTCGGTGCCGACGCCTCTTGATGTCGCCCGGATTGCCGCCAACGTGTTCGCCGCCGGGCAGGAAACCACGGTGCGACTGCTCAGCTACGCCTTCCAGGTGGTCGGCGATCGCCCCGACCTCCAGAAACGCCTTCGCGCGGATCGCAATCTCATCCCCAATTTTGTCGAGGAGTGCCTGCGCATAGAGGGCCCAGTCAAGGGCGACTTCCGATTGGCGAAAAAGCCGACGCAGGTCGGCGGCGTCGATATTCCGGCTGGCAGCTTTCTGTATATCGCAAACAGCGCCGCCAACCGGGATTCCCGCAAGTTCGAAAAACCCGGAGAGTTCCAGATAGAACGGGAGAACGCCCGCTTGCATGTGGCATTCGGCCGCGGCCGCCACACCTGTCCCGGCGCTCCGCTGGCGCGGGCCGAAGCGGTCGTCAGTCTCAATCGCATGTTCGACAAAACCCGCGACATTCGCATCTCCGAGAAAGTCCACGGGCCGTCGGGCGCACGACGCTACAGCTATCTGCCAACTTTCATACTGCGGGGATTGACTCACATTAACCTGGAGTTCGACCCGGTGTCCGGAGGTTCAAAATGAAAGTCCGTGTCGACGCGGGCATATGCGCGGGTTTCAGCGCTTGCCTGGGGCTCTGCCCCGAAGTGTTCGAACTGCACGACGACGGCTACGCCGTCGTGCGGGTCGGCGAGGTGCCACCGGAATTCGAGGATAAAGTGCGCACGGCTGTCAGCCATTGCCCATCGAACGCGATCTCACTCAGTGACGACTGAACGCCGGTAGTAGCCTGCCGGGGATAAACGGCGCCAGGGCGTCATGTCTTGCCTTCCGTCATAAGTGGCTATTTCCGTGGTGACCACCAAGGCATCGAGCGCCTTGCGTGGAACGTGGACGATCTTCGGCGCACGGCGGTTGTTCTTCGGCAGCTGGGCCGCATTGACTTTGAGCAGACGGCGGGCCGTTGCGAAGTGGGTGGTTTTCCGGGCGGCACTTGCATAGTGTGCTTGTGCAAATGGTGCCTTCTTGAACTTCGAGGTGCAGCAAGGGTGGGAAAGCGCAGTGTGCCCACAATCTTATAGCTTGATCGCCTGACAGCGGCCGTTCAGGAACGACCGAAATGGGCTGAGTTCGACTCCGCTGCTCCCCTTGATAAAAAGAAAGCGGTCGGTCGATGAATTGCGCGGCTTGGTTGGGAAGCCCGCTCGACGCTCGACGCGGCAATTCGCCCAGATATTCAGACCCCAGAACCCACCCGATCGGCCACAGCATCGGAATTGCGAGTGTTCTGGTTAAACCCGCAACGTCAGTGTGACGATGCGTTACAGCGCCGTCTTAAAGAGTGCCAGCATGCGCGACCACGCCTTCTCTGCCTGATCATGGCCGTACACTGGTGAGTCGGTGGGGCACCAGCCATGCTTGGTGCCCGCATACACCTCAATCTCCGCTGGCAGCTTCGCCGCCGCAAACGCGGCACGCAGAGTATCTTTCGCGGTCGGCTCCTTCGCGTCGTCGTTCTCTGCGATCGCGATAAGAAACTGCGCCTTCATCTTCGGAATGAGTAGATGCGGGCTGTCCGCCTTGTCTGTGACGAGGCCGCCGCCGTGGAAGGTGGCACCGGCGCCCACGCGATCAGGCAACGTGGCGGCCGTGCGCAACACCAGCGGTCCGCCCATGCAATAGCCCATCGTGCCGACCTTGCGCTTTACATCGACCGCAGATTGCTTATCGAGGAATTCAACGAATGCCCTGGCGTCGGTCTGCGCTGTCTCCACGGTCAGCGAATCCTTGAGCTTCATCACTGCGGCCAGCATCGCGGCGTTGTTGAAGTCAAAGTGCTCCGGAGCGGTCGGCGCGCGTTTGCTGCGATAAAAGGGGTTGACGACAAGTACCGCGTAGCCGTTCTCGGCAAGGCGAGTCGCCATGTCCCTGAATGCCACACGCAAACCCAAGATGTCAGGCCAGATGAGCACACCGGGATGCTTACCTTTGTTCGGGCGCACGAAAAAGGCGTCAGCGGTGCCGTCGGGTGTCTTGATCTCGACATCCGAGCCTTTGGTTTCCGCCGCACCGGCGATCCGCGGTAGCGACATCGCGAGTCCCGTGCCGATCGCCATCGCGCCAAAAGTGCGCCGCGATATGCCGCGCCGCCGCTGGCTGAATCCGCCGAAGTCACTTTCGTCGCACATCGGTCCACCTCCGCCATTTCGCGCGAGACACGTACTTTAACTCCACTGCGTTTTAACATGGCGTGCAGGATGGCGCTTCCGCACGGGAGAGCGTGCACGTGACCGCGAAGTCTTCCATCTGCAACAATTCGGAATCCGGATTGAGAACGCTCCACAAACATGACGTCATTTTCCGCTTTGCTGGGCGCCATTCGCGGCGTAGGTAGCACGTACCACATCGACATACCCGAGGATTGGCAACAAGGTCGCACCACTTTTGGCGGCTTGACCGCAGCGCTGTGTCTGGCTGCGACCGAGCGCGCCGTCACTGATTTACCGCCCTTGCGCTCAGCGCAATTTACCTTTGTCGGGCCCGCGGGCGGTGCGGTTGAAATGACGCCTCGCGTGTTGCGGCGCGGAAAGTCGAGCGTCTTCGTCACTGTTGACTTGAGCGCGGAAGGCTCGTTGGCGGCCCAAGCGACTTTCAGTTTCGGCGCGGCCCGCGACAGTAAGTACAGCTATCGTGCGCACCCCATGCCGCAAGCGCCGCTGCCGGGCACAACGAAGGCGCTTTTCCGCTCAGGCAAGCCGCCATTCACGCAGCATTTCGAAGTGTTTGTGGCCGGCGGACAAAGACTGGTGAGCAACGCCGAGACGCCTGAACTTTTATTGTGGCTGCGCCACCGCGATCCCGGCGCCATGGCGAGCTTGGCGGGAGTGATCGCCATTTGCGATACGCCGCCGGCCGCTGTCTATACGATGCTTTCGGAACCCGTGCCGGCCAGCTCTGTCACCTGGTCGATCGAGATGATCGATGCGGCCGCGGCGTTGCGTGCACCCAGCGACGCATGGTACTTGCTGCGCAGTGTGGGCGAGGATTTCCGGGAAGGCTATTCGGTCCAGGATATGGCGTTGTGGGCACAAGACGGCACGCTGATCATGCTCGCGCGTCAGACGGTGGCGATATTCGGCTGAGACCACGCTCTATTCCGGTGAAACCTCGCCGCAGAGTTGGGACGACAATGTCTGCGCGGCGGAAAGAAGAGCCTTTTGAAGCGCGGGCAGTCCGCTTCGTTTCAGCGCGCTACCGATACCGATGGCGACGAGTGCATGACTCAGCTTCTGGCGTGCATTCCACACAGGGGCGGCGACCACGGTCACGCCGGATATATAGTTGCCGGCGTCGACGGCAAAGCCTTGCGCGCGCGTCTGACTGACCTGCGCTTTCCATTCGTCGAATGTTGGCGGTTCATCCCAACGCAGCGTCTTGAAACGGGACTCCAGCTCGGCCTCGGCGTGATCGCCGAACGCCGCGATGCACCGACCCGTCGCGCTGATCAGCGCGGGAAAGCGGCTGCCGATTTGCGTACTGAGCTGAAAATTGTTTCCCGATTGGGAGACGGTCACCACGATGATGTGCTCAAGGCCAACGATATGTACGCCAAGCAGTGTCACATCGAAGGTTTTGCTGAGACGATCCAGCACCGGCTGGGCCAGATCATTGAACCGGTTGCGTCTAAGCCAGTGCCGCGCGAGCGTAAGTACGCCCGCTTCTAGCGAATACCGTTTTGTGTCGGGATCAAAGGACACAAACTCTTCGGCTACCAACGCTCTGAGCACGTAGAGACAGGTGCTCGGCACCAGGCCCAGCTGGCGTGCGATGGATTGCACGCCGAGCGGCGTATCGCTTTTCCCAAGCAAGCGCAAAACCGCTGCAGCACGCGAGATAGCGGGCGCTTTGCTCGCTTCGACGACCTTCGCCAGCTCGTGTTCGAGTGACGGGAGACGGTTCCGTTTGTTAGTCATTTCTAGGGATAGTCGAACGGGACATAATATTCAATATATAGAATGACGTTCTATATTTGCAACAGCTGGATTCTTGTGGCATCCTGCCGCCAGTCCGAATTGCGACGCGAATCGCGGCAACCTCGACAAAAAGTACTGTTAGAACTTATGGCGAAGCTCACGGACTACACCCGCTACGCAGATGCCCAGCAGTTCGCCAATTCAAAGGCGCTGTGGGAACTCTTCGACGGTAATAGCGAATACCTCAACATTGCCCACGAGTGCATAAACCGCCATGCGAATGGTTCGGGGCGCACTGCCGTGCGTATTGCGCATGCTGACGGAACAGATGAGATCCTGAGTTTCGACGATATCGCCGCCGGTTCCGCGCGCTTCGCACATTGGCTGGTGGAGAACGGTGTTAAACCGGGCGACCGCATCGCTTTTATGCTGGAGCCGTCGCTGCCGTTCTACATCAGCCTGTTTGGCGCGATGATGATGGGAGCGATCAGTGTCCCGATGTTCACGCTCTTCGGTCTCGACGGACTGCGCCTGCGAGTCGATGACTGCAAGCCGAAGCTGCTGATCACCAATGCGGAAAAGGCGACGATCGCCAATCAGATCGAAGGTGTTCGCGTCGTCGTGGTTGGCGCCAGCTTGCTTGATGAAATTGCACGCTTTCCGAAAACCTATAAATCGGTGACCCACGCCAATGATCTGGCAGTGTTCCAGTACACATCCGGGACCACCCGTGAATTACCGGCCGCGGTCAAGCACACGCATCGCGCGCTGGTGACGCTGATGTTTGCGGCGCTGTACGGAACGGGTATCCGGCCGGGCGATGAATTCTTTTGTCCTTCTTCGCCCGCCTGGGGCCACGGCCTTTGGCACGGCACGCTGGCGCCGCTGGGCTTGGGCGTCACTACCGGCACTTTCGCCGGTCGCTTCGATGCGGTGCGACTGATGAAGGCGCTGCAGGATTACAAGATCACGAACTTGGCGGCGGCGGCTACCCATTACCGGATGATGAAAAACTCCGGCAAGGCAGGCGACTTCACTTTCGCGATCAACAAGCTTTCCTATAGCGGCGAGCCCATCGATCCGGCGACGCTGGAGTTCATCGATCAGACTTTCCATGTACCGGCGTGCAGCATGTACGGCACCACCGAGATCGGCGTGGTGCTGGTCAACTACCCTGGTGCTGACGACTACGTCGTCAAGCCGGGTTCATTGGGCAAGCCGGTGCCCGGTTTGAAGCTCCAGGTGCAGAAGCCGGACGGTAGTCCGACAGAACCGGGCATCGTCGGTGAGCTCATGCTGTGGCGACGTGAAGGGTGGGAGACCACCAAGGACCTCGCCAAGATCGACGAGGATGGCTATTTCTATCATTGCGGCCGCGCGGATGACGTCATCATTTCCGCCGGCTGGACCATGAGCGCGGTCGAGATCGAAAGCACCTTGCTGAAGCATCCGGATGTGAAAGAAGCGGCCGTTATCGGCGTGCCGGATGCAACGCGCGGGCAGGTCGCAAAGGCGTTCATCGTCAGCGACCGTGCACCCAGCAACGACTATGTCGATGAGCTGAAGAAATTCACGCGCGAGCGGCTGAGTCAGCACGAATTTCCGCGGCATATCGCGTTTGTGAGTGAGCTTCCCAAGACGCCGGCCGGAAAAGTTCACCGTAAAGTTTTACGCGATCGCGAAGCCGCTGCGGCGGCCGCGGTCAACAACTGAAATCGCAGGAGAAGAGAATGTCCACTAGCACCAGCAAATTTCCGAAAATAACCGAGGAGGGGCTCGAAGACCTCCGCAAGCGCATTGGCGTCAAGATCACCGACACGCTGGAGCCCTGGAACTACGAGGCGACCCGTGACGCGATTCGCCACTATGCGCATGGCATCGGCGACGACAATCCACTCTGGTGCGATCCGGCCTATGCCGAGAAGAGCAAGTACGGGACCATCGTCGCGTTGCCCAGCTTTCTGCTATCAACCAGCCGTATTGTCTCCGGTTATTGTGGCGGTCTCTCCGGTGTGCATGCCATGTGGGCCGGCGCGGACTGGACGTGGCACAAGAACGTCCTGCGCGGCGACACCATCTCCACTCAGGCACACCTCAAGGATCTGATCGAGCACAAGACCAAGTTTGCCGGTCGCGCTTTCCAGCAGATCTATCACGTCGATTTCTTCAACCAGAAGGGCGACATGGTTGCTGAAGCCGATTCCTGGGTGTTCCGCACCGACCGCGACGAAGCTCGCGAGCGCGGCACGAAATACACGGAAGCGCGCGGCCGCGTCGAGCGCTACACCGAGGAACAGCTCGCCGAGTTCTACAAGCTGTACGAGGCCGAGCAAATTCGCGGCGCCACTCCACGCTATTGGGAAGATGTGAAGGAAGGCGAGGCGCTCCCGCGCATGATGAAAGGCCCGATGACTGTCACCGGCTTTATTTGCTACGCGCAGGGCTGGGGCGGTCTCTATATCCGCGCCAATAAGCTCGCGTGGAAGATGCAATCGAAGCATCCGGGCTTGGGCATCAGGAATCGCTTCAACGTGCCGGATTGCCCCGAGCGCGTTCACTGGGACGAAGCGTTCGCACTCGAGGTGGGCGCACCGGGCGCTTATGACTACGGCCCTGAGCGCTGCTCCTGGTTGACGCACCAGATCACCAATTGGATGGGCGATGCCGGCTTCCTGCAGAAGGCCAAGTGTCAGGTCCGCCGCCACAATCCGGACGGCGATGCCATCATCATCGAAGGTACCGTCACCCGCAAATTTGTAGAGGGCGGCAAGCATCTGGTGGAAATCAGCCAGAAGGCCCAGACACATCGCAGTGAGCTGTCCGCAACCGGCGCAGCCATCGTCGAATTGCCGAGCCGCTCTGCTCGCTGATCCAGCATTCGCTTGACCTGCATTCTGGTCGCGCTCGCCTGCAAGCGGGCGCGCCCGGAATGGGCAGGTGCTAGTGCAGCGAACTATGCGATGATTTCTGTAATCGACTCCGTCATTATTATTCCAATGGCGATGCTTGCCAGGTCTTTGGAAAATCGCGGTCGTGTATTAGAGCGTGTTATGCGACGCTCTAAAGCCAACGGCGACACGCAACGCAGCACGGGGTAGCGCATATGCCTGAAAGTGTTACTCCGAAATGGGCCGGTCCTCTTCAGGGCATTCGTGTTCTCGACTTCACTCGCGTGTTATCGGGACCAGCGGCTTCTCTCGCTTTTGCCGATCTCGGCGCGGAAGTGTTGAAGATCGAGCCGCCCGAAGGCGGGGACGAAACCCGTCTCTTCCCGCCGTTCCGCGAGGACATAAGCCATTACTTCTTGAGCGTGAACCGCGGCAAGAAGAGCATCGTCGTGGATTTGAAAACCGAGGCTGGTGTGGCTCTGGTCAAAGATCTTGCGGCCAAATGCGACATCGTCATCGAAAACTATCGCCCGGGCGTGATGGATCGGCTGGGCTTGGGATATGAAGCCCTTTCCGCCGCGAATCCGCGGCTGATCTACTGCGCGATTTCCGGTTTTGGAATGACGGGTCCGCTGCGTGACCGGCCATCCTTCGACATCGTCTTGCAGGCGTTGTCAGGTGCTCTCAGCGTCAACGGTGAACCCGGAGGCGCGCCCACGAAGCTGGGTATTCCGCTCGGGGATCTGGTTGGTGGCATTAACGGCCCGATCGCCATTTTGGCGGCCTTGTACGAGCGCAGCGTCACCGGCCACGGACGTTTAATTGATATCAGCCTGCTCGACGGCATGATCGGCATGCTCGGCTACCTAGCGCAGTTGGCGTTTTTCACCGGGCAGGATCCGAAACCTCAGGGATCCGAGCATCCCAATCTGGTTCCTTACGGCGCATTTCCGGCGAAGGACGGATCCATCATCATCGCCTGCCTGATGAACAGCTTCTGGGCGCGCATTTGCCAGGCTTTGGGAATGCAGGACTGGATCAAGGATCCCCGCTTCGACGCCATAGAGAAGCGGCGCGACAATCGCCGGCTGGTGAATGAGAGGATCTCCGAATTCACGCGCCAGAAAACCGTGCAGGAACTCGTGGACCTTTTCACGCGCTACGAGGTTCCGCATGCGCCGATATTGGGCATCATGGATGCGCTTGCACAGCCTCAGGCGGTTGCCAGGGAAATGGTGGTCGAGACGGAACATCCGACATTGGGCAAGATTCCAATCGTGAATCGCGCAATCAAATTTGCAGGCGATCCACAACCGGTTCCGACTGCGCCTCCGATCCTTGGGCAACATACCGATGAGATCCTGAAAGATATTCTTGGACTCAAGTCCGAGCAGATCGCGAAGTTGCGCGCATCAAAGGTCGTGGCCTGAGCGCGTAGTTTGTTTGTTGTAATGACAACGGAGAGGAATGCCCGATGCCGGAACTCAGATTCGACGGTCGCGTAGCCGTCATCACAGGCGCGGGACGAGGCCTGGGTCGCTCTTATGCCCTGCTGCTTGCATCGAGGGGCGCAAAGGTTGTCGTCAACGATCCAGGTGCCAGCCTGAAGGGCGACGGCACCGATGTCGGTCCCGCGGAAGAAGTCGTGCAGGAGATCAAGGCCGCGGGCGGCGAGGCAGTCGCTTGCACCGAATCTGTGGCGACGCCCGAAGGCGGCAAGGCCATCATCCAATCGGCGCTCGACAATTTCGGGCGAATCGACATCCTCATCCACAATGCCGGGATTGTTCGCCGCGGTTCCTTGAAAGAATTGTCGTACGCGGATTTTGAATTGGTCCTCGACGTTCATCTGCGTGGAGCATTCCATGTTGTGCGCCCGGCCTTTCCTCTCATGTGCAAGGCGGGCTACGGTCGCATCGTGCTGACTTCATCGATCAACGGTCTGTATGGCAATCGCAACGTGGTGAATTACTGCGTCGCCAAGGCGGGCGTGATCGGATTGTCCAATGTCGTCGCGCTTGAGGGAGCTGAAGAGGGCGTGAAGTGCAACGTCATCCTGCCCGGAGCCGTGACACGCATGGCCGAGGGATTGGATACGAGCGCCTATCCGCCGATGGATCCGGAAATGGTGGCACCTGTGGTCGGCTGGCTGGCGCATGAATCCTGCTCGATCACGGGCGAGATGCTGAGTTCCATGGCCGGTCGTGCCGCGCGCGCGTTTGTCGCCGAATCGCCAGGCGTGTACCTCCCTGCATGGTCAATCGAACAGGTGGACGCACAGATCGACGCGATCCGGAGTACGGATACAGCTCTAATCTTTCCGGTTGTCCCTTCGGGCCATGTCGACCATCTCCGCTATAGTTTCGAAATGGCCCGGAAGGGGTGAGCGCGATTCCGCGATGACCGGCGGCACCAGTGACTTTTTCCTAGTCGATCCCGTGAAAGTTAGTGAGACAAGTTATGGAACAGACTCCCTTGAATTTTAACGGCCGCATCGTTGTAGTGACCGGCGCAGCGGGCGGCGGCATTGGGACGAGTCTCACGCGCATGCTCGCTGAGCGTGGAGCGACTGTGGTCGCAGTGAGCCGCGCTCAGGAGAAAATCGATAAGAACATTGCGCCTCTGATCGCTAAAGGATTGCCGATCGTGCCGGTGGTGGCCGATGTTTCGACCGATAAAGGCGTGGCTGCAACCATGGAGCAGGTGCGCCGTACGAAAGGCACGCTCTACGGTCTCGCCAACATCGCGGGCGGTGCGGCGGGATCCACCTGGATGCGTGCAACCCGGGTGACTCGGTCTGACTGGCAGGCGCTCTTCAACCAGAATTTGGAGACGATGTTCTTCATGAGTCAGGCCGTCGCCGCGGAATTGAAGGAGAAAGGGCTTCCTGGTTCGATCGTCTCTATCTCATCAATCAGCGGCATGAACTCAGCGCCTTTCCATCTCGCCTATGGTGCAGCGAAGGCAGCGATTGTCGCGGTAACCCGCACGTTGGCAGTCGAGCTGGCACTCGACAACATCCGCGTCAACGCCATCGCTCCCGGTACGACGGTGACGCCGGGATCGGGCGCCTACATCGATGACGATGCGGAACGCGACCGTCGCGCCATCGCCATGGGACGGCGCGCCCAGCCTGATGAGCAGGCCGGTGCCATTCTTTTTCTACTGTCGGACCTGTCCAGCTACATCACCGGCCAGACCATACTCGTCGACGGCGGCCTCAACCTGAAATGGACCCATCTCGGCGCGGATAACACCTCCCTGTTTCTCAAAGACGAGAACTTCCGCGCCGCCATAAAGCGCTAAAGACGGAACCGTGCCGGCGGCGCTCAACATCGGCTTCTAGAAAACAGATTTCTGAAGAGGCGTCGGCTTAATCCACGTCAGTCGATACGCTGACCGTGGATACGCTCAAGCTCCTCAACGCAAGCTCCCAAATGTTCCACTACGGGATCGTTCTCGAACTCGTCGTCGATGGAACTGCGGATACTCCGCAATGACTCTATTCCTTCTGCGGCTGATAATGCGCCGAACCGTTCCTGCAGCGCCATGAGATCTGAGACCAGCTTCGCCAGGAACCGCCGGCGCTTCGGATCGTCCTCGGCCTCACTGCGCTCATCCGCCACGAATTCGACCAGCAACCCGAACATTTCATCAGGATCCGACCAGTCGATATATGGCATGAACACTACTCCGTGACGCCTAACGAATTACACAGCGGCGCGTATATAGACCTATCAGACACAACGTGCTCGCACAAACTCCACATTGCGCTGGTCTTTTCATGCAAGCTACGCTGATTCAGGTCCTGACAAGCGAAGGAGCTCATCATGTACGAAAAGCGCAATGGAAAGGAGGCCACATCGCAACCTCATCATGTCGCGCAGTGGCTGATCTCACAGGAGATGATTGATCACGCGGTGCGGGCCATCCGCGAGCGGATCCACCTTAACCGCGATTACGACATTCCTTACCTCGCTGGCTATAGCCTTGACGGCCATATCATCTTCATCGACCGCCATATGCCCGAGGGTTTCACCTGGCAGGGCCGCCACGTTTCGACTGATCGCTTCCTGATCGTCCACGAAGCGGTGGAGAAATCGCTGATTCAGCTGCTCGGCCTGCACTATCTGCACGCGCATCAGATCGCGCTGCGCGCCGAGCAAGCCTCCGTCCGTGGCGAGGGCATTACCTGGGAAGCCTACGACGATTTCATGCAGCAATATATCAAGGTCATCGGCGATGAGAGTCTGTCCCGCGTGCCGGATAATCTTGATCTGACGCCCTACCGCGATTTTCACGACACCGAGGAGCTGAAGCAGATGCGTGCCTGCATGGTGCCGGGACCTGTGGTCGAAGCGAAACACTCCGTCCACATTGCTGGGCTGGAACCATCCTCGCCGCCGGGCGAATGAATGCGAACGCCTGCTGGGCGCTTCGCTCGCCCGATCCTACGAACTATTTATCAGAGTGTCGGAGGCTTCTCCGGCAAATCAGCGCTGGCTTGCCTTCGCGCATTCGGGCAGCGCCAGCGCTCGATCCTTCTATGAGAAGGCGGACTAGGGGTGTGCGGGAATCGAGCTGTACTGCACGCTTTGGACTTGCGGAAGCTGCTCGATCACTCTTTCGTTAGGGCAGAACGCGAAGCTGGAAACATCCCCATCGCGCAAAGCGGTCTCGCATCGTTGCTTCTGAGAGCAGCCACTGCATTTCTCCAAGGAGCGATCCAAGCTGGCCGTTGAGACCGTCTGCAGATAAACCTCCGTATCCTGCCCACGAAGCATCAGCATCTTGCGCAGCAGTGAATGCCGGAAGCGCGCGTTCAGCCGCTCACGCTGAGGCGGCCTTGTATACAACTTGTCCACCAGAATTACGGAGGTGAGCAATACGGCGGCCCCAAGAAATTGCGCACCAAATGCAACTTCCAAGAATGAAAGATGAATAGCTGGAAACATGACCATGCCCTCCTTCGTAAAATGGTGGCTGGCTCTTATCGCCCCACCGACTGGTGCGGAAACATCTGCATAGGAATTCGGTACCACGTGCGCAAGATGCGGTATCGCCCATCGGCTCGTCATTGATCTAAATCAATGAGAACAAGTGGCTTCAAGAAACCCCGAAACCGCCAAAGCTGTTGCCGCTCACCACCGTTTGTCGCATTTTATTCCCCGCTGTCGCCGCCGATCATAGCCACAGAGGACTGGCTCGATTAACTTTTCCAGCGAGACGTCCTTGAGGTTGGTTGTATGGGGTATTCCGATCCGAAGCCGCAGTATCCGATCGTGCCGCGCGAGAGGCTCGACTTCGATCTGGATGGAGATATTCCGCGCTTCTGGTTCGACGGCAATCCATTCAAGACACGCTTTTTCGATGCCATGTCCACCCTGTTTCCCGAGGGTGAGAAATTCTTCATCAACTGCGTGCGTGACTACCGCGAACGCATCACCGATCCAAAGTTGGTACAGGAAGTAAAAGCGTTTACGCGCCAGGAAGGCCAGCACACGATGGTGCACAACCAGTTCAATGAGCGCCTGAAAGCGCAAGGCATTGATGTCGACGGCATCCTGCGGCGTGAGGCGAAATTGCTGAACAATGCGCGCCGCGTCATGCCGGCGGTCTACACCCTGGGGCAGACCGCGGCGGTGGAGCACATTACGGCGATCATGGCGCACGGCTTCTTCGACCGGCGCGAAGTGTTGGAACACGTGGATGCACGTGTGCGGGCGATGTACGCCTGGCATGCCATCGAAGAAATCGAACACAAGGCGGTTGCCTTCGACGTGCTCAAGCAGGTGGCCAAAGCTGGCTACTTCGTACGCATCCTGTCAATGCTGGTAATTATGGTGACTTTCCCGCTGCATGTGTTCTTGATCCTCAACCACATGCTCAAGCGCGACGGCTTCAACTTCCGCCAGCGCACGGGCCTTTGGCTGCATGGTCTGTGGTGGCTGTATGGTCCGCGCGGCTTGTTCCCGCCGGTGATGGGACATTTGTTCGCCTACCTCAAGCCCGGCTTTCACCCCTGGAACGAAGGGCCGATGCGCAACTACGAACTCTGGTTGGATACCTTTAACCGCACTGGCGATCCGATCGCGGCCGGCAACGCGCTGCACGCCGCCGGTAGTTGAACGGCGGCACTCTAAGCCGCTTGGCCGCGCGATCCGCTTGAAGCCGTGGCAGCGAGCGCCGATAGTGGTGTCATCGCCCTATATGCTGTTGCTGCATGACCGAGCTACCGTCTCGCCCGCCTGCCGTTCCCTTCGTCACGCTGACTAACTGGGTCAAGGCGGCGGCCACTTGCGGCTTCAATATCCAGCCGTTGCTGCAACAGATTGGCATTGAAACCAACCTGCTCAATCTGAACACCGTCTTGGTGGACATGGAACGCCTCAACGAACTGATGAGCGCATGCGTGGCGCAGGCGCGCGGGCGCCATTTTCCGTTTGTGCTCGGCGAGCAGTTCGCGTTCGAATATCTGCCGGATATGGAGACCTTCATCGCTACCAGCCCCACGTTGCGCGACGCCACGCGCGTGTTCGAATGGGTGCGCATGCTGATCGACCCTCGGATGCAGGTGACGCTGCATGAGCGGGACAAAGAAGCGCAGCTGGTGCTGGAGTTTGTCGATCGCGGCCGCGTGCTGAAACTGCAGCCGTACCTGGCCGAAGCAACGTTTGCGTGCATCGTCAAATTCGGTCGTTCACTCATCGGTGAGCAGGGCCATTTCGCACGCATTAGCTTCTGCCATCCGCGGCCAACCTATGCGACTGAGTGCGAACGCTTCTTCGACATGCCGGTGGCTTTTGAGGAGACGCACAACTCGCTGCACTTCCCGCGCAAGCTGCTTGATCGCGCACTGCGTGGCGCTTATCCGGAGCTACACCAGCAGGCGGAATCCCTGATCGGGCAGCGCCTCCTGCGCCAGACCGGCAAGGCAGACTTCAGTACGCAGATCGATGAGCTGCTGAGCGCGCGTCCGCAGTTGCTGGGGCAAGGCATCGAAGCACTGGCGGCGGCGCTGCAACTACATCCACGCACCTTGCAGCGACGACTACAGGACGAAGGCAGCAGCTACGCCGATCGTCTCGCCAAGATGCGCTTTCATCTCGCTTCAGAGTGGCTGCAACACAGCGATATCAATATCGAAACCATCAGCGAGCTTCTGGGCTTTTCCGACCGGCGCAGCTTCACCCATGCCTTCACGCGCTGGTCCGGGATGTCGCCCAGTGCGTTTCGCAGCAAGAGGGGCGAACACTGACGCGAAGTTGCGGCGCTTGGTACACCTGGAGGAAAAGGCGCCGCTGGTTACGGTAGGCTGACGGCACGATCTTGAGCACCGCCGCCAGCGGATAAGCGTTGGCGCCGCAAGTATCATTATGAAACCGCGCGTCAAAGCGCGACAGATCGACCTCATGATCCAGCAAGTGATTCAAGGCATCCCAAATGTCCCCGGCAGCAGCTACCCCATCAAGTCCGCCGCGATCATCGGCAAGGAATAGCAAAGGTGTGGCCTGACCCGGCGCTCAAGCGGACATCCCTGTCGCGGGCATTTGTGCTCTGCAAGCGCGGCGTTGTGGGCCGCCGCTTAGCTCCACGTTATGCTTCACTGAAGGCGACACCGGTCAACAGGAGGATCAGATGCCCAAGATAACGATTAAGGACGGAAAGCTCTCTGCCGAGATTTATGTGCAGGTAACTCGAGAGTACGTATGCTCGTGTGGAACAAAGAGCACGATCACGATGAATATGCCAGAGGGCGTTTCTTACAATGGAAAAATAAACGTGAACGCCAATTGCTCAACTTGTAATGAACCTGTAGTTATTGCCGAAGGGCATCACTACATTGAAAACCATACGCTGCTTACCAAATAGTGCCTGTGGTGTCGGGCGTCACAAACTACCAATGTGTATCGGAGAGAATGATGTTGGCAAAGGACGATGATCTAAGCCATCAGCATCTGTCTTGGCTGGTCAATAGCCGCACTGCAAATCAACGTGCGGCATTGTGGTTATTCATGCTCTTCGAGACGTATTCGGAGCAGGTGAAGGGAAGGGAGTTCTCCCAGAAGGCGCAGACTATGGTTGCGATTTGCTTCTCGCTATGGCGAGCTGCATTCCTAGCAGACAAGACCGGTGTCAGAGCTGCCGTCCTCAAAGATGCCAAGGCCTTCCTGGGCAAGATGCTGACTGACAACGCCATAACTTATCCTCAGGACCGCAGCAATCGGGAGTGGACATTTAACTATTACATGAATAACGCAAAGGACGGGCTGCTTAACCTATCAAAGGATTGGATAGACATACAAAGCAGCCTTTCCGTCGATAAAAAAGAAGTAAAGGGTGCAACAGCATCTTCTCGACGCTGGGATCGACACCAAAATGCCTTCGAGACCGCGCTGCACCACTTTGAAGAAGCGCTTAAGAAAGCGGCGAAGCGCCCAACTGGTGGTTCCAGCCGACCGTCTCGCCTTCGGCGAGCTAAGCTTTGAAGCTGCAAAAAGCCTCTTTTAAAGCGTTCGCAATAAACGAGGTGAGTCTATCCAAACGACTCTCCACTATTTGTCAATAAGCTTGCGCTCAGCAGCATTCGCTCTTGGTCTGCCGCCTGCTGCTCCCGGACTCTTGGTGCGGGAGCAGGGGCAATCGTGTTACGAAACCCGGAAGCCGCCCTATTGGGCGATCTTGTCAGGGCGCGTAGCCGAGGAGCGATTTGACCTCCAGGTATTCGTGGAAGCCGAACTCGCCCCACTCGCGTCCATTGCCGCTCTTTTTGTAGCCGCCGAACGCTGCGTTGAAATCGAATCCGTCGTTGATCGACACCCAACCGGCGCGGATCTGGCGGGCCACTGCACGAGCCTTTTCAAGATCCTTACCTGCGACATTGCCGGCGAGGCCAAATTCCGTATCGTTGGCGATGGCGATGGCTTGGTCTACGTTGTCGTAGCCGATGATCACGAGCACCGGCCCGAAGATTTCCTCGCGCGCGATCACCATGTTGTTGGTGACGTTGGCGAATACTGTGGGCTTCACATAAAAACCCTTGGTCAGCCCTTCCGGACGTCCGGGGCCGCCAGCCACGAGCGCGGCGCCTTCAGCAACGCCCTTCTGGATATATTCCTGGATCGAGTTGAACTGCGCCTTTGAGACCACCGGCCCCATTGCGAAATTACCTTTGGGGTCACCCACAGTCACCGCGGCAGCAGCTTCCTTGGCGACAGCGATCGCTTCGTTCATGCGGGCCTTGGGCACTAGCATGCGCGAGGTTGCGCTGCAGGTCTGACCGGAGTTGACCATCATGCCGGTGACGCCCTTGCCGACGTTGCTGGCGAAGTCCGCATCGTCGAGGATGATGTTCGCGCTCTTGCCGCCCAGCTCCTGACACACGCGCTTGACGGTGGCCGCGGCGTTTTTCGCGACTTCAATGCCGGCGGATTCCGAACCGGTAATCGAGATCATGTCGATGCCCGGGTGAGTGGACATCGCCGCGCCCACAATGGAGCCCTTGCCTTGGATGAGATTGAACACGCCGGGCGGAACGCCCGCGGCGTCAAAAATCTCGGCAAGAATCTGGGCGGAGAAATGCGACTCTTGCGAAGGCTTGAGCACGATGGTGCAGCCTGTCGCGAGTGCCGGAAAAACTTTGACCGTGACTTGGTTGATAGGCCAGTTCCACGGCGTGATCATGCCGCAGACACCGATCGGTTCTTTCGCGATCAGCGTTGCGCCACGCTGTTCCTCGAACTTGAAATTCTTCAGCACTTCGATGGCCGTAGTCAGATGGCCGAGCCCGAGCCCCACCTGAAAGCCATTGGCGAGTGCAGCCGGTGCGCCCATCTCGTCGGTGATTGCCGAAGCGAGGTCGCCGACACGCTTCTGGTATTCCTCGAGGATGCGCGTAAGGACCTTGAGCCGCTCCTCGCGGCTGGTCTTCGACCAGGTCGCGAAAGCCTTGCGGGCCGCCTTCACCGCCTTGTCGACATCGGCAGCCGAACCGAGTGCGATCGTGCCGGAAACTTCTTCCGTCGCGGGGTTAATGGCGTTCACCGTTTTCAATTCGACCGGATCAACCCACTTACCGTCGATATAAAACTTGAGATATTTGCGCATTATTGCTGCCCCTCTGCATACCAAGTACGGAAACGATCGTAGTTCGGCGTATCCAGATTTTTGTTGCCGCCGTGGTTGATCACCGGGTCGATCGGCACGTGAATGACCGTCGGCTTGCCGCTGGCAAATGCCTTGGCGATCGCGCCGCTGAGCTCCTCGCCTTTTTCCACGTACATGCCCTGGCAGCCGAAGCCCTCGGCAATCTTGTCGAAGCGCACATCCTTGCTCCAGTGCACGCCCGGCTCGTTGCTGTTGCCATGACCGAAGGTGCGCTTGTATACGCCGACTTCCAGGCCCCAGGAGTTGTCCACGCCGACCACGATGACCATCGGCAGGTTGAAGCGATGCACCACCTCCAGCTCGCCAATGTGGTACAGGAAGGCCGAATCGCTGGTAGTAAACAACACAGGGCGCTTGCGGCCATCGGCGATGGAGGCACCGATCGCATAAGGCAGGCCCGTGCCCAGGCAGCCGAAGTTCTGATTCCAGATCACGTCGTGCGGCTTGGACTGCAGGTAAGTCCAGGTGAAGATCACTGTGCAACCACCGTCGCGCGCATGGATAGCGTTCTTGGGCATGGCCTTGGTAGCCTCGATCACCCACTGGCCAGTGTGTACGCGGCCACTGTCAGTCTTGAAGTCCTGCTTAGCCAGCGCGGCCAGACGCTTCTTGTCCGCTTCGATCCACTGCTGCAACTCCGGATGCTCCTTGCGCCCGCTGCCTTTCAGCGCTGCACAGAGCTGCGGGACCACAGTGCGCAGATCGCCCACCAGTGGCACGTCGATCGGACGGTTCTGGCCAATCGCCTCAGGGTCCAGCTCCACGTAAATCCACTTGCGGTCCACATTGCCCTTGGCCCACAGGTAACCGCGGCCATAGTGCACCGGCTCACCGATCTCGGTGCCGATGGCGACCACCACGTCCGACTTGGCGACGATATCGTCGGCCACCTCGGCAAACAGGTACGGGAAGGTGCGATCTTCGATGCCTTCGATGAACGCGGTGCCGCCCGAAGTCTGCAACACCGGGCAGCCCATCAACTGGGCCAGATCCTTCACCTTCTGGCCGGCGCGGGTGCACTGCACGGCATGACCGACCAGCAGCACGGGGCATGCGGCGTTTTTGATCAGCTCCGCCGCTTTCGCCACCATGTTGCCGTCGGCGCCGGGCTCCACCAGGCGATAGGCTGACGGCGGTAGCGCTGGCGGCAGTTCCAGTTCTTGCTGGATGATGTGAGACGGATATTCGATATAGACCGGACCCGGCGTACCGGACTGGCATACGCGCAAGGCGTGGCGGATGATCTCGTCGGTCTGGTCCGCGTACTCGATGCTGGTGCTCCACTTCACCGAATTCTTGAACAGGTCTTCCTGCTGGATGAACTGGATGCGGCCGCGACGCACGCGGCGCTCGGTGATGCGCGCGCGCTGACCGCCGATGAAGATCACCGGGCAGTTCTCCACCAGTGCGTCCATCATGGCACCGGATGCCAGCGCGATGCCCGGGCCCAGGGTGGCGATCGCCAGCGCCGGCTTGCCCTTCATGCGCGCCCAGCCCTCGGCCATGAAACCGGTGGCCAGTTCATGGTGCGGCGTGATGATGTCCCAACCGCGCCGCTCGGCGGCGTCGAACAGGTGCACGAAGTTGGGATCGGGAATACCGAAGACGGTCTTGATTCCTTCGGCTTCGAACAGCTCCAGGATGCGTTCGTAAACCTTTACCTTGCGGCGGTCGCTGGAAGCGACTCCGGCGGCAGGGGTTTTCTCTTCTCCGTACATAGTCTTATACCTTATCTAGATCCGTTGGGTTTTTAAAAATGACCGGGGCTGTTCAGATGCACCGGTCAATAAGCGCCTTTCGCTTCAGCGCCATAGTCCGCCTTGAAGTCGGTGTACCAGGAATGGACATAAACCAGACTCCAAAAATTTTCGGCGCATCCCCACTTCGATACTCCACGAGCACCGCCAGCAGCCGACGCTCGCTCATACTTACTTGTCCAGCAGGCGCAGCGCACCGGCTCCCATGTACTTCACCAGGTTGCGGTGGAAATTGGTGACTTTGCGCTCCTGATGCGGGTTCGGCAGCGTACCGCGGAAGCCGCGTGACTTCATGCCACGCTGCACGGCGGCCATGTTCGAGAAATCCTGCGCCAGCACCTTGCCCCACTTCTCCGCAATCGGATCGGCATAGACCCACTCGGTCTTGGGCTCCTGGCCTTCGGGGTAGCGCTCGATGGCGTAGGACTCGAACAGGCACTTGTTCGGATCGTCGCCGTAGGGACGGGCGCGGTAGCAGAGGGCGAAGGTGATGCCCTGCAGGATCGACATGTTCGGGAAGATGCTCCAGGCGAGCCCCGCCTCCGACATCTGGTCCGGAGTAATGGTGGGCCAGATTACGCCGCGCGCGGCGTCGTCAGCCTTCGCCGAGGCCAGCCAGTGCTTGATGACCTCGGCCGGCGCGGTACCTTCGGGCAGTTCGTCGACCAGACGCTTCGCGGCGTTGACCAGCGTTTCGGTAGTGCTGGCGTTGTTGACCGTGGTGTAGATCTCATTCTGCAGCTCGTAGGTCGAGACGCGCGCGTCGGCGCCGAGGCCGGCACGGGTGATCGTGCTGCTTTGCTTCATCTTCATCGTGGCGTCGCGCTCGTCGAAGCCACTGACGCCGTGCCGGCCGTGAGCCTTGCTGTAGGCGTAATACTGGCCGTACTTGAGCAGCTGGGTGTGCGTGCCCTCGACGTGGTAGGGCTCCATGAAGGCTTCGATCGCGGTTTTCCAGTTGCAGTCGAAGATTACCCACTGGCGCCACTTGTAGCGCATCTTCTCGAAGGAGAAGGGGTCGAGGATGCCGGCCGCCGGTTCCAGGAACTCGCGCAGAGGCATGCAATTCGGATCCATGTTGATAAAGATCCAGCCGCCCCAGGTATCAACCTTGACTTCGCTCAGATGCGTGCGCTCTTCCGTCAGTGCGCCCTTCCAGTCGCCCTCGTCGAGCTTGAAGGTGCACTGGCCATCGAGATCGTAGCGCCAGCCATGGAAACCACAGACGAATTGCTTGCGCGTGCCGCAGGCGCTGTGCGCCTCGGGCACTGTATCGACCAGTTGGCGGCCGCGGTGCGAGCAGACGTTGTGGAAAGCCTTAATCTTGTCAGCGGCGGTGCGGATGACGATGATCGATTCGACACCGAGGTTATAGGTGATGAAGCTGCCGACGCTGGGAATTTCCTCGACGCGACCGGCGTGCTGCCACACCTTGGCCCATAGCTTGTCGCCTTCCATGCGAGCGTACTCTTCGGACAGATACGCATTCACCGGGAAGGTGAGTGGCTCGGTAAGGTCGTTAACATCAAATTCGACCGGTTTGTTCATGATGTTCTCCTGTCCAAATAACACAACCCTCGCGGGTTCGACGCATACGCGTCTGGCCGGTTCCCTCCGATCACTTATTGATGACGAGGCCCTTCATGTCGCCGCTCTCACGCCAGTCCTGGAGGAGCTTCAGGAATGCATCCCATCCATGCCCATAGGCCCGGAACAGTGCCCATTTCGGTTTCGTCTCGCCCTCGTTGTTGAAATAGCTGGGCGGGCACTGCTGCTGGAATTCGGACAGGTCGACCTCTAATTCCTCGAAGCGCTGGACGTATGCGTCCTGCGCCTCCTTGCTCGGCTCGACGACGGCGGCGCCACGCTTGAGCGTCTCGTTGATGATATAGGCGATGTGATGGCCCTGCTTCCCGAACTGCTCGGTCACCGACGCGTTGAGGCCGCCCTGGATATATCCAATATAAAATTGGTTGGGGAATCCGTGCGTCATCGTGCCGTGGAGCGTCTTGGGGCCGTCGGCCCAATGCTTGTAGATCGACTCGCCGTTCCGTCCTTCGACGACATTGATGCCCCAGCGGCGCTCAAGATCGCTCGTCACTTCGAAGCCGCTGGCGAAGATCATGCAATCGACTTCATATTCCTTGCCATTGGCGACAAAGCCGCTTTCGGTCATGCGCTCGACGCCCTTGGTATCCGAAACATCGAGCAGCTTCACATTGGGGCGATTGAAGGTCGGGTAAAAATCGTCGCTCGACAATGGCCGCTTGCATAGGAACCGGTAATAGGGCTTCAGCGCCTCGGCCGTTTTCGGGTCCTCGATGATCGATTCGACGCGGCGGCGCAGACGCTCCATGACCCGGTAATCGACGACCTCCCGACGCGCCACAAATTGCTCGACGCTGAGCTCGGGCCAACCCTCGGCGGCCAGTTCGGCGGCAAGGTTTCGGTTGATTTCGGTCCAGATGTCACAAATGAGGTCCGGCTCACCTGGTTTTAGAAATTCCATCGCCGCGCGTTGGAAATTGGCCTGCCGCTCCTGCTGCCAGCCAGGCTTCAGCGACTTGATCCATTCGGGATCGGCCGGCGGGTTGGGCCGCTCGTCCACACTCGAGGGCGTGCGCTGAACGACGTAGAGCTGCTTGGCGTATTTGCCCAGATAGGGGACGGCCTGAATAGCGGTCGCTCCGGTGCCGACAATCGCCACGCGCTTATCGGCCAGCTTATCGAGGACAGGATTCCGGTAGCTGCCGCCGGTGTAGCTATAGTCCCAACGGGCGCTATGGAAAATTTTGCCCTTGAACTTCTCGATCCCTGCAATGCCCGGCAGTTTCGGCATGTTGAGGACGCCGCAGGCAAGGATCACGAAACGGGCGCGAATGTCGTCTCCGCGATTGGTGCCAACCCGCCAGCGCTTGATCTTCTCGTCCCAGCGCAGCGTGTTTATCAGCGTATGGAACAGCGCCTTGTCGGCAAAGCTGTATTTTCCAGCGATCGACCTGCAATATTCGTAGATTTCGCCGCCGTCGGCGAATTTCTTCGACGGCATGAAACCCATCTCTTCCAACAGCGGCAAATAACAATAGGATTCGTTGTCGCACTGAATGCCGGGATAGCGATTCCAATACCAGACTCCGCCAAAATCGCCCGCCGTGTCGACGTTCCGGAAGTTGGTGACGCCTGCCTGCGTCAGGTGATAGGAGGCCATGATCCCACCCCAACCGGCGCCAAGAACGATGACGTCGATCTCCTCCGAGATTGGAGCGCGGGGTACGACCGGTTTGTGGGGGTCCGCAGCAAAATTAGCGACCACTTCGCCCATCGGCCTGAAATATTGCTTCTGACCTTCGCGGCGCATGCGCTTGTCGCGCTCCTGCCTGTACTTTTCCCTCATTGCAGGGATATCGATGCTGACAGGCGTTTGCGTCGGCTCGCACTTCATGTCTGATCTCGTTGATACGACATAAACAAATATCTCCCGGCAACACCGGGAGCTTTAAAAAAGTCGCCGCTCGAAGCGTTATGCGCAGCCACGAGTGCCGCGTCCCCGGCGGCACTGAAGACCGTAAAGGTCGCCCCTCGTGCATCGCACCCGCTTTCTTCTGGCCGCTGCGCATTCATCGGTCGCAGCGTCCCGCGAGCGGCACGATCGAAACGGTTTGCGCCACCCTTACCGCCACCACGCTGGAAATCACAACGATGCAGCCATCGAGCCCCAAAAAAATTTGTTTCATAACCGACTTCAACCTGATTCACAGGATCGACGCGTCAGATCTCGGATGAGTTCGCAAGAATTGCCCAATAATTGTCCGGACAATTAATTCTGCCACCAGATACTCCTCGCTGCTGGCTTCTAGTCCTGTAGATATGAAAGCTAAACTGATCGTATAATTTAGTCAACAGTGTTGTTGTGTTAATGAGCAACTGCGCGTCGGGATCGTCAACTGCACAGCCCATCAGACCGTCGTCGTCCGCCGCCTTGGCAGGTGCCGCAACTTTGGGATCTGCCGCGCGTGCAAATCGGGCTTCGAGAAACATCGGCGTGCTAGGGCCTGTTGACAGGTCCTGGAGCCCGATGCCGGTCATGGCGCGAATTACGAGGAGAACGTTAGTTTGATCGCCCGATTTACTGCAAAGCCTGGCGGCATGATTGAAAATCATGTCGATCGTCACGGCCGCAACATTTGTCCGGATCATTTCTGCAACCGGCTCACGGTCGACGATGAGGCTGTCGAATGAGCGCCCCGATTCTGTCCTCGTCGCTCAATCCCGAAAGTCCCGAAGCCAAGGCTCGCGTCGTCCACAACCGCGCCCTGGCGGACGAGTTGCGCGCCAAGGCAGCCCAGGCGGCGCTCGGCGGCAACGAGGCCTCACGCAAACGCCACACCAGCCGCGGCAAGCTCTTGCCGCGCGAACGCGTCGAGCGGCTGCTCGATCCAGGTTCGCCACTGCTCGAGATCGGACAATTCGCCGCGGGCGACATGTACGAGGGAGAAGTGCCGGGCGCTGGCATGATCACGGCCATCGGCCGCGTATCTGGCCGCCAATGCATGATCGTCGCCAATGACGCGACGGTGAAAGGTGGCACCTATTACCCGATGACGGTAAAAAAGCACCTGCGGGCGCAAGAGATCGCCGAGCAGAACCGCCTGCCCTGCATCTACCTCGTCGATTCCGGCGGCGCGAATCTGCCGCATCAGTCGGAAGTCTTTCCAGATCGCGATCATTTCGGGCGCATCTTCTTCAACCAGGCGAACATGAGCGCCCAGGGCATCCCGCAGATCGCCTGCGTCATGGGCAGCTGCACCGCCGGCGGCGCCTACGTGCCCGCCATGAGCGATGAAACCGTGATCGTCAGGAATCAGGGTACGATCTTCCTGGCCGGCCCGCCGCTAGTGAAGGCCGCGACCGGCGAAGAAATCAGCGCCGAGGATCTGGGCGGCGGTGAACTGCACACGCGCAAATCGGGTGTCGCCGATCATCTCGCCGAGAACGACGAACACGCGCTATCCATCGTGCGCGATATCGTCAGCCACTTGGGGCCTCGTCACGTTCACGACTTGCCGCTCAAGGAGCCGCGCCCGCCAAAATATGCGGCCGAAGAACTCTATGCCGTCGTGCCCGCGGATGTACGCGCGCCCTACGACGTGCATGAAGTGATCGCGCGGATCGTCGACGGCTCCGAGTTCCACGAGTTCAAGCCGTTGTACGGCGCGACGCTGGTCTGTGGCTTCGCGCATATCTGGGGTATACCGGTGGCGATCCTCGCCAACAACGGTGTGCTGTTTTCCGAGAGCGCGCAGAAGGGCGCCCATTTCATCGAACTCGCCTGCCAACGACGCATTCCGCTGCTATTCCTGCAGAACATCTCGGGCTTCATGGTCGGCGGAAAATATGAGGCGGAAGGCATCGCCAAGCACGGAGCCAAGCTGGTGACCGCCGTTGCCACCGCCACCGTGCCCAAGCTCACCGTTCTGATCGGCGGCAGCTTCGGCGCCGGCAACTACGGCATGTGCGGCAGGGCCTACTCCCCGCGTTTCCTCTTCACCTGGCCCAACAGCCGCATCAGCGTCATGGGCGGCGAACAAGCGGCAAGTGTCCTCGCCACCGTGCACCGCGACGCGGACAAATGGACGCCGCAAGAAGCCGCCGCCTTCAAAGCTCCGATCCGACAGAAATACGAGGATGAGGGTAATCCCTATCACGCGACGGCGCGGCTGTGGGACGACGGTGTGATCGATCCTGCGCAAACGCGCGATGTGCTGGGACTGGCGCTCGCCGCGAGTCTTGAGGCGCCGATACCCGACCGGCCGCAGTTCGGCGTCTTCAGGATGTAAATGTGACGGCCATGATCTCTTCCCTTCTCATCGCCAACCGCGGCGAAATCGCTTGCCGGGTTATCCGCACCGCCCGCCGCATGGGCATTCGCACCATCGCGATTTATTCAGACGCCGATGCCAATGCGCTGCATGTACACGAAGCGGACGAGGCCGTGCATATCGGCCCTTCCGCGGCGCACGAAAGTTACCTTGTCGGCGACAAGATCCTGGCCGCCGCCAAGGCCAGAGGCGCGGCTGCGATCCATCCGGGCTACGGCTTCCTTTCGGAGAATGCCGAATTCGCCCAGGCGGTGATCGACGCCGGACTCACCTGGGTCGGGCCGAAGCCGCATTCCATCCGCGCCATGGGTCTCAAGGACGCGGCCAAGAAGTTGATGGCCGAGGCCGGCGTCCCAGTGACGCCTGGCTACATGGGCAAGGAACAGGCGCCTGCGTTCCTCGCCGAGCGCGCTGCCGAGATCGGCTACCCGGTGCTGATCAAAGCAGTCGCGGGCGGCGGCGGCAAGGGCATGCGTTTGGTCGAGCACGCCAAGGATTTCAGCGACGCGCTCGTCTCCTGCCGGCGCGAAGCGGCCGCATCCTTTGGTAATGATCACGTCCTCATCGAGAAGTACATCCAGCGCCCGCGCCATATCGAAGTGCAGGTGTTCGGCGACAGCCATGGCAACATCGTCCACCTGTTCGAGCGCGACTGCTCGCTGCAGCGCCGCCATCAGAAGGTGATCGAGGAAGCTCCTGCGCCAGGCATGGATGAGACGACGCGCAAAGCGATCTGTGGGGCCGCGGTGCGGGCGGCGAAAGCCGTCGACTACGTTGGTGCGGGCACCATCGAATTCATCGCCGACGCCTCGGAAGGCCTGCGCGCAGACCGCATCTGGTTCATGGAAATGAACACACGCCTGCAGGTCGAACACCCGGTCACCGAAGAAATCACCGGCGTCGACCTGGTCGAATGGCAACTGCGAGCGGCGAGCGGGGAACCGCTGCCGAAAAAGCAGAGCGATCTGGCGATCAATGGCTCGGCCATGGAAGCACGGCTTTATGCGGAAGATCCGGCGAAGGGCTTCCTGCCGAGCATCGGCACTCTGGAACTGCTGCAATTCGGCGTAGGGGATGGTGAAAGCGGCCGCATCGACACCGGCGTCTACCAGGGCGCGGAAGTGTCTCCTTTCTACGACCCGATGATCGCCAAGGTGATCGCCCATGGCGAGAATAGGGAAAAAGCGCGCAGACGCCTGCGCCAGATGCTTGCCGGCTCCGCCGTTTGGCCGGTAAAGACCAATGCCTCATTTTTAGTGAAAGCGCTCGAGCATCCAAGCTTCGTGGCAGGCGATGTCGATACCGGCCTTATTGGCCGCGATGGCGAAGCGATGGCCACTCCCCCGACGCCCTCGTCCGAATCGCTGACGCGCGCGGCGATGAAGCTGGTGGCACATACCGGTCAGCCCGGCTTCCGACTGAACGCTGCACCCATGCGAACGGCGCCTTTCCTGCTCGATGGCAACCCGGTCGATATCCGTCTTGAAGGGTGTGGCAGCAGCAGTCCCTCTGCATCGGCCCTCGTCACCGAGCAAGGCCAGGCTTGGCTGCTGACGCCGTGGCGCAAGGAAGGCGCAGCCGGCGGTGCGACTGCGACTGGCGCTATCCTCGCGCCGATGCCCGGCAGAATCATCGTTGTCGAAGTGGCGGCCGGCGAAAAAGTGAAAAAAGGCCAGAAGCTGCTTACGCTCGAAGCCATGAAGATGGAACACACACTCACGGCACCCTTCGACGGCGTGGTGGCCGAGCTCAACGCCGCTGCCGGCTCGCAGGTACAAGTGGAGACGCTACTGGCGCGAATCGAACAGGACAAAGACTGATGGCAGGGCGATACTTTGACGCATGGAAAGTGGGTGACAAAATGGAGCATGAGATCCGTCGCACGGTGACCGAGACGGATAACCTGCTGTTCTCCACCATGACGCACAATCCGCAGCCGCTGCACATCGACGCCGAGGCAGCCAAGGCCTCCGAGTTCGGGCAGATCATCGTCAACGGCACTTTCACTTTCGCGCTGATGATTGGCCTCACTATCAGCGACACGACACTGGGCACGCTCGTCGCCAATCTCGGCTATGACAAGCTTGTCATGCCCAAGCCTGTATTCATCGGCGACACCATGCGCGCCACCACCGAGATTGCAGAACTGCGCGAGTCCAAATCACGCCCCGATGCCGGAATCGTTACGTTCAGGCACGAGTTGATCAACCAGCGGAACGAGGTTGTCTGCCGCTGCCTGCGTTCGGCGCTGATCAAACGCCGCGCAGCCTGAGACTCATCGACAAATCCAGCATCCGTATAGAGATAAATAATGGCTACAGAGAAAGAAATTTTCAGCGCGCGATCCTGGCTGTTCGCGCCGGGCGACAGCGAGCGCAAGATTGAAAAAGCGGCCGCAGGCCCGGCCGATGTCGTCATCTTTGATCTTGAAGATGCGGTCGCTGAACAAGAGAAGCCCAAAGCGCGCTCCACCGTGTCTGCTTTTCTGAAGGCGCAGCCGGAAAACCGCTCGCGGTTTTGGGTCCGCATCAATCCGCTGCAGGGGCCGCATGCGCTGGTGGATCTCGCGGCAGTGATGCCCGGCCGTCCGGGCGGCATCATGCTGCCCAAATCGCGCGGGCGGGAGGATGTCGAATTGCTGGATCATTATCTGTCGGCGCTGGAAGTCAGCTGCGGCATCGCACAGGGCTCGACCAAAGTCATCGCGCTCGTCACCGAAACCGCCGAGGGCATGTTCACCACCGGCACCTACGCCGGCGCGCCAAGGCTGGTCGCCATGACCTGGGGCGCCGAGGATCTCGCCGACGCGCTTGGTGCCAGCGAGAACCGTAACCCCGACGGCAGCTATGGTTTTACCTACGAGTTGGCGCGCAGCCTCTGCGTCCTGGGTGCTGCAACTGCCGGCGTGGCCGCCATCGAAACCATTCACGGCGATTTTCGCGACGACGCCGGCCTGCGCAAGCGGGCGGAGCAGGTGCGGCGTGCCGGCTACCGCGGCATGCTGGCGATCCATCCGGCGCAGGTCGATGTCATCAACGCGGCCTTCACGCCCAATGTCGAGGAGCTCGCGGCGGCGCAGGAAATCGTCGATCTCTTCGCCGCCAATCCCGGCGCCGGCACGATTGGCTACAAAGGCGCGATGCTCGATCGGCCGCATCTGGCCCGCGCGCAGGCGCTGCTCAAGTCAGCGGCGCGCCGATGATGGTCACGACCGACGCGGCCGGGCTCGAGCTGAGCCGCTTTCTACGGCCGGGCGACCGCATTATCTGGGGCCAGGCTTGCGGTGAACCCGCAACGCTGGTCGAAGCGCTGATCGCTCAAGCTGAACGCCTCGGCCGCGTCTCGGCGTTCGCAGCCACCAGCTTTTCGGGCTTGCTTGATCCGGCGGCTGCAGACAAGTTCGATATTTCCAGCATGGGTGCGATCGGAGCGCTGCGCGCGCTCACGGCCGCCAACAAGCTGGGCGTCATCCCATGTCATGTCAGTCAGGTCGGACCGATGATCGAACAAGGGCTGATCGGTTGCGATGTGGCCTTCGTGCAGGTCAGTCCGCCGGATAGCAACGGCAATCACAGCTTCGGCCTGACCAACGACTTCATCCACCTGGCCGTGGCGAAGGCGCGCGTGGTCATCGCCGAGGTGAATGAACGCGTGCCGTTCACCCATGGCGATGTGGTGCTGCCGGCCGCGCGTATCGATTGCGCCGTTCATGTCGCGCGCACACCGGTAGAAGTCATGCCCGCGCAGATCGGCGAAACCGATCAGGCGATTGCCAGAATCGTGGCCAGATACATCGAGGATGGCGCCGTGTTGCAGGTCGGGTTCGGCGCGGTACCCGACGCGATCCTGCGCCTGCTGCACGACCGACGCGATCTGGGCGTCCACTCGGGCATGATCGGCGACAGCGTTGTCGATCTGGTCGAAAAAGGGGTCGTCACCAATGCCTTGAAACCCATCGATACCGGCGTTTCCGTTACGACGACGCTGATCGGGTCCAAGCGCCTGTATGAATTCGCTCACCAGAATCCGCGGATCAGCGTGCGCACTTCTGCCTATACGCACGACCCAGGCGTCCTGTCGCGCCTGCAGAAGCTGGTGACGATCAACTCCGCGATGGAGGTCGATCTGACGGGCCAGGTGAATGCCGAGCAGAGCGGATCGCAATATCTCGGCGGCACCGGCGGGCAGGTGGACTTTGTCCGCGCCGGCGTGCGTTCGCCCGGCGGCCATTCCATCATCGCCTTGCCGGCGACAGCCAAGGGCGGCAAGCTCAGCCGAATCACCGCCAGCCTGTCTGGGCCGGTCACCACCGCACGCAGCGACGTCGATATCATCGTCACAGAATTTGGCGCTGCCGAGCTCAAGGGGCAGACGCTCGCCGAACGCACGCGCCGCCTGATCGCCATCGCCCACCCGGATTTCCAGGAGGAGCTGAACCGGACGGCCCACTCCATTCAGAAGCGAGGATTCTAAGATGAGCGATGCTGTGCTCTTCGATGCGCGCGATGATGGAATCGCGATCATTACCTTGAATCGGCCCGAGACGCGCAATGCGCTCGGCAAGGATATTCGCGACGGATTGTTCTCCGCATGGGATCGCTTCGAGCGCGACCCGGCGCTGCGCGTCGCCATCCTGACCGGCGCGGGCGACAAGGCATTCTGTGCGGGCGGCAATCTCAAGGAGATGACAGAGAGCGGCATGACCGTCCCGCCGCGCGACATGCTTCCGGTGCCGGGAGATACCATCGAACTCACCAAGCCGACCATCGCGGCGGTCAATGGCGTAGCTTTCGCCGGCGGCTGGTTGATCGCCCAGGCTTGCGATCTGTGCGTCGCGAGCATCAACGCGAAATTCGCCATCACCGAAGTCAAAGTGGGCAGGAGCTCGCCGTGGGCGGCGCCGCTGATTCACATGATCCCGCAGCGGATCATGATGGAAATCATCCTCACCGGGAAACCGATCACTGCGCAACGCGCCTACGAAATCGGCCTGGTCAATCGCCTAGCGGAACCCGATCAGCTGATGGAAGCCGCGCTCGCTCTGGCTGCCGAGATTCTCGACGGCGCTCCGCTGTCGGTGCGGGCGGGGCGCGAAACGGTCATGCTCGCCGCGGAGATGGGCCGTTCAGCCGCTTTGCAAGCCGCAAGACATGCCTCGGAATATTGTTATATGAGCGACGATGCGCAGGAGGGTCCGCGCGCCTTCGCCGAAAAACGGCGCCCGCAGTGGAAGGGCCGTTGAACACGAATGAACAGCGCGTTACTCGTTGTTGAGCAGATGGATAAGCGTCCATGAGCGGACACGAACAAGTCGACCTGCAAATTCGTGGAAACGTCGGGCTGTTGCTGTTCCAGAATCCCCCGCACAACTATGCAACGGTGGGCCTGCTGCGTCTGTTGGCGGCTGCCCTGGAACGTCTGGACTCCGAGCCGCAAGTGCGCGCCGTCGTGCTAGCCTCCGAAGGAAAATCGTTCTGCGCCGGCGCTGATCTGATATCGCCGAACGGATTCGGCGCACAGGGCGACGACCCTCTGCGCGAATTTTACGATCAGGCGATCCGCATCTTTGCGAGTCGCAAGCCGATCGTTGCGACGGTCCAGGGCGCTGCGATTGGAGCCGGTCTGGGTCTCGCGGTCGCGACTGATTTTCGCGTAGCCACGCCCGAGGCCCGATTCTCAGCGAATTTCACCAAGCTCGGCTTTCATCCGGGCTTCGGACTCACCTGCACCTTACCGCGCGTGATCGGACATCAACGGGCCGCACAGATGCTGCTGACCGCAGGACGATACAAAGCCGAAGAAGTCGCTGAGTGGGGCTTGGTCGATCGGATGGCTGGCTCGGACAAGCTGCACGAAACCGCACTCGCCTTCGCCGGCGAGATCGCCGAGAACGCACCCCTGTCGCTGCTGGCCACGCGTGCCACCTTGCGCGGCAATCTTGTCGAGCAAGTCAGAACGGCGCTGAGCCATGAACATCGCGAGCAGCTGAAGCTTCGGAATACCGAGGATTTTGCGGAAGGCCTCCGCGCGGTTGCCGAACGTCGCCCGGGCAATTTCCTAGGCCGGTGAACGCTCATCGAATACTGTGTTCGCGCAGATGATGAAGTCTCAGGACCGATAGCCGAAGCTGTGCAGACAGCTTTCAGGCTGTTCATATTCGAGCTTGATCCAAACAACCTGCAAAACTCTTACATCTGAATGAATTCTTGTTCTAAAGAAACGCTGTCGCAATCGTTCTGAAATAAGCACACTGGCGCCTTGATCATTCCGCATGGAGGCGCCCGTGGAACGTACTGCATTTTCTCCCGATTTTCGCCGGAACCCAGCTCATAGGCGTTTGCAACCGATCCAGAGTGCTCCGCCGCACCCGGCCCATATCACCTGGCATTCCCACAGCATCATCCCGGAACAGCGCGCAGCGCAAAAGCAGCAAACGCCCTGTGTGCTATGGCTAACCGGTCTTTCGGGCGCTGGAAAATCCACTTTGGCCAATGCGCTGGACGAAGCTTTGTTCCAATTGGGTCATCACGCATTTGTGCTCGACGGCGACAACCTACGCTTTGGCCTGAGTAGCGATTTGGGGTTTTCGGATACCGACCGCTCGGAAAGCGCACGTCGCGCTGGTGAAGCCGCCAGACTGCTGATGGAAGCCGGTTTGATTGTCATTGTTGCTACGATTGCGCCGTTCCGTCGCGACCGCGATGCCGTACGCGCGCGCCATCCTGCCCAACGTTTCATCGAAATCCATATCGATGCACCGATTGGAATCTGTGAACTACGCGATCCCAAGGGTCTCTACCGCAGGGCGCGCAATGGTGAAATCCACAACTTCACCGGCATTGACTCCCCTTATGAGCCCCCGGATGCACCAGAGCTGATAATCAATAGTGCCGTTTTACCCGTTGTGGATAGCGTTGAATCGGTTTTGAGCTATCTGCGCACCCAAGAAATTATCGCTGCCTGACTGTACACACCGTCCACTTTATCGCGAACTTCCCAACACCCAAGTCATGCACGTCGCCATCATCCTGCGCGGAGTGCCAGCACACTGCCTTCGCCATCGGCTGATAGGTAGAGCGTACTGTCCGGCCCGGCGGCGATGCCCGCAAATGGACCCATCGGCCCGGAAAGTATCCCGATCGCACCGAGGAACTTGGGAGTAACGCCCTGTGGGGCGCCGACAGGGAGGTCGGAGGCGATGGTGCGGCGCTTCTTACTGGCCAGATCGTATTCGATCAATTCTTTGCTGCCCGCATCGACGGCATAAAGCAAGCCGCCGCGCACCAACATGCCTTGGGGGTTTTGCAGACCATCTAGTACGGTTTCGGTCCGGCCGCCAGATAGTTTGACGACTCGCCCGCCCGCCGACTCTGAGACGAAGCAGGTGCCGTCAGCGCCGACCGCCACGCCCGAAGGCTTGCTGAGACCGGTGGCGAGTGTCTCGACATTGCCCGACTGGACCGACAGCACGCGGCCCGTGCCCTGCTCGGCGAAGATCGCGGCCCCTTTGGGCGCGATCGCCACGCCGTAAAGCTGATCGAATCCGCTGGCGAGCACTTCGCTCTTTTGTTGCGCGGGCCAATAGCGTGCGACGACACCGTTGGCGGTGGTCACAACGAACTCGCCCGGCCCTGCAGCGGCCGCGCCGCGGGAATATCCCGGATAACCCGGGGAGAACAGCATGCCCAGCAGCTGGCGTTCGCCGCCCGGACGAAGCGAATAGGAAAAAGCTCCATCGGCGACGTAAAGCAGGCCTTCACTATCCATTGCCAATCCCAGCGGCCAGTTCAGGCCGTCGGGCACGAGATCTCTAATCTTGCCGCCCGCGAGAATCTCGACGACATAGCCCGATATATTCGAGACGAACATCCGTTCGCCGACAAAGGTCACGTTGTCCAGCCCGGGCGTGAGACTGGCCAGCACGGTGCGGTCGCCGCTGCGCGGATCGATGCGCAGCACTTGGCCGCTGCCGACCTGGGTCGAGACGATATGGCCCTTTGAATCGAACTTGACCGAGTCCGGTACACCAAGGTCGCGTGCCACTGTTTCTGGCGCGCCGCCGTCGAGGCTGATCCGCCAGATCTCATTGGTTCCCATCACGGGGAAGTAGAGCTTGCCGTCCGGCCCCACCGAGAAGGCGTTCGGCATGGGCACATCCTCCAGCAGAATCCGGGGAGCGCCGCCATTACGGTCCAGCTCCATGATCCGCCCGCCGGGCCGGCACTCGCCGGCGAACAGCCGGCCCTGGTGGAAGGTGATGGGATTTGCACAAGGCATGTCGCCGTACACCACCCGGGTGCTGCCGTTGGGGGCGAGCATGCTAACCCGCCCTTCCGTGATTTCGGTGACGTAGAGGTTGCCCTCGGGATCGAAGACCAGATCGTCGGGCGCGACGATGTCACCGCCCATCGGGCTGATGGTTTCGATCGCGCCGGTATCGACATCGATCGCGCTGATCTGGCTGCCCGACACCTGCGCCACGTAGATGCGGCCGTCCGGACCGGTGCGCAGACCGTTGGCGCCGAACAGGCGGCTGGGTGGGGTAAGCCGGTCCAGCTTCCACCCCTTGGCGAGGTTGGCTGGCTTCGCGGCCGTGTAGCGCCCATTTTGCAGCGACATAGCGATGGTCTCCTTAAGCAGTACGTCCGGGAATTCGTCGATCGTCTTTGTTTCGCCGGATTCGCCCGTCGTTGGCCGCGGGCACTTGGTCCAGCTTTCATCTTGGGGGCTTATCGACCGCTCGACGGTGTCGCGCGATGCGGACCGGACGCGCCGCCCCTCCAAAATGCGGTCCGTACTGTAGCCCCCTTTGCGGATAAACTACCAAATCTTTCGATCGATATTTGTCCGGACATATTTTTTGTTGCACCATTGAGTTTCAATTTTTCAACCATTATCTGGGCCGGACAAAACCTTGTCACCGTCCGCGCAGTTGACGGCACGCGGTTCAGAAATTTCGAGCAATGGCGCTCCTAGCGAAGAGAGATCATGCGGTCGAAGATTGGAATAAAAGCACATCAGTCAAAGTCACGGAAAGCTGGACACCTCCGCCAGTCCGATCCCAAATCGGGCGACCATCTCTACCTCCAGATCGCGCGCGCGCTGAAGAAGGAGATTGTCGACGGGGTATATCCGGTGGGATCGCAACTGCCAACCGAGGATGAGCTGTGTGAGCGTTTTTCTGTCAGCCGCTATACGGTCCGGGAAGCACTAAGACGACTGCGTGAAGATCACCTTGTATCTTCGCGGCCGCGAGCAGGCACTATCGTCGTTCCTCGACGTTCCTCGAGCTCGTACGCTCAGGATGTCATGTCAATCAACGACCTCGTATCTTGGGCTGCCGGGAAGCGCTTCGTAATCAAATCCATCGAGATGGTTTTGATCGATGAAAAACTGGCCTCGTGGACCGGGCTTGTGAGTGGTGAGGAATGGCTGGCAGTCCGCGGCTTTGGACATATGGAAGGTGTTGAATGCCCGGATTGCTGGGCGGAGTACTTCATCCACCGGGATTTTGCCGCCATCGGCCGACTCCTGCCGCGCCACACCGGCCCCATCTTTCCTCTGATTGAAGACCTGTTTGGCCAGAGTATCGTGGAGGTTTATCAGGAAATCGGCGCGACCTTGATTTCGCCGGTGCTGGCACTCGGCCTCAAGGTCGAGGTCGGAACGGCAGCGGTTGAGGTGCGGCGCTCGTACAATACGTCTGATGGACAAGTTGCTCAGGTTACTATCAGTACTCATCCAGCATCCCGCTATCGTCACTCGATGACGATGCGGCGTGTAAGCGAGTGAGCGTTAACAGGCTCTAAACAACGATGGATTTCAATTGGGACGTTGAGCAGCAGACGTTTCGTTCTACTGTTCGTGCATTTCTTGCAGCCAATCTGCCGAGCGATTGGGAATCTCTGGCGCATGGTCCGGCTTCCGAATCACAGGCCGCGTTCTCGAAAAAATTCTGCACCGCGCTCGCCGGGACAGGTCTCTTAGTGCCGCATTGGCCTAAGCGCTGGGGCGGGCGCGATGCGGACGCATGGACCTCGTTCATTCTGGCCGAAGAGATGTGGGAAGCAGGTGAACCGCGTGGTGGCCAGTACATGAATGTGAACTGGATCGGTCCCACACTCATGCGCTTTGGTTCCGAGGACCAGCAGGCACGCTACATTCCGCCGATGGCGCGCGGCGAGACGATTTGGTGCCAGGGATTCTCCGAACCGGAAGCGGGCTCCGATCTGGCATCACTGCGTACCCGCGCTGAAAAAGACGGCTCGGTGTATCGCATCAACGGCCAGAAGATTTGGACGTCGTATGCAGGCCACGCAGACACCTGCTTCTTGCTGGCACGTACCTCCGCCGGCAAGAGCGGCATGTCGGTTTTCCTGCTGCCGATGGACACGCCAGGAATCATCGTGCGGCAGATTCCGAGCATCATCGGCGAAGGCGATATTCACGAAGTGTTCTTCGACAACGTCGAAGTGCCGGACAGCGCGCTGCTGGGTACCGAAGGGCAGGCGTGGGAGATCGCGCGCGCATCGCTCTCGCTCGAGCGCGTCGGCATTCCGCGCTTCGCGCTGGCCACCCGCATGCTGCACCGTGCGGTAGAGACGCTGAAGAGAGCCGGACGTTTTGGCCACGGTGCCGTCGAGTCAGCGGCAAAGGCGCGCGCCGCCTGCGAAGCTGCGCGGTTTTACAGCTATGGCATCGTCGATCAGCGACGCCATGGAATAGCGACCGGGCCCGAAGCAAGCGCCGCACGCTTTGCGACGGTGATGGCGGAAAGACTGGTGGGTGAATTCGCGGTCGAGTACGTGCCTGAAGCCTTGTCGGGTGGCGATCCCATGCTTCTGGCCCATCATCAGCGCGCCATCGTCGCCGGCATCGCTTCCGGCGCCGCAGAAATTCAACTCAATCTGATTGCCACCGAATTGCTCAAACTTCCCCGGGAGCCCCGCTGATGGATTTCAGACTCACGCCAGATCAAGATGCAGTGATGTCGGCGATCGACAAGCTGGCTCGGCAATTCGAACTCAAGCCGACCGATTTTCACGGTTTCGCGCTCTACGGACGCGAGCTGGAAAAGGAGCTGGAAGAGGGACAGTACTTCGATATCGCCCTGGTCCCGGAACTTGGACCTTTATCAGCAGCGATGGCGGTCGAGAGACTGGCACGGTCACCGTATACCGCCGAGATCGCGCTTTCGATGTTGGTCCGTCCGCAGCTCTCAGGCGAATGGCCGCGTCCGTTGGCGCTCGTAGAGAACGATCGCCCAGGACGCTTCGTTGCGACTGCGAAAACCATTCTGATGATCGAGGGTGAAAGCATCGGCATCGTGCAACCTGGTGCAAAGGATGTCGAAGCGGTGGACTCGCTGTTTGCGTATCCGATGGGCAAACTGAAAGCCGGCGTGAAAACGACTCCGCTGTCGAGCGCCGAAGCGGCGAACATCCGCAAATGGCTGCGCATCGCGCTTGCCGCTGAAGCGAGCGGTTTGCTGCAAGCCGCGATCGCTTCGACCGTCGAACACCTTAGCTTGCGCAAGCAGTTCGGCCGCCCGCTCGGTACGTTCCAAGCATTACGGCATCGCATGGCGGAGTGCGCAGTGCTCGCGGGCGGTGTGCGATGGCTCGCACTGAAAGCCGCGGGAACCGCCGATGAGGGCGATGCCGCTTTGGCGGCGCTGCACGCGCAAGAGAGCGCCACGCGGATCGTCTACGACGTTCATCAGATGTTCGCCGCGATGGGGATGACGCTCGAGCATCCGCTGCATCTCTGGACCTATCGCTTGAAAGCGCTGTTTTCCGAGTTGGGCGGACGTGGAGGACAGGCAGCGGCCGTGGCAGAGCATTGCTTCGACGCAGCGGCGTAGACTCTAAGGTAGCCTTTTACTTTCGCCAGTCAGCGCGGGTCAATTCTTCTGCGCGAGCGCTGCCCGGATCTGATGCTTCAGCACCTTGCCTGCATCGTTCTTGGGCAAAGCCTCCCAGACGACAATTTGCTCAGGAACTTTGAACGTCGCGACTCCGAGCGCTTCGAGGAAGCTGCGCAAACTCGCGACGTCAGGCCCGGGTGGAGTCCCAGGCGAAATTTTGGGCACGATCACGGCACAGGCGCGTTCTCCAGTGCGTGTATCAGGCAGGCCGACAATCGCAATTTCCGCAATGTCGGGATGACCGATAAGGATGTCTTCGATTTCCTTCGGCGAAATATTTTCACCGTTGCGAATGATGATGTCCTTGGCCCGTCCCGTGACCACGAGATAGTCGTCATCTACCCACTGCGCGAGATCTCCGGTGCGAAAGAAACCCTGCGCATCGAAAGCGTCGGTTTCATCTTCTTGATGCAGATAACCCACCAGCATCTGCGGCCCGCGTGCACAAATTTCGCCTTCGCCGGAACGCGCCGAGTTATGACCGGCGAGTTTGATCTCGGCTAAACCTGCCCGGCCATCCGTGTCTGCAGCATGATCGGCATCGTCGGCTCTGGTAGCACCGACTGTTGTCACAGGTACTTCGCTGGAGCCATAAACACGCGTGACAACAGCGCGTTCGAAGTATGCGCGCGCTCGGCGAATCAACGACGGCGGAACCGATGCGCCACCACAGACAAACAACTTCAAGTTGGGCAAGCGCGTACCGGCGCGCTGCGCGGCCGCGAGTATTTGCTCCAGGAACGGCGTTGCTCCGGCCATGTGAGTACAACGCTCGGCTTCCATCAGTTTCACGGCGTCATCGGCGTTCCAACGCTCCATGAGCACCGCGGTCGTGCCGAGCAGAAGCGGGCATTCGAACGCATAGATCGATCCGCCGATGTGTGCGATCGGCGAGGGAACCAGGAATCTATCGCCCTTCTCGATGAGCCAGTGCTCACCGAGTTGGCAAATCAACGCGTGAATCGAATTGTGAGTGTGAAGAACGCCCTTGGGCCGGCCTGTCGTACCCGATGTATAGAGAATCATTCTGACCGCGTCGGGATCGAGCATCGGCAATTCACTTTGCTGTTTGCTTCCTCCGACGAAGGACTCATAAGCAATGTGCTGTCCGGGATCGCCTCTTAGTACGATGACATGCGGTGGCGAGGGAAGCTGCGCGGTCACGCGACTCAGCATAGCGGCATAGTCCTGCTGGCGGATCGCCGACGGGATGAAGACAAAGCGGCTATTCACGTCTTGCAGAATGAACTGCAGCTCGCGATCGCGCAGCGACGGCAGAATCGGGTTCACGACCATTCCGGCCAACGTGGCGGCCATGTAAATAACCGCCGCTTCATGCCAGTTCGGCAATGTGAAGGACACCACACTGCCGCTTGGCGCGCGGGCCAGCAGCGCCTGCGCGAGCGCAGTTGCTTGCACGTAAAGAGTCTTGCAGTCGAGGCGCACATCTGCGTCGACGAGCACGGCGCGCTCCGGGGTCTCCTGTGCGGCTTTTCGAAGTGAATCAGCCAGAGTTTCGCGGATCCACAGGCCGCGACCATAGGCCTGGGCAGCGCGCGCGCCATCCCAGCGAACCGATCGTCCGGCAATCAATTTCCGATCTTTGTTTAAATCGTTTGGCATTGCCGCGGGGACCCTTTCAGAAACGGTAAAAAATCAGATGGGTACATGCAAATGCCGTCCCCTTGCGACGCCGCCCGCTGCTTCCAATAACGGAACCAGGAAAGCTCCTAAATCAATGTAAAGCTTTACTTACAATTTTCCTATAATATACAACAGTGTCGATCATAGGGTCAGATGAGCACTGATCGGAGAATGGCCGCCTCAATCCTGGCTTATTTCTGAAAAGCGTGCAGCTCTCGATCGCCAGCAGTAGTGCGATTCAGGCGCTGCGATCTCATGCATCGCAAAGACCAAATATGAAAGTGGACTGGTGATATGCAAACAGCAATCGTCACGGGAGCAAGCAGCGGGATCGGTTTCGGTACCGCTGTGAAACTGGCCAGCATGGGCATGGCCGTTTTGGGCGTTGGTCGTGATGAGAAGAAACTCGCCAGTCTGGAAAAGGCGATCAACAACCCTGATCGCATTGCAACACTCGCCGTTGATCTCACCGCGGACGATGCGCCGAAGCGAGTTGTGGACTTGGCTGTTTCGCGCTGGGGTCACATTGATTTCCTGATCAACAATGCGGGCGTCGGCAGCCCCAAGCCGTTGCATGAAACCGACGATCAGGCGCTCGATTATTTTCTCGGTCTGATGCTTCGTGCGCCGTTCCGTTTGGCGCGCGATGTCATTCCGCATATGAAGGCCGGTTCCGCAATTATCAATGTCACCTCGACCTTCGCGGTTGTCGGCGGCATGCGCGGCGGCGCTTATTCGGCAGCCAAAGGCGGGTTGACGGCGTTGACGATGCATATCGCCTGTCAATACGGCGCATCGGGCATACGCTGCAACGCGGTGGCTCCGGGCGTCACCGTCACACCGATGACCGAAGGTCGTTTGGAGGATTCGAGATTCAAAAGAATCAATGTCGAAATGACCCCTCATCAACGCCTGGGAACGGTTGAAGATATCGCCAGCACGATTGCTTTTCTGTGCTCGCCCGGCGGCAGCTTCATCAACGGGCAGACGATTGTTGTCGATGGCGGTTGGAGTTCAACGAAGTATCTATCTGACTTTGCGCTGACATCGGAGTGGACCGCCCGCTGACGGATTCCAAAATAATCCGCATTCAGGCGCTCAGAGGACTGGCACGCCGGTCTTTCCCCGCAGCTCGTCCAAAGACACGCCCGGCGCCAGCTCGACCAGCTTGAGCCCGCTGCCGGTGATATCCAGCACGCCCAGCTCGGTGATGATGCGGTCCACCACGCCCACGCCGGTGAGCGGCAAGCTGCACTTGGGTAGGATCTTGAATTCGTTGCCCTTGGCCGTGTGCTCCATCAGCACCACCACGCGCTTGACGCCAGCAACCAGGTCCATGGCCCCGCCCATGCCCTTGACCATCTTGCCGGGCACCATCCAGTTGGC
>CAZOOK010000012.1:0-135619 GCA_964581385.1 uncultured Salinisphaerales bacterium
CCACGCCCCTTCAGCCCGCAATCGTCACATACTCATGACGCATCCGGGTTAGTTCAAATCGAGGATGCGGTAATTCGAATCCCTGTGCATGTTGACGCCGTAGCGTGATTAAAAGCTTTGGCTGGAGCCGTTTAAACGAACGGTCCACATGAAGCTCGCGATAAAAGATCCGCGTGTTGTGATGCGGCCAACATAATAAGTGGAGGAGATAGCCTAATGTTTACGAGCAAATTGTTCGTGGCAATCGCGCTGAGTGCAGGACTCAGCTGTGCAGCGTTGCCGGCAGTTGCCAAAGATATCAATCCACCAGCGGGAGATTGGACTCCGGGCGACTATCCGTCGACCGGCGGCGCGCCGGGCGGACACGACTATCTCGGCATCACCGGCGTGAGCGGCCAGAAAGTCAATGGGCAAGACCTGACGCGCGAATACAAAGTCCACATACCGAAAAGCTACCGGAAAGCAGTATCGGCACCCTTGCTTTTCTGCTTTCACTCTCTTGATGCAACCACGTCGATGTTCTGCGTCAGAGGTTCCAACACCAGCGGTTCTGGACCCAACGGCAGCACCGGCGGATTCATTGATCAATCCGAGAATAACGGGTTCATTCTCGTGATGGTGCAAGGATATAAGTTCAGCTGGAATGCAGGTGCATGTTGCGCCGCGGCGGTGCGGGAGAATCTTGACGACGTCGCGCTGATGCGGGCGATCCTGGCGGAAGTGAAGATCCACCTGAATATCGACATCAAGCGTGTTTACGCAGCAGGCTTTTCCAATGGCGCTTTCCTGTCCGACCGACTCGCTTGCGAGGCTTCCGACATGATCGCTGGGATTATTGAGGGCTCCGGCGGCATCGAACTCTCGCCGATGAGCAGCTGCAAACCGCAGAATCACGTTCCCGTGCTTGCCTTCCACGGCACCAAGGATCCGCTAGTCCCATATGCCAGCTACCAAACCAGCATCGCCTATTGGGCGCAAGTGAACGGTTGTGACTCGACCACCACGGCGGCATCCTTCCCCAATAGTGGTGGAGATACCACTTGTGTAACGTATACAGGGTGCCCCGCTGGTGTGGCGATAACCGGGTGCACGGTCGACGGTGGTGGCCACTGTTGGTTTGGCAGCCCAAGTTGCGGTGGCGGTTTCGGTTCGCTGGGTACTAAGAACTTCAATAGCGACACGGCCGTTATCAGTGAGGATATGTGGCCGTTCCTGAGCCAGTTCCACCGATAGCTAAAGGGTGGGTTAGCTGCAGCACCGCGCCTATGGCGGGATTCAAGGGTGGGTTAGCCGCGAAGCGGCGTAACCCACCGCGGCTCTATTGCGGGCTTCGCCTGCTGAACGAAGTGATCCTCTGAAATCTCCCGTTCCGGCCCTGTTGGGCGGATAACTTTTCGTCCGCGCCCGGATCGAATTGTGATTGTTCTTTCCAATGGGTGACCGCCCCCCGTGGCGCGATGGTGTCTGCGTTCAGAACCCTCGGCCCGGCCATTCATGGCCGGGCGTTCGGCCGCGCAGCGAGCAATGCTCGCAAAGCGCGCGGCCTCACCCTTGCGCTTCTCGCGTGCTCAGGGCATCGCCTACGTGCGTTGCGATGTTGACGATGTGCCTCCTGCCCATCGCCTTGCGGGCAGCCTTCGGCTGTCCGATTCGGCAATCCTGCCGAATCGCCAGCGCTGCCGAGGGGACCCCAAAAATCAAAAGCGAAAGCGAATGTCTGCCGCGTTCAGTTCGCCGAGCCGATGGCTGGATCAAAACACTGTGGCCGGAATTCGAAATCGAATGTCGTTGCCGGAGTGCGGCGCGCTCCCCAAGATATTGCTATGCGTCGGCCGGCATGACGATCCGGTCCCACGTTGATAGAAAAGAAAAGATTAAGACTGCTACTCCAAAACGAATAGCAGCGACTCTAAAAAAAATTCAGTGAGATAAGCAGGAGGATCAAATGCGATTAATAAGCCTGTCAGGGCGTTTTTTCCATGGCGTTGCACGGGATCTGGCCTTCGCCAGCATGCTAGCGGCAGGGGGTGCACATGGTGTTTGCGCGGAAGCCGCCACCAGCGGTGCCATGCAATGGCCGTTCTGGGGTGGGAGCGTACTCAACAAGAGTTATGCGCCGAACGAGACCAAGCTGAGCCCGGCGACGGTACCCAACCTTAAAAAGAAATGGGTTTTTACTACTCACGGCTCAGTGTCCGCCACTCCAACCGTGGACGGTGACTATGTTTACGCGACGGACGCGAAAGGCTACGTTTACAAAATAAATCGCAATGATGGTAGCAAGGTTTGGGAGGTCTCCGTTCCTTCTATTATTGGTACGACGTCTGGTAAGACGTCCTCCGTGTATTCCCGCAACAGCCCCGCCATCACCAGCACGGCACTGATTTTCGGTGACCAGGCGAGTGAGACGGTCATGGCGATCGACAAGAACAGCGGCGCGAAGCTGTGGACGAAGTCGCTCAAAACCACGGGGTCGGGGCATATCACCAGCTCGCCGGTCGTTTACAACAATGTGGTTTATGCAGGTGTGTCGTCGTTCGAAGATGGCAGCGTTCTGTTCGAAGGAAAAAAAGGCCCCAGTTTCCGCGGCAGCGTCTGGGCGCTCAATGCCACCACCGGCGAAGAAATCTGGCACCAAAATACGGTGCCCGATGGATATACCGGTGGCGGCGTTTGGGGCAGCACGCTTGTCGTCGATGCCGCACGCGGATCGATTTATGCCACGACGGGCAACAATTACTCGTTACCGACTAGCGTGACAGCTTGTGTGAACGCCATTGGCCAGAATCAGGATGAGTCGGATCCAGAGACGCTTAGCAAGCAGGACGCATGCCTCGCGTCCGACGACTACGTGGATTCGGTGATTGCGTACGACATGAGCAGTGGCAATGTGAAATGGGCGCAGCGCATGCAGGGCGCCGACGTATGGACGGTGTTCTGTCTTTTCAATTCGTCGAAGAAATGCCCGTTCAAGGGCGTTGACTGGGATTTCGGCTCGGGTGCGAATCTGATCGATGCGACGATCAACGGCCAACACAAGCAGCTCCTAGGCGCCGGCAACAAGAGCGGTATCTATCGGGCGCTCGATCCGGATACCGGGGCTACCGTATGGACTGCGATGGCGGGCCCTCCGGGAACCGAGGGCGGCATCCAGTGGGGAAGCGCGACGGACGACACGCATGTTTATGTCGCGGAAACCAACTTCGACAATACAGCGTTCACCTTGATCGACGGCAGTTCATGGAACCACGGCGTCTGGGCGGCTCTCGACGCGGCCACCGGTAAGATCCTCTGGCAGACCAAGCCGCCTTCTCATAGAGGCGTCCAGGGCCAATCGACGCCGGGTGCGGTGTCGGTCGCCAACGGCGTGGTCTATGCCGGGACCTTGGGCGGCTATTTCGTTGCGCTCGACGCGAGCAACGGCAAGACTCTCTGGAACTACCAGAGTGGCGGCTCGGTGATCGATTCGCCGTCGATTGTCGATGGCGTGTTGTACTGGGGATCTGGCTATCAGCGTCAAGCCCATCCTAACAATCAGCTCTATGCGTTCTATGTGCCCTAGATCAATCTCGTTGAAGTGGTGATAAGCAGCTTTAACCCCCCGGAAATTTTGGGGGTTTTTTTATATGTTTCATGGAATGGCTATTCTGGAAGTGCCGGTTGGGTGTGTTACATGGCGTTTTGCCGTTCTCCTGCCGCCAAGAATAGATCGCGGCCGAGAGTGGATCGGTTGTGAGGCCGCGTGGCCCGCGGTCACTGCGAATTCCGTGTCAACCTGCTGGGAAAAAACGAAACCGACGAGTCCGCCGCGCTATCATGCGCGCCTTGGCTTTTTCCGAGCATTCCAAAGCCCATGTCGGACGTATTGCTGACCCCTGCCGAAGCGCGTGTCGTTGCCGCGCTGGTCGAGAAGTCGATCACGACGCCGCAGTATTACCCGTTGACGGTCAACGCGATCATGATGGCGGCGAACCAGAAGAGCTGCCGTCACCCGGTGATGAATCTGAGCGAGGGCGATGTCGGCGCCGCGCTCAACCGGCTGGAGGGTGATGGTTTCGTCGCGCGCGACAATCTCAGCGGGCGGGTGACGAAGTGGCGGCATCGTTTCCAGCATCAGTTGCTGCTCAAGCCGGAGGCGCTGGCGGTGCTGGCCACAATCATGCTGCGCGGTCCGCAGACAGTGGCCGAGTTGCGTGCGAACGCGGCGCAGCTTGGCGGTCCGGCCGATGCAGAAGGCGTGGCGGCGGTCATTCGCGATCTCGGCGATCGCGGTCAGCCGTTGGTGGCCCAGCTGGCGCGTGCGCCGGGACAGAAGGAAACGCGCTTTGCGCACCGCTTGTGCGGTGATGTGCCGGTGTCGTCGCTGGAGATCGAATTGCCGGTGCCCGGCGCCAGCCGGTCGTCGGCGTCGGATGCGCTGGTGGCTTTGGAGGAACGCGTGCGTGCGCTTGAAGCGCGTGTTGCCGAACTCGAGCGTCGTGACGCAGAAGGCTGAAATCCACCGGTGCGAATCCGTTTTACCTTGATCGCGCGTGCCGATCGCAACACCGAAGTTTCGTTGACGTGACATCCCACGCCGAGTCCGAGGCGCGCTTCCGTGAAGTGCGCGAGCAGTTGTTGTGGCGCGACGCCTCGCACTTCTCGCGGCTGCTGGCGCAGAGCGGACGTGGACGCAAGTTCGATCCCGCACGTTTCGCGCAGGATCTGGAGCAGGCGCGACTGCGTGCCGAGAATCGCGCCCGACTGATTCCATCCAGCATCGCTTATCCGGACGCGTTGCCGGTCACGCAGGCGCGCGAACGTCTGCTCGAAGCCTTGTGCGCGCATTCAGTGGTGGTGGTATGCGGCGAAACGGGCTCCGGCAAATCGACGCAGTTGCCGAAGCTGCTGCTCGAAGCCGGTTGCGGTCGGCGCGGACTGATCGGCCACACGCAGCCGCGCCGCCTTGCGGCGCGCACGCTGGCGCAGCGCATCGCGCAAGAAATGGAGGTTCCGCTCGGTGCGCTGATCGGCTATGAAACGCGCTTCGATCGGCGCGTGTCGGAGCGCACGCTGGTCAAGCTGATGACCGACGGAATTCTGCTCGCCGAACTGGGACGCGATCGCTGGCTGGAAAATTACGACGCGATCGTCGTCGACGAAGCGCATGAACGCACGCTCAACATCGACTTCCTGCTGGGTCGTCTGCGCCAGATTCACGCGCGCCGGCCGGAGCTGAAAATCGTCATCACTTCGGCGACGCTCGATCCGGAACGTCTCTCCGCGCACTTCGGCAACGCACCGATTCTCACCGTCGAAGGGCGCATGTATCCGGTGGACATCCGCTACCGTCCGCCGGGCGAGGACGAGGAATTGGAGGACCAGGTCGCGTCAGCGCTGGAGTCGCTGTGGCGTGGGGGTAAGGTTGGCGACACGCTGGTATTCCTGCCCGGCGAACGCGAGATCAACGAACTGGTGCGCATGCTGGGCGGCCGCTTTCCGAATGCGCAGGTGCTGCCGCTGTACACACGTTTGCCGGTGGCGCAGCAGGATCGCGCGTTCGCCAGCGGCGGTCCGCCAAAAATTGTCTGTACCACCAACGTCGCGGAAACTTCGGTCACGGTACCGGGCATCCGCTACGTCATCGATGCCGGTACCGCGCGCGTGAACCGCTTTGCGCCAAGACTCGGCGTGCAACATTTGGAGATCGAGCCGATTTCGCAGGCCGCGGCCAGCCAGCGCACTGGCCGCTGTGGCCGCGTCGGTCCGGGTATCTGCGTGCGTTTGTTCGCCGCGGACGATTTTCAGGCGCGGCCGCCGTTCACCGATCCGGAGATCAAGCGCGTCAACCTTGCCGGTGTAATCCTGCAGATGGCGGCGCTCGATCTCGGCGATATCGAGGCGTTTCCGTGGGTGGATACGCCGGAGTCGCGGCACGTGTCCGAAGGATTCCGTGTGCTGCAAGTGCTCGGTGCGATGGACGAGGTGCGACAGGTGACTGCACTTGGCCGCGAGCTGGCGCGGCTGCCGCTCGATCCGCGCGTCGCACGCATCGCGCTCGGTGCGCGCGGAACGCCCTGCGAGGATGCCGTGTTCGTGCTTGCTGCCGCGCTGTCGGTGCAGGATCCGCACGAAGTGCCGCCGGATGCGCAGGCCGCCGCGCGCCAGCAGCACGCCGAGTGGCGGCATCCGCGTTCGGATTTCCTGACGCTGCTGAATCTGTGGCAACGCTGGCTGACTTGGAGCGCGAGCAACAGCAAGCGCGCGCTGCGCCGCGTCTGCGGCCAGCACTTCGTGTCGCACAATCGCATGCAGGAGTGGGATGCGCTGTATCGGCAGATCGTCGATCTGCTGGCCAAGCCCGCGGGCGATGGCGGCAAGCGCGAATCCGCGTTGACTCCCGACGAGCTGTATGAGCCGATCCACAAAGCCTTGCTCGCTGGTCTCATCGATCACATTGGCCAAAAGAAGCCGGAGCCAGTGAAGAAGGAGGGCCGCAGTTTCGTCGAGTACGTAGGTCCGCGCGGGCGCCGTTTCCGCATCTTTCCTGGCTCGGCGCTGGCAAAAAAAACGCCGGACTGGATCATGAGCGCGCAGCTCGCGCAAACCAGCCAGCTGTTCGCGCGCACCAACGCGGCGGTGGAACCGGATTGGCTGGCGCAGGTCGGCGCGCATCTGGTCAAGCGCGCCATCACGCATCCGCAGTGGAACTCCAAGCGCGGCGAAGTCACCGCGGTCGAACACGTCTCATTGCTCGGCATGCCGCTGGTACAGAAGCTGTGTCACTACGGTTCACATGATCCCGTGGCCGCGCGCGCCATCTTCATTCGGGATGCGCTGGTGCGTGGCCAAATGCAGCACAAGCCGGCGTTCATCGAGAGGAATCTCGAGCTGATGGATGAAATCCGCGACAAGGAAGCGCGCATGCGTCGCCCGGATCTGCTCGCCGACGAGGACCAGCTCGTCGCGTTTTACGATGCGCGCCTGCCGGCGGATATCTGCACCGTCGCCACGCTCAAGCGCTGGCTGCGTCAGTCGCCGGATGGGGCGCGGCTGGCCATGTCAGAGGACGATGCGCTGCGTCCTGGCGCCAATACTGATATCACCACTGAATTTCCGGATCACCTCGACAGCGATGGCCTGCGCCTGCGGCTCAGCTATCGTCACGATCCCGGCAGCGATGCCGATGGCATGACCGTGCACGTGCCGCTCGCACTACTGCCGGCGTTGCGCGTGGAACCCTTCGAGTGGCTGGTGCCAGGATTGCGGTCGGCGCTGTACGAGGCGCTGATCCGCACATTGCCCAACAGCAAGCGCCGCCTATGCACACCGGCGTCGGCGTGGGCGCAGGCACTACACGAAAGTATTTCGCCGGCTCACGGTGCGCTATTGCCGGTGATCTGCGCGCGGTTTCGCACAATGAATGGAGTCGAGCTGTCGCCTGCGGATTTCGATCCGTCCGCACTGGAGGTGCATCTGCGTCCACGTTTCGTGGTCGAAGAAACTGACGGTGCCGTGCTCGCCGAAGGCGATTCGTTGCCGCAGCTGCAATCGCGTCTGCGCGGCACCGCACGCGAAGCTCTGCGCGCTACTGCCGGCGCCGAGTGGGAGCGTGAAGCGGTCACGGACTGGGATTTCGGCGAACTGCCCACGTCGGTGCGCGTCGCCGGCGGGGCGAATGCGATGCCGGCTCTGAGTGCTGAAAACGACACGGTTGCGCTGCGTCTGTTCGAGTCGCGCGAAGCCGCGGATCGCGCGCAGTGCGAAGGCCAGCGTGCGCTGCTGCTGCTCAAGCTCGCTGACCGCGTACGCGATGTGCGCAAGGCGGGAAAAACCAAGTTCGGCATGACGCTGATCGGTACGAAGCTGGCACCGGAGTCGCTGATCGAGGATTTGCTGGCGCGCGTCGCGGACGAAATTGTCGGTGATGTGCCGTTGCAAACAGCAGCACAGTTCGAAGCTGCGCTGGTGCGCCGGCAGGAATTTTCGCAGCTTGCCTACAAACGTCTGGACGAGATCGCCGCGTGGCTTGCGCAATCATCCGAGTTGCGTCGCAAGCTGGTGGCCGATGGCGCACGCTGGCCGGAAAGCGCAACCGATCTGCGCGCTCAGCTTGAAAGCTTGTTCGCACCTGGCTTCGTTCGCGCGATTCCAAGCGCACAGTGGTCGCGCGTAACAGTCTGGATGCGCGCCGCCGCGCTGCGACTGGAACGGATGGCGAACAAGCCACAGCGTGACATCGACCTTGTGCGTCAACTCACGCCGTTGGTCGCCAAGCTGCCGCATCCTTTCCATTCCGCGCGCTGGATACTTGAGGAATGGCGCGTGCAATTGTTCGCGCAGGACTTGCGTGCTGTCGGTGCGCCGACGGCGGAGAAAATCGCGACTGCGCTTGCGGCGTGAGATGGCGATGCGGACAATTGCCGAGCGCTTCAGAGCCCGGCAGCCTTGGGCCTCTCGATGCCCTTACGGTCCTAGCGCGATGCCGGAAAGTCCGCTCGTCAGCGCCGTATTGGTGGGCTTGATTGTGACGGTCGCGGTCGGTGCGATCTGGCCTCTCAGGTTCGCGTTGTAGTTGCCGTCGGTATCCTTGGCGTAAATCGTGATTTCATTGCTACCGGAATTGGCGGCGTAGAGCGAATTGCTGCTGTCGACCAGGAGCGCCGCTGGTGTGTTCAAATTCGCGCTCGCGCCGGAGATCGTCGTGGATGGCGTCGGATCGACATTGCTGGAGGTGTAAACCGTGATGCTATGGCCGCCTCTCGTCGGCGTGTTGGCGACGATGATGCTGCCATTGGCGTCCACGGTGATTGCGCCGGGAGTGTCGAGATTAGTCTGCGAGCCGGTCAAAGTCAGATAGGGATCGGTCGCGCCGGGCGCGTAGGCGAACACCGTATCGGAGCCTGGGCTCAATGGTGCTGGCACGGCGGTTACGAATACGTTGCCGTTGCCATCCACCGCGACGCTCTGTGCAAGGAGTTGCGAAGGCTGCGAAGGCAGGTCTATCTCTCCGCTAGGGGCGACATCGCCACCCTGACCCCCGTTGAATTTATAGACATGACCACCGTCCGCAACGTAGATATTGTTATTCCTGTCGAGGGCGATGCCGGTCGGACTTTGCAGCAGGGTCGTGTTGCCGGTAATGGTTCCCTGCGGCGTGGCGTCGCCATCGTCGCCTGGCCGGTAGACCGTCACGCTGGCTCCAGCGGAATTAGCGACGTAGATGTATCCGCCCGCGTCGACCGCGACAGCGATGGGTGCATTGAGTCCGGTGTCCGTACCTTGGATCGTCGCCACGGGCGCAGGAGATATTCTGCGGGCGTGGGATGAGATGGAATCGAGCGTGAAAACCATCAATGAGTTGTCGAGCCTGTTGACCGCGTACAAGCGTGTCTCGCTGACGCCGGTATTGGTGACCGTGCCCGACGAGCCGTTGCCGTTGTCGCTGCCGCATGCCGTCAATCCCAGTCCCGAAACAACGCTCAATACCGCCGTCGCGACAGCGCGCGCGGCGCTAAAGCTCTTTTTCACTTGAACTCCCCAACGGTCCGGAATGGCCCGAAAAATTTATTGTGAAGAGGGAAAATTGTACTGGCAATCGTAGCAAACACATCATGCGGACGCCGATCGGGAGTAATGGAGTGTGCAGACGGGGGAATGCGCTCAATGATGGGACAAGGAAGGATCCGCGAATGCGGCGAACGTAAAATCGATGGCGACTTCGTCGCGGACGGCGAGCAGCCCGTTCAGCACGGAGTAGGGGACGAGGCCGAAATCGCTTTGCCGCAGTGCAAGATTGCCGCGTGCGGTTAGTGTGCCTCCATCGCTTTCAACAGTGAGCGGAACGAGAAACTCATGGGTCTGTCCATGAAGCTGCACCGTGAGCCGTACGATCGGCTTCGGTAACTCGCCGACGATGGCGACGGCATGAGCGAGCAGCAGCGGATAATGTGCGATGTCGAGTCCGTGCGCGCCGAGCATGTGTTCGCGCGTGCCCGCAATCGCGTCCGTGGGAAGCGTGCCGGCAAAGGCGCCGCCGGTGGTGTGCCGGACCTCAGCATCGTCGACGTTCAGGCCATCCAGCGGAAATTCAAGATCGAAGCGGGCGTGGTCGAGTCCCTTAGTCGGCACAAACGCATGACCGCTGAAACCGGTGGCCATGATGATGTGATTGTGGCCCGCGAAGGCGGCCGCCCCTCCGCGAAAGGCGTAGATCAGCACGCGTGATTTCGCTGCGTCGACGGTATAGACGACGCCATCACCGGATTGGGCCAGCGCACGATAGTCTTCGGTCGGAGGTCCGCTTCCCGCTGCGGAAGACGACGCTGCGGGGACACGCGGCGCGCTGCTTTCGCAGGCTGTGAGCAGCCCCGTGGCGAGCGCGATCGGAATGAGGAATGAAAAACGTTTTTTCATCGCGCCTCCGGGCGATTGATCGGGCGAGCTGGCCGCGTGTGCGGCATTTCCATGCAGCAGAGCCTACACTTCGCGTCTATGAACGCCTATCGCAGCCTGTTCCTGAGCCACGGTGCGCCGACCTTGGCTATTTCCCCTGACGATCCAGCCCATACGTTCATGCAACGGCTTGGACGCGAGCTGCCGAAGCCAAAGGCTGCGATTGTGGTGTCGCCGCATTGGATGGTGCGTGGTTTCGCGGTGAAGGCGCCACCGCGTTTCGAGACTTGGCACGACTTTCACGGCTTCCCGCGCGAGATGTACCAATTGAACTACACGCCCGTCGGCGACGCGACTCTTGCGGAAGAGGTCGAGCGTGCGATCGAGCGTGCGAATCTGCCCGGTGTGCTTGTTCAGGACACGCGGCTCGACCACGGCGTGTGGGTGCCGCTGATGCTGATGTGGCCGGATGCCGACGTGCCACTGGTGCAAGTGTCCGTCGCGCCTGGTGATCCGGCTTCTCATTGGGCGCTCGGCGAAGCGCTGCGGCCATTCGCGAACGACGGTGTCCTGATCATCGGCAGCGGCGGCATCGTTCACAACCTGCGCGAAGTGCTCGACGTGACCGGCCCAGCGCCACTGTGGGCGGTCGCATTCGTCCAATGGATGGTGGACCACCTGCTCGCGGCGGACCGTGCCGTGCTCATCGACTATCGCCGCCGCGCTCCGCACGCGAAGCGCGCGCATCCGACCGACGAGCATTTGCTGCCGCTGTTCGTCGCGGCGGCGGCTGGTGGCGCGGCTGAAGTTCTTTACTCCGGGTTCACGCTCGGCAGCCTCGGCATGGCCGCATTCGGCTTCGCCTAGAGCGTGTTATGCCCTTTTGGATCGCAGCAATCCAAAAGGGCATAACACGCTCTAGGCCTTGCCTATTGCAATAGAAACAAAAAGTCAATATTATTTCTACAGCAATTGGAGGGGCTGTGACCAGATCCGCTGCTGTTGTCAATCACCATGCCGTGCCGGATGCGGCCGCCGTGCTGTCGAAAGCGGTATTGCGCGCGGCCGAGCAGCTTGATTTGCGGCAGACGCGCCTGGCGAAAATTCTGGGACTCAGCACCGCCACCGCGTCGCGACTCACCGCCGGCGACTGGCTGCTGCCCGAAGACAGCAAAACCTGGGAACTGGCGACGGCTTTCGTGCGTGTCTACCGTTCGTTGGCCGCGATCACGGGCGGCGAAGTGCAGGCGATGCGTGCCTGGCTGCATTCCCGCAACGATGCGCTCGGCGATGAACCGGCGCACATGATCGTCACCACGGAAGGCCTGATTCATGTCCTCCATTACCTGGACGCCGCGCGCGGTCGCAACTGAGGCGCGCACACTCGCATTGCCGCTGTGGCGCGCCGTCGAAGCGCAGCACGTGGTGGCGACGCGTCCGCTGGTCGATAGCCAGGCCGAACAGGAGTTGCTCGAATCCCTGCTCGATGCCGCCAAGCCGCCGATGCCCGCGGCCTGCGCAGGTCTCGATTACCTGCTATCCACGCCGTTCCGCTATCCGCCGTCGCATTACGGATCCCGTTTCCGCAGCTACACCGATCCCGGCGTCTGGTACGGCGCCGAACAAGTGCGCACGAGTTGCGCCGAAGTCGGATACTGGCGCTGGCGCTTCGTCGCCGACAGTCGCGGAATCGATCGGCTCGACGGCGTGCCGCACACGGTCTTCCAGACCGTCGCCAAAGGTTCTGCCATCGATCTACGCAACAAGCCATTCAGCCGCCATCGCGGTGCGTGGAGCGATCCGGTCGAATATGGTCCCTGTCAGGCCGTCGCCCGCACCGTGCGCGATGCCAAAGTGCCGATCATCCGCTACGCCTCGGTACGCGATCCCGAGCATGCGGGGTGTGCCGCCGTACTCGACTGCCGAGCATTCGCCGGCGCCGGTGGCGTTCGCAAGCGCGAGAGCTGGTTTCTCACCATCGACGAGCAGCGTGCGTCATGGGTGCGCGCCGGCGGGCGCCGGGCGGAGGCGCATGAGTTCGTGTTTGGGTAGAGCTTTATCCGTCAGACTCAGCCTCATCCCGTCCACGCTGCCGAGCCTCGGCTTCCCAGCGTGCTTCTTCGATCTGATCGAGCACGGCATCCACGTCGGCTTTGGCCGCATCGTGGGTAAAGCGACCCGTGAGCGGAGTGTCCGGCTTTAACTCGGTGGACTGATAGAGCTTCCAGATTTCGTGGGCGTAGTCCGTCTCCAGCAACTCCGGAGCGGCCCGGCCGAAGGTCGCTCGCATATTGTTGACGTCGCGCTCCAGCATGCGGAAAGCGTTGTTGTTGCTGGCGGCGCTCACTGCTTGCGGCAGATCGATGATGACCGGGCCATTGGTATCCAGCAGCACGTTGTATTCGGAAAGATCACCGTGAATCAGACCGGCGCAGAGCATACGGACGATCTGCGCGATCATGAACGCGTGCCACTGGCGGGCCTGCTCAGCCGTCATGTCCACTTCATTGAGCCGAGGCGCGGGGTTTCCGTGCTCGTCCAGCACCAGTTCCATCAGCAACACGCCATAGAAGACACCGTGCGGTTCGGGTACGCGCACGCCGGCGTGCGCGAGGCGGTAAAGCGCATCGACCTCAGCGTTCTTCCACTCCTCTTCCTGCACCTTGCGGCTGTGGCGGCTCTGCTTGCCCATCGCGCGCGCATTGCGGCTGCCGCGCGCTTTACGGCCTTCCTGATATTCGGCGAGCTTGTGGAAGCCGCGATGCTCCGCTTCCTTGTAAACCTTGGCGCAGCGGATCTGGCTGCCACAGGCCACGATGTAGACCGATGCTTCCTTGCCGCTCTTGAGCTGCCGAACAACCTCGTCGACGATGCCCTCATCAACCAGCGGCTGCAGGCCCTTGGGGATTTTCATTACGCGCTATAACTCACTGAAGCCGACCGATATTCCCGGCGCATGCAAAATCAAAGCAGACGGAGCGGTGGTAGTCCGCTCAGGTTTGGCGGCCGCTACTTCTTCTTTTTCTTTTCCGCCTTGGCCGCTCGCTTTTCCTTGAGGTTCATGGCCGGCTTCTTCTTGGTTTCCTTCTTGCTGTCCGTTCCCTTGCTCATGTCGTCGGCTCCTCCTTTGTCGCCGGTGCTTCCGCAGTTCCGTTGCGAGCCAGCTTCTTCTGGCGCTTCTCTTCCTGCTGCTTATTCTTCTTCAGTTCCCGCTGCCGCTTGTCGAACTGGTAATTGGGCTTGGCCATGAGTAACTCCGCTGATTTGGTGGAACAGTGTAGAGGGAATTGCGAACTAACGGTCTTAGAGTGGGGATTCGCATTTTCACATTCAGACCAAGCTGTCGACGTCGCCATGGTTGCCCGCATGGGTAGCCCAGAGTAGTCTCGAACCGAACTGCGGTGAGAAGTTGCGCGTAACTCGTTGATTAATGGTGGCCGAGGACGGAATCGAACCGCCGACACGGGGATTTTCAGTCCCCTGCTCTACCAACTGAGCTACCCGGCCCTTGATATCAATATTGCGAAGCAACTTTGGTCGCGGCTATTGCGGCCGCGAGCCGCGTATTAGATTCGACAGCAGCGTTATCGTCAAGCCGACGGCGGTTTGTACTCGGTTTTGGCGAGGTCGCCGCCGAAGAAGAATTTCTCCATCTCCTCGGCCAGCATTTGCCGCGCTGTGGGCTCGGCGAGTGACAGGCGGTATTCGTTGATGACGCGAGTCTGGTGCTGCAACCATTGCTGCCATGCCTGCTTGGACACGTTTTCAAAAATGCGCTGGCCGAGCGCGCCGGGATAAGGCACGCGGTCAAGACCTTCTGCGTCGATGCCGAGTTTGATGCAATGAACGGTGCGGGGCATGGCAGTAATGGCTATCAATGGGCGAGGGGCGCCAACTGGTCAAGCAGCTTCCGGATCGGCGTGGGCAGGCCAAGCAGCGTGGCGCCTTGCAGTTTAATCCATCGCTGTTGCGCATGTTCGGCAAGTGCAGGCCGTATGCCGGACGGACGAGTGAGCAGCGGTACGAGGTCGAGGTCGAAATGCGTGAAGCTGTGTCGCAGAACGGGCAGTTCCTGTATGTCGCCGCCGAGTTCCAGCGCGTAATTCCTGCTCGCGCCCGCGCGCCAATCTTCGGCGACGTCGAACAGCGGCAGACACCACAAGCCACCCCAGATGCCGGACGGCGGACGCCGCTCAAACAATATCGCGCCACCCGCATCTTCAATGATGAGAACATGACTGCGCCGCAGCGGCTTGATCCGGCGCGGGCGCGGCGCCGGATAGCGTTCGACTTCGCCGCGCGTATGGGCCGCGCAGTCGCCGGCGACAGGACACTGCGTGCACTGCGGACGTCGTGCAACGCACAGCGTGGCGCCTAGATCCATGATGGCCTGTGTGTAGTCAGCATGGCGCCGATCCGGCAGCCGCGCTTCGGCTTCGATCCACAAGCGTCGCGCGACGGCAGGTGCGCCGGGCCAGCCTTCGACCGCGACGTGGCGTGCCAGCACGCGTTTGACGTTGCCGTCGAGAATTGCGTGCCGCTGGTCGAAAGACTGCGCCAGGATTGCGGCGGCGGTCGAACGTCCGAGGCCGGGCAGGGCGGTGAGCTTGTCGAGTTCGTCCGGCACCGCGCCGCTGCAGTCGGCGACAATTGCCTGTGCGGCGCGCTGCAGGTTGCGCGCACGCGCGTAGTAGCCGAGCCCGGCCCACAGCGCGAGCACGTCGTCGGTGGGCGCGGTGGCGAGTGAATCCCAGTCCGGGAAGCGCGCGATGAAGCGCTCGAAGTACGGGATCACGGTCGCGACCTGTGTCTGCTGCAGCATCACTTCCGCGACCCAGACGCGGTACGGCGTGCGCGGATGCTGCCACGGCAAATCGTGCCGGCCATGACGGTCGAACCAGACGAGCAGTCGCGTCGCGAACGGTTTCATGAGGCGTTAGCGAGGCGCTCGATGCCCGCGGAAGTGCGCGCGGCTTGTTCGCGTAGCGAATGCTCGATGAGCCACGGGCCGATCACCGGCGGCATCCAGAATGCGGGTTCGATGTCCATCGAGAAGTGCAGCTGTGTCGCGTGGGCGTCGCCGACGAAGGTCCATTCCGCGTGCCCGTAGCGCAAGTCGCTGCGCTCGGGCAGCACGTCGGCGCTCATGTGGCCGCCGTCGGTGGCGGGTTCGTAGTGCATGTTCTGCACTTGACGCAGCGTGTGGCAGAACAGCACGACACAGAGATGGACTTCGGTATAGAGCCGATTTTGCGTCGTTTCCGCATCGACTCGTGTCGCCACACGCACTGCGGGGTTGATTTCGCGCAACTGCGCCGGATCGGCAAATACCGCGAACGCGCGCGGCGCGGGTGCATCAAGATGCACGCTCATGTCCACGCGGTAGTGCGTGCCCTCATGCCTGAAATTGATATGGTCGATCTGCGCGGCGCCGGCGCGCGTGCTCGCGAGCGCGAGCAGGACCGCGACACTATTACGGAGGTGCATTACTGCGCAGGCGTTTAGTTGTTGTGGTGACCGCCAAAGAGCGCGCCCAGACCTTTAAGTTTGTCTGCCAGTCCGGGATTTTTCGTCGTTAGACGGTCGGTGAGTTTTTTCACTGCATCCTGCTTCAATGCCGATTGCACATCGACACGATACGACGGAGCAGAGAACGTGCCGCCGACCTGGATCGGCACCGTCAGGCCGACCAGATTCGCCAGCCCTCCCTGGCCTGCAGGAGATTTCACGATGGTCGGTTTGGCGAGATAGTCGATCGTTTTGTGAACGAGATCGGCTTGGCCGTTTCCACTGACGCGGAAGTACGGACTCTGGCCGGACAAATCGTCATGGAGTACGCCGTTCACGATATGGCCCTTGAATTCGATGGCGCTGAAATCCGTCTGCGGTGGCGTGCTGCTCTGCTGAAGCTGCCGTCCCTGCACCAGCGCTTCTCCCTGCCGAACGATCTCAGCGAGATTGAAACCCTTGAACGCGCCGTTCCGCAGCGCTGCGGATACGTCGCCGTTCAATGCGCGCTTCAGTTCGCCGACAGTACGTCCAGCCCCTGTGAGATCGAGATCGACGTTGCCATTGCCGGTGAGACTGTCTTTGCCCGTAAGTGCTTGCAACAGTGGGCCGATACTGATGTTCTGCAGACGAGCCGTTTGCACATAGTGCGGCTTGCCGCCGGGTGTGACAACGGTATGGGCCGCCATCGTGCCGCTGTAAAGTTTCGCTGTAAGCTGTAGCCGCTTGTCGCCGCCGTGTTGCGCATTAATATTGAGTTGCACGTCCGTGAGCGTCGCTCCTTGCGCCTTCAAAGTGCCGACGTCGAGCGTGCCGCTGGCGGTGAATGCGTCAAGTGCATCCACCGGTAATGGCGTGCTATCGCCGCTGTCCGCACTTGTATTCGCGCCGGTCGAGGCCGGAGGCGCCCCCGTCCCGCTTTGTTCCGGCTTGCCGGTATAGCGGTCGAGATCGATTTGATCGATTCTCAGCGCGAATTTCACTGCTTTTTGCGCGATGCTGGTCAACGTGGCATCGCCGGTGACGTGTGTATCATCAAGCGCTAGATTCATGCCGCTGATTTGGACCGAGTCGGGTGCGCCGACGGCATTGCCTTTGAATTGCATTGCCAGTTTGCCGTTCGGCAATGAGGCGCCGACCGCATCCGCTTTCAGATCGAGATCATTGACGCCATAAGTCTTCTGGACCTGGTCGAAACGTGCTTTGCCCTGCGCGGAAATCGTCGCCAACAGCACCGGGTGATCGAGCGCGGTTTTGAAGCCGAGCGCGACATCGAAAGGTTTGGCCGGATCGATCGACGCGGCTTTGAAATGGAAATCGTCGACTGCGTAATGCGCGCCGGATTTGTGGTCGTCGTAATGCAGTGCGGTGCGGTCGATGCTGATCGATTCAATCGTGAATGCGGCCGCGGCCGGCGTGCCGGCTGGCGCTGTCGATAGTTTCGTGTCGGGCGCCGCAGCGGGTTTCTGTGTCAGATCGTCCCAATTGTTGCGCCCATCGGTCGCGGTTGCGAGGTTGAAGCGCGCATCCAGCAGCTCCAGCTTGACGACCTCGATGCGACGGTGGAACAGCAGGGGTAGCAGGCGAACGCCGACATCGGCGGTGCCGATCGCCGTGAACGGTTCGTCGCCGAAGCCCGTCGCATTTGCCAGCTTCACGTCGCGCAGGCGCGCGCCGAGGACCGGGTAAAGACTGAGATGAATATCGCCGATAGTGATTTCGCGATGTGTGGTTTCCCGCACTTTGGCGATGATTTGCGGTTTGTAACGATTGGCGTCGATCGTCGATACAACGAATATCGCCACGCCCGCGAGCACGATGACGGTGACGATCAGGCCAAGCAGGATTTTGAGAAAGGTTTTCATCGGGACAATCCCGGGATTCCGGTGGCGAAGGCGCAGTGTAGCGGCACCGATGGGGGCAAGCAGTGCCGATGATGCTTTATGACCGCAGGGCTTTGCCTCCAGTTCGCGTAAAATGGCGCTTTCCGCGCTGTGCCTCCCATGTCCGCAATCGTTTCCTCTCCGCGCCGCAAGCCGTCGCCCGGCAAACGTGCCGCCGCCAAGACCAAAGTCCGCGTCACGGCGCGCTCCAAGGTTTCCAAGACTGGCGTCGGCAAGATCGGTTTTGTCAGCCTCGGCTGCCCGAAAGCGCTGGTCGATTCGGAGCGCATCCTCACGCAGCTGCGCGCGGAAGGTTACGAGACGGTACCGAGCTACGGGGCGGCGGATGTCGTTGTCGTCAATACCTGCGGCTTCATCGATTCGGCTGTCGAGGAATCGCTGGACGCGATCGGCGAGGCGATGTCGGAGAACGGCAAGGTCATCGTGACCGGCTGTCTCGGTGCGCGCCGCGAGCTGATCGAGGAAAAATTCCCGGGAGTGCTGTCGATCAGCGGCCCACAGGATTACGTGTCGGTCATGAACGCCGTGCACGAAGCCGCGCCGCCACAGCACGATCCATTTTTCGATCTCCTGCCGCCGGCCGGTATCAAGCTCACGCCGAAGCACTACGCGTATCTGAAGATCGCCGAAGGCTGCAACCACAAGTGCAGTTTCTGCATTATTCCGTCCATGCGCGGGAGGCTGGCGTCGCGGCCGATCGATGAGGTACTCATCGAGGCCGAGAAGCTGGTACGCGGCGGCGTGCAGGAACTGCTGGTGATTTCGCAGGACACCAGCGCCTACGGCGCGGACATCAAGTACAGCAAGCGTTCATGGCGCGGCGACGAATATGCGACGCGCATGATCGACCTGTGCCGTGGCCTCGGCAGTCTCGGCGCCTGGGTGCGCCTGCATTACGTTTATCCCTATCCGCACGTGGACGATATCGTGCCGCTGATGGCGGAGGGCAAGGTGCTTCCTTATCTCGACGTACCGTTCCAGCACGCCAGCCCGCGCGTGCTCAAGGCGATGAAGCGGCCGGCGGCGGCCGAAGATACGCTGCGCCGCCTCACCGCATGGCGTGCAATCTGTCCGGACATTGCTGTGCGCAGCACCTTCATCGTCGGTTTCCCAGGTGAAACTGAGGATGATTTTCAGCAATTGCTTGCCTGGCTTGATGAAGCGCAGCTCGACCGCGTCGGCTGCTTCAAGTATTCGCCGGTCGACGGCGCGACCGCCAACAAATTACCCGGCGCAGTGCCGGAAGAAATCAAGGAGGAACGCCTCGCACGTTTCATGGCCAAGCAGGAAAAAATCAGCGCTAAGAAGCTGAAGGCCAAGGTTGGCAGGACAACGGAAGTGCTGATCGACGAGGTTGGTCCGGATGGAGCGGTTGGCCGCTCATGGGCTGATGCGCCGGAAATCGACGGACGCGTTTTTATCGATGGCAAGCTGCGGCCATTGCCCGGGCAACGTGTGAAAGTGAAGATCGCGCGTGCCGACGCGCATGACCTTTATGGAAAGCTTGTGGCTGGTTGATCGGGCCTGGTTAGCACCTGCTAGCGCGAAACCAGCCAGCGCTCCGCTTCGCCGTCGTCGGCGAAACGCTTCATGCGGATGCCGCGATCGAGGCCGGCATCTTCGGAGAACTTCTGGCTGGCGACCGTCAGCGCCTGCTGGGGCACCAGCATCGCGATGGCCGTTCGTGCCGGTAACACATCCGCCTGCGCCGGTTTCAGGACGTAGGAGACGCCAGTGCTGGTACGCCGGACATCGACGATGAGTCGCGCATAGTCGAACTTCTTCATGAGTGCCGCGGCGCTCGTACAGCTGTCATCGAATTCGGTCGCGGGTGCATCGCCGAAATGGACGACACAGACACATCCGAGTTCATCGAGTGCTTCTACGGTAAAACTCATGCAAGTTCCCCAACTGGTTACGCAGATCACAGCAAACTGTTTGCCAACGTCACGGTCAGCAGTGACAGAATGATACCTGCTCCGAGCACGCCGTTGGCCAGCGGCGGGTCAAGGGCGTGCTGATCGGCCAGGATCGCGGCCGAGATCATTGGCGCCATGCCGGCCTGCAGGGTGCCGATCACCAGCGTGAGCCCGCTCACACCGACGGCGATGCCGAATGAGTAAACCAGCAGCGGCGCCAGCGCCAGCTTCCAGCCCAATCCGAGCCCGAGCGCGCCGAGCTGCGAACGACCGAGATGCAGGCGGAATTGCAATCCCACCGAAAACAGCGCCAGCGGCGTCAGAGTCGCTGCGATCCGGTGCAGGATTTCGTTCGGGATGTCCGACCAGCCGCCGAGCCATCCGACCAGGATGCCGAGGTTCAGCATCAGAAATGCCGGAAACAGCAGCACGCGGTGCAGGATCTGTTTTGGCTCCGGACGCTGGCCGGAATACAGCGCGGCAACCGTAACGCCGCCAACGGCGAGCGCGGTGAAGCAACCCGCCTGATCGGCGATGACGCCGAGCGCCAGCCCGTCGCGGCCGCGCAGCGCTTCCAGCAGCGGATAGCCGACGAACGAAGTGTTGCCAAGGCCGCTGACCAGGATCAGCGCACCGATGCGCCCACGCGACCAGCCGAGCCGAGGTCCGAGCCACGCAAACAACAGCCATGCGCCGAGTAGCACGAACCACTGCGTCACCACCAGAAACCAAAGATGTCGATCGAAGTGGATCTGCGGAATCAGCTCCAGCACCATCGCCGGCAGAGCGATGTTGAGCGCCCACCAGTTGAGGCTATGTGCGAGGCCGGGCGGCGGCTTGGCGATGCGCGCGACCGCCGCGCCCAGCAGCATGCAGACGCCGAGCAGCCAGAACTGGATCACGAGGCGGGGATGCCGAAGCTGCGCGGATTGAGTATGCGGCGTGGATCGTGCCGGTTCTTGGCGGCCAGCAGCGCATCGCGCACGGTCTGCGGCGCGCGGCGCTGGAATTCCCGTGCCCATTTCGTGCCAATGCCGTGCTCGGCACTGAAAGTGCCGCCGAAGCGCAGCGTCACGTCGAAGACGATGCCGATCAGTTCCGCTGCTCGCGCTGCCACCGGATGTTCCCGCGTGCCGAGCAGATGCAGATGCGCACCGCCAACGCCGGCGTGGCCGAAGGCGATGAATTCGATATCCGCACTCGCCGCGCGCAGTTCCCGTTCGAGCTGCGCGAGGTAGTCGCCGAACACTGCTACCGGCGTCGCCGTATCGAAACTGAGCCGGCCGCCGCCGAGCGCGCGCATGCGCGCATTACTTGACTCGGTGATCGAATGCCGCAGTTTTTTCAGCATCGGCAGCGGCCCGTAGCCAATGCGCATCTCCGGCCATTGCAGCGTGTCGGCGAGAAAGCTGTAGAGGTATCCGGCGAGGTCCGCCTGCGCGTCCTGCGATTTCACCTGCAGCAGCAGGTAATACGATGCATCCGGGTCCTGTTCGAACGGCAGACGGAAGCCGGCGCCGAGATACAGGCGTAGAAGCCGCATCGCGCCGCGGCCGATGAACTCGAATTCCTCAACATCACCAGGAAAAGCTGCGCGAGCGGCAGCGAGTACGCGCATCGCCGCCGGCATGTCGTCCACTGGCAGCAGTACCGCCTCGCGCTGTGCGGGTCGTGCGTAAGTGCGCAGGCGTACGCGGGTGATCACGCCGAGCGCGCCCTGACTGCCGACGAGGCCATGGTCTGGATCGACGCGGGCCGAGTCGATCGCCAGTCGATCGGCCGGCGGCGCGATCCACGGCGGGGCTGAGCACGGACCGGCCGCGGCGCTGTCGCCCCAGAAACCCCAGGCGGCTTCGCTCATTTGCGCGGCGGTGCCGTAGCAGACCGCATTGGCGCCGGCCGACGCGTTGGCGACGCAACCGCCGACCGATGCCGAGCTCGATGAACCCATCTCCATCGGCCACATCAGGCCGAGCGGTTCCAGCAGATCGTTGATCGCATCGACAGCCACGCCTGCCCGCGTCGTAACCGTCGCGTCGGCGAGCGCTGGCCGGCCGAGGCCTTGCCACCATGCGAAGAGAGCCTCGCGTTGCGAATCCGCATTGCCATCGACGGGGAAATCGAACGCGCGGCCGTCGGCAAGATCGAAGCGCAGCGGGCGATTCAGGCGCTCCAGGCTGAGTACAACTTCACCTTCGGGGCGCTGCGCCTCGACCAGACCGGTGCGGCCACCGCAGATGACCAGCGCGATGCCGTGGGTGTTGCATAGACGCAGAATTGCGCCGACTTCGGCCTCGGTTTGCGGCAGCAGCGCGGCCGGCGTGTGGCCGGCTTCACCGCGCTCCGGGATTTCATAGCGGCGGCGGCGTTCGGCATCCGTGACGACGCGCGCGCCCAGCAGCGGCGCGAAGACGTCGATAGGGTCGGGGACGTCTGGGTTCATGGCGTAAGCGAGCTCGACGGTGACGGCCGGCAAAGCCCGATTTTATCGTTGATTGCTTACGTGCCCAACCGCCGCTCCCGACCACCGATAGTCCGCGTCGCCCTCGGGGCCATGCTTGTACGGCGTTTCCGTGCTCATCATCTGGGCATATCGATGGTCGGAAATTGGTGCACTGCGGGCGCGCGGCGATGGTGGCTTGCGCAGCCGGTCTGTCTATTTAAAGAGGCAAGCGAACCCCAATAATCCAACCATGGTATTGATTACCCGTATCGGATGGCTATCAGGTTAAAATATGCTCATATCAAGTTACGTTGTGCGCCGCCGATAGCTACTTTATGAACTGCAGTTGCCGCAGATTCAGAAAGTTCTCAATAACGATCCGATGCCGAGTGCGTCCATGACCAAAGCTGCGCCGACCGCCGCCGAAGCGCCCCTCAACACGCCGGCGATCTTCATGTTTGCTGTTTCGACCTTGCTGCTGCTCACGGTACTGCCCTGGTATCTGTGGACACATCATCTCGGTATCGGCGCGTGGCTTTTTTTCGTCGTCATGATGTATGCGACCGGCCTGTCGATCACCGGCGGCTACCATCGCTTGTGGTCGCATCGTGCCTATGAGGCGCATTGGAGCCTGCGCATTTTTTACATGCTGTTCGGCGGCATGGCGTTCCAGAACAGCATCCTCATCTGGAGCTCGCTGCATCGCGTTCATCACAAAAATGTCGATGACGTGGACGAGGACCCCTATTCGATCAATCGCGGTTTCTGGTTCGCGCACATGGGCTGGATGCTGCGTAACTATCCGAGCGCAAAACTCGATTTCTCGAATGTGCCCGATCTCGAGCAGGACCCGATCGTGATGTTTCAGCATCGCCACTATGTCGGCATCGCGTTGGGAATGAACGTCGGTGTGCCGCTGCTGGTCGGCTGGATGTGTGGCGATCCCTGGGGCTTTCTGATGCTGGGCGGGGTGATGCGGTTGTTCGTGAATCACCATTTCACATTTTTCATCAACTCGCTCGCGCATTACTGGGGCCGCCGGCCGTACACGGTCGAAAACACAGCGCGCGATAACGATCTGGTCGCTCTGTTCACTTATGGCGAGGGCTACCATAACTTCCATCACCTGTTTCAATGGGACTACCGCAACGGTGTGCGTTGGTGGCAGTTCGATATCACCAAATGGTGGATCGCCGCGCTATCTTGGGTCAGCGTCACCCGTAATCTGAAGCGTGTGCCCGAGTTTAAGATCCAGCGTGCGATGCTCGAACGGCAGTTTGCGCAAACACGCGAACGTCTTGACCGTTGCAAAAATCCAAAACGAATTGAAGTTTTACAGAAATTGCTGCAACAGGAACTGGATACTTTTTCCGTAACCGTCAGCGAGTGGAGCCATCTGCAAGCAGAGCGCATCGATGCCGCCCGCAAGCAGCTAGCAAACCAGTGGGACCATAGTGATATGCGCCGCCGCCTCGGAAACCTGGAAGAAGCTTTGCGCCTGCAGAGGCAACGCGTGCGATTGCTGCGCTTACAGACTGCGTAACGGATTTGCAATACCAAATTAGTCCGTTAGACAAATTATCTAGAAACACGTAATCTCATAATCGCACTCGTTTCAAGCCGTTTTTCCGCGGTGTGTTCCTTCCTCCATCTTCGGATGGTGCGTCGTTGCGAAGCTCCGGGGTACGCTCCTTGATCGCTTGCACTTCGGCGGGAGTGGCCCGCTTCAACTTCAATCCGCGAAAGGAACTATTTGATGAGCAATGTATCAACAGGCACCGTGAAGTGGTTCAACGATGCCAAAGGTTTTGGGTTTATTACGCCGTCCGATGGGGGAGAAGATTTGTTCGCTCACTTCAAAGAAATTCAGGGGACCGGCTTCAAAACATTAAAAGAAGGCCAACGCGTGCAGTACGAGGCAAAGCGCGGTCCGAAAGGGATGCAGGCCACGGCAATCAAGCCGCTCTGAAGTACGCTTTAGAACAAAATATTGCTATAACTTGAAAACCCCGGCCAGTCCGGGGTTTTCTTTTATCTTCAGCTATATCTGCCAGTTACATCCTATTGGCCCGGCTGGGCCGTGTGCGGTGTATTGCGCTTCGTCCGGCAAGATGTAAAATGAAACTCATTCTCATTTGAGCATGTGGTCGTGCGTCTTTCGGATTTGGCAAAAGGGGTGATAGCTACGGTGACTCAGGTCGAGGACGCCGACCCTGCCGATTCGATTGCCAGGCGCCTGCGCGACCTTGGTTTTGTGCACGGTGAGTCGGTGCGCGTGATCGCGCATGGACCCGTCGGCGCCGATCCGCTCGTTGTCCAGATCGGTTATACGCGTTTCGCATTACGGCGCGCTGAGGCAGCACGGGTCGGTGTGGAGCTGGTCGCGTCATGACGGGCATGCCGATATCCACGCTGCGCATCGCACTCGTCGGGAATCCGAACTGCGGCAAAACCGCGTTGTTCAACCTATTAACCGGCAGCCGCCAGAAAGTCGCGAACTATGCCGGCGTGACAGTGGAGCGGAAGGAAGGCCGCTTCCGTGCACCGTCCGGCCGCAGCGTGCAGGTCCTCGATCTACCGGGCACCTACAGCCTTGCCGCGACCAGTCCCGACGAAGCGATCACGCGCGATATTTGCCAGGGGCGCTACGCTGGCGAACCACCTCCCGATCTGATCGTCTGCGTTGCCGATGCGACTAATCTGCGCCTGCACCTGCGCTTCGTATTGGAGATCCGGCAGCTTGGCCGGCCGATGGTGTTGGCGTTGAACATGGCCGACGCTGCGGCACGGCGCGGTATCCGCATCGACCGCGTGCGGCTTGAGCGGGAACTTGGCATCCCGATCGTCGAGACTATCGCCGTACGCCGCGGCGGCGCCTGGGAGCTAGTGGAACGTCTTGATCGCGAATTGCCGCCGATCCCACCCATGCTTCCGGAAAGCACCGACCAACACGCCGAAGTGCGCCGCTTGCTGGCCGCGGCAGTCGAAGTTCCGCGCCGGACCGACGCGATCGACGATGCGATCGATCGCTGGGCTTTGCATCCGATGTGGGGACTGACGATTCTCACGGTGTTGATGTTCCTGATGTTCCAGGCGGTGTTCTCGTGGGCGCAGCCGCTGATGGACGGCATCAAGCTGATCATCGATCACGGTGGACGGTTCATTGCCGACACCATGCCGCAAGGAGTGCTGAAGAGCCTGCTGGTCGATGGCATCATCGCCGGCGCAGGCAGCGTGCTGGTGTTCCTGCCGCAAATCCTGATCCTGTTCTTTTTTATCCTCGTGCTCGAGGAATCCGGTTACCTGCCGCGCGCCGCTTTCCTGCTCGACCGCCTGATGGTTGCTGCGGGTCTCACGGGACGTTCGTTCATTCCTCTGTTGTCGAGCTTCGCGTGTGCCGTGCCCGGCATCATGGCGACGCGTACGATCCAGGACCCGCGCGACCGGCTGGCGACGATTCTGGTCGCACCGCTGATGACCTGCTCGGCGCGATTGCCGGTATACACCCTGCTGATCGGAGCCTTCATTCCGCAGCAAACCATACTCGGCATGTTCAATCTGCAGGGGTTGATGCTATTCAGTCTTTATGTGGCCGGCATCGGCAGCGCTTTGATCGTCGCCTATGTCATGAAGCGGTTGCGCGGCGATCGTGCCGAACATTCATTGCTGCTGGAACTGCCGCCCTATCGGTTGCCGCTGCCGCGCGACGTTGCCATCGGTTTGTGGGAACGCGCACAGGTGTTCCTGAAACGTGTCGGCACCATCATCCTGTCGTTGACGGTATTGCTATGGTTCTTGTCGAGTTTTCCGGCGCCTCCGGTCGGTGCAACCGGGGCGGCAATTGACTATAGCTTTGCGGGTCGCCTCGGCCACGCAATGCAGCATCTGTTCGCGCCGATCGGGTTCAATTGGCAGATCTGCATCGCCCTCATCCCCGGCCTTGCGGCGCGCGAAGTTGCCGTCAGCAGCCTGGCCACGGTGTATGCGCTCGGCGCGACCGGCGAAAACGCGGCGGCGCAGTTGTCCCCGATTCTGTCCGCACAGTGGTCGCTGGCGACGGCGTTGTCGCTTCTGGCCTGGTACGTTTTTGCACCGCAATGTCTGTCCACGCTGGCAGTGATCCGCCGCGAAACCAATTCCTGGTCCACGGTCGCGCTTACTGCTGGTTACTTGTTCGCGCTGGCGTACCTTGCCGCATTCGCGACGTACCAGATCACCCGGATCGTCACATGAACGCGTCCACCGGATTGCAGTGGTTCATCGTCACCGCCGTGGTCGCTGCGAGTGCCTTTCACGCGTTTGGAATTTTTGCGCCGCGTGTCCGCACCCGCGCATTACAGACGCTCGGCGGTTGGCTGGCGCGCGAGCGGCATCCGCAATGGATGCGCAGCGCCGGGCAATATCTGGCTCCAGCGACGCCCGTCGCGGCAGGCTGCGGTTCCGGCTGTGGCAGCTGCGACGGCTGTGGTTCCACTGCGAAACCGTCGGCGCCGCCGGTTTCGCAGCCGATGGTATTTACACGTAACGCCCGCTCTAGTAGTGCGGTGCAACAAGAGGATCGTCAGTCCCGTAACTGATCTCGGCATTGCAAGCGCACCGGTGCTTTCTGCACAATCCGCTATTGAAGCCGTTGCGGAGATTGCAAGTGACCCCAGCAGGTGTCGCTGTAAAGTTCCCGCTTGCCGCAAGGAGCATCGCGACGGCTATCGCTGTCGCCGGTGTGTCATGGCTCGGCATTGAGCTGACCCGCGCGACCGGCAGCATTGCTGCGATCTGGCCGGCGAACGCCATTGTTCTGTCGATCCTGCTCATCGCACCCACGGATCTTTGGCCGGCCTACTTATTCAGCGGCTTTCTTGCCAATGCCGCAGCCAACATAGCCGGCGGCGATGCTTTCCCCGCCGCTTTATCTCTGTCGTCATGTAATGGCGTTGAGATATTGGTTGCGGCGGCGTGGTTACGTCGCGGACTCGGGCAGCAACCTGATCTGGCGCGACTCGACGCACTAAGGTTGTTTGCGCTGGCTGCTGGATTGTTTGCACCCCTGCTTTCCGCGACGCTGGCGGCGGGTTATTCAGGGCTGGCGCAGAGCGCCCCGTTTTTCGATGTCTGGCGTAGCTGGTATCTCGCACATGCCCTGGGTTTGCTGATCTTCACGCCGGCGCTGATGCTGGTCTGGTCGCGCAGGCCCATCGAACTCGCGCAGCCCGCCCGCATCGGTTCGTTCATCTTTGTGCTGGCGCTGGCCGTAGCGACGGCGCTGACCGTATTTTCGCAGCACAGCTATCCGCTGCTGCTTCTCATTTTTCCGGTGCTGACGCTGGCGATATTTCTGCACGGCTATTCCGGTGCCGTGTTCTCCATTCTCAGCATCACACTGGTCATAGCGGGGTTTGAAATCAACGATGCCAACGCTCTGACGCTGCCGGCAGCTTTGCTGCCGCTGTCGGAGCGCATCCTGTTTCTGCAGTTCTTCGTTGCTGTGGCGCTGTTCGCTACGCTACCGATTGCCGTGCTGATCGACCAGAAGAAGCGCCTCGATGGTGAGCTGCGCGACAGCGAGTCGCGCTACCGGCTATTGGCCGACAATACACTCGACCTGGTCGTACTTGCCGATGCATCACTGCGCACCACGTATGTCTCGCCAGCGGCGAAGGTGGTCTACGGGGTGCATCCGGAACGTCTCGTCGGACAATCGATGGTTGACTTGGTTGCCCTTGAGGATGCGGACGCGGTAATCACGGCGCTGCGACGCCTGTACCGGGCTGGCGACAGTGCGACGGTGTCATTTCGGCAAACGCATGCAATCAGCGGCGAGACAGTGTGGATCGAGGCGCGCTGTCGCCGCATGCCGGATCCCGTAACCGGCGCCGCTGCCGGCTATTTGGCGACTCTGCGTGATATCTCGGCGCACAAACGCGCCGAAGCCAAGCTCGAAGAAGTCAATTTCCAGCTTGAGATTCTCGCCTCCACCGACGCCCTCACCGGTATCGCTAACCGTCGTTGCTTTGACGAGACGCTGACAAAGGAATGGCGCCGCGCCATGCGCTCAGGCGAGTCGCTGTCGTTGTTATTGCTGGACGTCGATCGGTTCAAGGCTTACAACGATTGCTATGGCCACCAGGCCGGCGACTACTGCCTCAAGCGGATCGCAGTGGCGATGAGCAGCGTGATCCGGCGTCAACCCGATCTGGCGGCGCGCTATGGCGGCGAGGAGTTTGCTGTGATCCTGCCGCATACTCAGTTGGCGGGTGCACGTTATGTCGCCGAGCAGATCGTGCAAGCAGTCCGTGAACTGGCGACCCAGCATGCCGCCGCGCCGGCGGGTATCGTCACTGTGAGCATCGGTGTTGCTTGTCTGGTGCCACAGTCGGGATATGAACCCGCGGAGCTGATCGATCTGGCGGACAGTGCGCTTTATCACGCCAAGGAGTCTGGACGCAATGCCGTGCGCGTGGGTCTGCGTGATGACGCGTCGCGTCCTGATGCGTTAGCGCCCGATAAAACCTTGGCGGACGTGGAGCGTGCAGCGCAGAATTAGGACCGCAGAGTTGGGACCTATTAACCGACACCCGCGGCACTACACTACAAGACTAACAAGACTATGGAACACGGATTTCATGCCCATGCTCATCACGAGCATGAACTGGAACATCACGCGCATGCCGGTGAGTCGCTGGCGCAGCGTATCGCGGTTCTCACCGCCATTCTGTCCACGATTGGCGCGGTCTTCGCGTATGCCGGTTCGGCGCGGCAGACCGAAGCGATGATGATGAAGAACGAGGCCATCCTGAAAAAGGCGGAAGCCGACGATCAGTGGGCCTATTACCAGGCGAAATCCCAGAAACAGGCGCTCGCCGAACTGGGATCGCATTTGGCCGCGGGCGATGCCGCCGGAGCCTATACGAACGATGCCCACCGCTACGAGCAGGAGAAGGGCGAGATCCAGAAGGCGGCGAAAGAACTGGACGTGGAAGCGCAGCGTTTCAATCAGGAATCTGCGGCTTTGATGCGACCCCATGAGCGGCTGGCCCAAGCGATGACGGCGATCCAGATTGCGATCGCGCTGGCCTCGGTGGCGGCGCTGACCCGACGTTCCTGGCTGGTGATCCTTTCCGTAGCTTCGGCGGTCGCTGGCGCCGGCCTGGGTTTGCTCGGCTGGTTCGGCGGCTTGATATGACCGTTGATCGGGCCTGGCCGTTATGCCAGATCGCTCGCATTATCCTAAAGCTTAATATGTTTTCTATTGCATGGGAGGCGCACGTTCGAGCATAGTGCTTCTATCGAAGCATCGGATGCTCTATCGCACGCCATGACAAATTTAATGCCTAGCGATTTTATCAAATCCCGCTACTCCGCTGCCATCGATCAGTTCCTCGAAGGAGGGCTGCTCGTACCGGTGTTTCAGCCGGTGGCCGCGCTCCAGCGTGAATCTTTATACGGCTACGAAGGAACCATTCGCGGCCCGCAGGGATCACGATTGCATCTGGCGCCGGCGCTGCTGGCGGAAGCCGCGGAAGCTGGGTTGCGCGAGCATGTCGAACTAGAATGCGCGCGCTGTCAGGTTGACGAGCTTCTGCGCCAGGATTTGCCCGGCAAGCTGTTTCTCAACGTTAGTGGCGAAGTGCTCGCCAACGCCCATGGGCACGAGCGTGAGACCTTCCTGCGTCTGTTGTCCGAAACCGGAATCAGTCCCAACCGCATTATTGTCGAAATCACGGAGTACATTCAGCCGACGCAATTGCGTTCGCTGATTTCGACCGTTCGCGAGCTGCGCAAAGCGGGCGTTACATTCGCGCTCGATAATTTCGGTGGAGCGCATTCGAGCTTCCGCGTGTGGGCCGAGATCGCGCCGGATATCGTCAAGATCGACAAGTTCTACATCCAGGGCATTTACTCCGATCGCACCAAGCGCGAGACGGTAAGACTGTTCCTGCGCCACGCCGAATTGCTGGGTACCCAGCTTATCGCCGAGGGTATCGAAGAAGCGGCCGACTATGCCGTGGTCCGCGATCTGGGCATCCAGTTCGGCCAGGGCTTCCTGCTTGGGCGTCCGAACGCGGCACCGCCGCGTCAGCTCAACTTGCTGACGCCGGCGCAGCAAGTTCAATAACACTCTTCAGGGAACGCGGCGACGCGTTCCCTAGCCCGTTCCTTTTAATCTCTCTGTCACAACGGTAGTCGTGTGGCGTACTGGGTCTGAACCCGGGTTAAAAGATTCCGTACGCCAGACCTGCTGCGATGGTTTGTCCGAGTTCGCGGCAGCGCTCGAGTGACTGGTTATCGAGTTCATTGAGTGCAATCACGGGTTCGGCGATTTTCTGCCAGCCGTAGCCTTGCGCGATACGCTCGATGGCGCGGACCGCGCCGCTGCCGTCGTTGCCAGCGGAAATAAAAACTGCATAAGGAAGGCCATTGACCTTTCCTTGCGCCGGATAATAAGTGCGGTCGAGAAAATCCTTGACCGCGCCGGACATGTAGCCGAAATTTTCGGGCGTTCCAATCAGCAGTCCTTGTGCCCACAGAAGATCATCGATGCCGGCGGACAGTGCCTGCAGCGCGCGCAGCTCCACCGCGTCGGAGAATTCGGCGGCGCCCTCCGAGACGGCATGCATCATCGCTTCGGTGTGCCCCGATTGCGAGCTGTAGACCAGAAGAAGATGTTTCATCGCATGAGCAAGCCCAAAGGTTCAGAATATGCATTTTCCATGATGAGAATAGTGCCGCGCCGGTTATGGAAGAGAATCAGCTGCGTGATCTGAAGATCTGAACACCCTCAAAGTCAAACTGGAGAAGTTCGATGTCCAAAGAAATGCTCAATCGCCGTTCTTTCCTGATGACGTTAGCCGCTACCGCCACCATTGGAGCGCTGCCGGCACAGGCCTTCGCGCAGGGCGCGGCCAAGGTCACTCCGGATGATCCGACTGCAAAGTCGCTCGGCTATGTGGAAGATGCGAGCAAGCTGGACCCGGCGAAGGAAGCCAACTTCAAGAAGGGCAGCCACTGTGCAAGCTGTACCCTGTTCAAAGCGGCCGAAGCCAAGAACGGGTATGGCCCCTGCGCGATTTTCCAGGGCAAGCTCGTTTCCCAGAACGGCTGGTGCCGCGCCTACGTTGCGAAGGCTTAAGCAACGGGTTTCGAGTCAAATCGTGGGGCAGGCATGGCATCAATACCATGCTGCCCCTTTTGGAGCTGTTTTCGGGGCCATACGCTAAAGAATAAGCGGCCGGTAAACGGCTGCTGTTTGCAGCGAAAGGATGCCCGGATTTTCTAAAGATTCGCTGGCCGGCGCCGAAAGAGAAGTACCGCTCATAACCAGCAGGTACGGAAGCCCCGTGCTGATATTCGTCGGATTCTTTATCGTCATTGCCAGTGTCATTGGCGGATATGTTCTTTCGCATGGCGTTATCGGCGCGCTCTGGCAGCCTTTCGAACTGATGATCATCGGCGGCGCGGCTGTGGGCGCGTTCCTGATCAGTAACCCGCCGAAGGTGGTCAAAGAAGTGGGGAGCAGCATCGGCGCCGTCATCAAAGGGCCCAAATACAAAAGCAAGGATTATCTCGACATTCTTTCACTGATGTACGACGTGCTGTCGCGTGCGCGCAAGGAAGGCATGATGTCCCTGGAGGCGCACCTTGAGGACCCGCATGCGAGCGCGGTGTTCTCCGCATATCCGAGCATCGTCAAGGATCATCATCTGCTGGAATTCATAGTCGACTGCCTGCGCCTGATGGTCGGCGGCAACATGAATCCTCACGAGCTCGAGCCATTGCTCGAAATGGAACTGGAGACGCATCACCACGAAGCACAGGCGCCCGCGCATGCGCTCGCGAAAGTCGCCGATTCACTGCCGGGATTCGGCATCGTCGCGGCGGTGCTCGGCATCGTGATAACGATGGGGTCGATCGGCGGCGATGTCGCCGAAGTTGGTCATCACGTCGCCGAAGCACTGGTCGGTACCTTCCTCGGTATTCTATTGGCCTACGGCTTCGTGGGACCGCTGGCAGCGGCGATCGAGCAGCGCGCGAACGAGGACAGCAAGGCGTTCGAGTGCGTGAAAACGGCATTGATCGCCAGCCTGCGCGGGTATAACCCGACGGTTGCGGTGGAATTCGCGCGCAAATCCCTGTCCGTGCAAGTGAGGCCGAACTTCACCGATCTCGAGGCCCATCTGAAGGGGCAGCGCTGAGTACCGTGCGATGAGTGGAGATAAAGAAGGCGCTTCAATCGTCATCCGCCGTGTGAAAAAGGTCGTCGGCGGTGGTCACCACGGCGGTGCGTGGAAAGTCGCTTATGCCGACTTCGTCACTGCGATGATGGCGTTCTTTCTGGTCATGTGGCTGGTCGGCTCCACGACCAACAAGGAGAAAGCGGCGATTTCCGAGTATTTCAAGAATCCGAGCGCCGTCCCCGGGCACAGCGCTTCGCCGACGCAGGGACCGAATGGACCGGGCGGTGCCAGCAATTCGATGATCAAAATGGGAGGCACTGCAGAGGCGCCGCATGGGAATGGCAATGATCAGCTCAACAAGAAGAACACGCCCGACTCCAAAGACACGGCAACACCGAATGTCAAGGAGGCCCTCGATATTGCGGACCACAAAAGACTTGAATCCTTGTTCGAGGAACTGAAGGAGGCGCTGGATAAAAGCCAGGCGCTCGAGCCGTTCAAGGATCAACTCCTGCTGGACATCATATCCGAGGGTTTGTGCATCCAGATCGTCGATAAACAGAACCGGCCGATGTTTAGTCTAGGCGCGGCGAGTCTGCAGCCCTACACCATGACCATCATGAAAGAGCTGGCGCAGTTCATCAACGCCGTCCCGAATCGCATTTCCATCACTGGCCATACCGATATCAAGCCCTTTCCCGGTGACGGCGGATATACGAACTGGGAACTCTCCGCGGATCGTGCCAATGCCGCACGCCGCGCGTTGATTGCCGGCGGCATGGATCCCAACAAGATCGTGCGAGTGGTCGGGCTCGCCTCGTCGGTGTTGTTCGACAAGACCGATCCCTACAATCCAATCAATCGGCGCATCAGTATTGTCATCATGAGCCACCAGGCGGAAATGCAGGCGCTCGGTGAAGAGATCGACAAGGCTGTGGGGGGCGGCCAGCTGCCGCCGGCGGCGAGCTCCGTGGTGCAAACCGTACCTGCGACACCTGCGACGGACGCGCAAACGCCAGCCGCGGTACCCGCGCCGGCGACATCTGCCCCCGCAGCAATACCAGCCGAAGAAGCGCCGGCGACCGCCGGAAAGTAACCGCCTCTGACGTTATCGCGCGAACCAGACCGGTATCGTCGCGTGTTGCAGTACGTGCCGTGTAACGCCGCCGAAGATGATTTCGCGTGCGCGGCTATGGCTATAGGCACCGAGTACCAGCAAACCGGCACCCAGTCGCGCGGCTTCGCTCAGCAGCGCGGCTCCCGCATTATCGCCGGCCTCGACCGCGGCGCCGCGTGCATTGATCCCGTGTCGACTCAGATAGGCCAGAACGCGATCGACGGGGACCGCTTTGGCGGCATCGTGTCCGGCTTGCAGGATCACCGTCTCCCGCGCGTCGCGCATCAACGGTAGCGCGCTACTCAGCGCGCGGCCTGCTTCGACAGTGTTTTTCCATGCAACGACGACTGGCGCTTCGGCCGGCGGAGGTGACGCATCGCCGGGAGGTACCAGCAATACCGGCCGACCTGACTGGAACAGTGTGACCTCGGTAATGGTCATGTGCAGATCGGTTTCAGAGCCCGGCAGTGCCGCGATGACAAAATCGGACGTCAGCGCACGGTCACTGATAATTTCGGCGAGCGGGCCGGCGGTAACTTCGAGCGCGGTCGAACAACTCTTCATATCACCGGGCGCGGGCACGCGTGGAATGCCGCTTTGAGCAAGCCACTGATCGAACGCGTTCACGGCCTTGGTGCGCCGCAATTTATTCAGCTCCGCCATCGCGTCGTACCATTCCTTATAGGGGAATGTTCCATCCGGCGACGCGATCAGCAAAGGTTGCTGCAACGGGTCCAGTTCAGCGAAGAGCGCGTCGATGTGAGCACCGCAGCGTCGGGCGACGGCACCGGCGTATTGCAGTGTGCGCGGGTCGGTCTTGGTTCCATACAGCGGGACAAGAATGGTCTTTTCGGTGCTCATGATGATCTGCGCGTCCTATGTTCTTAACCGACACCGAGATAGTAGCCCGCCGCAACACCGAGCAGGTTGACGCGGATCAATGTTTCCCCCCGCCTAAAGCGATCGTCGATCAATCGTCGTGATGATGATGGTGATGCTCGCCGTGCGACCCATAACCTGGCGGGCAGTAATACGGGGTGTAGACGACTGGACGTCCATAGATCACAGGTTGTGGCGCGTAGTAAACGGGCGAAGGCACATACGTAACCGCTACCGGCTGCGGGACATAGACCGGTTGCGGCATAACATAAACGGGAACCTGTACCGGTAAGCCGATGCCGATTCCGATCGATACGTCGGTATGGGCAAAAGCCGCCGCTGGCACGACGCCGCCGGCGACAGCGAGGCTCACGGCACACAGGAACTTTCTCATCGCACCATTCCCCAAGGGTTGAACGTGCGACCAACATAGCCCGGCGATTCTTAACCGCCTCTGAATTCGATGACGACAAAACTCCAATTCGCGACTTCACGTGCCGCGGTGATACTCGGTGATACGGGCAACTTCGTTCTTGGAGCCCATCACTACTGGTACGCGCTGGTGCAGCTTGGCCGGCTCGATATCGAGGATACGTTCGCGCCCGGTCGTTGCCATGCCGCCGGCCTGCTCGACGATGAAACTCATCGGATTGGCCTCATACATCAGGCGTAGCTTGCCGCCCTGAGCTTTCGTCTTGCTGTCGAGCGGATACATGAAGATGCCACCGCGCGTGATGATGCGGTGCACGTCGGCCACCATTGACGCGACCCAGCGCATGTTGAAATCCTTGCCGCGCGGACCTTCCTTGCCGGCCAGGCATTCGTCGATATAGCGTTTGACCGGCGGCTCCCAGAAGCGTGTGTTCGATGCGTTGATCGAAAACTCTTTGGTGTCTTCCGGAATACGCAGATCGCGCTGTGTCAGGACGAAGCTGCCGAGCTCGCGGTCGAGCGTGAACTGATGGACGCCGGTGCCGATCGTCAGCACCAGCATCGTGCTCGGACCGTAGACGGTATAGCCGGCAGCGACCTGCTGAGTCCCGGCCTGCAGGAAATGCTTCTCGCTCGGCGAGGTCACGCCCTGTGGGCAGCGCAACACGGAGAAGATCGTGCCGACGGAAATGTTGACGTCAATGTTGCTGGAGCCGTCGAGCGGATCGAACAGCAGCAGATAGCCGCCCTTTGGATACTGTTCCGGGATGTGATGCGGCTCTTCCATTTCTTCCGAGGCCAGCCCGGCGAGATGGCCGCCCCATTCATTGGCTTCGAGCAGAATTTCGTTCGATAGTACGTCCAGTTTTTTTTGCGCTTCGCCCTGCACATTGTCGGTGCCCGCATTGCCAAGCACGCCGCCAAGCGCGCCTTTGCCGACGGCGATCGAGATACGCTTGCAGGCGCGGGTGACGACTTCGAGCAACAGGCGCAGATCGGCGTTGATCTGGCCCTTCTTGCGCTGTTCTTCGAGCAGAAACTGAGTCAGGAAAATGGGTTTCATGGCGAGATATCGGGCACGGTAGGATGGAAAGAGACTGCGACGAGCCTTGATAGTTTAAGCCGTGCATACTTAACACGCAGGGGGGCGGGATTAACCGGGATCAAATTGATGATAAGGATGCGGGTTTTTCTTATTTCGATGCTGGCCATGCCACTTACTGCCGTGGCCGAGGGCAAGCAATACATCTCCGACGACATTACCTTGTCGGTGCGTGATCAGCCGAGCAATTCGGGTACTGTAATCGGTGCTGTGAAGAGCGGCGAGTCGGTGACCGTCCTGACCTCGCTGGGCGAGCAGAGCTTTGCGCGCGTGCGCACCGCGGGCGGACTCGAAGGCTGGATAACGGCGCGCTACCTCACCGATCATCCAGCGGCGAAGGACCAGCTTACACAGACGCAGCAGGCGCTCGATGCGACGCGTGCGCAGATTCAAAGCCTGCAACGTGAGTTGGGAAGCACCAAGCAGCAGCTGGCCGAGGTCCGGCCCGCGCAGGAGCTGGCGGCGGACAACAAAAGTTTGCGCAACCAGCTGGCTGAGAAAGAGGGCGCCGACGCCGCATTGCGGCACCGGTATGACGAGGAAGAATCGCATCGCCGGACGCTTCTGGCCGGCGGCGGGCTGGTTGCCGCCGGTGTCGTCGCCGGCTTGCTGCTGCCCTGGCTGGGGCGCCGGCGCAAGCGCCGCTACGGCGATTTTTGAGCGCGGAATTCAGCACATAATCAATGATCCGCGCTCGATATCTTGCGGGATTCTGCGGCCTCGTCGCCATCGTCGGTGTGCATGCGGACGCGCTGGTGACACTGACCGACACTGAACTGTTCAAGCGCGCACAGGCAGAAGTCGCTCAGATGCCACTTACGGAGCTTGATGCGCTCGACAGCGCCGTCGCGACCTGCGCTGCCGTCAGTCTCGGTCAACGGCAGCAGCACTTCGAGTGCGAGCGCGCAGTAAACCTTTACTGGGCACGTTACAGCCGTGACCGCGCGATCGACAGCTACATCGCCTCAATCGGCGGTCTCTTCGCCGGCTTTGACAACGCGATGAATCCGACGCCGCCGATGATGAACGTATACCGCCACGCCACGATCGATCTCGTCACGCTGACAAGATCGATCAATGCGCGCTACCGGCAGATCGAACGGCGCTAAACGCTGCCGAGGAAGTCCATCTTGCCCAGCTCGACCCCGTTGTGGCGCAGGATGTTGTAGGCGGTGGTGGCATGGAAATAGAGGTTCGGCAGCACGAAGTGCAGCAGAAAGTTCTGGCCGGTGAAGTTCATCGGACCGCGCGGTGTCGGCAGCACGATCGGGCGTTCCTCGGAGCCGTCGATCTGTCCGGCCTTGAACGACTTCAGATATTCGATCGTCTTGTCGAGGCGCGCGATGAGTTCCGGAAACGTTGTCTCCGTATCCTCGTATTTCGGCGGTTCGAGGCCGGCGAGACGCGCTGCGCCACCCTTGGTCCCATCGCTCGCGATCTGCACCTGACGCGCCAGCGCGAACATGTCCGGATACAAGCGGCTGGCAACGAGAACGCTCGGGTCGAATTTGCGCGCTTCGGCGTGCGCCGCGCCTTTTTGCAAAATGCTGCGCAGGTTGCCGAGAATGCGGATGAATACCGGTACTGAGGCCTGATACATGGAAAGAGACATGAGCTTCTCCATTGCTGAGTTTTGCGGAAACGACCATTCTAACCAGCGCGGATGACTTGCGCGCGATGTCCGCACCGCCGCCGCGTCCGCTCCATGCCGATTCACACTGAGAGCTATGTCCCAAGAACGCATCATTGAGCTGGAAACGCGTATCGCATACCAGGAGCACGTCCTGGAAACGCTCGGCGCGGAAATGACCCGACAGCAAAAACGCATCGAACACCTCGAAGCGACGGTGCGGCATCTGCTCGATCGTTCCGCGCAATCGGATACCTTCCGTGGGACGCCGGCCGACGAGCGGCCGCCGCACTATTGAGCCCGAAGCCACAGCCGCCTTGACTATGGATTCCGCTGTAATCCGCATCGGCCTCATTGCCGACACGCACGGGTTGCTGCGCGTCGAGGCTGTGGCCGCTTTGCGGGGATGCACGGTGATCGTTCACGCCGGAGATATCGGCAAACCGGAGGTTTTGACAAAACTCGCGCGGGTCGCGCCGGTCACCGCCGTGCGCGGCAACAACGATCATGGAGATTGGGCGAATCACCTCCCGGACTACGCCGATCTGCGCGTCGGCGCGCTGCGTTTACACATCCTGCACGATCTCGCGGAGTTGCACTCCGACCGGACGACGGACGCCGCTGCGGTCATCTCGGGCCATTCTCACCGTCCTCACGTCGAAACGCGTAATGGCGTGCTATACGTCAATCCCGGCAGCGCCGGTCCACGCCGCTTCCGTCTACCGGTTTCGGTTGCCCTGCTTGACGTCGGTGCGAACGGCGGAATCGGCGCGCACGTCGTCGAGCTGCGGGTGTGAGCGCGCATTCCCAAGCTCCCGAAATGGCTGAGCGGTCAAGGAAGTGGCTGATCGATCTCGACTTTCTCGGCAACGGCATGGCTGGCCCCGGCCAGCAACACAGTACGTGTCCGTGTTCAGGGTTGATCTCATGTCGGGGTGCCGTGAGCGCCGGTGTGATGGATTATGTCTAGAGGCATCAACGCCCGGCGCTGGATAGAATGACTCAGTAATCGGAGAGTTTCCGCATGAATGAAGCTAATTCTGGCGCGAGCCAATGGCCTGTCGGCATCCACCTGCGCTTTAAGCTCGATGCAGTCATGCAACCACAATACGAGCCACTGCGTGGGACGCCAGTATTGGTGCTCAGCCGGCCGCGTCTGACCGAGATTCCGGAAGGGCAGAGCACATCCAGCGTGCGGCAGGATGTTTTTTCCTACGCGCTGGGGCGCATGGGCGCGGCGTTGCCGTCGCAGCTTGAGCCGATTCCCGACCACCGACGGACTCCGGAACGGCGCTCCGATCAGCGGATCGAAGAATAACCTTCACTAGGGCGGCGTTGCGCCGCTCGATGATCAGCGGCAAATCGCAACGCGAATCAGCGCTTTCTCACCAACATCACGCCATCGCCGACGGTTAGCAGCACACGATCGACACGTTCATCGTCGCGGATCTTGAGGTTCAGCGCACGCAGCGCGAGCGTATCCTCATCGCGCGCGCTTTCATCGACGACTGCGCCATTCCACAGCATGTTATCGAGTGCGATCAGTCCACCCGTGCGCAGCAGCTGCAGACAGGATTCGTAATAACTGTCGTAGCCAGACTTGTCAGCGTCGATGAAGGCGAAGTCGAAAGTTCCAGCTTGCCCATCGCGCAGCAGATTCGTGAGTGTCGTCGCGGCCGGTCCCAATCGTAGATCGATGCGATCCGCAACGCCGGCATCGGCCCAATAGCGGCGGCCGATCGAAGTCCACTCTTCGCTAAGGTCGCAGCAGATCAGACGCCCATCCGGCGGCAATGCTGCCGCGACCGCCAGCGCGCTGTAGCCAGTGAATGTGCCGATCTCCAGCGCGCGGCGCGCACCAACCGTTTTCGCTAGCAGGGCGAGGAAGGCGCCCTGGTCGGGACCAATCTGCATGCCGGCGTTTCTCATCTTCGCGGTTTCCGCGCGCAGGCCTCGCTGCGGTGGCGTTTCGTGCACGAGGACCTCGCTGACGTAGCGCTCGATATCGTCCGGCAGCAATGTTCGTTTTGGCATATCGAATCTCCTCAGGCGCGCTCCGCCAGCTATTCCAATTCACCGCGATAGCGAACGATGTTCTGCGCTGTTTCTTCGATACGCACTTCGTCCAATAGCTCGCCAAAGCGATTGTGCAGCACGCCCCAGAACACCAGCGCGACGTTCTCTGCAGTTGGATTGATGCCACGGAACATTTCGACATCGTGGTTCAAGTGATAATGATCGACCTTGGTGATGATTTCGCTGCGGATAAAATTCTTGAGGCCGGTCAGATTCACAACCATGCCGGTGTCTGGATCGACCCCTCCGCGCAGCGTGACCTGCATCCAGTAATTGTGGCCGTGTCCATTTGCGCGTGCGCAGGGACCGTACAGACGCTCGTTCTCCTCCTTCGAAAATGCAGGATTCCACAGGCGGTGCGAGGCGCAAAACGATTCGCGTCGACTCAGATAAGTGATGGGTAGCTTAGGGCGTGTCATTGCAGAACACCTCCAGCGTAGTACCCGTCGTCGCGCCGGATTGCGCGCGGTCGAGAAGGAAGGCGATGGAAGGTGCGACCTTGTCCGGCGTTACGCCGCCGTGCAGTCCGAACTGTGCGTTCATCTCCGTCTTCATGTAGCCGGGAGCGACGCAATTCACGCGGATGTTGTATTCGCGTCCATCGAACGCGAGTGCCTCGGTCATGCCAATCACGGCGTGCTTGCTGGGCGCGTAGGCACTCTTGCCCGCGGCGATCTGTAGGCCGCGCATGCCGGCCAGCGATGACACCAGCACGATATCGCCGCGGCCGCGCGAAATCATGCCGCGGAATGCTTCCTGGCAGATCGTCCAGATGCCGCGCACATTGACTGCCATCACGTGGTCAAATTCCTCAATCGAGGTTTCCATGAATGGCTTGATCAGCAACTGTGCAGCGCTGCACACCACGCCGTCGGGCGGTGTGCTGCCGAAACCGGCGAATAGACTGCGAATGGCACCGATATCGCCGACATCGCAGGCGACCGAACGTGCCTGGGCGCCAGCCGCGGTGAGCGCGGTTTCGACCTCTCGCAGCTTGTTAATGCGGCGCCCGACCAGCGTCAGCCGATGGCCTTGTGCGGCCAGCAGCCGCGCCGTGGCTTCGCCGAGGCCGGAACCGGCGCCGGTAACAAGAATGTGGCGTTTTTCTGAAGCGGGCATGGTGGGTAATAAACCGGGATGGATCGATGCGATGCAGCGTAGCCCGACTGGGGCTGCTGTTCCAGTGTGCTTATTATCGACACTATTGTGAAGCGCGGCTTCCTCGCAGCGGACGGGATATGACATGACCAGTACCCATCTTGAATTCCGGCAGATCGATGTTTTTTCCGATACCCCTTTTCTCGGCAACCCAGTCGCAGTTGTTCTCGGCGCCGACGGGCTGGATACGGCGCGGATGCAACGCATTGCGACCTGGACGAATCTCTCGGAAACAACTTTTGTGCTGAAACCGACGGTACCGGCAGCGGACTATCGTCTGCGTATCTTCGATCCGCATGTCGAGCTGCCATTCGCCGGACATCCAACGCTCGGTTCCGCACGGGCTTTTCTCGACATGGGCGGACGCGAGCGGAATCCCGGCCACCTTGTGCAGGAATGCGCGCGCGGACTGGTCACGGTGCGCATCGACGCCGCAGCTCCGGAACGGCTGTTCCTGCGTCTGCCGGAAGTGCAGGTGCAGGAAATCGACGGCGACATCATGCGGTTGCTGCCGCAAGCGATCGGCTCGACGCCATTGCCCAATGCGATCGCTATTGACGTCGGTCCGCAATGGCTTGTCGCGCGATTGGATTCAGCGGCGACCGTGCGCTCGCTGATGCCTGATATGCACCGTATCACCGCGCTGTCGAAGACCTTGGGAATCACCGGCATCACCGTATTTGGAACGGATCGCGAACAAACTGAAGTTCGTTCCTTTGCTCCTGCTCACGGTGTTTCCGAGGATCCAGTCTGCGGCAGTGGCAATGGCGCGGTGGCGGTGTATCGCAGGCGCGAGGGCCAGCTCGCCGGCTACATCGCTGATCAGGGTTGCTGTATCGGCCGCGCGGGTCGCATCTTTGTCGAATACGGCGAAGATGAAGCTGTGTGGATCGGCGGCGAGACGCGCGTTTGTATCAGCGGAGCTATCACCTTGGCGGCAACCCACTCTGGACCGCAACGATGAGTGGTGCGGACCAGAATCCGCGTTCACGTCAGATCGCAGGGCTTGTATGAGCGCTATCTCCGCTACTCCGCGTCGCGCCGCCTTTGTCTTCGTATTCGTCACTGTCGTGCTCGACATGCTGGCGTTCGGCATTGTCATCCCGGTATTGCCGCGTCTTGTTGAGCAATTTCTCGGTGGCGATGCTGTGCGCGGCGCGCGTGTATACGGCTTGTTCGGAACGGCCTGGGCAGCGATGCAATTTGTCTTCTCGCCGTTGCAAGGGGTTCTCTCAGATCGTTTCGGCCGGCGGCCGGTGATTCTCATTTCCTGTTTTGGCCTAGGCCTGGATTACCTCCTGATGGCACTTGCGCCGACGCTCGGCTGGCTGCTGCTGGGACGTGTGATTTCCGGTGCCGCTTCGGCCAGTGTCACTACTGCCGGCGCTTATATCGCGGATGTGACGCCGCCGGAGAAGCGTGCCGCGACATTCGGCCTCCTCGGCACCGCATTTGGTATCGGCTTCGTGCTTGGTCCGGCGCTCGGCGGCGTACTCGGACAGATCAGCCCGCGGTTGCCGTTCTGGTTCGCCGGAGGACTGGCGCTTACCAATGCGCTCTACGGACTGTTTGTGCTGCCTGAATCATTGCCGTCCGACCGGCGCGCCACGTTCTCGTGGAAGCGTGCCAATCCGGTCGGCTCGCTGCGTTTGCTGCGATCGCATCCGGAACTGTTCGGCCTCGCCGGCATAAATCTGCTGTTCCAACTCGCGCACTACGTGCTGCCCAGTACCTTCGTGCTATACGCGAGCTACCGCTACGGATGGGATACCAATGCAGTTGGCTTGTCGTTGGCACTCGTCGGTATCTGCAATATCGTCGTGCAAGGTGGATTGGTTCGTCCCATCGTCCGTCGCATCGGCGAGCGCCGCGCGCTGCTGACGGGACTGTTGTTCGGCACCATCGGATTTGCCGGCTTCGGCTTGGCACGGACTGGTGTCGAAATGATGTTGGTGATCCCGATTTTCGCGTTCATGGGTCTGTTCGGCCCGGGTTTGCAGGCGCTGATGACAGCGCGCGTGTTGCCGACCGAGCAGGGACTACTGCAGGGCACCAACATGAGCTTGGCGGGTATCGCCGGACTTATTGCGCCGGGGATATTCACTCAGATCTTCGCGGCGTGCATCGAACCACATCAAGGTTGGGAGCTGCCGGGTGCTCCATTTCTGCTCGCCGCGATGCTGACCCTGTTTGGCCTGCTGCTGGCGGCGCAGGTCACACGTGGCACGGTGACGGGAGCAGTACGGAATCTATGACAGAAGACCCCCGCGTAGCCCAGTAGGGAACTTAACGACGAAAAATCGGTCATCTTTCAAGCAGGGGGATTTCTCAGGAGGAGAATTCCATGATTGCGATTGAATTGGTTTCACCCGACGGATCGGTTGTCGAGAAAAAGTTGTATCCAACCCAGGAACGGCTTACTGCTACGCGGTGGATGGACGATTTCCTGGATGCGCACTTGGGTCTCGTCGCGATGTGGGCTGAAGACGAGAACGAAGATGCCAGCGAGGAGGTGTCGACCCTGGAGTCGCATGCACACGACGCACACACCGCTTAGACAGACTGGTATCACGAGTAGCGGTATTCGATGAAGCCGCTGTTTTACGTGGACGGATGAACTGAATTTAATCCGTCCGCCCGGCCAGAATCGTCTCGACTGTTCCGGATTGGTAGAACGCGCGGAGGCGGCGGCGAATCAGGGGCTCCAGCATTTTCTTTTTTTTCAATGTGCCAATCAGATGCGGCGCGTAGCGCGTCGCTTCCGCAAGCACGATTTCGCGCGTAATACCAAAATCATCGAGCAGCGTCGTCAGTGGTTCGGCTTCATAGGTGTCGAAGAAGCGATCGATCGCGGCTTCGATCAGTGCACGGAAATAGCGGGTCTGGCGCAGATGCAGCCAGCTTGCGTAGCCGACACTAGAGAGAGCGTCCACGTCCGCAGTGCTGACATCCTCGCGGAATTCTCCGATCCTGATCTTCCGGGCGCGTCGCCAAGCATCATGTGCGCTGTCGCGGAACATTGCCAGCGCTTCGTCGTCAAGAAGAAAATCCACGCTGCTGCTGGCGGACGCTTCAATCGCGCGCGCGATGTATTTCTTGAGCCCTTCCTCAATCGACGCTTCCAAATCAGGCGTGGCCTTGCTCAGCATCGCGCGACCTAGTTTCATCATCGATTGCGCACCGGGAATATTGCGCGTAACCACGTTTTGCGCGAGATAGCCCGTGATGCCGCCGTATAGCAGATCGGAAGCAAACGCTGTGTAGAGCGGACTCGATATGATTTCGCGCACCAGCTTTTCGCGCAGGGGCTTCATCGCCAGCGCCTGTTCGAGTGCGCGCTCGAACAAATCATCCTTGAGCAGATCACCGGGCGCAGTCTTGTCATGAATTTCGTGCGCGTGCAACGCACGTGCGATATCGACGACGACATTGCCGGTGCGATTCCCGAGCTCAAGATCAATCACGCACGCGCGTATGGTGCCTTTGATCGTCGCCCGTGTGACGAGATCGCCCAAACGCAGCTTGCGCAGGTTGATCAGGGCTTCATCGATTTCTTCCTCGATGATTCCCTTCAGTGAAGCACCACCCACCTCGTCAGTGATGAATTGGACATGCGCGTTGAGCAAGGCTTCCGCCGCTGTCGGTTTTTTGCCGGCCATCAATGTTCCTGGTTAGGGTGTGTCGCCAAATACTTTGATCGCAGCGATTAAGGTATTTGACGAGATGCTCTAGAGCTTCCGCTCAATTTTTCTTGAGTTGATCCCCAAAGTACTTGCGCAGTTTTTCGACCTTCGGCACCGCCATCGCCTGGATATATGGCTGTTCAGGATGCAGCTCCGCGTAATTCTGGTGATACGGCTCGGCTTCGAAGAACTCCCGCAGCGGTTCCAGGCGCGTGACGATCGGGTCACCATATATGTCTGCCGCATCAAGCTGGCCGATATAGGCTTCGGCAATACGCTTTTGTTCTTCGTCGACATAAAAAATGGCGGAGCGATACTGCGTGCCGGCATCGTTGCCTTGGCGATTGAGCTGCGTTGGGTCATGTGCGACCGAGAAAAAAATCCGCAGCAGGCGTCCGAACGTCAGGCGCGACGGATCATAAGTGATCTGCACAACTTCCGCATGATCGGTCCGTCCGGTGCAGACGGCCGTGTAGTCAGCAGTCTCGCGCGTTCCACCGGAGTAGCCGGAAACCACCGACAGCACGCCGTCCAGCGCACGATAAACCGCTTCAACGCACCAGAAGCAGCCGCCGGCAAACACTGCCAGGCGTCTGCCGGGCTCTGCAGCCAGGGCGGCATCGACGGCCGGCAAGGGAAAATCCTTCGGACTGTGCCGCAGCCCGCTTCCGGGGAAAAGGTTAATAGCCATTTCAGAAACCTCGTGAGCCGATTCGATCCGCTACCCGTGCGCCACCAAAACCAATGCAAGGCTGCGACCAATACCCTGCATGGTGGCGGAAGCGCACGCACTTTCGAGCATCAATGGGTGCAATCAATTGTAACCGGCTCACCCGCATCAGAATTTCGGGGCGGCTAACGATTTAATCATACACATATACGACATTGGTATTACTGTTTAATTAATTCTCGTTGGGATATTGTTGCCGCGGGGTAATGGGACACGTCGGTGGCGCGCTAACAAGCGGTTCAACCGATCCAAGAACAAATAAAGCGGTGGTGTAACGCATTAAATACACCGATTGTTCCTTAATTGAATCAGCTATTTAAGAAATCACATTCTGTTTGCGTGCGATCTGAGGAGATTTCGGTGAAGAAAAAAATCATTGCTGGCCTGCTGGGCCTGTCCCTGTCTGTCGGCGCCGTACTTCAGCCTGCGTTCGCCAGCAGCAGGGCTTCCACTCATTCGAAGACCAAATACCCGATTGTGCTTGTTCACGGCTTTCTCGGCTGGGACACGATTGCCGGACTCAATTACTGGTATCAGATTCCCGAGGGGCTGAAGAGTGACGGCGCGACAATGGTGTACGAAGTTGAACTGTCGCAGTCCAATAGTGATGTCGTGCGCGGCGAGCAATTACTAGCTCAAGTCCAGCAGATTCTTGCGACGACCGGCGCTAAGAAAGTTAATTTGATCGGCCATAGCCAGGGCGGTCTCGACGCGCGCTACGTGGCGGCGGTGCAGCCGGAGCTGGTGGCATCCGTGACCACGGTTGCGACACCACACCTGGGTTCTCCGGTGGCGGACGCAATCGCCGGCGCCGGCACTCAAAGCCAGGCGACACTGGCGCAGATTGTCAGCGGACTTTCGCAACTGATTGCCTGGGGTTCGGGGGGTACCCAGAATCCAGAGGATGTTTACGCGGCGCTGGCTGCCCTGACCTCGGTCGGTACCGCGAGCTTCAACAAACAGTACCCGGCTGGTGTGCCGACCAGCTGTAGAGGCAATGGCGCGCTTTCCGTCAATGGCATCAAGTTCTATTCGTGGGGCGGCGTCGGCGTCAACACCACTGCGCTCGATCCCACCGATGCGCTATTCGCACTCACCGCACTCGCCTTCACCGATGCGAATAACAATGGCAACGCGTCGGACAACGACGGCATGGTCGGTCGCTGCAGCAACCACTTCGGCAAGATCATCAAAGACAACTACCACTACAATCATCTGGACGACGTCAACCAGTTCTTCGGTCTCGTTGATTCCAAGGAAACCAGCCCGGTTACGTTGTTCGAGAATCAGGCAAACCGTTTGAAGAATGCCGGTCTTTGATGGAGCCGAAGAGCCCGTCGTTCCATGCGTAAACGTCTAGGGTTGTCCGCCATGGCAATTGCGGCGGGAATGCTGGGCGTTGCCTACGTAATCTTTCGCAATAACTCTGAGGTAGCCCGTGGTGCCGCTGATACGTCGCTATCGGCGGCAATCGCATCTTCGTCCCCAGCCGCTGCGGGAGGTTCGCGCTCCGCCACGGTGCAGCAAACGGCGCCAACCCTGCTGGCTCCGGTTCCTAGCTGGGAGGGAACCGAAGTCGCAGGCGATATCCATCTCGACGGTGCGGGAAACATTATTCCCGATCACGCGTTGCGTACGCTGTTCGATTACATGCTGTCAGCGATCGACGAAATCAGCGATCAGCAGATCCGCGCGCACCTGCTCGATGTTGGACGCCACCATCAGCTCACAGATGCACAGCTGGCAGAGCTTGACGGACTGTTTTCAAAATATCGCGACTATCTGCGTGCAGCTTCCGCTATCAAATCGGATTCGAGCAATCTTGCCGACCTTCGCAAAGCGTTCGATGCGCGCCACTGGATGCGCCGTGACATGCTGGGCTTCGAAATGGCGGATGGTTTCTTCGCCGGCAGCGAAGTGCAGGATCGCTACCAGCTCGACCGCATGGAGGTCATGAATGACGTGACCCTTACCAATGAGCAGCGCGCACAACGTCTCGAGGCGGTGATCGCCGCCGAGGAGCCTGCGGAGGTTCACGCCGCGCGGCAACCAAGCCGCGACTTGGTCGAGCTTCAGAAAACGACCGACCAGATGCGCAAGGCGGGCGCCAGCGCCGACGACATTCAAGCGATGCGCGTCCAGAGCGTAGGTACCGCGGCGGCGGAACGGCTCAGCGCGCTCGATCAGGAACAGACCGTGTGGAATCAGCGCGTGCAAACGCTGGGAGCCGCGCGCCGGCAAATCCTGTCCGATCCGGCCGTCGCGGATGCAGATAAGCAAAGCCGCATCGACGACTATCTCGATCAAAACTTCAGCGGCACCGAGGCGCTGCGCGCACGCGCGCTGCTGGGTCTGAAACAAAACTGAGCGTCGCCGATCTGGCGGCGGATGCGCTGGCAGGGCGACATTTTGCTAGTCTTTCTTCCCCCTGCTTCCGGGAACACCGTTGAGTTCTGCAAGTCCTGTCATCTGCGAGCATTGCGACACCATTCACCGCCGCGAAGCTTTGCAAGCCAAAGAAGTCGCGCGCTGCGTTCGTTGCGGTGCGGAGCTGTATCGCGATCGCCATTTCGATCTCGATGTAATGCTGGCATTGACGCTGACGAGCTTGATCGTATTCATCATCGCCAATGCGTATCCGATCGTCGTCATCGAAGCGCGCGGCGTACGCAGCGAAACAACGCTGATCCAGGCAGTATTTGCAGTCTATGACGCTGGCATCGCACCGATCGCGATCGCTGCCGCGCTGACGGTATTCCTGTTTCCGCTGTTGCAGATCGCGCTGTCCCTCTATGTGTTGCTGCCATTGCTGCGCGGCCGCGTTCCGCACCGCTTCGTCGAAGCCATGCATGTGCGCCAGCAGATCGGCCCCTGGAGCATGGTCGAAGTTTTCATGCTCGGCGTGCTGGTTTCGGTCGTGAAACTGTCCGCGCTGGCGTCAGTGACGCCGGAGCCGGGACTGTGGGGTTTTGCCGTATTGACGTGTCTGCTTACCGCGCTCAGCTCGTTCGATCCGCACGAGCTGTGGAATCGTGCCGCGGAGCTGGACGGATGACGACGGCGCCGCCACGCGCAATCGAATTCGGGCTCATCACCTGTGCAGCCTGCGGCCTCGTGCAGCAACTGCCGGAACACATTTCCGGAAATCCGCATTGTTCTCGCTGTCACGCGACACTCCACCGACGCAAGATGGACAGTACAACGCGCTGCTGGGCATTTCTGATCGCGGCCGTGATCCTCTATATTCCGGCGAACCTGCTGCCGGTCATGCGCACATCGACGCTGTTCAATTCCGAGGACGACACCATTCTGTCGGGTGTGGTGCGGCTATGGCAGGCTGGATCCTGGGATCTTGCCGTGATCGTATTCACCGCCAGCATCGTGGTGCCGCTGATGAAGATCGGCACGCTCGCGATGCTGTTGGTGACGACACAGCGGCGCTCGACTTGGCGGCAGCGCGAACGCACGCGGTTGTATCGCGCCATTGAATTCGTTGGTCACTGGTCGATGCTCGATGTGTTCGTCGTCGCGCTGCTAGTGACGCTCGTGCATTTCGGTAACTTCGGGCAGGTGCGGCCAGGCAGTGGCATCATGGCCTTCGGCGCGGTCGTCGTGTTGACGATGCTTGCCTCCAAAAGTTTCGATCCGCGGTTAATCTGGGACATGGACACCAAGTACCGCGCTGCAACCACCGACAAATTCTCCTCCTGACGTGTCTAACGATCCATTACCCGCTCCCGACATTCAGCCCACGCGGCGCTGGCACCTGTCGCTGATCTGGCTGGTGCCGCTGATCGCCGCGCTGGCCGGACTCGCGCTGGTGATCCGCACCCATCTACGAGCGGGTCCCACGATTACGATCACGCTCCAGACCGGGGAAGGACTCGAAGCGGATAAGACCGAAGTCAAATACAAGAATGTCATCATTGGCCGTGTCAAGGACATCGCGCTCAGCGATGATCACTCGCAAGTCGTTGTTACCGTCAATCTGGCGGGCAGCGCGGCGAGTATCGCGGTGGACGACACGCGGTTCTGGGTCGAGCGCCCGCGCGTCGGGGTCGGCGGCATTTCCGGTATTGGCACCGTACTATCCGGTGCATACATCGGCGTCGATATTGGCACCTCGCACGACAAGCGCAAGGACTTCATCGGTCTCGAAAAGCCACCAGCGGTCACCCGCGATCAGAAAGGGCGGCGCTTCATCCTGCACAGCAACGATGGCGGTTCGTTGGCGATCGGTGCACCGGTCTACTATCGCCGCCTGCCCGTCGGGAGCGTCACCGCAACTGATCTGGATGCCGATGGTAAACATGTCACGGTACAGATTTTTCTCGACGAACCCTACGATCGATTCGTGAAGCCCGTCACGCGATTCTGGAATGCGAGCGGCCTTGATCTGTCGGTCAATGCGGACGGTCTCAAGCTGAACGCGCAATCGATCGCCACGGTGTTCGCCGGCGGCGTCGCCTTCGAGACGTCCGCCGACGGCGATTCCGCTCCCGCCGCGGCCGAGAACACTGAATACAATCTGTTCGCGGATCAGATTTCCGCACTGGCACTCCCGGATGATCCACCGCTGCAGGTGTCCATGCGTTTCCATCAGACCACGCGCGGGCTTGCTCCAGGCGCGCCGGTGGATTTTCGCGGCATCACGTTGGGAATGGTGCGCACGATCGAGCTCGAATACGATCCCGCGCAGAAAAATTTCTATTCCGACGTCGCGGTCGATCTGTTCCCTAACCGTCTCGGCCCGGCATATAAAACGTTGCGCGGAAGCCGCAAGGGCACCACGGCGGATGCCGCCGGCATCCTGCGTGGCCTTGTCGAGGGCGGACTGCGCGCGCAGATGCGCCCCGGCAACCTGATCACCGGACAGATGTATATCGCGCTCGACTTCATGCACAAGGCCAAGGTGGCAAAACCGGAATTCGGTGCGGGTGTGACGCAGATTCCGACGGTGCCTGGCAGCATCGAACAGATCCAGAAGCAGGTCCAGGACATCGTCGATAAGCTCGATACGATTCCGTTCGACGAAATCGGACTCCACTTGCGCGATACCTTGCGCGACGCCGATAACCTGCTCGGACAGCTCAATCGCGACATTGCGCCGGAAGCACGCAAGCTGCTGGAAGACGCGGAGCGCGCGCTTCGTGCGCTTGACGAAAACGTCACATCGCAGAATGCGCCGCTACAACGCAATGCGCGCGATACGCTCGAAGCGGTTAACCGCGCTGCTGCCTCGCTGCGCACGCTGGCGGATTATCTCGAACGGCATCCGGAATCGTTGATTCGCGGTAAGCCGGACGAGAAGGAACCCACCGGAAATTCAGGACCCCGGACAGCGCCATGAATTCCATTTCCGATCATCATCCGCGTATGCGGTTGTTGCTGCGATTATTGCCGCTGCTTTCGCTCGTGCTTGTTGCCTGCAGCTCGGCGCCGCAACGGTTCTATACTTTGGCTGCACCTGCTGCTGGCAGTTCGTCTGCCCCTACGGTGGCCGTACCGTTGCTGATCGAAGTGCTGCCCGTGACGGTGCCCGCGCAGGTGGATGTTCCACAAATCGTGGTGCGCATCGGCAACGATGAGCTCGCTCCGGTGGAGACGCGACGCTGGATTGCACCGCTCGCTGAAGAAATCCGCGCCGCCCTATCCGACGACCTTGTGCGTGTGCTTGCCGCGCGCGACGTGCACGGCATCGGTGCTGGCACCGATGCGCCGACTTACCGTGTCGCAATGCGGATTACGCGCTTTGAATCCTCGCTGGGCGCTTATGCACGCATCGATGCGTCGTGGTCGATCACCGCGACGAATAAGCCGGACGGTGGGCTCGCCTGTTCAGCAGGCGCCACGGAATCGATTGCGCCTGGCTACGAGGCACTCGTCGCCGGACATCAGCGCGCGCTCACTGCAATCGCGGAGATCATTGCGGCGGATATCACTGCGCTGCGCAACGGCGGTGTCGCGAAGGACTGCGCCGCCACGTTACGGTGAGGTGTAATCCAGACGGGCGATCATTGCGGACACCAATGCGGGCATAGTAGCGATGCCGGCGCTGCGGAACGGGCGACGCTCGCGACGGTCCATACGATGGTGGTACGCGCGCGCCCTATACTCACCGCCACCCAAATTTTAATTCGGAGTTCCATCATGATTCATTCCATCGGCTACGCTGCTGCCGCGGCCAAGGTGCCGCTCGCGCCTTTCAATTTCCAGCGCCGCGATCCGCAGCCGCAGGATGTGATGATCGAAATTTTGTATTGCGGCGTCTGTCATTCCGATATCCATCAGGCGCGCGATGAGTGGGGCGGGTCGTTGTTTCCGATGGTGCCTGGACACGAAATTGTCGGCCGCGTCGTCAAGGTCGGCAGTGCGGTAACCAAGTTCAAGGTCGGCGACTTTGCCGGCGTTGGCTGCATGGTGGATTCCTGCCGTGTCTGCGCGAGCTGCAAGGAAGGACTGGAGCAGTTCTGCGAGAAGGGTTTTCTCGGTACTTACAACAGCAAGGATAAAAAGACCGGCGAAGTCACGTTCGGTGGTTACTCCAACAATATCGTTACCGATGAAGCTTTTGTATTGCGTATCTCCGACAAGCTCAAATTGCCAGCGGTCGCGCCGCTGCTGTGCGCAGGTATCACTACTTACTCGCCGTTGCGTCACTGGAAAGTTGACAAAGGTCAAAAGGTTGGTGTCGTCGGCCTTGGCGGACTCGGACATATGGCAGTGAAATTCGCGCGCTCGTTCGGTGCTCAAGTGGTGCTGTTCACCACTAGCGAAAGCAAGCAGGAAGACGCGCTGCGGCTCGGTGCGCACGAGGTTGTGATCTCGAAGAACAAGGATGAAATGAAAAAGCACGTGCGCAGCTTTGATTTCATTCTCGACACCGTATCGGCACCGCACGATCTGAACGCCTATCTCGTGTTGCTGAGGCGCGAGGGCACGATGACCCTGGTTGGAGTGCCAGACAAAGACCCGACGCTGAGAGTCGGCACTCTTCTGTTCAAGCGCACGCAATTGGCGGGTTCGTTTATCGGCGGCATCGCTGAAACGCAGGAGATGCTGGACTACTGCGCTGAACACGGGATCGCCTCCGATGTGGAAGTGATCCCGATCCAGAAGATCAATGAAGCTTACGAGCGCATGATCCGCAGCGATGTCAAATATCGTTTCGTCATCGACATGGCAACGCTCAAGCCAGCCGCCTGATTATTGATCAGGACTTGCCCGCCAACTGCGCGACGATCCCCGGATTCTCCAAAGTCGAGATGTCCTGTGTGATCTCTTCGCCCTTGGCGACCGAGCGCAGCAATCGGCGCATGATTTTTCCGGAGCGCGTTTTCGGTAGATTGTCGGCGAAGCGGATCTCATCCGGCTTGGCGAGCGCGCCGATTTCCTTGGCGACGTGCTCGCGCAGCTCTTTTTCCAGTGCTGTCGCGGCAGCGCCGGTCGGGCGTTCGCCTTTGCAGACCGCGAAGGCGACGATGGCTTCACCCTTGATGTCGTGGGGACGGCCAACGACGGCGGCTTCGGCGATGCGCGGGTGCGCGACCAGCGCCGATTCGATTTCCATGGTGCCGAGGCGATGGCCGGACACGTTCAGCACGTCGTCGATGCGGCCCATGATCCAGTAGCAGCCGTCGGCGTCGCGGCGTGCGGAGTCGCCGGCGACGTAATACTTGTTGTCGAACTGTGCCCAATAGGTCTTGATGTAGCGCGCGTTGTCACCCCAGATCGTGCGCAGCATCGACGGCCACGGCTTGGTGATGACCAGGTAGCCGCCTTTGTCGGCATCAGGAACTGGCGTGCCGGATTCATCGACGATGTCGGCGAAGATGCCGGGAATCGGTTGCGTGCAGGAGCCTGGTTTGAGTCGGGTGACGCCGGGCAGTGGCGATATCATCGTTGCGCCGGTTTCGGTCTGCCACCAGGTATCGACAATCGGCAGTTTCTCCTTGCCGATGACACGGTGGTACCACATCCACGCTTCCGGATTGATCGGTTCGCCGACACTGCCGAGCAGGCGCAATTTCGATAAGTCGTAGCGGTTCGGGAATTCATCGCCGAATTTCATCAGCGCGCGGATCGCGGTTGGCGCAGTGTGGAAAACGGTGACGCCGAGATCCTGGCAGATTTTCCACAAGCGTCCGGCATCCGGCGTCATCGGCGCGCCTTCGTACATGACGATGGTACTGCCGGTGGACAGCGGTCCGTAGCAGACGTAGGTGTGGCCGGTGACCCAGCCGACGTCGGCGGTGCACCAGAACACATCCGATTCCTTGAGATCGAATACCCACTGGCAGGTGACGTGGGCGCCGAGCAGGTAGCCCGCGCTCGAATGCTGGATGCCTTTCGGCTTGCCAGTCGAGCCGGAGGTATAGAGCAGGAACAGTGGATGTTCGGCTTCGACCCATTCCGGTTCGCAGTTGGCGGATGCCTTCGCGATGAGATCGTGCCACCAGACGTCGCGACCGGCGTTCCAGCCGATGTCGCGACCGGTGCGTTTCAGCACTACGACTTTTTCGATGGTTTTGCAGCCGCTGGCAAGCGCTTCATCCGCCGCTTTTTTCAGTTCGACCGCGTGGCCGCCGCGCGTGCCGCCATCGGCGCTGATGAGCAGCTTGGCGCCGGCATCTTCGATGCGATCCTTCAGTGAGTGTGCGGAAAAGCCGCCGAACACGACAGAATGAATCGCGCCGATGCGCGCGCAGGCCTGCATGGCGATAACCGCATGTGGTGTCATCGGCAAGTAGATGACGACGCGGTCGCCCTTGCCGATGCCGAGTGCTTTGAGACCGTTCGCGAATTTGCAGACTTCGGCATGCAGCTCGCGATAGCTATAGTCGCGGCGATCACCAGGCTCGCCCTCGAAGCGAATCGCGGTCTTGTCGCCGTGCTTCGCCAGGTGGCGATCAAGACAGTTGTAGGATACGTTGAGCTTGCCATCTTCGAACCAGCGATAGTTCGGTGCCTGCGCGTCGTTGAGCACTATCGTGAATGGTTTTTGCCAGTTCAGCTCGGCTTTCGCGATGCCGGCCCAGAAGCCGGCGAAATCTTTTGCCGCCGCCGCCGTCAGTTCATCAAATTTGCCGGGCGTGATACGTGCGCGGGCCGCAAGCTCGGCGCTTGGCGGAAATACCCGGTGTTCAGCCAGCAGCGAATCGATATTGTTGTTGCTCATGAACATCCCCGCCTGCGAATTTATTTCGAGCCGCCAAGGTTAGCGAAATTGCGGCGAATCTTCTTCGCGCGAGCGAGGGATGAATTCGGGAGCGATTGCTGCAGTGCAAAAAAATCGGGGCATAGAGAGACCACAACCTATTCACGATCCTTTTGGTCACCATGACGGAGACCGTATGGGCAGAGCGCCGGAACGAGTGATGTGATGTACTTGACGTAGCAACAGGAGCAAGAGGTGTAAGCGCAGTGCCTTGCCTCGCGCCCTTTTGGGTGGCAATGCAGCGATCAAAAGATAATGAACAGGCCCTAGAAATAAAAACGGGGAACGGAGCATTGCTCGCGTTCCCCGGCTTGTTGCCGGATTGTTCCGGTCGTGGTCTCCGCTCTCCCCCAGAAGGCTAGTTCGGCCCTGCTGATGACGAGACTATAGGTGTGACGGCCACGGGCGGGAAGAACGACTTTAGTCGTAGAATGTTAGCTAAGTTGTGTAAGGTACATGAAAAAAAGTTTGTGGAGACGCCATTTTGAATGGCTCTTCGCTCGTATTCCACTGTAGCGATTCTACAATCAAGATGCGGTGTTTTCGATGCCGAAAGTGACTGAAGTGGCAGCACAGATTCCCAATCCGAACGACATCACGTCGATCGGCGATCTGGTTGCAGTGCTGCGTCATTTTCTGGGTGGCGATAGAGCGCGCGCGGAACTCGAGGAGTTTTCCTCGCGGTATGGATGCAGAATCGATGTTGGCGATGCTCCAGCGCCGCGTGAGCTGATCGAGCTGACACAGAATCGACTCACCGAGGTGCTCGGCAGTGCGGGCGCGCGGATTATCGTCGATTATGTCGAACGCCGACGCGAAATCCTGCCGCTCGACGAATTGGGCGCGCTGCTCAGTGCCACGTCGAGCGAAATCCAATTCAGCCGGACTTTGCTACGCGCGACGCTCGAACATGTATCGCATGGCGTTTCGGTCGTCGATCGCGATCTGCGATTAACTGCTTGGAATCACCGTTATGTGCGTCTGTTCAATTATCCGCAGGGATTGATTGTCCTTGGCCGGCCGATCGAAGAAGTGCTGCGTTTCAATGCCGAAAGCGGCCTGCTCGGCGAAGGCGAAGTCAAAGAGAAGATCGCGCGCCGCCTGAGTTTTATGCGCCAGGGCAAGGCGTACACGCACGAGCGCGAATTGCCGGACGGCACCGTCATCGAGATTCGCGGCAATCCAATGCCCGAAGGCGGTTTTGTCACCAGCTATCTCGATGTCACCGAATACAAGCGTACGCAGCGCCAATTGCAGGCGATCAACGAAACCCTCGAAACCCGCGTCATCGATCGCACCGCTGAACTGACTGCCGCCAATGTCGCGCTGTCCGAAGCCAAGCTCGCTGCCGAGCGCGCCAACCAGGCAAAGACGCGATTCCTTGCGTCCGCTTCGCACGATCTCGTGCAACCTTTGAACGCGGCGCGACTATTTGTTTCCGCGATCGATCGGCGTGGCGTCAATGAGGCCACACAACGTTTGCTCAACCAGGTTGAAAGTTCGCTGACCTCCGCCGAAAGTCTGCTCGGAGCGTTGCTCGATATCACCCGCCTGGATGCTGCCGCGCAGGAACTCAAGCGCGAGCATTTCGAGCTGAGCCAGGTAATCGAACCGCTTGCCACCGAGTTTTCGGCGTTCGCGCGCGCGCGCGGGCTCGAATTCAGGGTGATTCCGAGTCGCGTCATCGTACATACCGATCCGCGCCTGCTGCGACGCGTGCTACAGAACTTCTTATCCAATGCGGTGCGTTATACCCGCTCGGGCCGCGTTGTCATCGGCGTACGGCGTCTGAAAGACAAGGCGCGCATCGAAGTCTGGGACACCGGCCCCGGTATTCCGACCGAAAAACAGAAAGAGATATTCGAGGAATTCCGTCGGCTCGATACCCAAGATGTCGGCGGCGAGCGCGGCCTCGGGCTGGGCTTGGCGATTGCGGAAAGGCTGGCGCGGTTGCTCGATCATCCAATTGGTCTGCGTTCGCGGGTTGGGCGCGGCAGCGCATTTTCGATCACTGTCCCACTCGGCGATCACGTCCAGATTGTCGCCGCCCAGCCGGCCATTGTCCGCCGCAGTGCCGATGGCGTTAGCGGTGCGCGCGTCCTGTGCATCGACAACGAACCTGCCGTGCTCGGTGGCATGGATGCGATGCTCAGCAGCTGGGGCTGCAGTGTGATTGCGGTACGCGACGGTGAAACCGCCGTGCGCCAGTTCCGCGAGAACGGCGAGGTTCCGGATCTAGCCTTGGTCGATTACCACCTCGACGGCGGTATCGACGGCACGCGGGTGTTCGATCGCCTGCGAGCGCTTTGGGGGCGCGATGTACCAGGCATCGTCATCACCGCCGACCATACGCAGAAGGCCAAGGCAGACGCCAGCAAGCGTGGGTTGCAATTGCTACCGAAGCCCGTCAAGCCGGCCGCATTGCGGGCCTTGATGGGGCGGCTGCTGACCGCGCGCTGATCGAAATCAGGAGCGCTACGCGCATCATTGCGCGCCGCTCATTTGCCGCTGAAACTCTCGGATAGCGTACTGCTGCCGTCACTATTCGTCTGCGTCGCGATGGGCTCGATGCCCCGGCCGAAGCCCAGCCATAGCAGCGATAGTGTTCCTGCCGCGAGAAAGGCCCCGCCAATTCCCCAGTGACCGAGCGCGAATTCACCGAGACTGCTGCCAGCTGCGCCGCCGAGAAACTGTGAGCTGGAATAGATGCCGAGCGCCGTGCCCTTCTGGCTGACCGGTGCGCGCTTCGAAATCATCGACGGCAGTGTGCCCTCCAGGTAGTTGAAGCCTAGGAAGAACACCGCTAGAGCCGCTAGCAGTTTAGTTGAGTCTTGATACTCTTCTGACGCGAATACCAAGGCGAGTCCTAGCAGCACAATCGAACCGAGAAAAGCCTGTTTGACGCGTCCGGCCACTTCGATGCGGCGGATCATAGGAAACACAACAAGCACGGACACTAAGAGCACTGGCAGATAGACGTGCCAATGCTTGGAGACTGGCAGATTGAAGGTTTTTTCAATAGCAAACTGCGTAGTGAAGAAAAGGCACGTCATCATCGTGTGCAGAACGAAAATGCCGCCATCCAGTCGCAGAAGCTGGGGATCAAATAAGATTTTGGTGAAGTTACGAGCTTCGTTACCGGATATGCGGGGAGTTCTAGGAACGCCGGCCAGGAGAACCGGAATAGCGAGGAGCGCCAGTACACCCGTCATTCGGAAGATGCCGTCGACACCGATCCAGCCGTCGAATACGGGACCAGCAACGACTGCGATTATGAAAGATACACCCATGCCGATGCCAAGCACCGCCATGGCTTGCGTGCGAACTTCTACGCGGGTGCAGTCCGCCAGTAGCGCCGATACAGCACTTGAGATGGCACCCGCACCCTGTACGGCGCGTCCAAACATGATCCAGCGGATATCGTGTGTGGCACCCGATATGAAGGCGCCTGCGGAGAACAGTAATAGGCCTGCGACGATTACCGGCTTGCGGCCAATGCGGTCCGACAGAGCTCCGAAGGGAATTTGCAGAACCGCTTGTACGATGGCGTAGAGGCCAAAGGTGAAGCCGATCTGCCAGCGCTGAACGCCCCCCGGCAAATCGCGCGCATACAGCGCGAACACGGGCAGGATCATGAACATGCCCAGCATGCGCAGGGCCTGGAGCAGGCTGAGAGTGGCGGTAGTACGCCATTCGGAAGCGTTCATTGCACAACCATGAAGCCAAACGGGATCGAAGAATTATCGAAGAGTTGGAGAGATAGTGCAGCGCAGCATCACCCTTACGTATAGTAGCGGATTGCCCGGTGCTCCGCCGGCCGGCTTTTTTTGGCTTGATACCCCTTATGGAATCGATTCGCGTCCGTGGTGCACGTACACACAACCTGAAGAATATTTCGCTCGATCTGCCGCGCGACAAGCTCATTGTCATTACCGGGCTATCCGGTTCCGGCAAATCGTCGCTGGCGTTCGACACCCTCTACGCCGAGGGACAGCGGCGCTACGTGGAATCGCTGTCGGCGTATGCGCGGCAGTTCCTGTCGATGATGCAGAAGCCGGATGTCGATTCCATCGAAGGCTTATCGCCGGCGATCTCGATCGAACAGAAATCGACCTCGCACAACCCGCGTTCGACCGTCGGTACCGTTACTGAAATCTACGACTACCTGCGCCTGCTGTATGCGCGCGTGGGTACCGCGCGCTGCCCGGACCACGACGCCCCGCTGGAGGCGCAGAGCGTTGCGCAGATGGTCGATCACGTGCTGGCGCTCCCGGAAGAATCAGCATGGATGCTGCTGGCGCCGGTGGTGCGCGGCCGCAAGGGCGAGCACGCGGAATGGTTCGAACAGATGCGCGCGCAGGGGTTTGTGCGCGCGCGCGTGGACGGCAAGGTTTACGAACTCGAAGAAGTCCCGGTGCTCAATCGCAAGCTCAAGCATGACATCGAGATCGTTGTCGACCGCTTCAAAGTGCGGCCCGACATCAAGCAGCGCATTACCGAATCGTTTGAAACCGCCTTGCGCCTCTCGGACGGCATCGCGGCAGTTGCGCCGCACGGTGCGGGTGGCGCCGCCGAGATTTCATTCTCTGCGCGCATGGCCTGTCCGCATTGCGGCTATTCGATCGAGGAATTGGAGCCGCGCCTGTTTTCGTTCAACAGTCCGACCGGTGCCTGCACCAGTTGCGACGGTCTCGGCAATCTGCAGGCGTTCGATGCCGAACTCGTCGTCACGCATCCCGAGGGTTCACTCGCCGATGGCGCGATCCGCGGCTGGGACCGGCGCAATCCCTACTACTGGGCGCTGATCAGTTCGCTCGCGAAGCACTACAAATTCGCGACGGACAAACCGTTCACCGAGCTACCGGAAAAAGTGCGCAACGCCGTTCTCTATGGCAGCGGCGAAGACAAAATCACCTTCGAATACCCCGATGAGCGCGGGCGCAAGGTCACGCGCAGCCATCGCTTCGAGGGCGTGCTGCCGAATCTGGAGCGCCGTTATCGCGAAACCGAATCGTTGGCGGTACGCGAGGAACTGGCCAAGTACCTTTCCAACAAGCCGTGCCCGGAGTGCAAGGGCGAGCGGCTCAATCGCGCCGCGCGGCATGTGTTTGTTGCCGGGCGCAGCCTGCCGCAGGTGACGGCGCAGTCGGTAAAAGAAGCGGAGACGCATTTTCTCGCGCTGAAGCTGCCGGGCCACAAAGGCGAGATTGCGGACAAGATCCTGAAGGAAATCACCGCGCGGCTCGGCTTCCTCAACAATGTCGGTCTCGATTATCTGACGCTGTCGCGCAGCGCCGAGACACTGTCCGGCGGTGAAGCGCAGCGCATCCGGCTGGCGTCGCAGATCGGCGCCGGGCTGGTCGGCGTCATGTATGTGCTGGATGAACCGAGCATTGGCCTGCATCAACGCGACAACGAGCGCCTGCTGGCGACGCTGACGCGGCTGCGCGATCTAGGCAACACCGTGATTGTGGTTGAACACGACGAAGAGTCGATCCGTGCTGCCGATTTCGTCGTCGACATCGGTCCCGGTGCTGGCATACATGGCGGGCATATCGTGGCGCAGGGCACGCCAGAAGCGGTTGCCGCACATCCCGACTCGATTACTGGTCACTATCTGTCCGGAACTGAGCGCATCGAGGTGCCGAAGACGCCGACGCCCCGAGATCCAAAAAAACTGTTGGTGCTGCGAGGCGCTCGCGGCAACAATCTGCGCAATGTCACAGCGGAGATTCCGATCGGCCTGTTCACCTGCGTCACTGGTGTATCTGGCTCCGGCAAATCGACGCTGGTCAATGACACCCTGCTCGGTATCGCCGCGCGCGAACTCAACAACGCCGGCACCCGCCATGCCGAATGCGACGGGCTCGACGGACTCGAGCATCTCGACAAGGTCATCGATATCGATCAGTCGCCGATCGGTCGTACGCCGCGCAGCAATCCCGCCACGTATACCGGCCTGTTCACACCGATCCGCGACTTGTTCGCGCAGGTGCCGGAGTCGCGCGCGCGCGGCTACGAAGCGGGCCGTTTCAGTTTCAACGTTAAGGGCGGTCGCTGCGAGACCTGCGAGGGCGACGGTGTCATCAAGGTCGAAATGCATTTTCTGCCCGATGTGTATGTCACCTGCGACACCTGCAAGGGCCGGCGTTACAACCGCGAAACGCTGGAAATCCGCTACAAGGGCAAGTCCATCGACGAAGTGTTGAACATGACCGTCGAAGAGGGACTCGATTTCTTCAAGCCGGTGCCGGCGATCCGCCGCAAACTGGAGACGCTGATGGATGTCGGTTTGTCGTACATCACCATCGGCCAGAACGCGACCACGCTATCCGGCGGCGAAGCGCAGCGCATTAAATTGGCCAAGGAATTGTCGCGTCGTGACACCGGCAAGACACTTTATATTCTCGACGAGCCGACAACAGGGTTGCATTTCCACGACGTGGCGCAATTGCTGCGCGTGCTGGAACGGTTGCGGGATGCGGGCAACACCATCGTGGTTATCGAGCACAATCTCGATGTCATCAAGCGCGCCGACTGGATCATTGATCTGGGGCCGGAAGGCGGGGGCGGTGGCGGCCAGATTGTCGCGGTCGGTACGCCAAGGGAGGTGGCCGCCAACCCACGATCGCATACAGGCCGTTTTTTGCAGCCATTGCTTAAGTAAGCTGAATATTCGGCATCGCGCGGCGGTTGCGAGATCAGTCGAGGGACGGTTTACCGTTCGTCCTTCCAGCACGACCGTTTATCGCCTACAACGAGCTCAGGAGTGAGAATACCAAGCCGCCTGACTGGGCACTCTGAATCCGCCTGTAAAGTTGTGATAGCTTGTACGAAGCAGTGAGACTAATTGCCGCTGTATAAAAAAAGCAAAAAAGCTAAAAACCTGGAGGGGGCAGAACATGCGAATTGAGAAGACAGCAAGGCGATTCATGCCGGGCACCGCTTTGCAGTGGGCATCGTTTTTTGTTCCGCTGTTCGGTATGAGCATGCAGCTTCACGCGCAGGATGGTTTCGTCGATACCAATACGGCCGCATTTCCAGTCGATGGCATGATTGCGTCGGGTACTTTGCCCGACACTGAAACGCTACATATCGCGGTCAGTCTCAAGCTGCGCAATCGCGAACAGCTCGACCAGTTCATCAGCCGAATTCATACACGCGGCGATACGCTTTTCGGCAAGCGCCTGACTTCGGAACAGTTCACGGCGCTGCACGCGCCTTCCGACGATCAGGTGCGCGCCGTCACTGATTTCCTCACCGCTGCCGGGTTTACCAACATCACCGTGGCGCGGAACCATCTGCTGGTATCAGCCGATGGCTCCGCTGCCAGCGTGCGCTCGGCGTTCGCCACCGATCTGATGCAGTACCGGATCGACGGTCGCCTGGCGTTTGCGAACTCGAGCGCGGCACGCGTGCCGCGCCGGCTGGCGGGTATCGTGCACGCAGTGCTGGGGCTGCAGAACGTTGAACACGCCCGCCCAATGTTGGTCGCTGCTCAGCCGGATACGATCCGGTCGCTGACCGTAAAGGGTCACAACCCCTTTGAGTTCCAGACGATTTACAACGTCGGCAACTCGCCATCCGGCGCACAGACGACGATCGCGATCATCGCCAGTGGCGATCTCACCCAAACTCTTACCGATCTGCGTACCTACGAAAGCCAGAACAGCTTGGTGTCGGTGCCGGTTTCCGAGGTCAGGACTACAGCGGGGGGCGTGTATACCGATACATCCGGCCTTCTCGAATGGAATCTGGACAGCCAGAGCGCGACCGCCATTGCTAGTGAGGTCAAGGAACTGATCTTCTACGAGGCACCCTCGTTAAGCGATGTCCATCTGTCGGAAGCGTACAGCCGCGCGGTTTCCGACAATACCGCGAAAGTGATCAATGTATCGCTCGGAGAGTGTGAAAGCGCGGCGCACTTTTCCGGAGCGATGGCGACGGACGACCAGATTTTCGCGCAGGCAGTTTCGCAAGGGCAGACCTTTGTCGCGTCCTCCGGTGATGGCGGTTCGCGCACGGGATGCTTCTCGCATACCGGCATGTTCGTCCAGGTCAGCTACCCGGCCAGTTCGCCCAATGTCGTTGCGGTTGGTGGCACTCAGCTCAACACGAATACCAACGGCAGTTACAGCAGCGAGGCTGCATGGAACAAGGGTGGCGGCGGTGTCAGCAAACATGAGCGGATTCCGAGCTGGCAGCGCGCGGTGCTTTCCGGCAATAAGCGCGGCGTGCCGGATGTCGCTTTCGATGCGGATCCAAATTCCGGCGCGATCATCGTCTACATGGGCGGGTCCATGCAGGTCGGTGGCACCAGTCTCGCAGCGCCTCTGTTCACCGGCGTTCTGGCGCGAGCGCAGTCAGCCAATAACAACACACTTGGCTTCGCCGCTCCGACAATTTATTCGATCGCTTCCCGGTCGCCGGCGCCATTCCACGATGTGACCTCGGGCTCGAATGGCAGCTTCCGCGCGGCGTCGGGCTGGGATCGGGTCACCGGCTTTGGTTCGCCGAATATCGCTGTATTCGTTAACGACAACTGATATCACCTTCGTAGTTGACGACAGGCCGCGGGTTCCGCCAGGAGTCCGCGGCTGTTTTTTTGATGCCGCGATAAGTGAGCTTCAGCAGGCTGGCGAAGTGCTGTGCGCTGCATAACGTTGCGCGAGGTATGAGCAGACGAACAATTGCAGCTGATGATAGACCATGATCGGCAGCACGATGAGGCCAAGCGGCGTGGCCGTGCCGAATAGCAGTTTTGCCATCGGCACGCCGGTGGCGAGACTCTTTTTGGAGCCGCAGAAGACCCCTGCGATTTCATCCTCGATAGTGAAGCCCAGCCCGCGAGCCGCGACGGTGGTCAGCACCAGCACTGTTGTAAGCAGGCCACCAGCCAACAGTAACGTCTGTGCGAGCGTCGCCCAACCGTAGTTGGTCCACAAACCCGCCGCAGTTGAATCGCAGAATGCGTTATAGACGATCAGCAGGATTGTGCCGCGATCCACCTTGCTGGTCACGTTCTTGTGTCGCAGCAGCCAAGTGCCTATCCATGGTCGCAGCAGTTGCCCGGCCAGGAATGGCAGCAATAGCTGCTGCGCGATTTTCAGGAATTGTTCGCCGAAAGCTGCACCTTGTCCGTACGTGTGCAGCCATAGACTCATGAGCAGCGGAGTCAGCACGATGCCGAGCAGGCTGGACAGCGTCGCATTGAAGATGGCGGCGGCGATGTTCCCGCGCGCCAGCGACGTCATCGCAATCGACGTCGAGATCGTCGAGGACAGCGCGCACAGATAGAAAAAACCAGTCAGCAGATCGTGTGGAAACAACCTGCCGGCAATGAGCGCTACGCTGACGCCGAGCAGCGGGAACAGCAGATATGTACTCGACTGCACCAGCAGATGCAGGCGCCAGTTTCGAACGCCAGCTCGGAGACTCTCGATCGACAAGCCCGCGCCGCTGAGCAGGAACACCAGACTGACGCCAATCACCGTCCAGTGCTCCAGATGCAGTGGGCCGCCGCTCGCGCCGATCCGCGGTGACACAGCCGCCAGCGCTACCGCAGCGATCATCGCCAGCACGAAGCCATCAGGCCGCGCGGGCAGCGAAGATGGTGGTTTCATTGAACCCGGATGGAGGCCTGAATCGATTCCACCAATACTGCTACGGCCGGCCGGCGTGGTAGGGAGTGTCGCGACATTATCATCACCTGATCCAAAGGAATGCCGGGACTACTCGATGCCCAGCTTCTTGATCCGGTAACGCAGCGAACGGAATGACATGCCTAGCAGCGCAGCGGCTTTGGTTTTGTTGTAGCGCGTCTTTTCCAACGCTTCGAGAATCGCGCGACGTTCGATTTCTTCCATCTGTGCTTCCAGATCGGAGCCGGTCGCGGTCGCGGGTAGCGGCGTTACCACCTGGCGCAGCTGCAGATCATCGGCGCTGATCGACTGTCCGTCGCAGAGCGTCAGCGCGCGTTCGAGAATATTTTCGAGTTCGCGCACGTTGCCCGGGAACGGATATGTATGCAGCAATTGCAGCGCGGTGGCGTCCAGCGTCGGGGTTTTGCGCAATCCGTTCGTCTGCACCAGCCGTTCGATGATTGCGTTGGCGAGCAGGTGGATGTCCATCGGATGTTCGCGTAGCGGGGGCGTGCGGATTTCGATGACATTGAGGCGGTAGAACAAGTCCTGGCGAAAGAGGCCGCTGGCAACCAGTGCCGAGAGATCTTTGTGTGTCGCCGAGATCACGCGCACGTTGACCGGCACTTCGGCTTCACCACCGACCGGTCGCACTGCGCGCTCCTGCAAGGCCCGCAGCAGCTTGACCTGCATCGGCATCGGTAGATCGCCGACCTCGTCGAGGAACAGCGTTCCGCCTTCGGCAGCCTGGAACAGACCGGGCTTATCGCGCAGAGCGCCGGTGAAGCTGCCCTTAAGGTGGCCAAAGAACTCGCTCTCCATCAGCTCCGATGGAATTGCGCCACAATTGACCGGCACGAATGACCCATCCGCACGCGGGCCGCGCGCGTGAATCAGGCGCGCGACCAGTTCCTTGCCGGTGCCAGACTCGCCGGAGACATGCACGGGCGCTTGGCTGCGCGCGAGCCGCGCGACCATATCGCGCAGTGCCTGAACACTGGGTGCCTTGCCGAGCAAGCCGCCCTCGTTGTCGCTCGGCTCTTGCCGCCGCAGCTTCAGCGCCGTATCGACCAGCTTGCGGACTGTTTGCAAATTGACCGGCTTCGATACGAAATCGAAAGCGCCAGCCTTGAGGCTTTCGACCGCCGCCTGGGCGTTGCCGTGCGCGGTGATAACCGCGACTGGCAGGCCGGGCCTTTCGCGCTGGATCAAGTTGACCAGTGAAATGCCGTCGCCGTCCGGCAGCCTCATGTCGGTCAGGCACAGATCGAAAGTGTCCGACGCCAGCCGCTCGCGCGCTTCCGCGAGCGTTGCAGCGGATTGCGTGCGCAGGCCCATGCGCCCGAGTGTGATCTCCAGCAGCTCGCGGATATCCGCTTCGTCGTCAACGATCAGGGCGCAGGCTTTTTCCATGAGCATCCTCAATTCCGCGGTTCCGTCGGGAAACTTTCGCCGCCGGCAAAGACCAGACGGAAGCAGGCTCCGTTCGGCGAGGGCACGTATTCCAGTCGCGCCTGATTGTATTCGCATAATTCGCGGGCGAGATAAAGTCCCAATCCGGAGCCGGCGTGGGCGGTCGTGAAGAACGGTTCGAAGATGCGCTCCAGCAGCTCAGCCGGAATGCCGGGACCGTTGTCGGCGATTTCGAGAAACGGTTGCGCGCGCGGAGCGACCGTGCCACCACGCATTGCAATGTGAGGCGGCAGGTAGTCGTGGCCACTGTGCTCGACGCTGTTATTCCAGAGATTGAACAGGATCTGCTGCAAATGGCTGGGGTCGAAACGCACGAAGAGCCCGCCGGGTACTAGCGCAGTACTGATGAGGCTGCGCCGCGCGGGAAAGCTTTCGCAGTAGACACTGAGCATCTGGTCGAGCCAGGGCGCGAGTTCGAATGTGACGGGCGCCGCCTGGTCACGCCGTGACAAATTGAGCACATCACGCACGATGCGGTCGATGCGCACGCCGTGGCGCTCGATCATATTGAGCAGGCGGCGGTCCTCGTCGTCGATCCGTTCCGATTCGGATAGCAGCTGTGCCGCGTGATTGATCGCCGATAGCGGATTGCGGATTTCATGCGCGATGCTCGCTGACAGACGGCCCAGCGAAGCAAGCTTCATCTGCTGCGCCTGTTCGCGCAACCGACGGCTGTCATCGAGCAGAATCAGCGTCGATGATCCCTTGTCGCCGCCCAGCGGCATCAGGCGCGGCAGCAGTTCCGCCATGCCCTCACGTGGTACTACCGGCAATGGGTCGCGGCGCGGATTGATACGCCATTCCTGCAGCGTCCGCGACAGTGCGGGGAACGCTTGCGGCAGGGCGATGATGTGATCGTCCTGGCGCGTGCCCAGCAATCGACGCGCGGCATCGTTAAGGAGGCGCGCAACGCCGTCCGCATCGGCGACCAGCACGCCGGTTTCTAGATTTTCGATGATACGTTCGTTGAGCTGCGACAGATTCGCGAATTCGCTGCCGACGTGGGCTGCCAGTGCTTCACTGCGGCGTGCGCGCTGTGCGACGCCATTGGCAACCAGAGTACTGCCGAACAGGATCAGCCCGATCAGTACAGTGCCGGTGAAGTCGGAGAGGTTGTGCCTGCCGGCGAATTCCTCGGCCAGCAGCGCAGCGGTGGCGATGGCGGGCTGCACGAGCGCCATGCGCGGATTGAGCACCAGCGCGCAGCCGACAGCCGGCGTGATGAGCAGCACTCCGAGGCCGGCGGAGACGCCGCCGGTCGTGAATACGAGGTTGACGATCGCGATCAGATCGATCGCGAAATGCAAATGGGCCTGTATTGTCGGGCGCGGCGTCCGGTACAGGACCGGCAGCAGTATGAGCAGCGCAGCGATCGCGTAGGCGATGCAAGTAATGTGGAACCAGCGTGGATGCACTGGACTGAACAGGAATGCGCCGTAGCCGGTTTCAAAAACGGTCAGCAGCAGGACGTCGAGCAATAGCCGGTAGAGGCTCAGCGCGCGCAGGATGCGCCAGTCTTCCGGCGTCTGGTCCGACGCGCGACGGTCCCGAACCGGGCGCGCGCGCCTCATCTGGGCGGCGATGCCGAGCGGCAGCGTTCGCAGCCCGCACCATTGTCCAGTTCGCGCGCCGGCACGCGCACGCCGCAGCCCGGGCAGGCGCGCAGCGTCAGCGGTTCCTTGGGCTCCGGATTGGCCGGAGGAGGCTCACGGCGTTCGATCCGCACGTTCCAGTTCTTCAGGAACTGCAGGACCAACCAGATCGCGGCACCAATCAGTAGCAGGCGAATGAGACTCATTGAAATGGCGGTTTCGGGGGCATTCGAAAATTGAATCGGCCCAGTTTAGCTTTGCTTGAAGTGCCGCTTATAGGCGAAACTAGCAGGTACCGGCGTTCATTTGGGCACAGGGGCTCGCGTGGACGGCAACAAACATCGGTTTCCAAGCTCGATCGTTACATATTTCCGAGAGGCTCAATGAATCTTCACGAATACCAGGCGAAGGAGATCTTCGCCCGTTACGGAATCCCCGTTCCCCAGGGCGCGCTCGCGTCCAGTCCCGAAGCGGCCCGGGCGGCGGCCAAGCAGATTGGCGGAGGAAAATTCGTCGTCAAGGCGCAAGTCCACGCCGGCGGCCGCGGCAAGGTTGGCGGCGTCAAGCTCGTTGACGGCTTCGACGCGGTCGAGGAAGCCGCCAAAAAGATGCTCGGCACCCGTCTGGTGACCAAACAGACTGGCGCCGCTGGCCTGCCGGTCCACAGCGTATGGGTCGAAAAGCCGTCCGCGATCGCGCGTGAGCTGTATGTATCAGCGGTCGTCGACCGTTCGTCCGAGCGTATCGTGTTCATGGCCTCGCCGGCCGGCGGCATGGATATCGAAGAAGTCGCCGAGCATACGCCGGAGAAGATCAAGAGCGTCGCCGTGCATCCCGCGGCCGGACTGCAGCCCTATCAGGCGCGCGAGCTTGGTTTCTTCATGGGCTTGACCAAGGAGCAGGTCGATCAATTCACCAAGATCCTGAGCGGCCTTTACCGCATGTTCGTCGAACTGGACGCCAGCCTCGTCGAAATCAATCCACTGATCGTCACCAAGGAAGGCAACGTATTCGCGCTCGATGCGAAGCTTAACTTTGATGACAATGCGCTGTACCGCCAGAAGACGATCGCCGATATGCGCGATCCGACGCAGGAGGACGAACGCGAACGTGTCGCCATGCAGTTCGATCTCAACTATGTCAGCCTCGAAGGCGACATCGGCTGCATGGTCAACGGTGCCGGCCTGGCGATGGCGACGATGGATATCATCAAGCTGCACGGTGGCCAGCCGGCTAACTTCCTCGACGTCGGTGGCGGCGCTACTACGGAACGCGTCACCAACGCGTTCAAACTCATCACCAGCAGTCCGGATGTGAAGGCGATTTTCGTCAACATCTTTGGCGGCATCGTCCGTTGCGACCTGATCGCGGAGGGCATCATCGAAGCGACCAAGCAGGTCGGATTGAAGGTGCCGGTCGTCGCGCGTTTGCAAGGCACCAATATGGAAAAGGGCCAGGAACTATTGAAGAACAGCGGTCTTGCCATCACGCCCGTTTCCGATTTGACCGAAGCGGCGAAGACGGTCGTCGCCGCAGCCAGGAAAGCGTGAGGACAGGCGCTTCGCGCCTTCGGCGCTGTGAGGGGTGAGGAGAGATGGTCTTTCCTCACAGTCGGCGAAGCCGGCGACCTCACCCCTCACAGCGAGCGTAGCGAGCGACCTCACATCCGAGTCATACAGAGAACATCCCCGAGATCTGCACCATGAGCATCCTCGTCAACAAAGCAACCAAACTGATCTGCCAGGGCTTTACCGGCAAGCAAGGCACTTTTCACTCCGAACAATGTATCGCCTACGGCACCCAGATGGTCGGCGGCGTGTCGCCGGGCAAGGGCGGTACCAAGCACCTCAACCTACCGGTGTTCGACACCGTGCACGATGCTGTCGCCAAGTCGGGCGCTGATGCGTCGATGATTTATGTGCCGGCACCGTTCGCCGGTGACGCGATCCTCGAAGCAGCCGACGCCGGCATCAAAGTCATTGTGTGCATCACCGAAGGCATTCCGGTCATCGATATGGTCAAGGTGAAGACCACGCTGCGCAGCCAGTATCCGGATGCGGTGCTGATCGGACCGAACTGTCCCGGCATTATTACGCCCGGTGAATGCAAAATCGGCATCATGCCGGGACATATCCACAAGGCCGGCAGAATCGGCATCGTCAGCCGCTCGGGCACGCTGACCTACGAAACCGTCCATCAGACCACGCAGAATGGCCTTGGCCAGAGCACCTGCGTTGGCATCGGCGGCGATCCGGTGCGCGGCCTCGGTTTCATCGACGTCATCGCGCTGTTCGAAAAGGATCCGCAGACCGACGGCATCATTATGGTCGGCGAAATCGGTGGCAGCTCGGAGGAAGAGGCGGCGGCGTATATCAAAGCCAAGGTGAAGAAGCCGGTGGTTGCCTACATCGCGGGCGTCACCGCGCCGCCGGGCAAGCGCATGGGTCACGCCGGCGCAATCATCTCGGGCGGCAAGGGTACGGCGGACGAGAAGTTCACAGCGCTGGAAGCCGCGGGCGTGAAAACGGTGCGTTCGCCGGCCGATCTCGGCGCGGCGATGAAGTCGCTGCTCAAATAAGTTTCTGCCAAGGGAAATAAATAAGGCCCGCTGAAAGCGGGCCTTATTGCTATTTCAGGCCGCGATTTCAGCTGGCGCTGAGAATTCCGCGCTTTTCCAGCAGTTTCAGGAGCGCATCCACTTCGGCTTCGAGCGTCATTTCGTGGCTTTTCAGCACGATTTCCGGTTTGACCGGCGCCTCGTAGGGATCATCGATGCCGGTGAAGTTTTTGATCTGGCCAGCACGTGCCTTCTTATACAGCCCCTTCGGATCGCGCTTCTCGGCTTCGCCAAGCGGGCAATCCACGAACACCTCGATGAAATCCATGCCGCCCTCGTCGTGCAGCTTGCGCACGTCCTCGCGGTCCTGGCGGTACGGACTGATGAAGCTCGACAGCACGATCACGCCGGAATCCACGAACAGCTTTGCGATTTCGCCGATGCGACGGATGTTTTCCTTGCGATCTTCGGCAGAGAAACCGAGATTCTTGTTGATGCCGAGGCGAACGTTGTCGCCGTCGAGCCGGTAGGCGAGTGCGCCTCTTTGATTGAGCGCATGTTCGAGCGCCACTGCCACCGTACTCTTGCCGCTGCCGGAAAGACCGGTGAACCAGATCGTCACGCCTTTGTGACCAAGTACGCGATTGCGATCCGCGCGTGTGACATCACCTTCGTGCCAGTGCACGTTGGTGGCTTTCTGTTCCGCCACTGTAATACCCCTTTTTAATTGCCGTTGTTATCGGAATCCCGCAGGACGCCTTGCGCCTGCCGGTCCGCGTGATAGCTGGAGCGCACCATCGGCCCGCTGGCGACGTGCGAAAAGCCCATTTTTTTACCGACTAGCCGCAGTCGCTCGAACTCCTCAGGCGGCACATAGCGCGCCACCGGCAGGTGATGTTTCGACGGTTGCAGGTACTGGCCGAGCGTGAGCATGTCCACGCGATGTGCGCGCAGATCCCGCATGACGTGTTCGATCTCTTCGATCTCCTCGCCGAGTCCGAGCATCAGCCCGGATTTCGTCGGCACCGCCGGATGCAGGCCCTTGAAGCGTTCCAACAGGTCGAGAGACCAGTCATAGTCTGATCCCGGACGCGCCTGTTTATACAGTCGCGGGACGGTTTCGAGGTTGTGATTGAAGACGTCTGGTGGGGTGTCCCTGAAGATTGCCAGCGCCGGGTCCATGCGGCCGCGGAAGTCGGGAACCAGCACCTCGATCGTCAATTCGGGATTCAGCGCCCGTGATTCGCGGATACAGGCTGCGAAATGCGCGGCGCCGCCGTCCTTGAGATCATCGCGATCGACCGAGGTGACGACGACATAGCGCAGCCGCATGTCGCGGATCGTGCGCGCAAGTTTGACCGGTTCCTCAATATCCAGCGGATTCGGACGTCCGTGGGCGACATCGCAGAACGGGCAGCGCCGCGTGCAGATGTCGCCCATGATCATGAACGTCGCGGTGCCGTGGCTGAAGCACTCGCCGAGATTCGGACAGCTGGCTTCCTCGCAGACCGTATGAAGATTGTTGGCGCGCAGTGCAGCCTTGATGCGGGCCACTTCTGGAGCATCACCCAAGGTTTGCCTGATCCACGACGGCTTGCGCAGCGGCGTGAGCGTGGCTTCGATTTTGATCGGGATGCGCGCCATCTTCTCGGCGCCACGCAGCTTGGCACCGGTTACCACGGGAACGGGGGCCGGAACGGCCGGATCGGAAGGCATGGGCGAAATTGTAGCAGGGCCGCTCCCACGCCCGACAGCTTGTTAGAGCCTATTAGGCTGCCATTGCCCTCGAATGGGGCTTTTCATCGCTGAGGACAGTGGCCGGTGCGATAACACGGCGGATGGCGGCCTGGGTCGCTTCCGCGAGCTGAGCGCGGTCCATCCCGCGCGACTGGATCGGGGTGCAGAACGTGATTTCGACATCCATTCCGGGTTCGCGCATGACACGCAGCAGGTTACTGACCAGATCGTCATCACCGACGAATGGGGCAATATTTTCGCCGTTGCGCGCGTGGCCGTAGCGCAGCGCAATGGGTTGTACTGCGCAGCCGCTTTCGACGATCGCTCCGAACAGGCGCGGCTGGAAACGCAGCGTGCTTTCGCCGGTCGTCGTGGTTCCCTCGGGGAAAAACGCAGCGATGCCGCCGGCGCGCGCGAACTTCGCGAGTTGGTGGATTAAGTGCCTGGCCCCGCCCGCGCCGCGTTGCAGGTAGAAGCTGCCGGCCGCTGTTGCCAGCCAACCGGCCAGCGGCCATTCGCGCACTTCGGATTTTGAGACAAACCGCACGGCCTCGATCGAGCCGATCACCGGAATGTCCAGCCACGATATGTGATTGGCGACGATCATGCGCGGGCCGATCGCGCGTGTACCGCGCACGTGCAGGTGAATACCGAGAATGCGCAGCAAGCCGCGATGCCAGTGACGGGCCATGGTCTCGCGTCGGCGTGGATGGCCGCCGGGAACCAATACGAAGGCGGCCATCAGTAGCCCGTATAGCAGGTGCGGAATCAGCCGCGCGGTTTTAAGCGTGACCCGCAACAAGCGAGGTCTCCTCAGCTTTCGTGCGGTCCATGAAATGACGCGCATAACGTGGATGCATGTCGCTGACATTGAGCAGCATGAACACATCGGCGCAATTGAAATCGCGATCCCAATAGGCCTCGCCGCAGGCTTTCAGGCCCAGGCTGATATAGGCCTTCAGCAACGGCGGCAGGCGCACTTTCTCCGTCAGACGCATATCGGCTGCGGGAAAAGGGACGAACGGACGCACGCGCTGCCAGCTCGGTGCCAAATGCTTTTCCTTTAGCTGCGCGATGACCGCATGCGCGTTGCCACCACCGTCGTCAAGCGGAATGCTGGCACAGCCAAACAGGTAATCGAAGCCGTTGGAGATAATGAATTCGGCCAGCCCGGTCCACAGCAGGGCGATCACCACGCCGCTGCGGAATTCCGCATCGACGCAAGTGCGACCGACTTCCATGACGCGGCCGGGCAGCGAGTCAATCATGCTGAGATCAAACTCGCCGGCCGAATAGAATCCGCCGGACTTCGCTGCCTTGTCATCGGTGAGAAGGCGTGTGCAGGCTACGATGCGACCGGACTCGAGATCGCGCACCGTAAGGTGGTGGCAATGTTCATCGTATTGATCGGTATCGATGCCAGCCTCGCCACCGTTGATCGTGGCACCAAGCTCGCCGGCGAAAATCCTATAGCGCAATTTCTGTGTTTCAGCGATCTCTTCGGGGGTTATCGCAAAATCGACCGCGAAACGCGGCGGGCGCTGCTGGGCTCGGGGCTCGGGGCTCGTTGGCATCAGTGTTCCGCTCCGTCGCTGCAATGGTGGCACTCTATGAATATCGCATTGAAACATGATGACTTTTCGATGAAAGCTTTATGACAGCGGTACCCGCTGTCACCGACGCCAGTCAGCGCTTGCTTCCGGCGAAGCCCATACCAGAAAGTGCAGATTAGACAACGCGATCGGGTCGTGGATCAAGGTATTTTTTTGTTGCTGTGTCAATTGCTTAGGGCCGTTTTGTAGCGCTTTTCGCACGAGCCGGCGATGTTCATTGCGCGTGACTATCGGAAGCCGGTCACGCGGTGTGGCAAATGCACAGGCGATGGCATTGCTGACCGGGTCGACAACTGCATCGACGAAATCGTGCGGAGGTGGCGTCCGCCGCAGGACCGCCCGCGTCCAGCGCAATTCGCGCGGCGGGTGGCTTTCTTCAGGAATCAGAAATAGGCGGCGCTCGCGAAATGCGCGTCCGAGCGTGGTGCGGCTCGACCACACGGAAACGGGGATCGCCAGCATCAGCGCGCCGACGATCGGCAGCAGCCACCAAAGAAAGTGCGGGTTCAGCCAGTACACGCCCGCCGACCAGACGACGCCGAGCACGGTTCCGCTGCCGTGTCGCATGATCGCTTCGTGCCACGGCGTCGCGGCGTCCTCCCGCGGCGGTGATTTCCAGTGGATCGCCCAGCCGAGAAATGCAGAAATGACAAATTGCGTATGAAACAGCATGCGGATTGGCGCCAGCAGGGCCGAGAACAGCATCTCGATCAGCAAGCTGGCCGTCAGTCGCGGTACGCCGCCGAACTGGCGCGCGCCCTTGAGGACGATCAACAGCACGCTGAGGATTTTGGGCAGGAATAGAAGTGTCGCCGTCGCCGAGAACAGCGCCAGTGCCCATTCCGGATGCCATTCCGGCCAGATCGGGAAGAGTTGGTAGGGCTCGCGGAAATACTGCGGGGGCGACAAGGTCTGTACGGCGACCAGCGCTGTCGAGAGCGCAAGAAACAGGAACCACAGCGGCGCCGACAGGTAAGCCATCACGCCGGTCATGAACACGGCCCGATGTGCCGGGTGTAGACCCTGTGCGAGGAACAGCCGGAAATTTTGCAGGTTGCCCTGGCACCAGCGGCGATCGCGTTTCAACTCGTCGAGCAGATTCGGCGGCATTTCCTCGTAGCTGCCCGGCAGATCATAGGCGATCCACACCGCCCAGCCGGCACGCCGCATCAACGCGGCTTCGACAAAGTCGTGCGAGAGGATTTCACCACCGAGTGCGCCATCGCCGGGCAGGCGCGGTAACGAGCAGTGTCGTAGAAACGGCGCCACGCGAATGATCGCGTTGTGGCCCCAGTAGTGCGATTCGCCGAGCTGCCAGAAATGCAGGCCCGATGTGAATAGGGGGCCATAGACGCGTGTCGCGAACTGTTGGATGCGCGCATACAGCGTATCGCGCCCGGCAGCGCGTGGTGCTGTCTGAATGATGCCGGCGCCCGCGTTAGCTTCCATCAGCCGCACCAGCTGTGTCAGGCAGGTGCCCGACATCACGCTGTCGGCGTCGAGGATGATCATATAGCGATAGCCATTGCCCCAGCGCCGGCACCAATCAGCAATGTTGCCGCTCTTGCGCTTGATGCGATGGCGGCGACGGCGGTAGAAAATGCGGCCGAAACCATCCACCTGTCGGCACAGTTGCAACCAAGCTTCAACCTCGGCCTGGCGGACATCAGGGTTGCTGGAATCGCTGAGTACGTAGAAATCGAAATGTTTCAGTTCGCCGCTGCGTCCGACGGATTCGTAGGTGGCGCGCAGGCCGGCGAATACGCGCGCCACATGCTCGTTGCAGATCGGGAACAGGATCGCAGTGCGCGCTGCATCCGCGATAGGGGTATCCGGCGCCGCAGTGCGCGAAATCGCATAACGGTCCCCGCCGGTCAACAGCACCCAGAAGCCCATCATCGCGGTCCAGAAGCCGGCGGATACCCAGGCAAACAGGATCGCGTAGATCGCCAGAGTGATCGCTTCGAGCCAGAACGCGCCGTGATAAGGCAGCACCGCGGTCATGTAATAGGTCGCGATGCCAGTCTGCGCCAGGGTCAACGCCAGGAGGATCAGCCGTCGCCACAATCCGGCCTTCTGCCAATAGCCGCGCGGATCGGGAGAGTCGGGTTTGACGATATCCTCGCTACCGGCGAGGCGGCCGCGGCGGCCGTAAATGCGATGCTCAACAGCGCGCCATAGCCGCGCGAGCGGGTTGCCCGACCATTGCTGCGGCATCATTTTCGCGCGTTGCAGCGTCGGTGTGGTGGTCAGACGCGTGCGGCCGCGCACGTCGCGCGTGATGACTTGGCCGGCGTGCCCGTCGCCCGCTCGCGGTGGCGAAGTGAATGCGGCCAGTAACCGGCGATCGATCGAGGTGGCGGCCGGACCGGCTTCGTCGCCTCGATCCGCGGAAGCTGACAACGCTTCGTGCAGCCGTGTCAGTGCTTCGCCGGCGCTACCGGTAGTCGCAACGAGCAGACGTGCGCGTACCTGTTCGTCGAGCGGCAGACGGGCGAGATAATCGTCGGCCGATGTGGTGGCGGTTGCGCTCACGGGTTGCTCAGGAACCACCCGGCGGGAGGATGTAGCTCCATGTCTCGGAGATCGTAGAACTGTCGGGTCCACGTAGATAGGCGCGCAGCTCAACCGGCTTATCGTTATCGATGCGGCGGATGCGCATGGTCAGGCGGCGGCCGTGCGAGATCGGGTTATAGAGCGTATTGCGCTCAAGCAGCTCGCTGTTGGCGTCGACCGAAATGATTCCTTCCACCTTGTCATCGGCGGTGAGCCGGTCGAGTGCCGGACCGTCGAAATCCACGGTGAAGCCGATGCTGTCGTCAGGGTTGCGCATATAGCCGTGTCCGCGCAGCGTGCGCACCGCCCATGACTGCGGCGGCGTGGTGTCCTTTTCCATCTGCCATAGGATACGGTACTCGAGGTCCAGCGACTGGCCGGCCTGTGGTGGGTTGTCCGGTACCCAATAGCTGACAACATTGTCGTTGGTTTCGTCCGGCGTCGGGATCTCGACCAGTTCAACGCGGCCGGCGCCCCAGTGACCGATGGTCTGAATCCACGCACTCGGACGCAGGTCGTAGCGCGTTTCGAGGTCCTGATAGTCGTCGAAATTGCGGTCGCGCTGCATGAGTCCGAAGCCAATCGGATTGGTCAGCCCGAACGAGGTCACCAGCAACCGCTTCGGATCGACGAGCGGCCGCCAGATCCACTCGCCGGTGCCTGAGGCGATTGAGAGACCATCCGAGTCATGCACTTCCGGACGGTAATCGTCGATCGGCCCATGCTGATTTTCGCCGCTGTAGTACATGCTGGTTAGCGGCGCGATACCGAGCTTGGCGACGTTGGTGCGCACGAAAATGCGCTCCTTGACGTCCATCGCGGTGTCAGAGCCCGGCTTGAGCACGAAGCGATAGGCACCCGCGACGCTCTTCGAGTCGAGCAGCGCGTAGATGGTCAGCTCCTTGTCGGATGGCTTCGGCCGTTCGAACCAGAATTCCGTGAAGCGCGGGAATTCCTCACCCGACAGCAGCGCGGTATCGATGGCCAGGCCGCGCGCCGAAAGACCGTAGCGCTGACCCTTGCCGAGCGCGCGGAAATAGCTGGCACCAAGGAAGACCAGCACTTCGTCCTTGTACTTCGGTGTGTTGATCGGGTAGTGCACGCGAAAACCTGCATAGCCGAGGTCGTGCATCTGGGATACATCGAGTTTGTTCTGGCCGAAATCGAACTGCAGCGGGTTGTAGCGGATCTCGTGGACGCCGGCAGAGGTGATCTCATTGATCCGCACCGGCACGTTGTAATACAGACCTTCATGGAAGTACTGAAGTTCGAATGGCAGTTTGGCGGTGCGCCAGCTGGAACGATCAGGGTTGAAGCGGATATCGCGATAGTGGTCGTAGCCGAGATCCGCGAGTTCTTTCGGCAGCCGGATTTCCGGCCTCTTGTACGGCTGCGCGGCCAGTGCTTTGGCCTGCGCGGCGGCATCCTCGAAATCGAATGCCGCTGCAGGTGTGGCCCAAAGACATTCGGCGACAGCCGCCAGGGTCGCCAGCAGCACCGCCCATAGCGGGTGGCGGGGGGTACGAAGGGTCATTTACTGAATTCTTGATCTTGAAGCTGAAATTGTAGGGCAATGCCGATTATGGTTCCGCGCTTTCGGCTGAATCCACTGCTGTTGCCGATGTGACCAGTGACGCCTCGTAAATCGGCCGGATGCGATTAAGCAGCGTACAGAACAGATCGGCGGTGCGCTCGGCGTCGTAAATAGCGGAATGAGCTTCGCTGTTGTTGTATGGCAGCGCGGCGGCTTCGAGTGCGCGCGCCAGCACGGTCTGGCCGAGCGCGGCGCCGGCCAGCGTGGCGGTGTCGAAGGCTGAAAACGGGTGGAATGGGTTGCGCTTGATTTGCGCGCGTGCGCAGGCTGCGTTGAGAAATCCCAGATCGAAATGGGCGTTGTGGCCAACCAGGATGGCGCGTGTGCAACCCTGATCGGACATGGCTTGACGGACCGGTTTGAAAATCCGCGCCAGCGCTTCGGCTTCCGCGACGGCCAGCCGCAGCGGATGGTCGGGATCGATGCCATTGACCTCCAGTGCTGCGCGCTCGATGTTGGCGCCGGGGAACGGCTGCACCTGCGCAGCGTAAGTCGTGCCGCGCTTCAGCTCGCCGTTCTCATCGATTTCGACCAGAACGGCGGCGATTTCCAGCAGGGCATCGGTATGCGCATTGAAGCCACCGGTTTCAACATCGATGACCACGGGTAGGAAACCGCGGAAGCGGCGTCCCATCGGTTTGGAGGCTTTCTGGGGGCTCATGCGAGGTAATTGTACGGGGCCTGCACTATAGCTTAACGGGCGCTGGGGCCGTCCGGCGCACGCCGCCGCCGTGGACATTTCTTGCGCTGTGCCCGCGCAAGCACCGCCGCAACGATCGAAACAGTACATGACAGGCTCTATAATTCGCGCCCGCTTTCCCTATTTTCTCTCGCCCAGCGATCACGCCATGGCCAATACCTCCGTTCGCAAAGTCGCGCTCGCCTATTCCGGCGGGCTGGATACTTCCGTCATCCTCAAATGGTTGCAAGATACTTATGGCTGCGAGGTGGTGACGTTCACCGCCGATATTGGCCAGGGTGAGGAACTCGATGCGGTGCGCCCGAAGGCGCAAGCGCTGGGCGTGAAGGAAATCTTCATCGACGATCTGCGCGAGGAATTCGCGCGCGATTTTGTGTTTCCGATGTTCCGCGCCAATGCGGTTTACGAGGGCGAGTACCTGCTCGGCACCAGCATCGCGCGGCCACTGATCGCCAAGCGTCTGGTCGAAATCGCGCGCCAGACTGGCTGCGATACGATCGCGCACGGCGCCACTGGCAAGGGTAACGATCAGGTCCGCTTCGAGCTCGGCGCTTATGCGTTGTGGCCGGAAGTGAAGGTCATTGCGCCGTGGCGCGAATGGGATCTGAATTCGCGCGAAAAGCTGCTCGAATACGCCGCCAGCCACAATATTCCGATCGCCAAGAAGCCGGGTGGCGGCAGTCCGTATTCGATGGATGCCAACGCGCTGCACATCAGCTACGAAGGCGGCGGTCTGGAAGATCCGTGGTGGTGTCCGCCGGATGACATCTGGCGTTGGACCAAGAACCCGGAAGATGCGCCGAACGAAGCTGAAATCGTCACGCTTGAATTCGAGAAGGGCGATCCGGTCGCGATTAACGGCAAGCGGCTTAGTCCATTTGCCGTGCTCGACATGCTGAACCAGCTCGGCGGCCGACATGGGATCGGTCGGCTCGATCTCGTTGAAAACCGCTACGTCGGCATCAAGTCGCGCGGCTGCTACGAAACGCCGGGCGGCACGATTCTGCTCAAGGCGCATCGCGCGATCGAGTCGCTGTGCCTCGATCGTGAACAGGCGCACCTCAAGGATGAGCTGATGCCGAAATACGCCAGCCTGATCTACAACGGTTACTGGTGGAGTCCGGAGCGGCGCATGCTGCAAGCGCTGATCGACGATAGCCAGCGGCGCGTCAACGGCGAAGTGCGGCTTAAGCTCTACAAGGGCAGCGTCTATAACGCCGGCCGCCGATCGGCGGATTCGCTGTTCGACGCGCGGCTATCAACCTTCGAGGACGATCGCGGTGCTTACAACCAGAAGGATGCCGAGGGCTTTATCCGCCTGAATGGCCTGCGGTTGCGCACCGGCGCCAAGCGCGATTCGCGATAGCGTTCCTTCAGCGCGACGCCGTCAGCGCGGATCGATCATGCCGGCGGCGATCATGCGCAGCGCGGTCAGGCCCGGCATAAAAAAGTAGTCGCCGCCGCGAAGTTCGACGAAAGTGGGCAGATGTCCGCAGATGAACGGTGGATTCTTCTCGTCCGCATCACCCTGCACGACAAACCTGCCACTGCCGCCGTGGTTGCCGCTGAGCGGGTCCTTGTCGTTGCCCTGATGCGCATCGTTACCGTATTCGACCCATTGCTGCTGCACGAATTCGAACTGGCGGAAGATGCTTGCATTGAGCGCCATGAACAGAATGCCGCGTTCTTCCGCTTCATCTATCGGCTGGCCTTCCGGAACGTAACTGCCGTAAGGCAGACCGCGCCGGATCACGCGGCGACGGTTCGACAGCGCACCATTGAACCCCGCGGCGTTACGAGGATTCGTGCGCCGGATGTGTGCACCAAACGGACAACGAGTGCCCGCAGTGTCAGCGCTGTAAGAGAAGTCGTTGTTGCGCGCGGTATCGGCAGCCAACTCGGCATCGGCGCTTTCGGGCGATAGTTCCAGAGGCGTGCCGTCGCGCCAACGGCCAACCAGTTTCGCGGCGAGCTTTTCTTTACCGCCGTCATAAAGACTGCTCATCTCATCGAGATATTCACGGAAGGTGCTGACGTTCTGGCGCAGCTTTCGATAGACCATGAACGTGCTGTTCTTCGCCAGCGGATCCGGCCACGGCGCCGGCGGCAGTTCCTCTGCTTCGTCGGCATAACCCAGCAGGAATTCTCCGGTCGCGAGTGGCTTCCAGCCCGGACCCAGCGCCAGCTTGCCGCGGCCGGGCGGAGCGTCCTTTTCCGCACCGTCGAAATCCGGGTTGCCGATACCGTCCGTGTAACCGAAGTGCTCCTTGGCGGTCGGCTTGCCGTCGATGAACAGCAGTCCGCCGTCGTCTCGTCCTGCCAGCGTGACGGCGCCCGATTCGCGTGCCAACGCTTCCAGCTGTGCAAATTCCGCTTCGCGGATTGCCGGCGTTTGCGCATGGATCGCGATCCATGCATGAACCTCGTTTTTCCACAACGCGTCCCAGCGTTCGGGCGCATTGGCGCCGATATCATTGAGAATATCGGCGCGCACTTTCATCCCTTGCTGGAATTCCACCGGAAACGTGACTAGCGAGGTGGCCGGCAGGCCGAGCGCTGACAGTCCCGAATAAGTAAAAGCGATATTCAGCGTCGCGTCGGGTTTGCCGTTTTCCCAGAGCGCGGCAGTCGTGACTTTCGGTAACAGCGCTCGCACGAAGGCGCGCGCGGCCGCGATGCGCTCGAACTTGGCGAACACGAAGCACGCGACCGGAAAGCGATAGCCTCGAATGACATAACCCTGGATGTCGGACAGATCGAGCGAGTTCATGCGCGCAGCTCCTTCGCGTGTGAGGGTGGCGAATACCGGTTTGCTGCCCAGCGCGACGATGCGCTGCCTTTACCGCGCCGTTGCCGCGACGGGAACGGCTGCTGTGGTCGGTGCGATCGGTTCCGGCGCAGCGGACGGAGCGGCGTGTTCGGCACCGTAGTCCGGAGAACGATTGACTGTCACCGTGTGCGACGCTGCTTCCGGAAATGCGTCGGCGATGGTTCCGTGAGCTTCTTTCGGGGCGGACGCCCGCTCCGCCACAAAGGGCAGCGAAAAGTGCACATTTGCCGGTTCGGAAGCCGGCAGCCGGTCGAGCGCCTTCGAGAACCGCCTGAACGAGTCCTGCAGCTGCGCGGGTGGCTTGCCCTGGTTGGCTTCGACGAACGCTGCGACGGCTTGCTGTACTTGTAGAGCACGCAGGGTTTCCGCCACCGTCTTGTCGTTCACGTCGGCGAAGAAGAACGTTGTCGTCAACTGGCACTTCTTCATGTACGCGATGAATGCGTCCACGTCGCGTGTGCCCGGGTAGGCGACGCAGTGTTTCCAGATCGAATCGACGAACTTGCCGATCCGGCTTGCCATCAGCCGCAGGTAATCATCAAGCTCGCCGTCGAAATTGGATGTAAACATTAGATACGACGACTTGAGGTGTTCCTCCCGCGCCGGACTACCGACGAAGATCACGTCCTCCAACACGACCAGCCGGCAAAAATGCGTGAACTGCACTTTCGTGAATGGACTCCCCGGACCGGCCGGCAGTTCGGCCAGACCGGCCCGCAGCGCCGCCACATGCGAAACGCGCGCCTTTGGGTTGAGCTTGATCGGCGACAGAATTGTCAGACCGTACGTTGAACCATTTTTGTTGGCCATGTCCGCTCCCTTCAATGTCGCGGCGATTCGATTGCTCTGCTATGTGATCGCCATCAGGTCCCAACCGGGGCCGGCCCCAGCGAACCGAGATCGCCCTGCACATCGACGACGAAGCGTCGATACGCCGCAGCGAACGCCTCGGCATCGAGCTCGGCGCTGTCGTCTCGGAATTCATCCAGTGCCGCGCTGACGCGGTGCGCAGCCTTGACATCATTGGTCGCGGCGGTCGGATAAGCGTTGTAGTAGTAGTCCGTGTCGAACTGGACGCGGCTGATGTATTGCTTGAAATCCGTGATCGGAATCGCCATCGGATATTTCAGGCTCCAGCGCCAGATCGCGTCGAGTCCGTACGACAGCACCGAGGAAAACGCATCGATGTACTGGTTCCAGGTGCCGTTGAAGTTGCTGCAGAACAGCAGATAGTCGTAGTGGAGCCGGTCGCGCTCCTGCTCGCCGCCGACGTGCGGGAATTGGTCATGGCTGATGATGACCCAGCGCGCGAAGTGGATGAAGGAGAGGTTTTTCAGACCGATCTGCAGTGGCGGGATGGCCCCGACCGCGAAAAAAACCAAGCGCAGAACCGGCGTTTTCCAGCGCGGCATCGGCGTGATGACATTCATCGCGTAAGTCTTGCCGTTGATATTGGTCATGTGGCGCTTCCCTGTTCAGACCGCCGACGACGCGGGCGCACTGTAGCACTTCAAACGGGATGATGCCCAAGGCAATGATGCAGGCTGACAGGAATTTCGCCTGGCTCCACGGGCTCTCCGTAGTGGAAACGGAATTTGTGAGTTGGATGTGCCATTGCCGCCTGCGCCGCCTTGGTCGAGCGGCCGCCATGAGACGTTAATTCACGATTTCGCGCGGCTGCGCGAAATTGGCTGCTACACGTGCGGTGGTTATCGCCAGGCCATATCCGGCTTGAACAGAGACAAGGCGTTGCCGTACGTCGACGTCGGGCTCCCGTTCAAGGGCCCCTTCTCGGTGACCAGCCACACCGACTGATCGAACAGCGGCGGCTGACCGATGGCGACCGACGAAGGCAGGTCGAAGCTGCCATCTGCGGTTCGGGCGATGACTTTGCCTTTGCGATCGATTTTGGCCAGCGCGCGACCGTAAATGATCGCGGTCAAGAAGCTTTCTCCGTCGAGTCCGATGTCGTCCAGCGGGCTGAGAGACACGCTGGCAAACAGGCGCGGCGTTCCCGGCGAGCCATCCGCACGGATTCTGACAGTCGTGATCGCGCCCACCGAGAAGGGCCGCAACGAGGCATCGGTCACATACAGCATGCGCCCGCGACTACGCAGGCCGTTCGGGATGAGAAGACCGCTCTTCAGCCAGTCCACCTGTTCGGTGACGGTGAGCGGATCATCCTGAGCGAAGCGCACGCGGACGATTTTCGGAGCTGGTCTTGGGCCGCCCACCGGCAGCGGACCATTGATGATGTAAAGCTCGCCGTCGGGACCCGCTGCCATACCATTGGCGGACGTGATGCCGAGCGCATGGATGGGCGTCAGCGCCAGCGGTACCTGGTCGAGGCGTGCCGCATAGAGCCCACCATCGAACGTGGCGGCGTACAGTACGCTGCCAATCTGCGCTACGCCGGTGAAGTTGCCAGTGCCGTCGTACAGCGGTACACCGCGATAGCCGCTGCCGCCGGCGCTGTCGTCGCGGACGATTTCGAAAACATTGGTGCCGCCGCTGACGAACAGGCGCCCGTCAGTGGAGAACAGAATGTTTTCCGCATAAGGAATATCGACGAGGCGAGTTTTGGTGCCGCGAATAATGGGAGCACCTGTTTGTTTCGTTCTTGCCATCGTGGCTGCGTCCGCAGAAAGGGCGAGAGCAATTCCGAAAATGCCGGCAAGCAGGGCCAATGTGAAGTAGGCTGAGCGGAGAGCGACGCCCTGAAAATGAATCATTAATTTTGTCCTAGGAGTAATGTCTTTCGGTGAATCCGTGGCGGATATCCTGAGTCTGACGGGCTACTAGCCCGCCGATTCGGCCCGCAGCGTGGTGCCCCCTGGGGGGATCGCGCGTACGTTTAGATCCATCCGCGGATACGGAATTTCGATACCTTCCGCGTCGAAGCGCAGCTTCACGTTTTCGTAAAGCTGACACTGTACATTCCACCAGTCGTCGAAGTTCACGCAAGCGCGCACGGATAAATCCACAGAACTGGCCCCCAGTGCCTTGACCACCACCGCCACCGGCAGATCCTTGAGAATGCGCGGCTCATTCGCCAGCAGCTCATCGAGGATGTGCTTGGCTTTCAGCAGATCGGCGTCATAGGAGATGCTGATCGTAAGATCAAGCCGCCGCCACTTGTTGCGCGTGAAATTGGTAATGGTGTCGCCCCACACCTTCGCATTCGGCAGGTGCAGTTGCTGATTCTCGGTGTTGGTCAGCATGGTGGAGAAGATGTTGACCTCGGTGACGTACCCGGTTTCGCCGCCGGCCTTCACCAATTCACCAACCCGGATCGGGCGGAACACGATCAGCAATACGCCGGCGGCGAACGAAGCAAGCTGATTTTGCAGCGCCAGGCCGATGGCCAGCGCCGCGCCGCCGAGCACCGCGGCGGCGGACGTCGTGTCGATGCCGATCTTTCCGAGCGCAGCGATGACGACGACAGTTACGCCGAGCGCGGCCAGCACCTTTTCGAGGAAGCGCACCAGTGTTTCGTCGGCCTGCGCGCGACGCATCGCACGCGTGACCAGCTTGACCAGCAACCGCACGGCCAGACGGCCGGCGTAGAAGATGAGCGCCGCCATTAAGAATTTGATGGCGATGTCAATCGCCAGTTCGGCGAAGCGGTCCGGATTACGGAACTGTTCGGGCGATATAAGGGTCATGTCTGCTTCTGGATGTCTCGCCAATGGTTTAGTGTAGAGCGTGTTATGCACTTTTGGATCGCTGCGACGGCCTCTGCGCGGGCGCAGCGCAAGGAACGGGCGACGCAGTGTACTTGACGTACGTAAGGAGCCCGAGACACGGCGATGCGCCCGCGCAAAGGCCGTCCCTTCGGGTTGCACCTAAAATGGCGCCAGCCGGCGTTGCAGGCCTTGGAAATGGGAACCACCATGCCCTGCGGCCTGTGCCTTGGCCAGCGCCATTTTGGGCAGCAACGCAGCGATCCAAAAGTGCATGACGCGCTCTAATAGCAATCAATAATTCCAAGGAGGCAGGCCGCGGAGTTCGCGCGGCGATCAACAATGGCGAGCGCCGAACTCACCCCCCAATTCATTCGCGCGAATGGACTCAATTTCGCCTATCTCTCGCAGGGCGAGGGCCCGCTGGTGTTGTGCCTGCACGGCTTTCCGGATACCGCATGGAGTTTTCGTGATTTGCTATCGCGGCTGGCGGATGCCGGTTACCACGCTGTGGCACCGTTCATGCGCGGCTACCCGCCCACCGAATTGCCGAAGGATGGCGACTACGGTGTGCTGGCGCTCGGCCGCGATGTGATCGCATTGATCGAGGATTTCGGTGTGCCGCAAGCGTACCTGGTCGGTCACGACTGGGGCGCGGCGGCAACATACGCGGCTGCGGCACTGCGGCCGGACCGCGTACGTCGCTGTGTGACCGCAGCGCTGCCGCACTTGCGGCGATTCATGTTGCGCCCGACCTTGAAGCAGCTGCGCGCTGCGAGCTATATGCTCAAATTCCAGATTCCACGCTGGTCCGAACGCCGCATCGCGAAGGATGATTTCGCATGGTTACGGCAATTGGGCGAACAGGCGTCGCCAGGCTGGCATCCAACCGAAGACGTGCTGGCGCCAGTGCGCGCGGCGCTGGCTGATCCGGCGCGGTTGCACGCCGCTCTCTCGTATTACCGTGCAATTCCGGCGTCGTTGTTCAAGCGCGAGGTGATAACGCAGGTGCTCAAGCCGCTGCAGGTGCCGACGCGGCTCATCTATGGCGAAAACGACGGCGTGGTTCTGCCCGAAATGTTTGAAGGGCAGGAACACTTATTCGCTGCCGGCTACGATCTGGTGGGGCTGCCGGGCGTCGGACATTTCATGCATCTGGAGGCGCCGGAGGTTTTCGCGACCAAGGTCATCGAGTTTTTGCGCGCAGGTTGATGCGGATGCTGCTCTAAGGCCGCCGGCAGCAAAAAAATCGCCGCACTCGCGGTTTCGCGAATGCGACGATTGATCCGACGACAGATTCTGCCAACCGCGACGGTGCTGTCGGCGGTTGCGGAAGCGCTTAGTGGCTTAGCTTCGAGAACACCAGCGTACCGTTGGTGCCACCGAAGCCGAAGCTGTTCGACATCACCGTATGCAATGGCTTCTCGACCAGCTTGCGCACGATCGGCAACCCTTCTGCCTGCGGATCGAGCTGCTCGATGTTGACCGACGGTCCAACGAAGCCCTGTTCCAGCATCAGCAGCGAGTAGATCGCTTCCTGTACGCCGGCCGCGCCTAGCGAGTGACCGCTCAGCGATTTGGTCGAGTTGATCAGCGGTGCCTTGGCGCCGAACACCTCCTTGATCGCGCCGAGTTCGGCGTTGTCGCCGACCGGCGTGGAAGTGCCGTGCGTATTGAGGTAGTCGACCGGCGTCTTGACGGTACTCATTGCCTGTTTCATGCAGCGGATCGCGCCTTCGCCGGACGGCGCGACCATGTCGTAGCCGTCAGAGGTGGCGCCGAAGCCGACCAGCTCCGCGTAGATCTTCGCGCCGCGCTTGCGCGCGTGCTCGAATTCCTCGAGCACCAGCATGCCGCCGCCGCCGGCGATGACAAAGCCGTCGCGGTTGGCATCGAACGCGCGCGAGGCTTTCTCGGGCGTATCGTTGTACTTGCTGGACATGGCGCCCATGGCGTCGAACAGCATCGACAATTGCCAGCTTTCCTCTTCACCGCCGCCGGCGAAGACGATGTCCTGCTGGTCCCACTGGATCAGCTGTGCGCCGTGTGCGATGCAGTGCGCGCTGGTCGCGCAGGCCGAGGTGATGGAGTAGTTGACGCCCTTGATTCCGAACGGCGTCGCCAGGCAGGCCGAGACGGTGCTGCCCATCACGCGCGGCACCATGAACGGGCCGACGCGCTTGATGCCCTTCGCCCGCAGGATGTCGCATGCGTCGACTTGGTTGGCGCTGGAGGCGCCGCCGGAGCCGGCGACGAGACCAACGCGCGGATCTGAAATCGCTTCGCGACTCAGTCCTGCGTCCTCGATCGCCTGTTCCATCGACAAGTATGCGTACGCAGGCGCATCGCCCATGAAACGTCGCACGCGGCGGTCGACCGCGGCTTCCAGATCGATGTCCGGCCGCCCGGATACCCGGCTGCGCATGCCGAGCTCGGCATACTTCGGATTGAACCGTATGCCCGAACGCCCTTCTTTGAGACTGGCGGTAACTTCCGCTTTTGATTTTCCGAGACAGGACATGATGCCCATCCCCGTGACGACGACACGACGCATGACACTCCCCCTCTTTAGAAGCCTTCCGTGGACGTGAACAGTCCTACCTTCAGATCCGCGGCCGTGTAAATTTCACGACCATCTACTGACATTGAGCCGTCGGCGATGCCCATCACCAGTCTGCGTTCGATGACGCGCTTGATGTTAATGTTATACGTCACTGTTTTCATAGTCGGGAGCACCTGGCCGAAGAATTTCACTTCGCCGGCGCCGAGCGCGCGTCCGCGCCCGGGGTTGCCGCGCCAGCCGAGAAAGAAGCCGAGGATCTGCCACATTGCATCCAATCCCAGACAGCCCGGCATCACCGGGTCGGTCTCGAAATGGCAGCCGAAGAACCATAGGTCCGGCTTGATATCCAACTCGGCGATGATCTCGCCTTTGCCGTGTGCGCCGCCTTCATCCGTGATTTTGACGATGCGATCCATCATCAGCATGTTCGGCAGTGGCAATCGGGCGTTGCCCGGTCCAAACATCTCGCCGCGGGCGCACGCGATAAGCTCTGAATATGCGAAAGAATTTTTTTTAGTCATCTAGATCGTTCTCTATGGGGCGGCCACCGCCTGCGCGGATGGGCACGCGGTTTTGTCAGACCCCTGGGCTCACTATTCATATTCGGGACCAATCGCCGGCACTGCTGTCCGTTATCGTCTTGTGGGTCGCGATTCCAAGGCTGCGACATAGCTATCGACGGCAAAGTCCCCCCCAACCGAGAGATTACATGATTTGAGGCGCGCCGCGCCGGAACAGGCGGTTTGTTGCGGATTTGTTGCGCCGCGATGGTCGGCTCCCAGCCCGCATCCGGCGGAACCCGCTTGCCGATAAGGGGTCCACTGGAAAGCCGATCTGCGGTGCCGGATCGCTGCAACCAGGTTGTCATAACCAACTTACCGCGGAGCCGACGCCGCATCGGTTCGCTGTGCCACGACTATGAAAGAGCTGCTTCGCCTGGATCGAACACTGCTGCATAACCCGCTCAGTGACTGGCTGATCGCCGCCGGTTTGACGCTGGTCATGATTCTGGCGATGTCTTTGATCAAGCCGGTGCTGGTCCGCAGGCTGTCAAAACTGGCGCGACGCACCGATACGCAGTTGGACGACGCGCTGGTCAAGGCGATTCAGGCGACGAGCACGTGGCTGGTCGCCGTGCTCGCCGTGTCCTTCGGCAGCCGTTATCTCGATCTGCCGCATAGAACCGAAAAAGTATTGGATGAAATCGCCACTGCCACGTTATTCGTGCAGGGAGGGCTGTGGCTTAGCGTCCTGCTTGAACAATGGCTCACGCGGACGCGGACACAGGCGATGAAAGTCGATGGTGCGGCGGCGACCACGCTAACTGGCCTTGGCTACGTTGCGCGGATCGCGCTGTGGGCGGTCGTGTTGCTGCTGATGCTCGACAACCTCGGCGTCAACGTTACGGCATTGGTCGCGAGCCTGGGCATTGGTGGTATCGCCATGGCGCTTGCCGTACAGAACATTCTCGGCGATCTGCTCGCTTCGTTTTCGATCGTCATCGACAAACCGCTTGTGCTCGGCGATTTCATTATCGTCGACAGCTACATGGGATCAGTTGAACACATCGGGCTCAAGACCACGCGCATCCGCAGCCTCGGCGGCGAGCTGATCATTTTTTCCAACAGCGATCTTTTGAAAGCGCGCCTGCGCAACTATAAGTTGATGCGCGAGCGGCGCAACGTTTTCACCTTCGGCGTGCTTTACCAGACCACTGCTGACCAGCTTGAACGCATTCCACAAATCGTACGCAGCATCATTGAAGCGCAGCCGCTGGTGCGCTTCGATCGCGCGCACTTCAAGGAATTCGGAGATTCGGCGTATACCTTTGAAGTCGTCTACTGGATGCTTGATCCTGATTTCAACAAGTACATGGATGCGCAGCAGGTGATCAATCTGGCGATGGTGCGCGAATTTACCGAAGCCGGTATCGGCTTCGCATATCCATCGCGGTCTCTGTACATCGAAGGACCGGTGAGATTCGAGCGGAAAAAGCGAGACGAGTCGCGCGGATCGGTTTGAGCCGGAGCGCGTGAAGCTTCAGGCCGTGATTTTCTTCTTGCGTGGAGTGCGCGCGCCGTGGCGTGCTCGCTGCTCCTGCACTTGCCCGCCACCGGCGATTGGCGGAATCCGCGCACGTAACCATGTCGAGAATTCCCCAACGCCGAGCCGACCTTCGGCGAGTGCAATCACGACGGGGAATATTTCCACATTTTCTGCGGCGAGTGAGGCACCATTCAGTTCAATGAAAATTTCGCAAGCGACAATAGCCGTACGCTTGTTCCCATCGACGAAAGGATGATTGCGCGCGAGACTGTGAGCCAGACTAGCGGCAAGATCAGCCAGATCGGGCGCTGGGTCGCCATAGGCATGGAGTTGCTGCGGCCGCGCGAGTGCGGATTCGAGCAAGCCTTCGTCGCGCACACCGGAGCTACCACGGTGTTCGGCGAGCTGGCGGTCGTGGATAGCGAGCGCCAGTTTTTTCTCGATCCAGACGATCATGGTGGACATTCAGTTATCGGCAAGCTTACGGAGAAGCGTGCGGCGCTTGCGCATGACGCGCTCCGCGATTTCCATCTGCGCCTCGAATTCCGGATCATGCGGCGTCAATTTGATGCCGTCCGGCGTTTCCACGGCGTAGAGCGTGTCACCCTTTTCCACACGCAGTTTGGCCAGCAGTTCCTTGGGCAGGACGACGCCGGCGGAGTTGCCTACGGTGGTGATCTTGAGTCTCATGGGATGGCCGCCCCGTAATAATGGATACCGAGTCCATTATAACAAATGTCAGAATATCCGAAATCTCACATGAGCAGTGAAAAACCTCACGCACCAGCCTGCGATCGGAATCGCGATCCAATTCTCGCAGTGCTGCGCGAGCATTTCGCCGATAGGCGTGCGGTACTCGAGATTGGTAGCGGTACCGGTCAGCATGCGGTGTATTTCGCGGCGGCACTGCCACATCTGATGTGGCAGACGTCGGATCGCGCCGAGAATCTGCCCGGCATCCGGCTGTGGCTCGACGAGGCGGCGTTGCCAAATACACCAGCGCCGCAGGTGCTGGACGTGAACCAGGTGGCATGGCCCGCATTGCGTTTCGACGCGGTGTTCAGCGCCAATACACTGCACATTATGAGTTGGCCGGAAGTGGAGCGATTGTTTGCGCGCTTGCCAGCATTGCTGGCGGACGACGTTAAGCTCGCCGTCTATGGCCCATTCAATTACGGCGGCAAATTCACCAGCGATAGCAACGCCGCATTCGATGCATCGTTGAAGACGCGCGCGCCGCAGATGGGCATTCGTGATTTCGAAGCGATCGATGCGTTGGCGCGTGGTATCGGCCTGCACTTGCTCGAAGATCGTGCGATGCCGGCCAACAACCGCTGTCTGGTTTGGCGGCGACACGCGACGCCAATATCGAAATGAAAGATCGAAAGAATCAGTCCGTGACCGATACGGCTGCGATTTGTCATTGTGGCAGTAGTCGTCCTTACGCTAGTTGTTGCAGCCCGTACCACGGCGGGACTCCTGCACCCGACGCCGAAGCGTTGATGCGTTCGCGTTATAGCGCGTATGTACTTGAACTGGAGCCGTATCTGCTGGCAACGTGGCACGCGAGCACACGTCCCGAGAGCGTACGGTTTGAGTCTGAGACCCAATGGCTCGGACTCAAGGTCATGCGATACGACCCAGTGGATGAAGCGCATGCCGTAGTCGAATTCGTCGCGCGCTGCCGCGCAGGCGGAGCCAGTGCGACACGGCTGCACGAGATCAGCCGCTTCATTCGCGAGGGAGGTCGTTGGTATTACGTCGACGGTGACTTTCCAGCGTCCGGTAAAGCTCGCGATTGAAGCGTTTCCGTTCAATCGCTCCGAAAAAGCCGTTCGCGCCACAGCGCGGCGCGATTGGGGTCGCAGCTTTGTTATCCTATTGTGCTAGCACCCGTCAGGGTTCATCGCCCGCGATGCGCGCGGGTATTTTGAGTCTTGAGTCCAGCAGGCCCACTCTGATGCAGATCACACGCGCCACGTTCAACGAGGTCATGGTTCCGAACTATTCCCCGGCGGATGTCATTCCGGTCCGCGGCGAAGGTTCGCGCATCTGGGACCAGCAAGGGCGTGAATACATCGATTTTGCCTGCGGCATCGCCGTTACCGCGCTGGGGCACTGCCACCCGAAGCTGGTTGCCGCGCTGACCGAGCAGGCCGGCAAGTTGTGGCATCTGTCCAACGTGATGACCAACGAACCGGCGCTGCGGTTGGCGAAGAAGCTCACCGAAGCGACGTTCGCCGAGCGCGTGTTCTTCTGCAATTCCGGCGCCGAGGCGAACGAGGCCGCGTTCAAGCTTGCGCGTCGCTACGGCAATACGACGGCGCCGGGCAAGAATCAGATCATTGCTTTCAGCGATGCGTTCCATGGGCGCACGCTGTTCACCGTCAGCGTCGGCGGTCAGGCCAAGTACACGCAGGGCTTCGAGCCGATTCCGGGCGGAATCACGCATGTGCCGTTCAACGACCTCGCGGCGCTCGCAGCGGTGATTTCAGATAAGACCTGCGCGGTGGTCGTCGAGCCGGTGCAGGGCGAGGGCGGCGTGATGCCGGCGGCGCCTGGTTTTCTCGCAGGTGTGCGCAAGCTCTGCGACAAGCACGCCGCGCTGCTGATCTATGACGAAGTACAGACCGGCATGGGTCGCAGTGGTCATCTCTACGCTTATGAACACTACGGCGTCCCGCCTGACGTGCTGACCAGCGCGAAAGGGCTGGGCGGCGGATTCCCAATCGGAGCGATGCTGACCACGGCCAAGTGCGCCGAAGCCTTGCCGTTCGGCACGCACGGTTCGACCTATGGCGGCAATCCCCTGGCCTGTGCAGTTGGCGAGGCGGTGCTCGGCATCGTCAACGATCCGGGACTGTTGGCGGGAGTGGGCGCACGCTCACGGCTCATGCAGGACGGATTGAACGCGATCGGCAAGCGTTATGGCGTATTCGAGCCGGTGCGTGGTCTGGGTCTGCTGCTCGGCGCACCGATGAGCGCAGCGTGGAAAGGCCGCGCGAAGGAAGTCGTCAATGCTGGTCTGCGCCACGGTGTGTGGGCCCTCATTGCCGGGCCGGACGTGCTGCGGCTGGCACCGTCGCTGATCATTCCCGAAGCGGATCTCGCCGAAGGACTGAAGCGGCTCGAAGCGGCCGTGGTGGAACTGACGGCGGTGCCGAAGGCGGCGAACGCGTGATCGATGACCCGTCAGTGAACCAGTGACGGGTTATTTACTGAATCGCATACAACACGCGTTGGCCGTTCCAGTCGAACACGATGCCCTCGGGTACGATCGACTCGATTCTCGGACCTTGCGGCAGCGCGTCGCCTTCGTGATAGCTGTGGTTGTCAATGATTGCGAAGCGCCGTTTCGGATCCGCATCGTAGGCATGTACGCCAACCGTTAGTGCCGGGAACTGGGCGCGGAACGTATCCGGCATCTGGCGCAGTTGCGGTGGCAGTGTGGCGGCCGCCGGTGCTGCCGCCGCGATCGGCTCTTGTGGCGCTTGCGCCGGGATCATGGCGGGCGCCACTGGCACCGGATCGGCCGCTCGCGCTTCGTCGATATCGGCCGCGGAAGGTGTCGCTACTGCGGGTTCGGTCGGTGTTTCAGCGACCGGCGGCTGTGTCGGCGCGGAATCTGCTCGATGTACGCGATAGTCAGCTGGTGGTTCACTGGCGTCGCGCTGACTGACCGGCGCCACGTCGTCGAGGCTGTTGATCGCGGCATTGTCGGCGACGCCGGGTTTCGGCCCGGTTGCCGGGATGGCGGGGCGGACGCCGACATTGGAAGGTGCCGTCGTGTTCGTCGCGGACGATATCTCGTGGTTGCGCTTGCTGCTCGTGACTACGCGTCCCAGCACAATGATCACCACGATCGCCAGCAGCAAGAGTGCGATCAGGATGCGGATCAGCCAGCGGCTGCGATCCGCTTCCGGGGTGGCAGCGGTCGGCATGCGCGCGACATCTGTCGCGGCCGGCGCCTTGCCCAGCGAGCGCTCGCGTTCGGCGCGCTTCAGCGCTTCAAGGATGTAGCTCATGGTGCGCGCTCCGTCTTCAGCAGCGGTGTTCCCGGTGCGTGCACGAGGTCTGCAAGCGCGATCAGCGTATGCACTCCGGCGGTACCGTCCGGGCTCAGGCCGTGGCTGCTCTGAAAGTGCCGGACTTGGCTCATCAGGTGCGAGTCATAGCGATCCGGCGCGCCGGCCGGCATTTGCGTTCCCTCGGCCTGCGCGAGCTGGCGACGCAGCCGCATGACGTCCGGTCCACGGCTTTGCGAGTCAATGCGCACGGTGTCGAAATCGTTATGCCACAACACCAGGAATTCGCCGGTCCACAGGGTGTCCAGTTCACCCAGCTGGTAGCGGTGCGGCCCGTTGGCGCCGTCCAGTTCTGCATAGTCCGAGCCGAGCGAACGCAGCAGCGCGTACAGCGGCTGGCTGCCGCCGAGGTTCAGCGTCAGGATCGCCGGCCGGTTGATCTGCGCCAGATCGCTCCAGGCGCCGACACTGCGGTAACAGGCAAGATGCGATTGCGCCAGCGTGTCGCACACATTGGCGCCGGCTGGAATTTCGATGCCGATATCCCATAGGCGGACAAGCCGGCTCATCACGCCGGCCAGTGGTTCGGCCGCTTGCCGCACGTTGTCCAGCGTCGTGTGACCGCCATTTTGTGGAACGCTATCGGCGGCGGCGGCCGGCGCCGTGGTTGCGGGTGCCGGAGATTCGGCTGTTACGGTCTTGGCGCCCGGCGATGGCTCCGCAGCCACCGCGGGCGCTATGGCAACGGTTGCGTCCGCAGCGGGCGGCGCTGCATCGGCAACGGTGTGCGCGCGGCCGCCGTCTCCATGCAGCAGAGCCCGCGCCAGCAGCACGACGAGCACTGCCAGCGCGAGACAGGCAACTGCGCTTTCGATCCATACCAATGGTATCGCCCCGGCAATCGGGATGATCCGTTTCAGGGGGCCTTGCGGCGGACCGGCATCGACACTGATCGCCTCGCGCGCCGCACGCTCGACGATCTGCGGCGTCACTTGCCGCAATCCCTGGCTATACGCTCCGAGCAGTGCACGATCGCAGATGATGTTGATCTGGCGCGGCACTCCGCGTGCGAGGTTGTGGACGCGCGTGATCGCCGCGGTCGTGAACAGGTCCGGCGAACCGCCCGCCACACGCAGCCGATGCATGATGTATTCGCGCGTTTCGGCGGGCGCAAACGGCAGCAGGTGGTAGCGGGCGGTGATGCGGCTTGCAAGCTGGCGCAAGTCGGGCCGCGCCAGCAGTTCGATCAGTTCCGGCTGACCGACGAGCAGGATGCGCAAAAGCTTGTCCTTGTCGGTTTCGAGATTGGTCAGCAGTCGCACCTGTTCGAGCACGCCTGGATCGAGGTTCTGAGCTTCGTCGATGATCAGCACAGTGCGCCGGCCTTCGGCGTGGGTTTTCAACAGATGAGCATTGAGCGCATCGATCAGTGCCTTGAGCGTTGCCTGCGGCGGATAGGGCGCGCGCAGCTCGTCGCAGATACTGGCGACGAATTCCTGCTCGCTCTGGCGCGGGTTATGAATCATCGCCACGTCGATCGCGTCGAGCTTCTGCGCGAGCAACGTGCGCACGATGGTGGTCTTGCCGGTGCCGACTTCTCCGGTGAGCTGCACAAAGCCGCCGTATTGCCCGGTGCCGTAGAGCAGATGTCCGAGCGCCTCCTGATGTCGCGCGCTCAGAAACAGATAAGCGGGGTCCGGCGCGATCGAAAACGGCGGTTCGGCGAGATTGAAATACGCGGTGTACACGTCAAGCAGTCTGGAGTACTTAGGGCCTTTGACCCGGAAGTATAGGGCTTGTTCAGCGCTGGAATTCGTACAGGCTGCCCAGTCCCAGGATCTGGGTCAGCTCGTCGAGCGCTGCGCGCGATTCGTCAAGCAGTTGCGGGTCGGCGAGATCAGCGAGTACGAGGTGGTCGCGATAGTGCTTGCGCGCCCACGCTACGAGCCGCGCGTACAACGTATCCTCGAGCCAGATTTTGGGGTTGACGGCCTTGTATTCCGCATCGGTCAGTACCACGCGCAGCCGCAGGCAGGCCGGGCCGCCGCCGTTGCGCATGCTCTGGCGCAGGTCGAACACGCGCACGTCCGTGATCGGATTGCCCGGATCAGAGAGGATGCGCTGGATTGCGGTCCACACACGCGGATTTTCTTCGCACTCGTGCGCGCAGACGAGCGTCATCGTCGCGCTCTGGCCGTTGCCGCGTGGCGGGCATACGAGCTGGCTGTTAAACAGATACGAACCGATGGCGTCGACGATGGTGACTTCGCGTTCCGGTACTTCGACGAAAACCGGGGCGATGCCCGACGGCGCAAAGCCAGTGTGTATCCAGCTTCTTACATCATCCGTGTCGGCGAATGCACGCTCGTGATACAGCAGCAGCTCGCGGTTGCCGACGGCGATGACATCGTTGTGGAATACGCCTTTGTCGATCAGTTCCGGCGTTTGCTGCGCGTAGCGACAGCGCGCCGCATCGAGTCCGTGCAGGCGCGCGACCGCTTCGCTGGCGGCGCGCGTTTGTCGCGCCGGGAAGTTCTTCGGTTGCGGATCGGCGTCGGCGCCTTTGCCATACACGAACAGTTCCAGTCCGGGCGCACCATAGTCTGCGCATAACCGTGTGTGGTTGGCCGCGCCCTCGTCGCCCATCGCCAGTGTCGCCGGCAGCGGCTCGTGGTGTGCGAAATGCTTTTTGCCGGGAAAGATCGCGCGCAGCACCCGCGCAGTCGTTTCCGGTTCGATCGCACGGTGCAGGTTTGTTGCCAGGTTCGCTGGCGTGAAATGAATCTTGCGGTCGATGGTATCGGCGCTGGGCGACACCGTCGCCGCATTCGCGGTCCACATCGACGAGGCTGATGCCATCGCCGCCAGCAGTCCCGGTGCGTCACGATGCGCTTTGCGTAACACGTCCGCGTCCTTGCCGCCGAAGCCAAGACGCTTTAGCGTCGCGATGTGCGGCCGCTCGTGCGGCGGCAGCACGCCCTGCGCCAGTCCGAGATCGGCCAGCGCTTTCATTTTCGCAAGTCCTTGCAGCACGGCCTTGCGCGGATTCGACGGCTGTTCGGCGTTCTTCGTCGAAGCGAGATTGCCCAGAGCCAGCCCCGCATAGTTGTGCGTCGGACCGACGAGACCGTCGAAGTTGGCTTCGATGGCCGGCTGATGGGGCGTCATCAGAGCGTCACTCCCGGAGGTAGTTGCGCCGGCAATTCGCAGTGCGGGGCCTCGACCGACGCCACCGGATACGCGCAGTAGTCTGCTGCGTAGAACGCAGATGGCCGGTGATTTCCGGAAGCACCGATGCCGCCGAATGGCGCGGCGCTGGATGCGCCGGTGGTCTGGCGATTCCAGTTAACGACGCCGGCGAGAATGCGGCGACGGAAGTGGTCGTAATCTTCGCGTGAATCGGAGAGCAGCGCGGCAGAAAGACCGTAGCGCGTGCGATTTGCCAGAGTGATGGCTTCGTCGAGCGTGTCGTAGCGGATCAGTTGTAGCAGCGGGCCAAAGTATTCCTCGTCCGGCAGATTGCCGATGGCGGTGACATCAAGAATCGCCGGCGAGGCAAAAGCGGCACCGAGGTCGAGGCGCTTCATCTCGACGATGGCTTGTGCGCCGAGGCCAATGAGTTGCGCTTGCGCAGCAAGTAGCGCATCGACAGCACGCGATGAAATCAGCGGGCCCATGAATGGTTGTGGATCGGCATCATGACGGTCGATGCGCAATGCACGCGTGGCATCCGCGAGGCGCGCAACGAACGTGTCGCCGTCGCTGCCGCGTGGCACGAACAATCGCCGCGCGCAGCTGCAGCGCTGTCCCGACGACAGGAATGCGGACTGGATCACGTCATGCAGCGCGGCACGCGTATCGGCGACCGCGCCGACAATCAGTGGATTGTTGCCGCCCATTTCCAGTGCGAGGATTTTGTGCGGGGTCGCCGCGAACTGGCGCGCGAGCAGCTGTCCTGTGCGCGCGCTGCCGGTGAAATAGAGGCCATCGAGTTGTGTGTGTGCAGCCAGCAGTGCGCCGGTTTCGCGCTCCCCTTGCGCGAGATTGACGACTCCTGCCGGCAGTCCCGCTTCGAGCCACAGCTTTACGGTTTCCTCGGCAACCCATGGCGTCAGCTCGCTGGGTTTGAATACCACCGTGTTGCCAGCAAGTAGCGCGGGCACGATGTGGCCGTTCGGCAGGTGGCCGGGAAAGTTGTACGGTCCGAACACGGCGACGACGCCGTGCGGGTGATGACGTATCGCATGCACGACGTTGCCGCTCGCGCTTTCGCTGGCGCCGGTGCGCGCGTGCCAAGCGCGCACGGAGATATCAATTTTGCCGATCATCGACGCGACTTCCATACGCGTTTCCCACAGCGGCTTGCCGGTTTCCAGCGCGATCAGACTCGCGAGTCGTTCCTTATTTTTGTCCAGTAACACTGCGAAGTCGCGCGCGATCCTTTCGCGTTCCGCAAACGGACGATCGCTCCAGTCGGGGAACGCTGCACGCGCGGCGTCGGTGGCGGCATCGATGTCCGCACGAGTGGCGGCGCAGCCGCGCCATATCGCGTTGCCGCTCGATGGGCTGAAACTCGTCAGCTCTGCACCGCCGCCGTCCTGCCAATGGCCATCGATCAGCAATCGGCCTTGATGTGTCATGGTGCGGGGAACACAGCACTGGTGCGGTCCATAAGGTGGTAGCTGATCAGACCGACCCACTCTTTCAGGCCCACTGAAACACTGTGCAATTGGATGTCGATGTCGAGTCCGAACCAATCATGTGCCTTGGCGCCAATGTGATCGACCGGATACGGCACTACATTCCAACCAACGCGGCGAAAGCAACCGACCGCACGCGGCATGTGCCAGGCCGAAGTGACCAATAGCCAGTTTTCTCCAGGCTGCGGATTCAGCAGGCGTTGCGAGAACAGTGCGTTCTCCCAGGTGTTGCGCGATTCGCGCTCGAATACGATGCGGTCCGGTTCCAGGCCCAGCGATGCGAACAGCGTGCGGACAACGTCGGCTTCCCTGACTTCCTGGTGTCCCAGTAATCCGGAGCCACCGGTATAGACCAGTTTCGCCTGCGGATAGCGTCGCGACAGGGCAAGGAAGGCGGTCAGCCGCTCCGCGGGATCCATCAACTCCAGCTGGCCGGTGATCTTCGAACTGACGACATCGATCGCGCCGCCGAGGACAATGATGCCGTCGATGCGGGCCGGCAGCGTTGCCGGCATCGGGAAGCGCCGCTCCAGCGGAGCATCGACCCAGTACGCTGCTGGTGCGACGGCCAGCGTTGCCAGGGCAAGCAGGGCAATGCCGCTCAGGGTCCGGCTCACACGCGGATATCGCCGGTGCAGTACGAATGCCAGGGTCACCGCAATCAGCAGCAGCGTGCCGGGTGTCAGCAGCGCCCAGGCGATTTTCGAGAGAGCGAAGCTCATGCCAGCACGCTGACGCGCACGGGTTCGCCGTCGGCGATCGCGAGTGCCGCCGCCGTTGCCGGAGGAATTGTGATCGTGTCCGCGAGTGGATCGCAGGCGCCCATTACGCAGCGAAAGTTCGTGAGCGACATATTGGCGATCAGGCACGACATGGTGCTGTCAGTGCGCGCATCGATCCGCGCCGGCAACACGTGCGAACGGCGGATCGTATGAATGTCGGCGAGCGGCGCTTCCACGGTCGGTCCGCCATCGAAGATATCGATGTAGTTCTGGTAGCGAAAGCCTTCTTGTTCCAATAACCCCAGCGCCGGCTGCGTATGCGGATGCACTTTGCCCATGACCGCCCGCGCCTCCGGCGACAACAATACCGCGTAAATCGGATGCTTCGGCATTAGCTCTGCGATGAACGCCTTGCTGCCCATGCCAACGATATGTTCTGCGCGCTCATAGTCGATCGAAAAAAAATGCCGGCCGAGCCCTTCCCAGAACGGCGAGCGACCGTTCTCATCGGATACGCCGCGCATTTCAGCGATCACCTTTTCCGCGAAGCGCCGCGGAAAATTTGCCATGAACAGGAAGCGACTCTTCGACAGCAGGCGTCCCGCGCCGCTGCTGCGGCAATCCGGCATCAGGAACAACGAGCACAGCACCGCGGTTCCGGTGTAATCGTTGGCAAGATACAGCGTCGGGATCGGGTTGTAGACGCTGAGTTCGCGTGTCGCGTGCACGGTGACGCCGACATGGTAGTTGTAAAACGGCTCATCGAGACCGCAGGCCGCTTCGATCGCGCAACAGCCGACGATGCGATGGGCCGCTACATTTTCAAGCACGAACATATAGCGTTCGTGACCGGGCGTGGTGATGTTGGTTGCGAATGATCGTTCTGACACCTCGATCTTTCTTAACAGGAATTCAGGTACCGGCGGCAACGATGTGAAGCCAGCACCAGCACTGCGGGCCATCAGCACAAGCGCATCGAGATCGGATACGCAGATCGGCCGGATCAGCAGCATGGAAACTCCGGAATGCGCAAAATCATATTTATCGATTCTCCGACGATACAGCCTGATAGCCGGCGTGGTCGCTGACGATGCCGGGTGCGCCATGCTCCAGTGCTTCTCGCAGCTGCGCCGACAGCGGATGCTTGAGGAGCGTTTGCGCATCGACATGGACGTAGATGGTTTCGGCGCTTGCCAGCAATATTTCTTCGCCGGCGCGGCGGAATTCGACTCCGAGCGCGAACGACGTGGTACCGATGCGATGAGTCGTGACGCGTGTTTCAAGCACGTCATCGAAGCGCGCCGATGCACGCCATTCGATCGTCTGTTTGACAAGTTGGTAATCGAGTGTGTCGAGTGTGTACTTTGAGCGCATGCCTACCACGCGCATGAATTCGTTGACGGCGATACCGACGTATTCTCCGTAGCGGGCGTTGAATACAACTTTCTGTGCGTCGCATTCACTGTAGCGCACACGCAGGTAATGGCGGAATGGAAGCGTATCCGCGGTGTTCATAGCAGGGTTTAATCCCATGTCAGTTCGTTATTGGCAAGCCGAAGCAACAGCAGGGCGCTGAGTCCGGCGCGTTCGGCAATGCTGGAAATTTTCATCCACTCGCGATCCGAGTGAATGTCGCCGCCGACGACGCCGAGATTATCCACGTTTGGCAGACCGGCGGCGGCGAGATTGTTACCGTCGCAGCAGCCCCCGGTCGGACGGAATTGCAGATCGATGCCGATCTGACGACCGCAATCACTGAGCAGCTCCTGCAGGCGCGCGGTGCCCGCGCTGACCGGCTTGGGCGCACGCGTGAACCCGCCACGCAATTCCAGCGCATAGCCATCGTGCGTTTGTGCCGCTGCCAGCAGACGATCGAGTTCGCTGCGCAGCCAGTGCTCGTCGCCATGCGCGCCAGTGCGCACGTTGAACTTGAGTACGCATAAATCGGGGACGATGTTGAGCGCGCCGCCGCCGTGTACATAGCCGACGTTGACGCTGAAATCGGTGCGGCGTCCGTTTAGCGCGTGCAGTTCGCTTGCCAATCCGGCGGCCAACGCGATCGCGTTGCGCCCGTCTTCCGGATTGCGTCCGGCGTGTGCGGCGCGGCCACGCACAACAATATCGAAGTTGCCGCTACCTTTGCGTGCAGAAGCGAGGCCGCCATCGGCGAACGCAGGTTCGTAGACCAAGCCAAAATGATTGCGCGCGGCAGCTTCCGTCAGCAGCGGCGCCGAGCCGATCGAACCGATTTCCTCGTCCGGATTCATCAGCACTTCCCATCCGATCCGTTCGCGATGCGGGCTTTGTTCGAGCAGCATCAGCGCCAGCCACATCACCAGCAGGCCACCCTTGAGATCGGCAACGCCGGGACCGTGCAGCGTGTCGCTCCCGCTTTGCTGCGCCTGTCGGAACGGATGGTCGGGTGCAAAAACGGTGTCCAGATGGCCGCAGAGAAAAACGCGCAGTGGCGCCTCAGACCGCTTGCGGATGCGCAGCGCGCGCCCAAGGTCGCGGCTGCGCCATTCGCCACGATCATTCGTATCGCGATGCGGTGCGACATCCAGCCATTCCGCCTGTCCGCCGAGCGCGGCGAAACGTTCCGCCAGCCGCGCTGCAACCGCATTGACTCCTGCTGCGTTGAAGCTGCCGGAGTTGATGTTCGAAAGACGCAGCAACTCGTCCCGCAGTTCGGGAATCTGCGAATCGATCCAGCCGGTCGCCGGAAGCGTTGCGGTCATGCAATCGTATTTGCGCGGAAATGGACGCTTCCAGTGTAGCGCGCCCGTCGACACATGGAGCAGGCTGGTGCTGCATTGCACATTCGGCGCGGAGTTTGCTCCACTAGGGCGACAGCCGGCGTTCCTGGCGCAAAAAAGTTTGGACCGAAATGAAGCTGCTGCGATATCTAGCGGTCGCATTGTTGCTGGCAAGCGTTTCCGTACATGGTGCTGACCAGCCGCTGTGGGACAAATCGACGCTCAATGCCATCGTCAAGCGCGGTGAGCTGCGCGTTGGCCTCGAAGCGGGCTACATGCCGTTCGAGATGCGCGATCGGCGCGGCGAGATCATCGGCTTTGATGTCGATCTGGCCAAGCTGATGGCTCATTACATGGGAGTCAAGGTCACCTTCGTCAACACGCAGTGGGACGGCATTATTCCCGCACTGCTCACCGATAAGTTCGACATTCTGATGTCCGGCATGACGATTACTCCGGAGCGCAATTTGCAAGTGAATTTTGCGCCGCCTTACGTGGTCATAGGCCAGACCGTGCTGCTGAATCGCAAATTTGCGGACCGCATTCACAGCTACAAGGATCTCAATTCACCGGAGTTCACCATTACTAGCAAGATAGGCACTACCGGCGAGATTGCCGCGCGCAGATATATTCCGAACGCGAAGCTAAAGACCTTCGAGACCGAGGCCGACGGCGCGCTCGAAGTACGCAATGGCCGCGCGGCTGCGTTCGTCTACGACTTGCCGTTTAACACGGTCTACGCCGCGCAGTATCCCGATGCACTGGTACACCTGAAGGAGCCGTTCACGCACGAGCCGCTCGGTTGGGCCGTACGCAAGGGCGATCCTGATTTTCTGAACTGGCTCGACAATTTCCTTGGCCAGATCCGCAATGACGGCACTTACGACGCGCTTTACAAAAAATGGTTCGACGGCAGCGCATGGCTGAAGAACATCAACGGCGCGACGGTGCCGTGAGGTTCCATGCGTTGGCGTGGCGACGTCGTGGAATGCGTTTCCTTCCTTAAGCGACAACCATTCGTCGCACTAGGGCCTGTTAACACTCACTTTGACCGCTGCGACGGAGACCGTATGGGCACAGCGCGAGGAACGAACGACGTGGTGTACTTGACGTACACGAGGAGTGAGAGACGTGGCGCTGTGCCCATACGGTCCCGTCCCTTCGGGTTGCGCTCAAAAGGGCGCCATGCCGCGTTGCGCCTCGCTCATGTGGATTCACCACACTTCGCTCGCCGCGCCTTGCCTGGCGCCCTTTTGGGCAGCAACGCTGCGGTTAAAGTGAGTGTTAACAGGCCCTAATTCGTGACAGGAGGAGTCCGCGTGCACCGGATTCGTTTGACTGCCATCGGCTTCGCATTCGGCGCTGCCATCTATACGGGGGCGCCCGTTGTCGCGTCGGAGATGCCAGCCAGCGACGCCGGTGTGCGCCTCAAGGCTGCAAATGCGTTGCTCGCCGAAGAGTGGGAATGGCAATTGCGCGAGAACCCGGAGCTGGCCACGACCATTGGGGATTATCGTTACAACGACCGCTGGATCGACCAGTCACCGGCTCATGTCGAGCGGCAGCGGCGGGATATCGAGGAGTTCCTGGCGCGTTTTCAGGGCATCGATACGACTGGTTTTGCTGAGCAGGACAGGCTTAACAATGAGCTGATGGTGCGCGATCTGCGCGACCGTCTGCGGTCGATCGCGCTTAAGAACTACGAGATGCCGCTCGATCAGATGAATGGTCTGCATCTGGAGATTCTGCAGATCGTGGATCAGATGCCCTTCGACAGCACGCGGCACTATGAGGATTACCTCGCGCGTCTGCAGAGCGTCCCGCGCCTGTTCGATCAGATCATCGAAACGCTCAGACAGGGCGAGAAAGACGGGTTGCTGCCGCCGGCATATCTGCTCGCCAAAGTTGCAAAGCAGTGCGAAGCAATCGCCCGGCCCGCCGGGGAAGCGAGCGTGTTCGCGAGACCGTTGACGAAATTTCCCGACTCGGTGCCGATGGCCGAGCGCAAACCGCTCCACGATGCCATCGTTGCGACCATCGACGCTGAAGTGCGTCCGGCCTATCGCAGGCTCGGAGCCTTCGTCGCCAAGGAATACGCGCCGCGCGGGCGTATTCAGCCCGGCATTTGGGTGTTTCCAGATGGCGCTGAGCGCTATCGTTTCGCGATCCACGAAATGACCACGACCAGCATGGATCCGGAGCAGATTCATGCGCTGGGTCTGCGGGAAGTGGCGCGCATCGAGGGTGAAATGACCGCGATCGCCCGTGCGCAAGGTTACAGCGACCTGAAAGCTTTCCGCGCGGACTTGAAAGCTGATCCGAAAATGCATGCGAGTTCCGGCGAACAGATTCTCGAACTGTATCGCCGCTACATCGCGCAGATGTTGCCGGAGCTGCCAAAACTGTTTGGTCTGTTACCGAAAACAGATGTGCGTGTGATGGCCGTGCAGACGTATCGCCAAAAGGAAGCGGCGGCCGCCGAATATGAACAGGGCACGCCGGATGGTTCCCGGCCGGGCGCGATCTACGTCAACACCAGTGATTTCCGCAAGCGCCCGCTGACCACGATCGAATCGACCGCTTATCATGAGGGTGTGCCGGGGCATCATCTGCAAATATCGATTGCGCAGGCATTGCCCAACCTGCCGCAGCAGCGCCGGCAGGCCGACTACAACGCTTATGCCGAGGGTTGGGCGCTGTACACCGAAAGGCTTGCCAAGGACATGGGTTTCTACAAAGATCCCAATAGCGACTTTGGCCGCCTATGCAACGAACTGCTGCGCGCGGACCGGCTGGTTCTTGATACCGGCGTCCACTACAAGCGCTGGACGCGCGCGCAGATGGTCACATTTTTTCGCGAGCACTCCTGCGAGGCGGAGTCGGAAATACAGGCCGAAACCGATCGCTATATCACATGGCCGGCGCAAGCGCTCGGCTACAAGCTCGGCGAGCTCAAGTTCCTTGAGCTGCGCGCGCGCGCTCAGCGCGTGCTCGGCAACCGATTCGACATGCGCGCTTTCCACGACCAAATGCTCGACGGTGGAGCGCTGCCGCTGGATGTGCTCGAATCACGTTTCAATGGCTGGCTGGAATCCAGGAAGCAAGCCGCCACGTCATAAAAGCAGTTAACGCGGGGGGAAACGATGAGCGGTTCCCGATCTTCGTGGCGCGGTCATCTGGTTGCCGCGGGCGTCCTCTTTGCGCTGGCGGCGGTGATCGGCATTTCCGGCAAGCGCGTCGATTACAACTGGAACTGGCAGCGCGTACCGCAGTATCTGATCAGCACCGAAGGCGACCCGCTACCCGCGCCGTTTGACGGCTTCGTCGCGTTGTCATCCGACGGAAAGAGCATCACGTTGACTGCGCTCAAAGGCTCGGATACCGCCACAATCAGCGGCTATAGCGAAGTGCTGGTCGGCGAGGGCGATCTTGTGTTCCAGGGAGATCCGGTTGCGCGCAAGGCACACATCGGTGCGGGACCGCTGGCGAAAGGCTTGTGGCTGACACTGGAAATCTCGGTGGTATCGCTGCTGTTCTCGATCGTGCTCGGATTTGTCGCCGGACTTGCGCGTATCGCACGCAGCGTCGCGGTGCGCGATCTGGCGGCCGTCTACGTCGAAGTGATTCGCGGGACACCGTTGCTGGTGCAGATTTTCATCGTTTATTTTTTCATCGGCACGGTGCTGAAGCTGTCGGCATTTGCGGCCGGGGTCGTCGCACTGTCGGTCTTCACCGGCGCGTATGTCGCCGAGATCGTGCGTGCCGGCATTCAGGCGGTTCCGAAAGGACAGACTGAAGCGGCGCAAAGTCTCGGCCTATCAGGTTTCCAAACGCTGCGCTACGTGGTGCTGCCGCAAGCGACGAAAAAGATTCTGCCGCCGCTCGCGGGTCAGTTCATTAATCTCATCAAGGATTCGTCGCTGGTATCGGTGATGGCGTTGACGGACCTTACCAAGGCCGGCCGCGAAGTAGTCAGTTCGACATTCAGTCCGTTTGAAGTCTGGTTCACCGTTGCGGCCATGTATCTGCTCCTCACTGGTGGCCTGTCGTGGGCCGTGCAGCGGATGGAGCGCAGGATGGCGCGCCATGACTGAATCCAGTACGGACGTGCTCATCCGCACCAGCGCGATCGAGAAGCGTTATCCAAATGGAACACTCGCGCTGAAGGGCGCTTCGCTGGCCGTCGCGCGTGGAGAGGTCGTCGTTATTATCGGGCCGAGCGGTTCCGGAAAATCGACGCTGCTGCGCACACTCAATGGGCTTGAACCGATTACCGGCGGCGAAATTGTCGTCGACGGACACGTGCTGCACGAACGCGCCGCCGACCTGCGCGCGCTGCGCAAGCGCGTTGGCATGGTGTTCCAGCAATTCAATCTATTTCCACATCTGACCGCTCTGGAGAACCTCACGCTCGCCCCGCGCAAGGTGCTTGGTCTTGGTGCTGCGGAAGCCGCAGCGCGCGCTCGTGCGCTGCTGGTCAAGGTTGGCCTCGCCGACAAGGCCGACAGTTATCCCGCCCAGCTTTCCGGCGGCCAGCAGCAGCGGGTTGCCATTGCGCGCGCGCTGGCGATGCAGCCGGCGGTGATGCTGTTCGACGAGCCCACCAGCTCGCTCGATCCGGAAATGGTCGGCGAAGTCCTCGATGTGATGAAGCAGCTCGCCGCCGAGGGCATGACTATGTGCGTGGTCACGCACGAAATGGGCTTTGCACGCGCCGTTGCCGATCGCGTGGTGTTTATGGACGGCGGCGAGATTCTGTGCGAGGACGTACCGGACGTTTTTTTCGATGCTCCGCGCAATGAGCGATTGAAGCTATTTCTGCGGCAGGTGCTGAAGATGTGATGAGCAGAAAACAGGCTACCCGCCATTGCTGACGCTCTCGCTCCTCTTATGTTCGATAGCGCACAGATGTTCCTGTTGATCGAGCCTATTCTCTTGCGCTCTGCTCAGAAGGCGGCAATGAAACAAAAACATCAAAGGCGCACCCCACCGAATCTCCGCAAGATCGCCGGAACGATCGGCGTAGTGCCAAACCTGCATCGGCCCACCCGCCCAACTCGCAGATGCACAAATGGCTGAGCAAGGCGCCGGGCGCCTCGGAAAGCAACCGTTCGAGTCGTTCAAAGAGAATGGTTATGGTGCTACTGAACGCAGAGTCGCTCGATCGGTCCCGGTAAGCTCACGTATAGCGCATGATTTGACAGCTGAAGATCGTCGCATGTCACGCTTGGCTTTTCTATTCGAGAATCTGAGCGAACTGCTATTTTTCGGAGCCGCATTATTCCTTTCGATTGCAGCGTTCTTGTTCATATTCAGTCTGAGGTACGTCGACGCTGGCGGCGGTATCTACGAGAACGTAGTGCTGACACTTGCGCTGTCTGGGATCAGCATGGCGGGCTTGTCGATGACGCTGGGATGGACTGGCAGCAAATGCCGGACGACGGTTTATCAGGTCAAAACGCCATTGTCTGCCAATGCAAAAAATTATTCTCCTGACCGCCCGACGCCATCCCCCATCGGCCGTCCCTTGATGGGGTCGTCCGTTGATAGAGCCGTCCTCGTTCATTCGCGTCGTCGATCCACCGGAATATATCAACCCCAGCGTTGACATCCATCTGCGAATGGCGGCCGGTCACTCCAAGCCGAACTCGACCGCGTTCACGAATATCATTCAGACATAGATATAGAGTGCACTGATAGTCGCTGGAATCGGTGCGATCAAAGCGATCTGTTCATTGGCGGCGCAGATCAATACCAGAATTGAAGTGAATAAATAGAGACCGGCAGCTCAATAGCCTTTTTAGCCACGCTATTGTTAGTGAAAAAAGCCTGACGGTGCGGCACCGTACCGACATCTATTTTTTTTACGTGCATTCTTCCTCAGATGGCCCTGCCAATATCGCCGGCAGCCACTTGAAATGATTTCATATAAGGAATGCAATAATGAATAATTCCCTCGCAATAAGTGTTGTAGCTATCACCGTCATTGGAGTGAGCGCCTGCAGCGGCAGCAACAACACCCCGCCTGGAACTGGAGCCTTTCGTGTCGTCAACGCAATTCCAGACTCACAACCGCTCGACGCGTCCATCAATAACGTCACTTCTGATATTCAAAATATTTCCTATGGTTCAAACAGCGGCATCGTCGACGTCATCGACGGAAGCTACAAAGTGCAAATCAGCACTTCGCCGGCCGGTGGTGGATCGTCGGTGACCTATACGGTTGATAACGTTTCCATCGACCACAACAATCAGACGACGCTTTACACGATCGGCACACTGGGTGCTCAGACCAACTCTGGCCTTGCGGTCGAGCGAAGCATAGCGGATGTGGCAGCTGACAAGGCCGACGTGCAGTTTGTCGACGCAGCGACGGCTTCGCCTTCGGGAACGGTCTACTTGGTCGCGCCAGGTACAGGAATCGGTGCCGCGGTGTATTCAGCAGATTTGCAGTCAGTCGCAGGAACCGGAAATCCACCCGCGAACCCGACAAGTGCCTACTCACAGCCCACTCAGGTTCCCCAAGGTACCTATGAAATCATAGTCACGGCGAGTAATGTTCCGGTCTACGACAGTGGCCCGAAGGGCGTTGCGTTCGCCGGCGGATCAAGCCAACAGATTGCCATTATGGATGCCACTCCCGCGCAGATCACTTCAAATATATCCCCGCTTCAGTTACTGGATCTCGACAACAAGAGTGGAGGCAGCACAACTCTGCTGGCCGGCGCTCACTGACCAGAGACTATCAACTCGCCGGTCAGGTTGCACTACGGCCTGACCGGTGACGAGTGAGATCGACTCTAGAGACGGCCGTATTTACGAAGTCGCCTTATCCACACGGTGCCGATTATTTAGCGCGCGGGCATTTAAGACGTTATAGCAGCCTATCTACATAGGCATTTATCAAGCGACAAGGTGCAGTGATGAACAAATTATGGCTGGGCGCGACGGCGATTATTCTCGCCGCCTGCGGCAACAATGACAATACCACAACGGGCCCTCAAAGTAGCCCAGACACGGGCGGTCCGAGCACTCCCCTAGATTTCTCTGCAGTCGGCACGACTTTAGATACGTTCTTGTCGGCAAACCCGATTGCACTCAGTGGTGCGGTGACGGGCTACAGCTTTGCTCTCACGTCAAAAACTGGCGTGCTATATCAGACGTCAGGAGGAAATCAGGACGTCACGACGGTTTCCGCGATCGCTTCGGCAACGAAGGTGCCTTCCGCGATCGCAATTCTGACGTTGGTCGATGCCGGGAAACTCGGTCTCGATGAGCCGGTGAAGACGTATTTCGACGCGCTTGATCCGAGTTTCAACTGGCCTCAGGACAAATGGGCAATCACCACACGTATGCTGCTGAGCCATACGGCCGGTCTTCCGCAGCCGCCAGATCCAACGAGTTCTGATTGTCTGAGCAATACTTTTACGACACTTCAGTCCTGTGTACAGGACATCGCCACTCACGATCTTATCTTTCCACCAGGCACGACGTTTTCCTACAGCGGCGCGGATTACCAGATAGCGGGATATGTTGCCGAACTGATCTCTGGTACTGCCTGGGAAAGTTTTTTTGACAGCGCAGTTGCCCAGCCTCTGAAGCTGACGACGTTCACCTACGGTTCTACGGATAATCCGCGCCTGGCTGGCGGTGGGTCTACTGATATTGAAGATTATGCAGCCATCCTGCGAATGCTCCTGAACGATGGCGTCGCCGACGATGGGACTCGAGTGCTTTCGCACGCGATGGTCCAGGCTCTGAAAACCAATCAGATTGGCAATGCCACGGTTGAGCCGTTGCCGTTTCTTGGCACTGATCAGCAAGCGTACTTCGCCCCGGAATATACGTTCGGATTTTTCGTGACCGCCCCATCGCTATATGCCTCGACGGGTTCTCCGGGACCTGAGTTCGATGATCCGGGCTTATTCGGTACAACGCCGTGGCTCGATGCCGGCCTGGGATATGCCGCGATCATTCTCATCACGCAGGATGTTCCCACCGGACTAAGCATGTGGAACGCGGTGCGGCCGATGGTGACATCGCAGTTAATACATTAGAACCAGCGAACTGGACGGCGCCAATGGCTGACGCTAAATACAGAATATGGAAGTGGATTTGTCTACGAGCATTGTTGTCGACTCAATTGAAGGTGCCTCAGGTGCCCAGATTATCGATCTGAATGCGGCCGGGATCCAGAGCGTCAGTATTCCGACTGATCGCGTAACAGAATGAGAAGCTCCTGCAGCGTGCAAATAGTCATATGTGCGCTGTCGCACTGAATAATCACGGCCATGGCACTTAATCTCAAGATACGCGAATTGCGGACGGAGCTGAGACCGGAGATAAAAGAGTGCTGGAGACCATCGCGGTTGTCTTACTAATTCTATGGGTACTGGGACTAGTATCGTCCTATTCCATGGGTGGATTTATTCACGTGCTCCTGATCGCGGCGATCATCGTTGTCCTGATCAGGATCATTCAAGGTCGAAGGATCTGACCGCTGGGCGGATTTCTAATTCGCCCAGGGGGATAGATGGTTTGTTTTTTCATGCATGATCGACTGCGCCAGCGTTCGGTACTTTCGCCGGGCGCCACAAGAAAGGATAAGCGATGAATATTCAAGACGAAACGAAGCCTGCGGAGATCGTACCCGCTAAGTCATCTCGCGTGACCGAATTGCCGCGCACGAAAAAGCAGATTACGGCGGCCGTTATTGCCGATGGTGTTGCAGCCAAGGCGAGGTGGAAGACCCTCATGGCGGAAGCCACGATCGTTTGGGAGAAAGTGCCCCCGGAGGAACTGGCAACAGTGGATGGCAACTTCCACAAGCTCGCCGGGCTGGTCCAGCTGCGCTATCACATCAGCCGGGAAGAATCGGATCGGAAGGTGAGGGAGTTTTTCGACAAGCACTATCCTTCAGCATGAGTCGGAGTCAGTCGATCGACCCATAACGCGAACCGCTTCAGTGCGACCTCCAAGCTTCCGATTGCGAGGAGATTGCGTCGTTGTCTTTCCTGCAAATAGTACCTTGGCGGATCGCTGCAGTCCCTTATCAAGGTAAGTCCTGTTAGCTTGTCTTTATCAATTTCGATAAAAGTCATTTTTCACCACAGAATTAATTGCGCTGCCAAATCCGATTGGGTCGATGCATAGCCCGCCATAACTATAGAGCTGCGTGGCGCACAAACCCGGTTGTTTTAACGATCACATCGGTGTCGCAGAATATTCGGATCAAAGTTGAAGCACTTGTCAGACCGAGAGAGATTCCTTCGCAGCCTTGTAACTGTCGCGCAGATCGCGAATGAGGTCGTGATTGCAGACGGTGGCAGCATGCTGACGCCGAACCACGTTCCGGATCTGTTGCGGCAGTTCGACGATCAGTGCTTTTTCGTATGCCGCCTTAGCCTCATCTTCGGCACGCTCGATCTCTTCGAGCAGGGCGATATCGGTGTCACCGACGGCTGCTTTCAGCGTGGGCCACCCGCGTCGCGCGGCGCCGGCAACCGTGCCGCCGTCTTTTGCCGTGCCGCCGATTGACTCCACCAGTCGCTGCAACTCAATCACGGCTGATCCGCAATCCGCCAAACGCCGCTGGAAAATGATCTTCAGCTCGGACTTTACCGCTTTATCGACTGCTTCCGAAAATCCCTTCTTACCGTCCTCCGATATCTGAACGAGGTTGTTGAGTAGTTCGAGAGCGTCCTTGTTAAGCATTATTTTCATTTTCCGTTGAGTAGCTTTCGGTGAAATCCAGTAATGCGTGCGGAACATGAACGTTTAGGCGCAGTCGCGTCTGTACGCTACCGCACAAAGCGGCGACAATATAATCACGCCTCGAATTCTGAATCAGCTTGGTCAGAACTGCTGCGATAAAGAGCCGTTGCGCTAAATGGTAAGACCGTTCGACTCCACGCTTATGACTCCGCGCACGTTTTTTGCCAGTTCGATGGCCAAGGCGCGCTCGGCTCCGCTACTGAGCTTTCCGCTCAGCGTGACGACGCCGCTGTGAGTACTGACCGCGATATCGGAGCCGTCAACATTGCTGGAATACATGAAGGTGGACTTCACCTTCGTTGTGATCCAGCTGTCGGCGATTTCGTGTCCGGCTTCACGCGTGGAACTTTTGGCGGAATCGACCATGTTCAGTTTGGTACCATTGACCACCAGCTGATTATTCACCGATTCGACACCGCGGGTGTTCATCGCCAGACTTCCGGCGAGGTTCTTGGCCGCGGCGCTATCAGCCGTGCCCGATAGCGTTACCTTTCCCGATTTCGTGTCAACGTTTGTATCGAGACCATCCGTATATTTGCTCCACGTGAGCTTCGATTTGATCGCCGCTGTGATCGTGGCGTCGTCGATGACCTGGCCGTAACTGCGGTCTAAAGACCGCACTGGCGGGGTATAGTCCGCTTGAACGGTGATCTGGTTGTCCACGTCCGTGACGCCGCTGACGCCCAGCGCGATCTGCTTCGCCAGGTCCTTGTCGACGCTTTCCTCGACTTTTCCGGTGAGTGTGGCCTTGCCGTCGTGCACCGACACTTTAAGGTCATTGGCGCGCAGATAAGGACTCAGAGCATAAGTCGTCCAGATCTGAGTCTCCTGACGCGCATCGGTGACATTCTGGGACGTTGTATCCGCCGCGGCAGCGCTGCTCATGGCGGTGATCGCCAGCGCGATGCCGGTTGCCTGCAATATCGGGCGCGACTGAAAGTATGATTTCCTATACATATTGCTTCTCCACTGCGACAAAGAACGATGCTGTCTGATCGCTATCAGGCGATTGCCCTCGGGCACCGGAGCGTGGTCCCGATTGCCTGCCGCTCCTCTCCCGAAGAGCGGCAGGTGATGCCGCTTACTTCAGATTTTGTGCTTCTCAAAAAAACTTTTAACCTGCTTGTCGGCTTGATCACGCGTGATTGCGTAGCGCTCCTGAACAAGGCCGGTCAGCTTTTGCTCGTGGCCTTCGGACTTCAGCAACTCATCATCGGTCAGCTTGCCCCATGCGATCTTGGCGGCACCGACATGCTGCTTCCACTTGCCCTTGACTTCGTCCACGCTGGGCATGCTCATGACGGTTTCTGCTGTTGGCTCATGAGATCATCATCACCTTTGGCTGCACGCAGCGGGGTGATCATGGAACTCTTTTGAGTGACCGGTGTAAAAGGCGCCTTAATGGAATCTTTTGGAGTGACTTGGTGAAAGCCTTCCTGGGCTGTTTCCCTGGGATCAGATTTTGCGCCGGGTTTGGTTTTCGTGGACGTGGGCTCACTGCCGCGAGGCTCCGCTTTTTTTATGTGAACGACAGTGGTAGCGGCGTCGTTGGCCGCATTCTTTTGATTGGGCGTGTTCATGGTGACCTCTTTAACGAATCCCGCGACCCACGACATTGCGAAGCGCTGGGAGGGGTGCAAGTGGAGAACCATAGGGGTGAATGAACACCGCGTCGGTGCGTTGGCGCGCTTACACCGCTTGGGAGCTGCGGAAAAGAGATGGCCGGCATGAGACGGGATAAACCGTGCATAGGCTGTGTGCGGTAGCAGACCGACGTTTGTGGAACGCCGTTGTAAAACACTGCCACTCAGTCCGGCATATCGCCGGTCGCTGGCAGATGAAACCTCCCATCATCGTCCCGCTTCAATAGCGCACAATCAGGAGCTGACTATGAAAATAACAGCCGTCACCAATCTTCTTGTTACCACACTCGGAGCGCTAGCGACTGCCGCCTGCGCCTCCGTCCCTCAACCTCCTACCGATTCATTCCAGGCCGCGGATATCGCGATCGCCAACGCCGATAAAGAGCAGGCTGCCGAGTTTGCACCCGCAGAACTGCAATCAGCACGCGACAAGATCGGGGCGGCACGCACGGCCGCTGCCACCAAGGACGTGGAAGAGAAGGATGTGATCCAGGCACGACGTCTGGCTGACGAAGCCCATGCCGACGCCGAACTGGCATCGGCGCGTGCTCGTGACGGTCGCGCCGAAAAGGTCAATGCCGATCTGCAGAAGAACGTCGACACTCTACATCAGGAATTGCAGCGCAGCTCAGGAGGCGCGTCATGAATGCGATCAGAATTACCGGGCACACCGTTTTACGGAATGTCACATTGGCTTCCGCTGCATTGCTGCTCGCGGCCTGCGCCGCTGATGCCGTCAAGAATCCCGACGCGGATCGGGTACGCGGGGATTTATCAGCGCTGCAATCGAATCCGGAGCTGGCGAGCCGCGCACCAATCGCGATGAAAGACGCCGAACAGGCTGTGCGCGACGCAGAGGTTCCAGATACCGACACGGCACTGACGGCGCATCGCGTCTATATCGCCGATCGCAAGGTGCAGACTGCCAAATCGCTGGCTCAGGCGCAGTACGCCATGGATCAGCGCCAGGCGCTCAGCGATAAGAGCGATCAGGTTCGGCTTGATGCGCGCACGCACGAAGCGGACGCCGCAAAGAGCAATAACATTGACCTGAAGAACAAGAACGATAATTTGCTGTCCGAACTGGCCGATCTCAAAGCCAAGAAGACGGACCGCGGCGTTGTCGTGACCTTGGGCGATGTACTGTTCTCCAGCGGCCGTGCGGATTTGAAGGCTGGTAGTGCCGGTAATCTGGACAAGCTGGTTACTGCGCTCCGCGAAGCGCCGGATCGACACGTCCTGATCGAAGGCCATACCGACAGCATAGGCAGTGACGACATGAATCTGGCGTTGTCGCAGAAGCGCGCCGATGCCGTATCGCTTTATCTCACCGGCCATGGCGTCGAGTCTGGCAGAATCGCTGCGACAGGAAAGGGCAAGGCTTACCCGGTCGCGGGTAATGAAACTGCCGCGGGCCGGCAACTGAACCGTCGCGTCGAAGTCACTATCCAGAATTCTTCGCCACAAGTCACTAGCCAGAATTCTCCGCAATAACAGCCTGGATTCTTCGCGTGACTGCGAAAGACGTCGCCATTATTCCGTCGCCCATCCGCCAAAGCGTGTGGGCGATGGTTCATGGCTGACATCATTCGGATTCACGCGGATGCTGCGTGCCAGCAACTTATACAGCAACAGCGGATTTGATCTGGCGATGTTGCACATCAGACAGCAGACGGTCTGATTCTTTCTTGACGACGGCATAGCATTCGCAAGCGTTGGCCTCTAATCCATGCCGATTGATTACTGAAATGTGGCCGCGGCGGTAGCTGATATGACCCGCGCGCTGCAATTTCCCGGCAGCCTCCGTAACGCCTTCCCGGCGCACACCGAGTGCATTGGCAACCAATTCATGCGTCACCACTAACTCAGTTTCAGACAATCGATCGAGAGTCGACAGCAGCCACCGGCACAGCTGTTGTTCTATCGAATGGAAGCGATTGCAGGCGGCGATCTGGAACACTTGTGTGGTCAGCGCCTGGGTATAGCGCAGCAGCAAATGCTGCACCGGGCCGGCGCGATTGAATTCCTCCATCAGTAGCCTCTCCTGCAGACGGTAACCGTGGCCGGCAGTCTGCACCACCGCCGAGCTGGGCGTGGTGTTGCCTCCCATGAACAGAGAAATACCGAGTACGCCTTCATTGCCGACCCCGGCGATCTCGGCCGACGAGCCGGATTCAAGGATATAGAACAGCGACACAATGGCCGTCGTGGGGAAATAGACGTGCTGCAGCCGGCCGCCGGGTTCGTACAAGGTTTGGCCGAGCAGCAGCGGCACCAGTTCCAAATGAGGAACCACGCGCTCGAATTCCGCCGCGGGAAAGGCAGCTAGAAGATGATTCTGATCGGGACTATGCGGCGACGACATGGCGAACTATTGAGATCCTCTGCCTTATTTCCTTGCGGTAAGCTCCAGGCCGATGCCGCGGTAGCCGATGAAGCGGCAGGAGCTTCCAAACATCGGTTCCCCACTGACCTGAAACTTTTGTTGTGAACCGTCGGTATTGACGCGGCTGAATACGAAGTCCAGGAATGGCTGCCGGGCTGCAATCTTCGCTCGCAGAACGGTGCGCTCCGACTCATTCCAGCCATTCATCTGTTTATCACTTTTCTCACCCACAAAGCTGTCGACCTGGATCCCGAGCATTTCCAGAACCGGACCGGACACTTTGGTGAAGCTCCCGGTCTCGTCCTGCTCCCAGTACCAGTCGGAGGCCAGCTCAGTGAGACTGCGATAACTCGCTTCGCTTTCGCGCAGTTCAGCGGTCCGCTCCTGGATCGCTTCTTCCAGCATTTTGTTACGGCGATCAAGTTCTTTGTGCAACAGGCGGACTTCCAGCATATTGAAGATGCGCGTCTTGACTTCAACCAGGTCAAACGGCTTGCTGATGAAATCCTTTGCGCCGGCCTGTAATGCGCGCAATTTGTGACCCGGTTGCGCAGTGAGCACGATAACCGGCAAGTAGTGATCCGCCTCGTTGGTCTTGAGACCTTCCATGACCTGGAATCCATCCATGCCGGGCATCTGCAGATCGAGCAGAATCAGGTCGTAGCGATTCTTTCGATGCAGTGCGCAGACTTCCTGTGGATTTCTCGTTGAAGCGACGCAGATGTAGCCGGCCTCACTCAACAGTTGTTCAAGTAGACCGACATTGGACTCCTGATCGTCGACAATCAGGATGCTGGCGCCAAAAATATCGCGCGCATTGATCATCATGCTTTTCTCACCTTGTTTGCGGACGCTGCTTCTGCTTTCGCAAATTTCAATGCCTCATCCAGCGTATCCATGAATTCGTTGACCTTGATCGGCTTGGTGAGATAACGGAAGAATCCTGACTCCAGACCTTTGGCGATATCGCGGGGCATGGCGTTGGCGCTGAGCGCGACCACCGGAATGTGCGCCGTTGCCGGATCCTCGGCTAGGACTTTCAGCGCCCTGACGCCACTGATGCCCGGCAGATTGATGTCCATCAGGATTACATCCGGTAGGAACTCCCGCGCAATCTCGATGCCCCGGTTGCCGTCTTCTGCACTCAGCAGGCGGATATCGGGCCGGCGAGCGATGAGGTCCTCGACCAGCATCAGGTTGGCCGGGTTGTCCTCGACATAGAGCAGGGTGCGCAAGTGCGCGTCGGTTCGAACCTGAATCGTGGCGACAGCTGCGGGGGCGGCTGCGTCGATGATCGCGTGCGGCTCGCGTGTCAGGTTCAATTCGATCCAGAACACACTGCCTTCCTTGACGGTGCTTTCCACGCCTATGGTGCCTCCCATCAACTCGATCAGGCGCTTGCATACCACCAAGCCGATGCCTGTGCCTTCCTCGGTGTTATCCTCCTGTCCGAGACGATTGAAAGGCTGGAAAAGCTGCGCCAGTTTTTCCGGAGCCAGGCCTTCGCCGGTGTCCTTGACGCAGATGCGAATGTGCCCCGGGGCGCTCGCAATACAGTCCACTACGACCGTCCCGTCTGCCCGGTTGTATTTGATCGCGTTGGAAAGCAGGTTTATGAGAACCTGCTTCACTCGTGTCCGGTCGGCTTTGACAAAGTACGGCATTTCAGACTGTGGAAAAGCCACGCTGATGCCGCGCTTCTGCGCCTGCGGTTCTATCATGGCTTGGCATTCGCGCATCACGTCGGCCAGCGATATCGGTTCCAGCGACAGCGACAGCTTCCCGGATTCGATGAGGGCGAGATCGAGGATTTCATTGATCAGCTCCAGCAGGTACCACCCCGCCTTGAGAATCTGATCGAGGCTTCGCCTCTGGGATGTGGTCGGCGGCGGCGAACCGGACTCTATAAGCTGGGCAAATCCCAGGATCGCGCTGAGCGGCGTGCGCAGCTCGTGGCTCATGCTGGACAGGAAGTCCGATTTCGCGAGGTTGGCCTTTTCCGCAACGGCCCTGGCCTCATGCAGTTCAAGTTCGAACCGCTTGCGCACCGAATTGTCGGCACCGATCAACAAGTATCCGATGATATCGTCATAGTCATCGCGCAGTGCGGTGATCGATACGATCGCCGGAAAGCGGCTGCCGTCCTTGCAGATATAGGTTAATTCGTAACTGTCTTCGATCCCGCGCGACGCTTTGTAAGCCAGTGCCTCGAAGCCTGGCGCAATGGTGGTTGCGAGCTCAACGCTCAGTGCCTGCGCGCGCGCCACCACTTCCTGCGGATCATGGATGTCGCTGGGGCTGATCTTGTTGATAACTTCGGCGGCCGGATAGCCCAGCATGCGCTCGGCGCCACCGTTGAATAATTGGATGATGCCTTTTTCGTCGGTGGCGATAATCGAGAAATTGGCACTGGTGAGGATTGCATTCTGCAAAGCTCCGGCTTTCAGCAAGGTGTCCCGGCGCTGCATTTCGATGATCCCGTTCAGTCTGCCGGCATCATCGAGAGTGACGGAGTCGAATACCTTTTTCCCTAACATGGCGGGCCTACGTATAAAAGCACACAATGATGCGGAGGAGATTTCGCAGCCTGGGCTGCCAGTGAAAGCGGGAAAGCCCGGAAAACCGGTCAAATTGACCGCTCCGGACAGATTGCCACCGGTTCACGGGCCAGGCAGATACAACTCCAAGCGCGCGCAATAAGAAACCACACACCCCTCGGTTCACCCAAAATCATCGCGCCGTCTCGGGGATACGTCTGTGCGCTAGCGCACATAAGAAAACTGATGGGTCTTTTTCTAAACTCCGCGCCTAGCTGTAAAGACTCTTGTTCATGGTCGAGATGAGTGCATAGCATTCGCAGGAGGCGCGCTCGAGGCCAGCACGATCGAGCACGGTGATGTTACCGCGGTTGTAATGGATCAGATTTTTTCTTTGCAGCGCCCCGGCAGCGATGGTGATGCCGCTGCGGCGCACGCCGAGCATCTTGGCGAGGAATTCATGCTTGAGTGAAAAATGGTCCGCGTGCGCGCAGTCCTGGGTCATCAGCAGCCAGCGTGACAGCCGTGCTTCCACGAGATGGAAACGCGTGCACACCGAAGCTCGTGCCAGTTCTACCAGCAACAAATACAGATAGCGTCTGAGATCGCGCTCCAGCCGCGCATTTACGCTCAGTTCGCGCTTGAAATCGCTTGCCTTCATGCGCAGCGCCATGCCCTCGCCCTGCACCAGCGCGTGCAGCGGCGATACATTTATGCCCAGTATCAGCGAAGTTCCCAACATGCCTTCATCGCCGATCAGGCCGACCTCAAGCGTTGAATGATCATCGGCCTTCGCCACTAGAGAGATGAAGCCGCTGGTCGGAAAATAGACGTAACGGATTCGCTGCCCTGGTTCGGCGAGGATGTCTCCGAAATCGCACTTGATCGGCTCCAAATGCTTCAGAACGCTATTACTACGACTTTTGCCCAGTGACATATCGAGCAGACGATTGCCAAAACATCCAGCGGATGTAGGGTTGTCCTTTACCATTGAATTCCTTGATGCTGCTGATCCGAGATGAGTGCCCGCACGAATTGATAAAACTGCTAACACCGGACCGTATCGTATTCATTTGCATATTCTCTGTGCGTTAAACCACTGAGTTCTCCTTTCTGCGAAAGACAGCAGTCAATGGGTATTGTCGATCGCAATGTACTGTATGTGTTCGGTAGCGAACGCTGGGATGTTGCTGCCGAGCACTCTCAACATGCACCCTCGCTGCAGCGGGAGATTTGTCCTGATAATTTTCATGTTCGCTGCCGCACAGACCGCTGCGCGGGCGTCTGTTTTAATAAGAAAAGGGATTTTTACCGGGTACGGATGCTATGACGCAAAACAAGGAAGGACCCTTGGCGTTTCGAAACATACTCTTGATCGAAGACAATCCCGCGGATGCCGAGACCGTTCGAGAGGCGCTCACGAATTCCGGCGATGGGGTATTTCGAGTTGAATGGGTGAGGCACTGCTCCGAGGGTGTGGAACGACTGGGCAGGGAAGACAGGCAGGAAAAAAATGGAATTGCAGCGGTGTTGGTCAATCTCTTTCTGCCCGATGGTCAGGGTCTCGAAACTCTTGACAAGCTCTTTAGTGCCGCGCCGCAGATTCCGATCCTGGTCCTTACATCTGTAGAGAAAGAGAATACTGCCAAGCTGGCGGTCCAGCATGGCGCGCAGGACTATCTGCTGAAGAACCGGATCGACGGATACATGCTGCCCAAGGCTTTGGGCAGCATGATCGAACGCGGGGTAAATGCAGAGGCGTTATTTGAAGAGAAGGAGCGTGCGCAGGTCACGCTCAATTCGATCGGTGATGCGGTCATGAGCACCGACGTGCGCGGCAACGTCACGTATCTCAACGCCGTCGCTGAGAAATTGACGGGCTGGCCCTTGGCAGAGGCGGCAGGTCGTCCGCTGGAGGAGGTGTTCCAGATCGTCGATTCCACCACTCGCGCAACCGTGCAGAATCCGATGGCGCTGGCGATTCAGGAAAACAAGACCGTCGGCCTGACTCCAAACTGCATTCTGATCCGGCGCGATGGCGTTGAATCCGCCATCGAAGATTCCGCCGCCCCCATCCACGACCGCCGGGGACACGTGACCGGCGCGGTCATGGTGTTTCACGATGTGAGCATGGCCCGGGCGGTATCGCTCAGAATGGCTTATCTGGCCCAGCACGACAGCCTCACCGATTTACCCAATAGAATTTTGTTGAACGACCGCCTGGCCCAGGCGATGGCCATGGCTCACCGTCACCGGCAAAAGCTGGCGATGCTGTTTCTGGACATCGATCGCTTCAAACACGTCAACGACTCCCTGGGCCACGCCATCGGAGATCGCCTGTTGCAATCCGTCGCACAGCGCTTGCTCGCTTGCGTGCGCAGTTCGGATACCGTCAGCCGGCAGGGAGGCGATGAGTTTGTGATTTTGCTCTCGGAAGTGATGCAGGTACAGGATGCGGCCGTCATTGCGGATAAAATACTCAAGATCCTGAGCGCCCCCCACCGCATCGAGAGCCATGAGTTGGACATCACGGTGAGCATCGGCATCGTCATCTACCCCGATCATGGATTGGATGCAGAGACTTTATTGAAGAACGCCGATTTCGCGATGTATCACGCGAAAGACAACGGGCGCAACAATTATCAGTTCTTCAGGCCGGATATAAAGGTATCCGCCATCGAGCGGCAATCCCTCGAAAGCGGTCTGCGGCATGCCATCGAGCGGAACGAATTGACGGTGCACTACCAGCCGAAAATAAATCTGAATACGGGGGCCCTTTCTGGCGCGGAAGCGCTCCTCCGCTGGTGCAGCCCAGAGCATGGAGTCGTGCATCCGGCGCAATTCATACCGATTGCGGAGGAGTGTGGCTTCATTGTGCCTATCGGCCGGTGGGTGTTGCGCGAAGCCTGCCGCCAGGCCCGGGCCTGGCAGGATGCGGGTCTGCCGCCGCTGCGCATCGCGATCAACGTCTCCGCGGTGGAATTGCGGGCCAAGAAGTTCGCTGAGGGAATACACGCGACTCTGAAAGAGGTCGGCTTGGAGCCGTGCTACCTGGATCTTGAGCTGACAGAGTCCTTTTTGATGGACGACTCCGCATCGACGACGGAAGTGCTGCGGACCCTCAAAGACATGGGCATACAACTCGCATTGGATGACTTCGGTACCGGTTATTCAAGCTTGAGTTATTTGCGGCGCTTTCCGATTGATATCTTGAAGATCGATCAGTCGTTCGTGCGCGATCTCGCCACGGTTGCGGACGATGCCAATATCGTCACCGCGGTGATCGGCATGGGGAAGAGTCTGCGCATGACGGTCGTAGCGGAAGGTGTGGAAACGCAGGAGCAGTTCGCATTCCTCAAGAATCAAGGCTGTCCCGAAGGGCAGGGCTACTACTTCAATCGGCCGATGGCGGCGGCGGAGTTTGGCCAATGGCTGGAGCGCGGCGCAACGAAAGGCGTCTTTGCTGACTCACGCACCACGCTCACCGCTCCGGTTCAATAGTCGCGGGCAGCAAGCGATCAAATTCTTTTTTGACGACTGCGTAGCATTCACAGGATCTCTTCTCTAGCCCCTTGCGATCAAGCACTTTGATGTGCCCACGGTGATACTCGATCAAACCAAGCGCCTGCAGCTTGCCCGCTGACGCAGTGACCCCTTCGCGCCGCACACCCAGCATATTGGCGATTAATTCCTGCGTCATCACCAGCGTATCGGACGAAAGCCGATCGATGCTCAGCAGCAGCCAGCGGCACAGTTGTTGTTCCAGAGAGTGATGACGGTTGCAGACGGCGGTCTGCGCCATCTGCGTCAGTAACGCTTGCGTATACCGCAGCAGCAGATGCTGCATCGCGCCGGCCCGGTTGAACGAATCCTTCAGCAGACTTCCCTTCAAACGATAGGCCTGCCCGGCGCTCTGCACCACTGCCCGGCTGGGTGTGGTTTCGCCACCCATGAACAGGGACACGCCGACGATGCCTTCCAGCCCCACTACGGCAATTTCAGCCGATGAGCCATTTTCCATTACATACAGCAACGAAACGATGCAGTCGATGGGAAAATAGACGTGCTGCAATCGCGCCCCGGATTCATAGAGAACGGAGCCGAGTTTCATCGATACCAATTCCAGGTGCGGTAGCAAGCGCTTGTATTCAGTTGCCGGCAACACGGCGAGCAAGCAGTTCTGCCTGGGAGAGGGGGGTGTTTCGGACATAGTCACGTTCCGTGTCGGGCGAGATATCGATTGACAATCATATAGTGACTATATCTCTTATGGACTCATAATCAGTGTTCCATATCGCACATAGCGACACCGTCGGATCGCAGGTCGTTGTTCTTGCAGCGGTACTGCTTCGACAAGCGCCCTGTTGTACATCATCTGGAGCCTGCACAGACGAGAATCTGGTTCCTGACATCCGGACAAAGCCGCCGGCCTCTTGCTCGATGGTTCGGTATCGTACAGACGATATATGGTGCGGCGCGGCAATATGCCGTTGGTCGACAGGGACGTTGACTTGACTGCAGGCACGGAATCAATCGCGCAGGGGCGTTAGTACGGGAGATGCACTATGGCACCGACGATGGAGCAGAGTCTCAGGGAGATTGATCGAGAGTCGAGCCGCAGGGATTTCTATGGTATGCCATTGCCGCAGCTACTCAGGCTGAAGGACGTGCATACCGAGAGTGTTCTTTCTACACGTGCTTCCGCGGTAGTTCCATATATCAGTTTGCAAAATATCAGTGTGTCGCAAACGATCGTCGAGCAACCCCGAGAGGTGGTGGAAATCCGCAGCGAAACGAAAGAAGTTTCTGGCGATTGGATGCTGGGCGCTGCGATGCATGATATGCGGACACCGCTGCAGATCATCGCGCTGGGGACTGAGTTTCTTTCCTCGATGGGGGGACTCTCCCCAAACGCGACGCTCATGGTCGGCAGGATGCACCGGGCTGCGGACCGCATTCGCGGCTTGATCAACGAACTCCTGGCATCGTCCCAAGCGGCCGCGTCTGCCGTGACTCCGTGTCCATGCAGAATTGCAGTGGACACCCTGCTGAGCGACGCCGTGATGATGATGTGTCCAATCGCCGACCGCAGCGATATTTGTCTGGAGGTCAGTGCCGGCACCGACCTTGGCTCCGTCAACATCAATTACGAACACATGCTGCGGGTTTTTTCCAACCTCATCGGCAATGCCATCAAGTTCTCATTAGCGGGCAGCCGGATCAACATCACTGCCGATCGGGTGCAGGCCAGCATCCGGTTTGGGGTGCGTGACCAGGGCTCCGGCATCGCCGCGGCAGACCTCAGCCGCGTTTTCGAGCGCGGTTGGCAGGCGCAGCCAAACGATCATCGAGGAGCAGGTCTCGGTCTGACGATCGTCAGCGAGATCGTGGCGAGCCACGGCGGCACGATTGGTGTTTCAAGCGTCCTTGGCAAAGGCAGCGAGTTCCATTTCACGATCCCATCGCTTCAGCCGGAAATATCCGCAAATCAAGCACTTTGAGTTCGCCGCGTTGCTCCCCATGTTGTATCCGCAGCGACCGCCTTGGCCAAGTTTGCATATAGGCTGATTTCGTGTCGGTGGCACCGCGCCGTTCCAAGCGTCGGCCTAGCGGGCAGACGACTCGATGGCAGGATTGATAAGAACGCGAACGAGCGCCAAGCTGCGCGGTCTTAACCGCATGCGAAGCCGTTCGGCGACGAGCAGAGGGGATTGAAAATGCATATTTCTATACGGGCTGCAGCGCGGGTTGCAGCGATCGTTTCCAGTCTCTTGGCTGTTGCTCCCGTCACCGTGCTGGCACAACCGTCGGCGGAAGAGATACCAGGCGTGAGCGATGGCCCCGTTTTGTCGCCTTACGCGGCGAAGATGACGGACCTGGGTTTTGCAAGCCGCCGTCAGACCGGCGGCGAAACGTCGAAGGACGGTCGCGCCCTGACGTTCTCCGAAGAAGGGGCCAAGGGCAAGAGCGTGAACCTAACGATCGATCCGATCAGCGGGCGGGTGCAGGAGCCAGTCCAGTCCAAGCGTTGAACCAATGGGACGCTGCGGCTCACCGCGCATCGCTGCCTATGCGTATCCGATGGAGGCCTGATGACAGCATGGCCCGACTGGCAACAAAAAGGGCTCGGAGATATCCGAGCCCTTCAATTTGGTGGGGTGGCGTCAATCGAATCCGATATTTATCTATTTGATGATAATTAACTTATATCTGCTAGTTCCGTAAAGTAACCCCCAAACCTACCCCCAATTGCTGGGTGTTAGCGGTCCCCGTGCAGTTTGATGATCTTGGTCACGTCGGAAATTTTTTGCGATGGGCTGTGGCAAAGGAAATTCGAGCCGACAGGCGTTTTGCGCGCAGCGATTTTTCGTAGGTCTTGAAATACGTTGTCATGCCGTCACTGCGCTCTCTTTCGACTGGAGCAGCAGGCGGAATCAATCAGACATAGCGGCACAGCAGCGAGATGCGGAAGCAGCTATGCGCAGCATATCGGCTGCGCTGGCAGTGTGTGTCGTCGCCCCCCAATAATTGGCCAGGTTGGCAGCGTTAGAACCCTGCTCGCAGGGTCAGAACCCGTAGGTCGAATCCGCGTAGCGCTGCAGCACGGCGCGATCAGCCGGCGGCAGCCAGTGCATTCCGCGTCTGATCGCCTCAGCAATCTCCAGACCTGCGCGGTACCCGATGCGGTTACCGTGCAGCATGTAGAAATACCACGCGAACGGGTGGCCGGCCTTTTCGTCGAAGGCTTCCAGCCACTCAACTAAGCGAGGCAGGCTGCGAATCTTCGCCTTATGCCCAAATTAAAGATTAACGAGACACGTGCAGCGTGCCTATTTTTTGTACGAAAAGTTACACTTGGACGATTCTCTCAAAACAACCCTATGTCATCGAGGACATGCCGAGCGAGCTGCGTGGACACCTCGAACCGTTTCTTTCCGCGGTGATGTCCGCACCGGGGAGCACCTGATGGCCGGACGCTACGTTCGCCGTTTGTCGGCGCTGGAGCGCAGCGCGCTGGTCATCAACGAGATTCATCGCTATCACGTTGATGCCGTCATCGAAGGTATCGGCGAGGTCGATCCTCAGGCCATGCAGATCGCCGTGGACCGCGCGGCCGAAGCCAACCCCGGTATCCGCGTCCGGCTCAAAGGTTTTCTGGGATTTTCGAGGTGGGTGGACAGTGGCGTTTCGCCGCTCGTACGGCTCATGCCGCTCTCGGATTGGGACGGCAACAGCGAACGGGGCGCGCCGTTTTTGAACGAACGGCTTGATCCGCTGCACGGTGGTCCCGTGGCGGACATTCTCGTTGTGCCCTGCAAGGACGGTTCGACCCGCCTAGTCTTTCGCACGGCGCATGCCGCAGTCGATGGCCGCGGCCTCATACACTGGGGCACCGAGGTCTTTCGCGCCTTGCGCGGCGAAGCGCTGCTCGGCTCGCATTCAACGATCACCGATCTCGATGTCCTGGCGCAGTATCGCGACCGGATTCCGGAACCCCCAAAATCGCCACCGGCCAGTATCCCCGTCCTTGCTCCGGCGGAAAGCGGGCGCGAGTTGCGCTATGTCTGGCGCCGCGTCGTCATCAAAAACAATGTTTCGCAACTGCTGCCCAAGACGGCGGCGTTTCTGGCCGCTTGGGCCCGCCGGAAGCAGCAGGGCGAAGTCTGCTTCACCATTCCGGTGGACTATCGCGGGCTGCGCACGCAGGAAATGAGCATCGGCAACCTGACCGGTTATCTGCGTCTCGATGTGCCGGATGGAGCGAGTCCGCGCGCAATCATGCAGCTAATCAACCGGGGTATCCGCGAATTCCACGACTGCCGTTCGTTCCCCCGGCTGATGCTATGGATTCCGATCTGGTACATGGTGCGGCAGTTGCGGCGCTCGGTCGACACGCTGTTGTACACCGTCACTCCCGGGTCGCCATCGGGGGGCATTGTTTCCATGGGGAGCTTGAATCCGGAGGTCTCCGCAGTGCCGGGATTTCAACCGAAACTGATCAGCGGTATTCCGGGTTCGGTGGGCAAACTGAACGTGGTTTTCCTGGCCCATCCGGAAGTCACCACCATTACGTTCTCCGTGCCGGCGGCCTATAACCAGCACGGTCAGCTCGATGAACTCGTGAGCGCCTATAAAGAGCATTTTTCCAGGAGCGGTCCGCCAGCCACAACGGCAACCAATGGCGATGACGGCAGGTGAGCGCACGGGAACCTCACATGGATCGCTTGCCGCCGCTGTCCCCGCTGACATCCATTTCCCGTCCGCTATCCGCTCCGGAGTATTACCACGCCAGTGTCGGCACCAGCCGTCACACGCTCGAGCCGCCACGCCAGGTGATATTCGTGCTGAGGGGGGAGGGCTCGCTCAGTGCACAGCAATGGCAATCGGCGCTCGATCAGGTGGTGGCGGTCAATCCCGGTGCGCGTCTGCGCATGATCGGCAAGCGCAGCCGGGCTCGGTGGCAGAGCGATGGCGAGCCGCCACGGCTGCGCGTGCTGGAGCGCTGTGATTGGGACACGCTCTCCGAGCGCGGCGCCGAGTTCATCGAAGCCACGCCGCTACCGTTGGAAACGGGCCCCACCGTCGAACTGATCGTTGCTCCGGGGAATGGCGGAACGTCGTTGGTGATCCTGCGTGCCTTGCATGCGGTCGTCGATGGCAGCGGCATGCTTCACTTTCTGCGAGAAATGTTCCGCGCCTTGCGCGGCGAGCCCCTGCTGGGAAGCAATGCGAGCTTCAGCGATGTCGATCTCATGCTCAGTGCTGGCATCACGCATTCGACCTCCCGTCACATCAAGACCATGTGGCTGACCGGCGCTCCGGAAGGTGACGAGATGGGCGACGAATTCCGGCGTATTCATCTGGGGCCACCCAGGAAGGATTTGCTCGCGAAAGTGGCCACCGCCATGGCCGAGTTTGCGCATCAGTACAGTGAGCTGCCGGCACTGATCGCAATCCCGGTGGACCTGCGCCGGCATTGCCCCGGCCTGCTGTCGACCACGAACTTCGCCAACATGCTTCTGGTGCGTCTTGAAAAAGGCGAGGGCACCCAGGTGTTCAAGCACAGGCTGCAAGAGATGCTGGAGCAACGCAAGGACATGGCTTATCCGCGCGTACTCAATGCCATCAAACTACTGCCTCTACCGTGGCTGGATTTATTGCTGTCGCGCACGCACAGGAACTATCGCAAGAGAAAGCCGGTGGAAACCGCCGTTATTTCGAACGTCGGCCGTCATGAGTCCGCGACGCTGAGCTGTCCCGGTTTTAAACTGCATGACATGGTGCTTTTGCCGCTGCGCGGCAGCGCTTTTGCAACCCTGACAGGCGTCGATAATCGCGTCGACATGACGATAAACCTGCCCAGGGTGCTCGCCGGCAACGGCCGTTTCGATGCCCTTGTGGCGCACCTGGCCTCGATCGCCGGAGCCTGAATTGAACGATTTCAACTATTACCACGTGGACCCGGCGACAACGCGCGGCGACGCCACTGGGCGTTACCCGCACAACTATGTGAAATTTCCTTGGTTCCTGAAACCCGTCGAGTGGTGGGCCTCGATGTCCCGCGCACTCACGGGCCGGACGGCATATCTGCTCAAGGACAGTCTGCTTAAGGCCTTCGATTCGGTCGACGCGCCGGCAGGGCGATGGGGCACAGCCGAGGAGCTTGGCGTGCTGCGTCAATGTATCGAGATCGCGAGCAGGAACTTCGACGGCAATCCCTATATCTCGCCCATTGGTCGCGTCGTGATCAAGATCATGGTGAGTGAACCGATCAAGAATCGCGCGGAAACCATCAAATTCTACGAAGCCAACCGCGACTTTATCGAGAGCAACGGACGTTACCAGGCGCCAGTACTGGTGGTTGGAGCGGCACGAACCGGAACCACCTTGCTGCATCGCTTGCTCAGCGAGGATCCGAATACGCGCTCCCCTTACGACTACGAGCTGGTGTATTGCACGCCTCCACTCAGGACCGGGATGGATCCGCTGCGAGATCCGCGCGTGAAGCGGAGGCTCTCCGACCTGGCAATGGGCGCGAAGATTGTGCCGGGATATGCGGAGAAGATCGCCGAGTCTCATCCGTTCGGGGCGACTGAAAAAGAGGAATCCCTGAGCATGGTAGCGATCCACAACGGGCTGTTCTTTCTCTTCAGTCTCGCCGCGGGCCGCGAATATGTGCGCAGCCTTGCGCAACCGGGCATGGGGGACGCACTGCTGAGATATGAACGGAATTTATTCACCATGCTGGATGCCTACTGCCCGGCCAAGTCGCATTGGACACAAAAGTCGCCGGTCTACGCGTATCGCTTTGGCGATATCTTTACGCACTACCCCGACGCGCGCGTGATCGTGACGCACCGTGACCCAGTCAATAATCTGGCTTCCGGTTGCCGTTTATTTGAAACGTTTTCGCTGCCGTTCGACGTGGAGGGCAGTTTGGACAAACTGCGCTTTGGCAGCCTGGTTCAGGAGCTATGGTCCGCCTCGTGGTCCGTCCCGCTGGAATTTCGCCGGGCGAATCCGCAATATGAACCGCAGATCATCGATTGCATGTACCCGGATTTGGTTCGCGATCCAATCGGGATGGTGAAGAATATCTACCGCAAGTTCGGCCTCGATTACACACAGGAGTTTGAAGATCGCATGAAGCTCGCCCTGGCGAACAACCCGCAAGGCAAGCGCGGACGCCACCAATACACCAGCCAGGAATACGGCATCGACCCCGACTCCCTCTACGAACAAAACAGAGCCTATTTCGACCACTACGGCTTCAAGCCGGTTCTGCCGCAATAGGGAACCCGCTTTTTTTTGTCGCATTCTAGTGACTACTCCGTCACATTTTCGCTGCTACTGCCATGGCGATCCGGCAATCCATTAATTTATGATGTCAACGTGATAGGTCGTCCGAGCGGGCGTTTACTACCGCTTTTATAGTTTGACCCAGAAGAGTCGCGGAGCGGGCAAGCGATGCACGTTGTGATGTCCATTGATGGAACGGCCGGCAACGTCTATCCGCTGATCGCGCTTGGTTGTGAGCTCAAACGACGTCGCCATGACGTCGAGTTCCATGGCTGCGACTATTTTCCTAATCTTCTTCCGTGATCTTCGATAACTCCAAACCCGCCGATGGCTTGCGGCAGATCGCGGATCTCCCAGGGCCGCGTGGCTGGCCGCTGCTGGGTAATGCAGTGCAGCTGCATCCCAATCGCGCGCATCTCCAATTCGAGGCATGGGCGCGGCGTTACGGACCGTTTTACCGCGCACGGCTTGGTAGCGTTCAACTGTTGGTGATATCCGGCCATGAAGTAATACATTCCACGCTACGCAACCGGCCGGAAGGATTCCGCCGCCCCGCGCGCGTGCAGCATCTGGCGCGCGAGATGGGTGCGGACATCGGCCTCTTCATGGCCGAGGGCGCGGAATGGCGAAGCATGCGTGCGATGATGACCGCCAGCCTTTCCCCCCGGCAGCTGCGGGTCTATTTCCCCCGCCTCAAGCAAATCGCGCTCAGACTCCGCGGCCGCTGGTCAGCCGCGGCTGCAGCCGGCACCGCAATCGATCTCAATGGCGATCTCAAGCGCTACATGGTCGATGCGGTCTCCAGCCAGGCGTTCGGTACCGACGTCAATACGCTGGAGGCGGAGGAGGAGCCGATTCATAGCCACATCGAGTTCGTGATGGCGATGCTCTACCGCCGCATCATGATTCCGATTCCGTACTGGCGTCTTTTTTTGCTGCCCGCCGACCGGCGGCTTGCGCGCAGTGTCGCGGAGATCAAGCGCGCGACCACCGGCTTTATCGAAGCGGCCCGCGCGCAGTTGAGTGCGGATCCCGCGCGCCGCAGCACACCCGCAAATGTGCTGGAGGCCATGATCGTCGCCGCGGACCTGCCTGGCAGCGGACTTGACGATGCCGCCGTCGCGGGCAATGCGCTTGATCTGCTACTTGCCGGTGAAATCACCACGTCGACTGCGCTGGCCTGGCTCATCTGGCTTCTGCACCGTAATCCGGAGGTGTTACGGCGGGCCACGGAAGAGATCGACGCCGTTGTGCCGTCTCTCGACGAAATTACGATGGAGCAGATTGAAAAGCTCCAGTACGTCGAAGCGTGCGCTTGCGAGTCATTGCGATTCAAGCCGGTCGAGCCGATGCTTCTGGGCGAGGCGATGCACGACCTGGTAGTGGGCGACGTCGCGGTTCCAGCCGGCACCGTCGTCATGGGACTGCAGCGTGTGGAAGGTCTCGATGACCGCTGGTTCGCTGACGCTGCGTCCTTCGATCCGGAACGCTGGCTCGCCGACGCCAGTCCCGAGCGCAGGACCAAGAGTGTTTCCATTCCTTTCGGAGCGGGTCCGCGGACCTGTGTTGGCCGAAGTCTCGCGCTGATTGAAATCAAGCTCGGAGTGGCCGTCTTGCTTCGTGGTTTCACCATCGAGGCGCTCGACACTGGAGGCTTGGAGGAACCCCGGGAGGTCATGGGCGCCGTGCTGGCATCGTCGCCTATAGCGTTGCGCCTGCGCGCCCGTTCGTCCGGATAGAACGAATGGATGCTGACCTGCGCCCACTGAGCACGTTCGATAACCTGCTTGCCAGCATGCAGGCACAGCTGCGGGCGGCGAAACGGGAGCGGATTGCCATCATCCAGCACGCCAGCCCGTGGGTACGGACGATCACCGCGACAGCGCTTGCCGCGCAAATCGATGCGCTGACCGAGGGTTTCACACAGCTTGGGCTCCGCGAGGGCGACGCGGTCGTATTCGCGGTGCGGCCCGGGATTGCTTCGATCGCTGCGCAACTGGGATTGCTGCGTGCGGGGGCCAAGCTGGTGGTGGTGGATCCGGGTGTCGCCGGCGCGCTCTTCCTCGAGCGCATGCGACTGGTGCGGCCGCGCTTCGTTGTCGCGGATTCACTGGTCTTCGCCGCAAGCGCTCCCGGGCCGTTGCGCACCTGGCTGCGGCGCAAAGGGATCGATCTGCCACACATCCAATCGCTTGATGCGTTGTTCGTCCGGGTCGGTCCCTGGCTTCCAGGCGTGCCACGCGGGCTCAACATCCGCACCTTGCTCAGGATGCCGGTGCGGGAGCCGCACTCCGCCAGGGTCCAAGCCGATCGTCCTCCGCATCGGACGATCGGTGTGATCTTCACTTCCGGCACGACAGCAGCACCCAAGGCGGTTGAGCACACCGCGACCAGTCTCGGCGCGGCTTTCTCCCTCATCAGCCGGCTGATGGCGCTGACGCCGGCCGACGTCGTCTACAGCACGCAGTCGCACCAGACCCTAGCGGCGGTGCTCGCCGGTGCGACGGCGGTCATTCCGCCGAAACTGGCCCCGCTCCGCGCGCTCGCCGATATCGAGCGCCACCGCGTAACGCATCTCTACGCAGTACCTTTCGAGATGTCCGCAATACTTACGGTCCTAGAAGCCAGGGGTGGACGTTTTCCGGAGCACCTTTCGCACATTCTGCTCGGCAGCGCGCCGATCGGTCCCGGTCTGCTGCGGCGCCTGCGGGCAGTCTGTGGGGAGCGCATCAAGATATGGTGCATCTACGCGATGACCGAAGCACTCCCCGTCTCGGTGATCGAATCCCGCGAGAAGCTTGCCGATCCAAATCCCCAGGATGGCGACCTGGTGGGACGCCCGGTGCAGGGGATCGAGACCCGCCTTGCCGCCGATGGCGAGTTGTTGGTGCGTGGGCCGAACCTGTTCAAGTCCTATATCGGGCATGATGCCGCGGACTGGCACGCGACCGGCGATCTCGCCCGCATCGATGCCGCCGGGCGTATCCGTCTCCTCGGCCGCAAGAAGGACATGATCATCCGCGGCGCTTACAACATCTATCCTTCGCTCTACGAAGAAACGATCGCGCGGATTCCAGGCGTCGCGGCATGTGCCCTGCTGGGGTATTCGGACGAGCAGGCGGCGGATGAGCGGCTGCTGCTTGCGATCGAGCCGGCCCTTGGAGAGGACTCGATGCGGCTCCGCACGCGGGTGGCGGCGGCGTTGCGATCGGGCCCCAATGCCATCGACGCCTTTGCCCAGCCGGACGAGATTGTGGTTTGTACGATTCCGTATGCTGGTCGGAATGGCAAGCTCGACCGGGTACGCTTGGCCGCCATGTTGCGGAGTGAATGCAATGCCGCTGGCCGTTGAGGCACTGCGAGGCCGGCATGTTGCGATCACCGGCGCCACCGGATTCCTCGGCCGTCGCCTCGCCGCAGCCCTCGTGTCCGTGGATGCCCATGTCATTGGCTTTGGCCGACAGCCGCAGCCCGATGTGCAGGGTATGCGTTATGAACGCTGGGATATCGTCAGCGGACCGCTGCCCGGGTCACCGCACAAGGTAGACGCCGTTGCGCATTGCGCGGGCATGGTGACCGACTGGGGCAGCACGGCAGAGTTCTTTCGCTGTCATGTCGAAGGCACCCGCAACGTGCTCGCGAGTTTTCCGGATTGCCCGATCGTGCACGTTTCCACGGCGAGCGTTTACGATGCGTTTGCGCCCAAGCGCATGGTGCGGGAAGACGCAGCACCCGCAAGCCGTTTCCTCAATGCCTATGCGGAGAGCAAGGCGGCCGCGGAAGCAATCGTGCGTGAGCGTGATGCTCACATCATCCTGCGTCCGCACGCGATCTATGGTCCCGGCGACCGTGTCCTGTTGCCGCGCCTGCTCGACGCTCTCGTCGTCGGCCACCTTATTGCGGTGGGTGATGGCCGTAACATGATTTCACTGACTCACGTCGATAATCTCGTCGATGCGTTGATGCTGGCGCTTGCGGCTTCGATCACCGGTTCCGCACGTGGCGTCTTCAATATCGCCGACGCGAGGCCGCTCCGTCTTGACGAAGTGCTCAATGCCGTCCTGACAGCCACCGGTCACCGGCCCCGCATCCATTATTTGCCGAGAAGCGCCGCCTGGTTCATCGGCACGGTGCTGGAGACGCTATGGCAGGCATTGGGCCGGCGCAAAGCGCCCCGCCTGACCCGCTACCGAGTTGCTCAGGTCGCCGACGAGTACACGCTCGATTGCGGCAAAGCCGCAGCGGTGCTCGGATACGCACCGACGCGCAATCTATCCGACTATCTCGCGGCGGCCTATGGTTGGAGCGCGCCGGTTGCCGCGCGGCGCACTTCGAGCACCGCATAGGACGGCAACATGACGCGCCGCGCAGAGCGTCGGCGCGTGATTGTGAGGGGGCCGGCGTCGAGCAGCATGGTGAGCGCCTCGTGAAGTGCGCGCCGGGCAAGCGCCGCGCCGAGGCAGAAATGCGGGCCGTGGCCGAAAGCCAGATTCGCCAACGCAGGCGGCGGTTTGCGACTCAAGTCGAAATCATGTGCCGTCGCTCCCAATGCCCGAGACCGCAGCGAGGTCGCGAGGCAGACGATCAGGCGGTCGCCCGCACGCAGACGTTTTCCACCGAGGACGGTGTCTTCGGCGACATGACGTGTCAGGAGCGGCACCGGTGTGGTGAGCCGCAGACCTTCCAGGATTGCCGCCGGCAGGAGATCGCGGCGCGCCGCCACCAGCTGCCACTGCTCTGTTTCGATCAGGAAATTGACGATCCGTGACAGCGACGTGGCTGTCGTCTCGGTGCCGGCAAGGAACAGCAGCCCAACCGTGCCCCGGCTTTCTTCGAAATCGAGTCCGAGTTCACGCAGCCGTCCCGGCACCGTCGTCGCTTCGCCTGCATCGTACGCGGCCCGGGCGTCGGCGGTAATCTCCTCGAAGCGCCTGCGCAAGACCGCCGTGCGCGAGCTATCGTGTTTCCGGCTCGCCAAGCTGAGCGCGGCGAGGAATTCCTGCCCGGAGCGGAACAGTTTCAAACAGGTCTCATCCTCCCGCCCAGGCGGCAGCGCCATGCCGAGCAAGGCGCAGGCAACGCGGCCAGTGAAGAGCTTGGCAAAGTGGACCAGATCGAGCGTGTTGCCTGCCTTCAGTGTTGCTGCCGCGTTGTGTAAGGGCGGCCCCATCTCGCGGGTCAGCAGCTGGTCTATGAAGCGCGGCGTGAACAGGTGCTGCAGTCGCTGGCGCAATTGGCGGTGCGGGTCGCCGTCCATGTTGATCAACGCAGAGGGGCCGATGACGTCTGTCAGGGTATGACTGAACGCGCCTTCTCCCGTTTTGGTGAAGCGTTCAGGGGCGCCCAATACCTCACTGGCGAGCGCCGGGTCGGAGATGATGTGGCCGATACGTGGCAAGGACACCATGGATCCCATGCGCGCCACTGTCTTCAGGATCGGCGACAACAAGGGCTGGGCGGCAAACTGCAAGCCCCGCTCCTGCGCGCGCGCGCGACGCTGACCGGTACTCATCTAACGTCCACCAAGACCGGTTTGTACCGGCGGTTCCAATACCAAAACAGGGTGTTGCGCAATCCGTATTGCTTGATCCTTCGTGCCGATTGAACGACCACCATCTCCGGCAGAAAGCGGATGGCCGGGGTTAGTGCGCGCGCGCGGTTTTGCAGAATGCGATCCTCGTTGTCGACTTCGAGTGCGATACGCGGGAAACCGCCGCACGCGAGATAGAGATCCGCCTCGATCGCCAAGTTGCCGCCGCTGGCGAGGATGTAAGGGCAGAGAAATTCGCTGCCCCGGTTTTTCGGCAGACGCGGAGCGGCAAAGCGCATCAGGGCCGTAAGCAGCAGGACGCCCAGACGCTGAAGCGGATTCAGCCGGAGGTCGTCCGTGCGGGCACGGACCGGGCCCGCGATGAACAGCGCGCCGCCTTCGAAGCCGCGTTTGATCGCGCCAATCCAATCGCGCCGTGGCAAGCTGTCCGCGTCAGTGCGCGCGATGTGGCTCGCGCCGGCAGCGATTGCAGCGCGGAAGCCCGTATCGGCGGCGGCACCCGTCCCCTTTTGAGGCTCGCGAACGATCCGGATGTCCTGGCGCGGATGCGCTTCGCGAAACGCCTCGATTTTGGCAATGGTACCGTCGGTGCTGGCATTGTCGACCACAAGCAGCGTGAAGGCGGGATCGGCCTGCGTCGCGAGCGCCGTGAGCGTCGTGCGGATAGCCGCGGCCTCGTTGTAGCAGGGCACTACCACGAACAGCGATCGGACGATAATTCCCATGGCGCCGTTCAATAGGTTAGGAACACCGCACCGAGGCTGAGCCCGGCGGCGAGCCCGATGCACATGAGCAGATCACCGCGCGCGATCTCGCCGGCCGCGACCGCCTGGGCGATCTGCGTGGGGATCGTGGCCGAAGCGATGTTGCCGAGCCGCGGCACCGTGATGACGAGCTTGGACTCGGGAATGCCGGTGACGGTGCAGAAGTCGGTGACGAAGGGCCGCGACACTTGGTGGCAAAAGACGCGTCTGAAATCCTTGATTGCCAGACCGGTTACTTCGAACGCTCCGGTAAGGAGGCTGTCGCCGAATTCGATGAACGCGTTGCGCATTCTCATTCCGTTGCCGTGGAAATAAGTCCATTCTTCACCGCGTGGATGCATCGATCCACCCCCGGGCAGTGTCGCCAGGGACCAGTGGTGGCTGGCCGCAATGAATTTCTGAAAAAAGATGCCTTCCGCGGAAGGATCACGGGTCAGCAACAGGGCGGCGCCGGCATCGCCCATCGTATATCCGGTGGCACCGTCGATGAAGGTCGACACATCCTCGACGGCCCAGCGGATGGCGCGCGATGGGCATTCGCCGCTGACGACCAGCGCGGTCTGGCAAGCGTTGCCGCGCAGCAGGGCCGTTGCCACCTGTATGCCATTGAGGAAGCTGTTACAGGCGTTCTTGATGTCGAAGACCGGACAGCTCAAACCGAGTTTCGACGCCACGATATGTGCGGTCGCGGGTTCCGTCAGATCCTGGGAGGCCGAAGCCCACACCAGCAGTCCAATATCGGTCCGCGTCATGGCAGCTTGATCCATTGCCTTCTTCGCTGCGGCAACAGCAAGGTCAGAGGCTTGCATTCCCTCCGGCAAAAAATGCCGGGTTTCGATGCCGGTAAGCGATTGGAGCAGGCCGTGCCGCAAGCGCAGCCCCGGACTCGACTCGCGGATCCTGGCCTCGACCATCTCGCTGGCGACCGGCTGTCCCGGGAGGTGAAAGCCAGAACCGGCGATGACGACATGAGTAGGAATCCGCTCGAAACTGGCCGGCGACAACATCTCCAGCGTCTCGACCATGGTGCCG